>JAKATU010000028.1 GCA_021818585.1 Acidobacteriota bacterium | reverse complement strand
CGACCCGGCCAGCCGACCGAACAGTCAACTGGAAGCCGCCTACCACAAGGCCGACAAGGCCATTGAGAACATCGTGGACCTGTTACAAGCCGCCTGATGTTACTTCGCGTTTGTTAAAGTATTTTTGTCTACGAATTCCGATCCAAGAATCTACGATTACGATGAAGATCGCCACCTGAGTGTTCGAGGTGGATCGAGGCAGGCTGTGGAAATGACCATCGCCACGACTACGACGGGGATGAATTAATATCCCCAAGAACCGGCCCGTTACGGAGTACGCATTCTGAGGGCAAGGTCAAACAAACTTCTGTGCGCAGGTCTGTTTTGGAACGAATTAACAATCCATACGTTGGAGGAACTCGATGAATCGTGGAAAGGGCTCCCAACTCGGCCACATGCTCTTCCTAACTCTGCTGGCCATGCCCGCCGGCTTCCTCGGTGCCCAGGCCACGTCCGCCGTTACGGTCGATCCCTCGATCATGACGAAACTCGGTACGGTCGATCCCCGCTACCTCTCGTACAACATCGAGATGGTCGAAGTGACCGGCGGCCGCTTCTGGAAGCCATACCGTGATCAGAGCCAGGCGCCGGCGACCCCGCCGCACGATGCCGTCGCCATGCGGGCGGCCATGGCGAATCTCTACGAGTACCGGCCTCCCATCCACCTCGATAATCCGCGCCTGCGCCGGCTCGCGAAAAACCTCGGGCCCGTCTACCTCCGCGTCAGCGGAACCTGGCGCAACAGCACGTACTTCCAGGATGACAACCAGCTCGCTCTGCAGAAGGCCCCCACAGGTTTCGGCAGCGTCCTGACCCGGGCGGAATGGAAAGGCGTGGTCGACTTTTCGCACGCCATCGGCGCCCAGATCGTCACCTCGGTCACCGTCAGCGCCGGCACGCGCAATGCCGACGGCGTCTGGACCCCCGCGCAGGCAAAGAAATTCTTCGACTACACACAAAAGATCGGTGGCCACATCGCCGCTACCGAATTCATGAACGAGCCCACCTTCGCCGCCATCGGCGGTGCTCCTGCCGGCTATGACGCCGCCGATTTCGCCCGCGACGCGAAAGCCTTCGGCACCTTCCTCCGCAAAGAGTCGCCGAACACTCTTTACCTCGGTCCGGGCAGTGTCGGCGAAGGCATGCCCCTGGGACCTCCGGGCATGATGATCAAGCTGATCAGCACCGCCGACATGATGCAGGCCACAGGGCCCGTCTTCGATGTCTTCTCCTATCACTTCTATGGATCCGTTTCGCGCCGCTGCCTTGGCGGCCGTTCGGCGATCACTCCCGAGCAGGCGCTGCTGCCGGACTGGCTCGACCGCACCGACAAAGTGGAAGCCTTCTACGCGGCGCTGCGCGACAAGTACCTCCCCGGCAAACCGATGTGGCTCACCGAAACTGCGGAAGCGGCCTGCGGCGGTGACCCGCTCGCGGCACAGTTTGTGGACACCGTCCGCTTTCTCGATCAGATGGGCTCGCTCGCGCAGCGTGGCGTGCAGGCGCTGATGCACAACACGCTCGACGCCAGCGACTACGGATTGCTCGATGAGCAGACCCTCGACCCGCGTCCTGACTACTGGGCCGCTCTGCTGTGGAACAGGACGATGGGCACGGTCGTGCTCGATTCTGGAACGCCGAAAGACCGGCCGCTGCGCATTTACGCCCAATGCATGAAAGGGAAGCGGGGCGGCGTCACGCTCCTCGCGCTCAACACCGACGCGAAGAACGAACAGTCCCTCGCCCTCCGGCACCCCGCCGACCGCTACACGCTCACCGCGCCAGACCTCACCAGCACCACGGTCTCGCTGAATGGAACGGAATTAGAAGCAGGTGTGGATGGCTCACTTCCGCCCATTGCGGGTCAGCCGGTCAAAGCAGGAACGGTGCAGCTCGCACCCGCCAGCGTCACATTTCTCACCATCCCCACCGCGCACAACGCGGCCTGTATGTAAAGAGGCGGTGACTCCGACACAGAGCCCAAACCGGCATGATTACTGAACCGAAGTTTTAAGGAGCGGGTATAAGTTGTTCTTCAACCACATCGGCCCATTCGTAGAGTTCATGGCCAGTGAGATGCAGAATCGACGCGGCACCGCAAACGTAATGACGTAATGACGTAATGACGTGGCAGCCGCCCAGGGAGATGGGAACACCGCCGCCGGAAGGCTTGTAAGACTTTGAAGGATTTAAGAAAGAGTTCGGAGAAACTGATGATAGGAAAAACTGCAGCTTGTCGATGTTTTCATAGTGCTGATTGCACTGCCGACCGCCATGGCGCAGATGCCAGAGGCGCCACAGGCCAAGCACTTCCCGTGGTCAGACGCGAGCCTGTCGCCCGATCAACACGCCGATCCGGTGATCAAAGAGATGACGCTCGATGAGAAGATCTCACTGCTGCACGGGCAGGACATGCCGCTCTTCTCCAAGGGGCCGACGGATTCCAATGGCGGCGCCGGCTACACCGCGACCATTCCCCGCCTCGGGATTCCCTCGATTCAGATGGTAGATTCGGCTTATGGCGTGACGCGCGGCGATGGGCAAGGTATTCGTCGGCGCTGCCCAGCGATCTTACAGAGGCGTCTACCTGGGATCCAAAGGCCGCATTCGAGTATGGCGCGCTCATCGGCCGCGAGCTGCGCGAACAGGGCTACAGCATGTCATTGAGCGGTGGAGTGAACCTCGTACGGGAGCCTCGCGATGGCCGCATCCTCGAATACCAGGACGAAGACCCGTTTCTGGCCGGCACCATGGTGGGCAACCTGGCCAAGGAGTTCAGTCGCAGGATGTGATCGGCGACTTGAAGCACTATGCCATGAACGACCAGGAGAGCGGGCGCAACGCGGTCAACGTCAATTCAATTAGATAAGCGCTCCATGCGCGAGACCGGCCTGCTTGCCTTCCAGATCGCGCTCGGCATCGTCGCGAAAATGCTGGAAGTCGTCCAGGCACTCGCCGCCCACCGCGTTCAGCACCACGAAACTTTCCACCATCGTGGCCTCGTCGTAGCCGCGCTCCCGCTGCTTGATCTGCACATGCTGCCGCACGCTGGTCGGCACGCCCAGGGAGCGGAACGCCTGCACCACCAGCGGCGCGCCGCCCCAGGCGGTCAATGTTTCCTGCAGCGGCTCATCATCAATCTCAAACAGCAGCGGAGACTCAGTCGGCGAAGGCTTCCAGGGCGGATTCATGTCCACATCGTAACCGTTCCTCGCACCTGACAAGGTGCAGGGAAATAGACCATAGACACTCCTCATTCAACCCGCATCCATCCACTCCACGCGCATTCCAGCAGATGCCACCAACTTTTGCGCAATCTTATTCTACGGATCAGGGGGAGGATTCCTCGCGGGCGGTTGAAAGCTGTACACTGATGCCAGCGGGTGCCGATGACACCCCGCTCCTAATGCCCATGCCTAAAGCTCTGAAGCT
>JAKATU010000031.1 GCA_021818585.1 Acidobacteriota bacterium | reverse complement strand
CGATCTGCAGGGGGCGCAGTGAGAGAAGGCGCCGCACTGCTGCAGGGCCTGGCCATCTGCGGCAAGTGTGGCCGGCGTCTGCACACTCATTATCGCGGCCGAAACGCTGCGCCTGGCTATCACTGCTCAGGCAAAGACATCGTTCAGGGACGAGGCGTTTACTGCCTCAACGTCGGCGGCATCCAGATCGATCAGGCGGTGACGGAGGCCTTTCTGAAGGCGTTGACACCGGCTGCGGTGGAGGCTACCGAACAGGCGATGCGGCAACTGGAGGCTGACCACGACGCCGCGCTCAGCCAGTGGCGGCTTGCCGTGGAACGTGCTCGCTACGAGGCGGAACGCGCCGAGCGCCAGTATCGGGCGGTGGAGCCGGAGAACCGACTGGTAGCGCGCGGACTGGAGACCGAGTGGGAGAAGCGGCTGCGCGATCTGGCCGCGGCTGAGGCGGAACTGGAGCGTCGGCAACAGCAACGTCCGCGCACACTCAGTCTGGAAGAAAAGAGAAGGCTCCGTGCTCTGGGCTCCGACCTGCGAAAAGTATGGATGGCGCCCACCACCACGGATCGCGATCGTAAAGAACTCTTGCGGACGCTACTGGAAGAAGTGATCGTCGCGGTTTATCGCTCCGAACACCGGGCTCATCTTACTCTGCGCTGGCGGGGAGGTGAGCTGACCGAGATCGATCTTCCCCTGCCACGCTCACAGCCGCGCGGTCGCCGCACCAATGAAGATACCCTCTCGTTGCCGCCTCGTCTGGCGGCGCTCTATCCTGACGATGTCATCGCCGGCATCCTGAATCGCCAAGGGCGCAAGACGGCGAGTGGAGAGCGGTTCACCGCAGTTCATGTTTGCGCATTGCGCCGCTATCGCGGCATCCCGCGTTTTCAGCCGCCTGTTGAGCCGCCGCAGGGCGAAGTCGTTTGCATCCGCAAGGCCGCGCAGATCCTGGGCATGAACACCTCCACCATCCATCGCTGGCTGGCGGAAGGCTTCATCGCCGGAGAACAGGTCACTCCCGGCGCGCCGTGGCAGATCTGCATCACCGATGAGCTGCGGGCGCGCATCGCGCCGCAGGCCCCGCCAGAGTATTTGCCCATGCTGGAAACAACCATGAAACTGGGCGTTTCGCGCCAGACGGTGATGCAGCGCGTAAAGCGCGGCGAGCTTGAAGCCATGCTTGTCACCAGCGGACGACGCAAAGGCTTGCGAATCAAAGTCGTAGATAATCAACCCATCCTGTTTGCAGCTATTTCATGAATATGGGGGCAGTATGAAGTACGATCCAACAATTGAATCAGGTCATCCTGCCGGACCAAAGTTGCCGCCATGTCCATGGTCTTCAGCCAGCGATCGGAATCCGTATCATCTCGTGAGAAGGTTAGCCCCACTCCATCTTCGCGGAGTCGAACAGAACGAGCCCACAACTGCACATGGCGCCGCGGGTGCCGATCCAGAAAGCCCTTTCTCTCGATGGTTAACGCTAGATCCGTGCCCAGAGGCCACCGGTCATTGGTGACGATGTAGATGCCGGTTGGGCTGATGTCTCTAATGCGAGCTTTCTTCGGTCCCGTCGCCGCACTGTACAACACGTCCATTCCGCGGGGAAATACGCGTCCACTTTTCCGCCGCTCCAATAATCCGGCGTGTACCAATAAACACAGCGACATAAGTAATGCATTATCGTTATACCATGTCGTCAACCTTTTCTATAGGAGGCAGGCGATGCGGAAGTTGCAGATTGAGGACGCTGAGGTGATGCGGATTGCTATCCAGCAAGAGATCGGGCGTAGCGAGGAGTCCCGTTACGACCATCGACTGCACGGCATATTGCTGATCACCACCGGCCAATCCTGCCGACAGGTGGCTGAGTTGTTTGGCGAGAATGGAACGACCGTGCAACGATGGGTGCAGCGCTTCGAGAAAGGCGGGCTGGATGCGTTGCGCGAGGGAGAACGGCCGGGCCGCCCGCGCCTGCTCGATGCCGCGCAATGGTGCAAGTTACAGGGCGATCTGCGCAAGAGCCCTCGCGACTTTGGCTGGGCGGCCAACCTCTTGGATGGGCCGATGCTGTGCGAGCACTTGCGGCAACACTACAAGGTCGCACTGGGCGTGCGGCAATGTCAGAGGATATTCCGGCGCATGGGCTTTCGCTTGCGTAAGCCCCGCCCGCAAGTGGCACAAGCCGATCCGCTGAAGATCGCGGCGGCAAAAAAACTGCGCCGCCTGGCTCGACGGGCCGGCGTTGAACTGTGGAGTCTCGACGGATGTCACTTCCAGCAGCATGGTTCGCGATGTCGCATGTGGGTACCGCCTGAGGACAAAGATCCGATCCTCCTGCACGCGCCGACGCGCAAGTCTATTGCCGGCTTCGGAGCTGTCAATCTGCGCACCGGCAAGTTCGTTCATCGCATGTGCAAGGTTTTTCAATGCCCAGACGTTCCAGAAGCTTCTCAGCCAGTTGCTGCGTCATCCCACGCCCCGACGTCGCATGATCGTCGTGCTCGACAATGCCCGCTACCATCACGCCGTGCTTCTGGCTCCCTTCCTGCGCCAGCATGCAAAAGAACTGCGACTGCTGTTTTTGCCGCCTTACAGCCCGCAACTCGCCTCCATCGAGCGGGTGTGGAAACTCACCCGCCGCCTGGCCACTCACAACCGCTATTTCCCGAAGCTCTAACAGGTAGTCGAAGCGGTCAACTCGTGCTTCAATCGTTGGCGGCGACCGAATTCTGTCTTGCGGAGATTATGCTGCATTACTTAGGTCGTCGTGTTTAAAAATGCTCTGCATTATGGCAAGATTTCCATAAAAGGAAGAACAGCCTCTTCGTCGGCAATGTGTGCGGCGGTCGAACAGCAGCCATCCTGGCCAGCTTAACTTCGACCTGTCGCTGGCATGGCATCGACCCGCAGTTCTATCTCACACAACTACTCACCAACCTTCCCTCGGCCACTGATCCTGACCGCTCCGCCTGGCTGCCCGACCGTTGGAAATTCAGTCAGAAAGTAAGGCTCGCAAACCTGCAAGGCGATAAAGACCCGGCTTCATAGAGGCTGTGGTTCACATACCGCTCACAGTAATCATCGGTACATTCGAGTGTCGGGCAAAACCAATATGAGTCTTACCAGCGCGTACGGGCGTCGTTGTACTCGCTGGTGTTTTGCTCTTTAAGCGCTCTGTGGTCCTTGAAACGCGAAGGTATTTGTTTAGCGTGAACGCGGTGGAATAAGGTTCAAGGTTGTCGGTTTTGGGGAGCAAAGCAGATGGATGAGCAGAGGCAGGGCGGGGCGCTGCTGCTGGCGGCAGGTTTGGAGGACGCTGAGCAGGACGCCCTGCGTGCGCGCGCCCGCCGCCGTGCGGTTGCCGCCCCACACCTTGCGCGCCACCACCATGGGGCGGATGGCCTGCTCGGCGCGCCAGTTGGTGGCCTCCAAGCCTGGGCAGTAGAGGAAGGTGAACAGGGCGTCGCGCTCCCGCTGGAGATGATGGGACAAGCGGTGATTGCGGACTGCATGGAGGGGCAGGGCGAGCAGAC
>JAKATU010000064.1 GCA_021818585.1 Acidobacteriota bacterium | reverse complement strand
TCCTTCAGAATCCCCACGATCTGCTCTTCTGTGTACCGGCTCTTCTTCATCCGTTCTCCTCGTCGGCCCACAACTGCTGGACCCCATTATCGGAGAACTCTCATGCCCCGTGGACTAATCGGAGGGGGGCAGCTCACTGATCTTCCATCCGCGCAAAAGAAAAAGCCCACCCTCTCGCGCTTCTCGTGCAGAAAGATGGGCCTTGTCCATCGTGTTAGTCGCTACTTTTTACCCCAGAAATCAGGCGAGGCAGTCAGCCACGAATCCGGCACATAGCTCAGCTTCGGAGCAAACACGAACAGGTCGGACTCAGACTTCGCGATAGCCTTACCCTCCATCGACATCACTAATTGAGCCAGTCCTTCGCCAACCATGCCGCGCATCTTCTGTTGATTCGCCATCCTCGTGTCGAGATCGCCCAAGGACTTCATCGGCGTAGCCACCAGGAACGTCACCCCGCTGCCCTCGCCGTACATCTTCTCAAATACAGCCCAGTGCACTTCCGCACTCGCGCCCAGCGCCTTCGCTTCTGCCTTGGCAATATTCTCAAAATCCGCCTGGTGCCCCGGCTTTACGCGAACCACCCACATCCGCATAAACCGCATATCCTCAAGCGACTGGTCCGCATGCAGGCTCAGGTCCTTCCGAAACATGTAAATGCTGTCGTGCGACTCGCGAACCAACAGCCCCCTGGCCGTATCGTTAGCCGTAAGTTGCGACGCAAGCTCCGCATTCGACCACACTTCATGGTGATCGTTCTGCATCTCCGCAAATGAATCGAAACCGTGAATGGAGATCAGCATCCCGCTGCCCGTAATCTGCTCCATCATCCAAAAATGGTCCGGAGCCTTCGCCGCTCTCAAATCGGCAATCCGCGCCTCTTCCAACTTGCGGTACTGCGCCATCGATCCTGGCTTCAGGCTCACCGCAGTCAGATAAACATACTTGGACGGTCCCTGTTGACTCTGCTGCTGCGCTTGCGCCACAGACGCCACGCTCATCACAACCAAAGCCAGTAATGCCACAAAAAAGCTGTTCGCAAAACGATTCTTCATATCTTTGACTCCTTGAGAAATTGGCACATCTCATTCGGTCAGTAACGGATTGTGTGAGAGGAAGAAACGAACATGCAGCAAAGCGCATGCTCTTTCTACACGCCTTCATTGCCGAATTCCAAGACTTTAGCCCGTCTATCCGCCATTGTCCAATCCATCTGCGCAAAAACACTGCTAATGGAGAATGCGACATCCGCGCATGAAATGGCCCCCTTAAAATCTGGACGCGCCTACCGGCGGATATTACGCCTCATCACAGGAACCAGCTCCGCTTGCCAATATCCCGCGTCACGCCAAACTGAATGACCATCGAGTCCAAACCGGGATCGCTCGGGACTACAAAAGCATTCGAAATATGCAAGTCCCCTGCCGCAATCCGCAATCCCCACCGATGCGTCATCCTGAATTGCATCCCTACAAACTCATGAGCGGTAAAGTCCTCATAGGAAGCGACGTTGGAAAATGCCTTTTGATCGAAGAACACCATGCCGCCCTGAAACTCGATAAACGGCTCGATCGCATGTTTGTTCCTCCACACAAACCGCATACCCCCGGGTGCAATGGCCACTCCAGGCACTCGGATGAACGGCGAGGTGGGGAAAGCCTGATCCCCATAGGCATCGGTATACTTCGGCTGCCTTTCTATCAGCAACCCAATACCTGCGGAGTAATAAACCTCCGAACCAAGCACCTGTATCCCAAGATCATGGTCATACTGCAACCCTGCCGTAATAACGTCGCTCCGATTTTTTGGACCTCCGAAAAATCGATAATGACCAATCGAGCGGCCCCCAATCAAGGTCAGCTGCGTGTCTCTCGGTGGCGCGGCTAATCCTTCCTGTCGCTCGAATTCCCGCTGCTCCGCTGTGGTGCGCTGATGAGTCCACACCACGCCGGCTGTCATCCGGGCAATATTCTCTGGCAGCCCGGCAGGCCGATAATACGGGAAGCTCACTAATTTGCTGGTCATCAGGGCAAAGTTCGTATGCTGCACTCCACCTTCTATGCGGAATGCAAACGAGCGCGAAAGCGGCGTGTCAAATCCGCCTCCCATAAAATCCGTCCCCGAGGCAGTCGTTACCAGACCATTGTTGCCATACCAGTTCGCGTTCAGGTTCGCTTCACCAACAAGGCCCTGCGCAAAAATTCCTTCCCGCCCAAGGTGTCGCTCGTACTGCACGCCGGCCATGGCAATCAGGCCTCTTTGAGGATCCTGCTGATTCGTCCCGTAAAACGATACATAATCTACCAGGAATCGCAGCCCGTGCCTCTCAGGAAGCCCAACCGAAACTTCCCACCCATTCAACGGTTTCGTCTTCCCTGGCAATCCATTGAATGAGTTGGACAGGCTCGTATACCCGCCAAATACCTGGTACGAAGTGTCATGTTGTGATTGAGCTTTGGCAACAATTGAAAAACTAAAAACAAGGCACCAACAAAGAATTCGCTTGCGCAATGATCAACTCCGAACTGTGTCCCGACATCACTGGCCGTTCGGCGTGACAATCGGAATCGCACTGGGTATTCACGAACAAAATGCTGAGTTCTGCTTGATTGCTCGAATCATATCCGATCGATCACCCGTCACTCCAGAAAACTTTGTTCCGTGCCCGAAATGTTCGCGTCCTCACATTCACTCGTTTACGCGCAACCATCGAATCAGCTTGTTCACACTCGCATCATCGCAAATACGGCATCAGCGTCATGCCGGAACATCAGCCTCGCACGCAGCCCGTATCGACTATCAAAAGTGCCGCAGTTGCTCGCTCTGAGGCATCTCCACCGGCTTTGACGTCTCACGCTCCAGCGACCGCCTCACAAGCTCGCGAGAACCCAACCCCACTGCCAGCGAAAGCGCCAGCACAATGCCGCCAAAAAGAATCCCCAATGCCGTATTCACGATGCCGCGCCCAGGATCCAGATGATCCAGGACCATCGCCCACGTCAGCACCAGCACCAGCCACTTCACCCAATGCTCAGCAGCCGTGCATAATCCAGGTTCATGTTCACCGCGGTAATCAGCACACTCCGCCGTGCAGTTCATAAATAATCGCGTCTTTGCACCACATCGCATCGGTTGCCGAACCCGGCTTCTTCACCAGTACTTGCCCCGTCACCATTTACTTCGTGCCATCACAGGTAGTAGTCAAAATCCTTCTCGGTCCTTACGTGTTTCCTCACGCCAAATACATGCGCGGGCATCAGCTCCGGCGACAACTCCACATCGTTGCGGGCCCCTTTCACAGAAAAGCTTCGTCCGTCAGAAGATCAAATACTTCAAATCTCTCGTCATACGTCATGCCCAGTGCTTCCATGTCCAGTTCCACCCAGCCCGACTGCATATAAGCCGGATCAAGGTTTACCACCGTCAACACAGGATGCTCATCCCCCTCCATCCGCGCGATGCTTAAACCACGCAGGATGCTCCTTCACCCACGGATGATCTGGCGCACACTGGAACGCAATATCCATCGCCAGCTCTAGCCCCACACTTTCCGCCTTCACTCGCAGTCGCGCAAAATCCTCCAGCGTTCCCAGCGCCGGATGAATCTCCTTATCTCCGCCCTCGACTGCGCCAATCGCCCACGGGCTGCCCACGTCACCCTACTCCGCCATCACCATCAGCTCGCGTTCATAACGGCTCATCAACGTCTCGTCAGGCAGTTCCTCCATCAGCGCCGCCAGCTCATCGTCCATCGCCGGCGCCTCAGCCGCATCACCTCCCGCGCGCAGTTCCTTCGCCCATGCCGGCAACTGTTGCCCATCCTTCGCAGTCCCGGTCCGCGACGCAGCGCGCTCCACCAGCACCGCGCCATTCTTCAAATCCACTGAGATATCCTGCCCCGCCGTAATCCGCTTCTCCAGATCACTTCGCCAAGTATCAAAGTGGTCGATCACCCCCGCCAGCGTATACGCATAGCGGCCCCATCCGTCACCGTAAACTCGCCCCGCTACCGGTCATTGCCCAGCGGCTGCATTTTCACTCGCTGCTACGCAATCGCGTCGCTCGACTTAGTCGCTGATGTTACCGCGCAATACAGCAACCATGCCGCTGCGTGATCATGCCCATCGGCAAAAATGTCCGCTTCCACAAACACGCGGTCTCCCGCCACACGCTTAATCGGAAAACATCCTGCGTCGATCTCCGCAGCGACTTCCTCAATGACAACGCGCTTCCTTCCCTCCACTATCACAGGCTTCCCGTCTAATTTTTGGTGGAGAGGCATACCGCCTCATTAAGTCAGATGGCGCGAAATCAAAAAAATTCCACCTCCAACCGCAATCAGATCTTCCACCATCGCAACAACAAAGTCCTTCGCGCCCTTCCGCGTAATCGCTCGCCGAATATGAAATCCCGCGAATGCTCCGGCCACGGCACCCACTGCCGCGCATGCCACTCCCGCCACAACCGGCGCGTGCCCGCTCAGCGCAAGCGCCCATCCGCTCATCCCGCCAAACACCATCCGCACCACCAGCGGGCCCGGATCAATCCGGTTCGGAATCTGCGGCAACTTATCGCCAATCAACTCGCCCACCGCCAGCACAGAAAACGCCGCCAGCGATATCGGATTCCCAAGAAACAACAGTGGCGATCCCGCAACCGTCAACCAGCCCAGATGAATTCCCCAGCACACCAGCGCAGGACCACTCATCGAGCGCAGCCCCGTCACGCCCCCAAGCAAAAAACAATAGACCAGAGCAAAAACTGCCATCACATTTACAACCTCGATCTCATCCGGCGCAGTCGCAGCGCCTCTTTCTGTACCCGAACACTCTACACCAAATCAAAAAAGCCGCCATCGCGGCGGCCCTTCTTTCATCTCTTCAAACCCGTCATATCCCCTCACTGCTCGCGCAGCAAATTCGGCTCCTCTGATGCGCGCAGCCGCACCAGCCTGTCCACAGCATAAGGAGCACGATGATTGTTCGTGTGGTAGTGACGCACCTGCAGCTCGCCCAGCAGACCAATCGCCAGCATCTGGATGCCCGCCACAATAGCAACCGCCGCAAGCACAAATAGCGGCCCGTGATCATCCATCACATGCTGGCTGCCCGCAAGCTTCAACCCCAGCAGCAATACAGAAATCGCACCGCCGCTCACAATGCCCAGTGAACCCAGCCCGCCAAAAAAATGCAGTGGACGCGTCATGTACTTCAGTAAAAAACGAATTGTGAGCAGATCAAAAAATACCCGGAACGTCCGTCCAATCCCGTAGTGAGACTTCCCCTTTTCACGATGCACATTCTTGATCGGAATCTCGCAGATGCTCGCCCCATACCACGACGCCAGCGCCGGAATAAACCGGTGCATCTCCCCGTACAGAGGGATGTTCTGGATCACTTCTCGCCGATACGCCTTGTACGTCGTGCCGAAATCATGAATGTCCACGCCCGACAACTTCGCCATCAGCCAGTTCGCGCAGCGCGAGGGGAACCGCCGCATCACAAAATTGTCAATGCGCTGTTTCCGCCATCCGCTCACCACGTCGTAGCCTTCTTCCAGCTTCGCTACAAAGTTGGGAATCTCGTTCGGATCGTGCTGCAAATCTCCATCCATCGCCAGGATGAACTCGCCCGCCGCGTGATCAAATCCCGCCGCCAGCGCCGATGTCTGCCCAAAGTTCCGTCGCAGCTTCACCACCAGCACACGGCTGTCCACCGCGGCAATTTCTTCCAGCAGCTTGTAAGTGCGGTCGCGTGAGCCGTCGTCCACAAACACCAGTTCAAAACTGTCTCCCACCTGTTCCATCACCGCTTTCAAACGGTCATACAGGTCAGTTACGTTATCTTCCTCATTGTGGAAAGGGACGACGATGGAATACTTCGGCATACTAACAATTATAGTGCTCGCAAAGCCGGCACAGTAGCAGAAACACCCCCTTCCGAGTGTTTACCAACCAGGCTTTCGCCGCTTCTTCTCCCGCATCCGCTCCAAACCAAAAATCAAATCTGCCTACGGCCTCGCTATCTCCTCCACCGTCACCCGCGCTGCCTGCTCGCACATCGCCCGGTCCACATTCCTGTGCGTCACAAACCGTACCGCATGCGGACCCACCGCGCTCGCCCCCACCCCGCGCTGCTTCAGCCGCGCCACCAGCGCTGCGGCATCACCCTGCCCGCGAAGCCCAAAAATCACAATGTTCGTCTGCACCGCCGCAAGATCCAACTCCACCTGCTTCAAATCCGCAATCTGCTCAGCCAGCAGCCGGGCATTCGCATGATCCTCACCCAGCCGCCTCGGCATCTCCTCCAGCGCAACCAATCCCGCCGCAGCCAGCACACCCGCCTGCCGCATGCCGCCGCCCAGCATCTTCCGCACTGACCGGGCACGATCAATAAACTCCCGGCTGCCCACCAGCATCGAACCCACCGGCGCGCTCAGCCCCTTCGACAGGCAAAACATCACCGAGTCAAATCCCCGCGTAAGCTCCGCAACTGGAATCCCCAGCGCCACCGCCGCGTTGAACACCCGCGCCCCATCCAGATGCACCGGAATCCCCGCATCCTTCGCACCCGCCCAAATCTCTTCCATCAGATCCAGCGGAGTCACCGTTCCGCCCGCCATATTGTGCGTGTTTTCGAGTGAAATCAACCCCGTCTGCGCCCGGTAATACAGCTTCGGAGAAAGCGCCGTCTTGATGTGCTTCCATGTCAGCACGCCGCGCTCCGCCGCCACCGGCCGCACCTGGCATCCGCTGAACGCAGACACCATCGCCATCTCCCAATCCAGAATATGCGCCCGCGACTCACACACCACTTCCTGCCCGTGCGTCGTGTGCAACCGAATCGCCGTCTGGTTCCCCATTGTCCCCGTCGGCACAAAAATCGCCGCCGCGCGCCCAAACACCTCCGCCGCGCGCGCCTCCAGCCGGTTCACCGTCGGGTCTTCCCCATACACGTCATCGCCCAGCTCCGCCGACGCCATCGCCTTCCACATCTCCGGCGTAGGCAGCGTCACCGTATCGCTGCGCAAATCAATCGTTGTAGAAGATTGCGCGTTCACATCAACAGAGGCATTCATAGCAGTCGCAGACATACCCCCATCATATCCAGTCCACATCGCCGTGCGTGTGCGCAACCCACATAGGCCTGAATGGATTCAGTAAGTTTGCGCCGAAGGCGCGTGCGCCTGGACGGCCAGTCCTATGAACCGCTCAAACACCTCATTCGAAAGCAAACGTCCCCACATCGTCAGCGCCACACGCCCCGCATCGCGCGTCACCAGACCCTCCTCAACCAGCTCCGCAATCACCGGCTCGAACTCCGCAGCCGCTGCCACTCCAAATTCCTCACGCAAAGACGCCAGATCCACACCCTCATTCATCCGCAAACCCAAAAACCATGCCTCTTCCAACTCCTGCTCGCGCGCAAGCGGCTCCGGCCGCTCCCACCCCAATAAGCTCAAATCACGCGCGCTCAAATAAGGCTCCAGCTCATCCGTAGTCCCAAACCGCAAAGCCCGCCCGCGCTCATCCCGCAACATCGAGTGCGCATCCACGCCCACGCCCAGATACGGCTTTCGCTCCCAGTACTTCCGGTTATGCCGCGACTGCCGTCCCTCACCCGCAAAATTCGAAATCTCATACTGTCGCAGCCCCATCCCCGCCAGCGTCGCAACCGCGTCCTCATACATCCCCGCAATCGCATCCTCGCCCGGAACCAGCCCGGCGCCATACCGCACGCCGCCTGCCAGCATCTCCGCGCCCAGCTTCGACTCGTCATCCACCTCCAGCATGTACACACTCGCATGCCCCACACCCGTCTCCCGCAATGCATCCAGACTCTCCCGCCAGCTCGCCCGCGTCTGTCCCGGCAATCCCGCCAGCAAATCCAGACTTACATCCCCAATCCCCGCCGCCCGCACCCGCGTCACATCCGCAAACACATCCCGCCGCCCATGCAGCCGCCCCGTCGCATGCGCCTCCGCGTCCACAAACGACTGCACCCCAAAACTCACCCGATTCACCCCGCACTCCACCATCGCCTCCAGCGTCTCGTCCGCCAAATGCGCCGGAGCCGCCTCGAACGTCACCTCCGCCCCAACACTCACCGCAAACTCCCGCCGAATCGCGCCCATCACGCGCCGCACCAGCTCGCCCGGCAGCAGCGAAGGCGTCCCTCCGCCAAAATAAACGCTGTCCACCCCCTCCGGCAGCATCGCGTCCCACTCCGCCGCGCGCCGCCGCGCCGCCCGCATGTCCGCCTCCAGCCGCGCCACATACTGCTCCATGTACCTCGTCGGAAACACCCCCGAAGCAAAGTTGCAAAATGTGCATTTTGACCGGCAAAAAGGAATCGACAGGTAAAGTCCAAGCATCATCTATAAGAATTCTCGCACCGGCAAGCCCTCGCTGCGGCCAGAACGGCATCACACACCAGCCGCTAAAATAGAAATGTTCGCTTATGCCACCTGAGCAAGCAAAAAAAAACGACAACTCCACCGCGCAGCCCAAACCTGCTACGGCCAAAGCCGCGCAGCAGGAAGACGATGTCGTCGGCAAAGCCTATGACAGCCGCCTCATGGCCCGCCTGCTCACCTACCTGCGCCCCTACAAGTGGGTTGCATTCATCTCCATGGTCACCGTCATCCTCAAGGCTGGCGCAGACATCCTCGGCCCCTACCTCACCATGGTCGCCGTCGATCTATACCTGGCCCCCGCCATGGAAAAATCCGCCGCCGCCAAAGCCGCCCTCGTACAACTCGGCATCAGCAAGCATCCTTTCCTCGGTCATCGCCTCAGCCTCCATCCACTGCACGGCATCACCCAGCTTGCCTCTATCTTTATAGGCTCGCTACTCTTCAGCTACGTTCTTGAGGCCATCCAGACCTACCTCATCCAATGGGCCGGCCAAAAGGTCATGTTTGACATGCGCCGCCAGATATTCCGCCACCTCCAGCAAATGGACGTCGGCTTTTACGACCGTCACCCCGTGGGCCGCCTCGTCACCCGCCTCACCAACGACGTCGACGCCATCAATGAAATGTTCACCTCCGGCGTCTTTGCCATCTTTGAGGACATCTTCGTCCTCGCCGGCATCGTCATCGTCATGCTTCGCATGAACTGGTGGCTCGCGCTCATCGCCTTCTCGGTTCTGCCCTTCATCCTCATCGTCACCCGCATCTTCCGCCACTACGTCCGCGACTCCTACCGCCGCATCCGCGTCGCCCTCGCGCGCATCAACACCTACTCGCAGGAGCACGTCAGCGGCATGTCTCTCGTGCAGCTCTTCAATCGCGAAGAGTCCGCTTATCAGGCCTTCGAGTCCATCAACGGCAAATACCTCCAGGCCTTCAAAGACGCAATCCTCGCCTACGCCCTCTACTACCCCGCCGTTGAAATTCTCAGCTCGCTCGCCATCGCCCTCATCATCTGGCGCGGCGGCTTCGGCGTCCTTCACGGTACGGTCCTGCTCGGCGTCCTCGTCGCCTTCATCCAGTACGCGCAGCGCTTCTTCCGGCCCATTCAGGACCTCAGCGAAAAATACAACATCCTTCAGGCCGCTATGGCCGCAAGCGAGCGCGTCTTCAAGCTCCTCGACACCCAGCCCGAAATCGTCTCCCCCGCAAATCCCACCCCCGGCGACGGCTCAGGCCGCATAGAATTCCGCGAAGTCTGGTTCACCTACCAGCGCCTCACGCCTAGCCAGCAAGACCGCATCGCCCACGCCACCACCGACGAACTCGAAGCTATGGACGAAATCGAGTGGATCCTCCGCGGCGTCTCCTTCACCATCGAACCCAACCAGACTGCCGCCATCGTCGGCCACACCGGAGCCGGAAAAACCACCATCACCGGCCTCATGATGCGCTTTTACGACATCCAGCGCGGCGCAGTCCTCGTCAACGGCGTCGATGTCCGCCGGCAGGACCTCACCCACCTCCGCCAGAACTTCGGCGTCGTCCTCCAGGACCCGTTCCTGTTCAGCGGCACCATCGCCGACAACATCCGCCTCGGCACCCACAACATTTCCGACGATCAGCTCCGCTTCGCCGCCCAGCAGGTCAACGTCGACGAGTTCATTGAAACCCTACCCGCCCAGTATCAGGAAATGCTCCGCGAGCGCGGCAACAGCCTCTCCACCGGCCAAAAGCAGCTCATCAACTTCGCGCGCGCCCTCGCCCACAATCCCCGCATCCTCATCCTCGACGAAGCCACATCCTCCGTCGATACAGACACCGAACTCCGCGTTCGTTCTGCATTGGAGCGCATGGTCGAAGACCGCACCTCCGTCGTCGTCGCCCACCGTCTCTCCACCGTCCAGCGCGCCGACCTCATCCTTGTCATGCACCGCGGCCATCTCCGCGAAATAGGTACCCACCAGGAACTGCTCGCTATCCACGGCCTCTATTGGAAACTGTATCAGTTACAATATAAGGATCAGGAACTCCCCACCCCACGCGGAAGCCTCACCCCATCCCTCGCTCTCGGCACCGATTAGTATGCTGAGTCTGAAGTTGGAAAAATAAATAATGTTGTCATCCTGAGCGGAGTTTGGCCGATTTTAGGCCAAACGGAGTCGAATGGATCTGCAGTTCCTTTTGTGAGTTCTGGCAGGAATCTCAAACTCAGGAATCTAGATTCTTCTCACCACCCCATCTGGCTCATCCGCCGCTCAATCACTCCGCTGTA
Source organism: Acidobacteriota bacterium (assembly GCA_021818585.1). Classification (GTDB taxonomy): domain Bacteria; phylum Acidobacteriota; class Terriglobia; order Terriglobales; family Acidobacteriaceae; genus Acidobacterium. The sequence continues at coordinate 9,080 of JAKATU010000064.1, read as the reverse complement.
CCAGCCCATCCTCTGCGGCGCCCAATGCCGCGGATCAGGCAATATCGCCGCCAGTTGCGCGGCCTCTACCCGGCTCAAATTCCGTGCGCTCGTCCCATAGTAATACCGGCTCGCCGCCTCCGCGCCATACACGCCGCGTCCCCACTCCACTTCATTCAAATACAAAGTCAATATTCTCTGTTTGCCCAGCACCACCTCGGCCACCGGAACCAGCAAGGCCTCCAGCACCTTACGCAAAATCGACCGCTCCGTCCCTAGAAAAAGATTCTTCACCAACTGCTGGTCCAGCGTAGACCCACCCCGCAGCCGATGCCCCTCCAAATCCCACTTCGCATCCCGGTCCATCGCCTGCCAGTCAAATCCATGCTCGTGATAAAACTTCGCATCCTCCGCCGCAATCACCGCATGCTGCAGGTTCGGAGAAATCTCCCGCAGCGGCACAAAATCATACCGCTCGTGATACGGCTTGTGCCCCAGCCACGCCTGCACACGCCGCTCCACATGCACCGCCGTCGTCGGAGGCGGAACAAAACGGTACAGCACCATCAGCAGCGAACACGCCACCCACCAGCCCGCCAACACCAGAGCACACCAGCGCAAAATGGCCCGCAGCCATCGTACCGGCTGCGAGCCCGTCTCGCTCTTTTGCTTCCCCCTGCGAAAAGGCCACAGTCTCATCTCTCAAAGATCATATTCGCAGCCCATAACTTTTACGCCTTCGCCGCGGTGGCAATTCCATCCAGCTTCGCCAGCGCATCTTCGGGCAGCTTCAAATCCGCTGCCGCAAGGTTCTCCCGCAAATGCCCCACAGAAGAAGTCCCCGGAATCAGCAGAATGTTCGGCGACCGTTGCAGCAGCCACGCCAGCGCCACCTGCATCGGAGTCGCATCCAGCGCCGCAGCCACCTCCTCCAGTTCGCCGGCCTGCAGCGGAGAAAATCCACCCAGCGGAAAATACGGCACATACGCAATCCCCTGCGCCGCCAGCGCATCCACAAACCCGTCGTCCCGCCGCACCGCCACGTTATAAAAGTTCTGGATGCACACAATCTCCGTAATCTTCTGCGCCTCCGCAAGCTGCTTCGCAGAAACCGTGCTCAACCCGATATGCTGAATCAATCCCTGCTCCTTCAACTCTGCCAGCGCCGTCAGCGGCTCTTCCACTGCCTCATCGCTCGGGTCCGTAAGCCCACCCAGCCGCAGATTCACCACATGCAGCGAATCCATCCCCAGGTTCCGCAAATTGTCATGCACCGCGTCCGTCACTTCCTGCCGCGAACGCGCATGCGGCCATGACCCATCGCTCCCGCGTCGCGCACCCACCTTCGTCACAATCACCAGCTCATCACCATAAGGATGCAGCGCTTCCTTGATGATCTGGTTCGTCACATGAGGCCCATAAAAATCACTCGTATCAATGTGGTTCACACCGGCTTCAATCGCTTCACGCAGCACCGCAATCGCACCCGGCCTGTCCTTCGGCGGACCCCACACCCGCTTCTCACCATCCCGCCCCGCAAGCTGCATCGCCCCATATCCCATGCGATGCGCCTTCAGCTCGGTCCCAGGAAACGAAAAACTCCCACCCATATTCAATGGCTTCTGCATATCTCTCCTTAAATGTTCAGGCTGATTGCCATGCGTTGGATCAATCGACCTGCATTCAGTTTGATGCAGAGTCCGCCAAATTTTATTCAGTAATCACCGGCTCACCTCAAAGCAGCCTCGCAGCCTTAGCGTTTCGTTTGTGCCGCCTGCTTGCTCGAATACATCTTTTCGTCCGCCGCCTGCACCACCTTGCTCGCGCTCATCCCACGCTGCCACTCAGCTACGCCAACAGCAGCGTCGATAAACACCCGCACTTCACCGCCATCCTCTAACTTCAGAAAATACTTCCCCACCACCCACTGCTGAATGTGCCCAACATATGACCTCGCCTCGCTCATCCCGCACATCATCACCACCACAAACTCATCTCCGCCCCAGCGCCCTACCAGGTCCTCGGCTCGCGTGTGGTTCCGCAACTCCCTCGCAAACTGCCGCAGCAGGTCGTCGCCCGTACGATGCCCATAACAGTCATTCACCGGCTTAAACCGGTTCAGGTCGAACATCACCACGCAAAAGTTCTCGCTGTGCCGTATGTTCCATTGAATCTGCCGCTCCACGCATCGACGATTTGCAATTCCCGTCAGCTCATCCTGAAACGCAATATCCTCCGCCGACTTCAGCTTGCGCTCATACGCCGTCACCTGCGCGCTCAATTGCGACACTAATTGTTGGTTGTCCGAAACCATCTGGCCTACGCACTTCTTCAACGCATCCATGTACCTCGACAGCGATGATCGGATCTGGGGCAGGTCATTCAGCGTTGCTGTATGCTCCAGCCCGCCCATCAGCTCATTGAGCGTCTTCCGGTACGCTGCATCACGGCTTCCAATCGACTCCGCCTTCCGCCCCAGAGCAATCATCAGTTGCTTGATCTCGTCAGCTTTGGCCTTCGAATCCTCTGCAACCGATTCGCCCCACCGTTCCACCTGCGCCAATATCTGTAGGTTGACCTTGGCAATAACATCGCCCCTCGGCTTCGTCGAAACACGTCGTTCCAACCGCTGCAAAGCCTGGTCCAGGTCCAGCCCATGCGACGAACCATCCTGCGCCACTCCCTTTCCAAACGCAAGCAGCGTGGCACAATAGCAAGCCACCGCAGTCTCAAAGTCGGTGGCCGTCCCTTGCCTCTCATCAGAAGCCCCTGGCCCATAAAGAAAGGGCTTTAGCGTGATCATATTCAGTGCTACCCTCGCGGCGGTTTTATACCTGCGCGCAAATGAAAACTGCCCGATGCGTCACTCAGCCGCGAACTCTCTCGCATTTATCGGAGCAAGAAGAGGAAAACTATAGGCGACACAAAGCATTCCGCCAGGCCGACAAAAAGCCCGAAGCATCATTCAGAGCGGAGCAAAAGCTCGCACCGAGCAAAGCCGAAGGGAGTTGCAGTTTCCACTTCGAACCAGTAGAAAATCCCACGAAGCCCTCAAAAACTCGAAGTGTCATTCAGAGCGAAGCGAAGAATTCCGACAATGCCTCGCCAGAAATGCACTCAAAAGTTTCTCCCGGAATGCACCGCTCTCCAGCGCAGCAGCACTGGACCCGCACCATCCCCACAAAAATCCCGGAACGCCCCATCCAACTTCCACGCAGACGGAAACAGAAAACCCGCGCGCCCAAAAGTAGTCATCCCCAGTGTTTTTGAATCGGAAAACAAGTATCTTCCAGCCACCCGGCCCTAACGCGTAATCAAAACCTCGTACAGATTGTCCTTGGCCAGAAAAAACCGGTAATTGCTGAACTGCGAAAACAGCCTCTCAATGCTCCGGTTCGTCAAAATCCGCTGCACCGGATGCGCCTCCAGTTCCTGCATCTCGATCGCGTCCGTCTCCGTCAGGTGATACCGGCAGTAGCGCGTGTTCTCCACGTTTTTCTTCGCATGAAACATCGCCAGAACCTGCGCACCCGGAGCCGTCCGCTCGTAAATCCGCTCCACCAGCGGCTCCACCAGCACCTCCGGAATGTAATCCAGAGTCGCCCACAACACCACCACGTCAAACAGTCGCGAGCCAAACCCGCTCTCCTGCTCGAAATACTTTTCCGTGTCGAACCGCTTCTCGCCGCCCGGCTCTTCCGCCGGCAAGTCAAACTCGCCCGACAGCGAATCGCCCACAATATCCGCCATGTACACGCTGTGGCCCATACCCGTCAGCAGCGTAATATTCTGCGGAGACGTAGGCCCAATATCCATCACCCGCAGCCCTTCGCCAGCCTTCAGCCGCTCCAGCAGAGCCTTCCAGCCGCTCGAGTGGCGAGGCACAAACCGCTGCTTCTTGCCGGAAGGCCTGCCCGGCCGCTCCGGCTCTGAGTCCTTTTGGAAAATACTTCCGAACACGTTCTCTGCTTGCCCTCACCTTCGGCTTGGAACGCATCGACTTTATCGATGCGCCCGCGTTTATCCTAAGCCGATCGCGCCAGGCGGCCAGCCACCCTGCTAAAACTGCAGCTTGTCGGCTTCCATACCGCCCGCCGTACGCCCGCTCCCAGATCCAATCCCAGTTTCCGCCGCGGCGGCAGCCGTCATCGTCGCAGGCTTTTCCGCCGTCAGCAAATCCACCTTGCCCGAGAAAGAAGCGTTCTCCTCAATCGAAAGCCGCGCCGCACGCAAATCGCCCACCACCTGGCAGCCTGCCCGCAGCTCAATCCGTCCGCTCGCCTGCAAGTTGCCCTGGATCGATCCCATCACCACAATATCGCGCGCCGAAACGTTGGCCTTCACCTTCGCATTCGGCCCTATCGTCAAACGGCTCTCCTGCAGCGCAATCGTTCCGTCTACCATCCCGTCTACCATCAGGTCTTCGCTGCCCTGCAGCTCGCCCCTGATCTGCACTGACTTCCCGATTGCCGCAACCACATCCCCTGCCGCCATGCTTTGCTTTCCTCCATTCGTTTACGATGCTTTGCTCGAACTATACGCAAGCCCCCGCGCACTCGCAACCGCCTTTCTTCGTCTCCCCGTCTGGACACTACCTGTGCCGCTCCGTTTCACCGCAATTCCATCGAGCGGCCACAACTCCGCCTGCGCCGGCTCCCGTATCTCCACCAGAAACCGCCCATCTTCCCGCGTCAGCAGCCCGTCGCTCAGCCGCGCCGCCAGCCCATGCCGCTCCGTCACCACCCGCACCATCTCCCGCATCCGCCGCACATAAGCAGCAGAGGCAAACTCCGCCTCCGCAAAGCGCCGTTCATAATCCTCCCGCAGCGCCGGAAAATGCCTCCCCACAAACTCCAGGTAAGTCGCCCGCGAGCAGGGCTTCAAAAACAGCGGCTGGGCCGAGAAAAAACTCGCGTCCGCCGCCTTCGCCAGCGCCGCCATCCGGTGCATCGCCGCCCCGTTGTCCGTAATCCCAGGCAGCAGCGGTGAATTCAAAACCCCTGCCACCAGTCCCGCCCTGCGCAGCCGCCGCACCGTCTCCAGCCGAATATCCGGCCGCGGCGCCCTCGGCTCCAGAATCCGCGCCAGCCCCACATCCGGCGTCGTCACCGTCACGCAAATCACCAGCCGGTTCCGCCGCGCCACCGCCTGCAGCACATCCACATCCCGCGCAATCAGCGTCGACTTCGTCACAATCCCAATCTCCAATCCCTCCTGTTCGGCCAGCACCTCCAGCAACCCACGCGTCAAGCCCAGCCGCCGCTCCACAGGCTGATAAGGATCTGTCGCCGTCCCGATCGCAATCTCCTCACCCGGCTTAACCTTCCCCAAATCCCTCCGCAGCAGCCACGCCGCCTCCTGCTTTACATAAATCTCCCGCTCAAACGCCGCCGGATCACGCTTCTCCAAAAACTCATGCGTGTACCGCGCATAGCAGTAACGACACGCAAACTCGCACCCCCGGTACGGATTGATGCTCCACGTAAAACGCAGCCGACGCCGCGAAATCGTCCGGTTCAAAATCGACCGCGCCTCCAGCGCATAAAACCGTATCTCGTGCCCCTCGCCCGTCTGCACCGCCTCGGCCGCCAGTCGCGCCATCCCCTTCGGCGCCTCCGGCGGAAGAATCGGGAACAGCTCGCCGCTCGATATCATATTCGCTTTTTCTTCGCTCATGCAGGCAGCTTATCCCTGCTCCCTCGCACAGTCAATCCAAATCTCTACCCAGCATCACCACCGCATCGCACAAATCACTCCCCAGATACGACCTCACCAAACCATCCCCGCCCAATTCAACCCATCCAGCACCCTCTGCCCGGCCAACGGCATCTTATCCACAGACGTAACCGTCTCATCGCAAACAAATCAAATTGCAGGAGTTTTCTTCAATGGCAGACCTGAAAGGCGCTTCGGTCACCTGGCTTGGCCACTCCACCGTTCTCGTGACGACTCCCAAGGGATCCAACATCCTCATCGATCCCTTCATCGAACAAAATCCCAAATTCCCCAGAGAATTCAGCTTCCCCGAGAAAATTGACCTTATCCTCGTCACCCACGCCCACTTCGATCACACTGCCGACGTCGTCCCCATGGCGAAAAAGTACGGCGCGCCCGTTATCGCCACCTTCGAGCTCGCCTCCTACTTCCAGTCCAGGGGCGTCGAAAACATCATCGGCATGAACATCGGCGGCACCTGCCACCACGCCGACGTAGCCGTTACCCAGACCGAAGCCCGCCACACCTCCGGCATCACCGAAGACGGCAAATTCTTCTACGGAGGCGTCCCCACCGGCTACGTCATCGCCATTGAAAATGGTCCGGTCCTCTACCACGCAGGCGACACCACGGTCTTCTCTGACATGCAGCTCATCCGCGACCTCTACGCTCCGGAATTCGGCATGCTCCCCATCGGCGACCACTTCACCATGGGCCCCAAAGCCGCCGCGCTCGCCGTCAAATTCCTCGGCCTCAAGCAGGTTCTGCCCATACACTTCGGCACCTGGCCGCCACTCATCGGCCGCCCCGACCATCTCATCCAGCAACTCAACGACCCCACCATCAAAGTCCACGTAATCGAGCCCGGCGAAACCGTCAAATAACGCTCAGCACGCACAGGTTGCCCATTTCCACCACTGCAAATAACAGGAATGGGCAACCTCCCCACCACACGTTCACCCTCCATGCTCCATCCCGAATAGAATGAAGTCAGCCGGCAAGCCAGTCCCCTTATGCGTAAGCCGCAAGCAGAGCCGCCGGTCTGTTTCCCTATGAATCAGCCAAACACGCAAACAGGCCCCACAGCATCCTGGTACGCACAGGCCATCCTCGCGCTGCTCACCTCCGTCCTTCTCGATCTCTGCTTCCCGCTCGCCGGTCCCATGCCCGCCTGGCAGGGCGCCATCGCATGGATCGCCCTCGTCCCGCTGCTCTTCGCCACCCTCCGCCCGCGCGCCTTCGCGCAGCGCCGCTATCTCCGCAACACAGCCCTCACCGGCTATCTCAGCGGCATCGTCTGGTACGTCCTCAACTCGTACTGGATATACCGCACCATGAACTTTTACGCCGGCGTCCCACCCTGGGGCGCTGCCGGAATCCTCGTCCTCTACAGCCTCGTCCTCGGCCTCTACTTTGGACTCTTCGCCTGGGCCGTCGCCCTCATCCACAAGCGCCTCGGCCTCATTCCCGCGCTCTGCCTCGCGCCCATCCTCTGGCCCGCCGTGGAAATCCTTGCCTACCACCTCACCCGCGTCCCCTGGGACCAACTCGGCTACGCCCAGGTAGACAACTTCTGGCTCACCCGCATCGCCCCATGGGCCGGAACCTACGGCATCGCAACCGTCATCGTCACTGGCAACGTCCTCTTCACCATCGCATTATTAAAAGTGGGGTGGCCCACTCAAGCCCTGCAAGGGTTTGAGTGGGGTCGAATATCCTCGAAGCTCCCGAAGATATCCGCCAGAATTTCCCTCGGATGGCTAGCCGCCGCCATCCTCTTCTGCGGCATCCTCCAAATCGGCTCCTGGACACCCCCACCCAAAGCACCCACCTCCGCAACCGCACTGCTCCTCCAGGTCGACCTCGGCACCCAGAACATCCCCCGCACGCCCGGCTACACCTGGCAAGGCGACATGGCGCGCTTCTCCGCCGCAAGCATGCAGGACTGCCGACCCTATCTCCCCGGCATCCCCAACCTCGTTCACAAAACCATCCACCCCAACTGCACCGCAGCCTCATCCCCAGATCCAGACGTCATCGTCTGGCCGGAAGCTCCATCCCCCTGGCTCGACGAAGACCCATCCTTCCGCGCCGACATGGGCACTCTCGCCAAAACCACCCACGCCGGCATCATCGCCGGTGACGTAGCCGAGCAATACTTCCTCCGCAACGGCAAACCCGCCAGCGCCATCTACAACTCGGCCTCGGTCTTCGCCGCCAACGGCAAATACATCGGCCGCTACGACAAAATCCACCTCGTCCCCTTCGGCGAATACCTACCCTACCCCAAGCTCTTCTTCTGGGCCGGTGCGCTCGTCGATCAGGTCGGCCAATTCACCCACGGCTGGCGATACCTCACCTTCCCCATCCACCAACACCGCTACGGCATCTTCATCTGCTATGAATCGGTCTTCTCCAACGAGGTCCGCATCTTCGCCAAGAACGGCGCGCAGGTCTTCGTCAACATCTCAGACGACGCCTGGTACGGCAACACCAGCGCACCCTGGCAGCACCTCAACATGGCCCGCATGCGCGCCATTGAAAACCACCGCTGGATCCTCCTCGACACCAACAACGGCATCACCTCCGCCATCGATCCCCAGGGCCGAGTCACCCAGTCCGTCCCCCGCAACAAATTCACCGCCCTCGTAGCCCGCTACGGCTTCGAGAAGAACCTCACCTTCTACACCAGATACGGCGACATCTACGCCTTCACCTGCGCCGCCATCTCCCTCGCGGCCCTGGCCCTGGCCATCACCCGCCGCCAACCCGCCTGAAGCAGGCACGAGTTAGCTCTATCTTCGTGCCAAGCAGAACCCAACAGCTCACTTTCACCGCTCAGCACAGGAAATGGATTTATTTTGAGCCAATTCCTCCGATAACCTGAATCTTAGAATTTGGCGGCTTGCATCGCGAGTCACACTGCACATCAAGACGGGAAGGCATTAGTGTCAAAGAGAAAAGTCAGCACAGCAATCGGGATCGCAGCCATTTTCTGTTTCGCTATCGGCTGCAATAGCCGTGCAGCGTCGTCATCGTCAGCCTCACCAAGTAATGCGATCCAGAATGAAAGTACCGTTCCACAGAAGCCGCGAACCGGTAATACGGCAGATCCATGGACCATGTTTCACACCACTAATTCCGTGACCGGTACAGTGACCAGCGTCGCAACAACCGGAAGCATAGACGGAAATGCCTCGCTGGTTCTCCGACTTACAGGAAAACACCTTGACTGCTACGTAATAACACCTGATTTCTTAGAATCTGTCCATAAACTAAGCGAGTCTTTTGAGGAGCGTGTGTGTAAAGCTGATCCAGAGCATGGACTCTGCGGAAGTTGGGCAAAGTTCGTAGTCTTTGCTGAACCTCCGGGACCATCCCATCCA
>JAKATU010000019.1 GCA_021818585.1 Acidobacteriota bacterium | reverse complement strand
TGGGAATTTCCAACTTCGCCGAAGTTGGAACTCGCGCGCGAAACTTGACCCCTTACCCTTCCCGCGGCCATCCGGCACCAGATCACAAACAAGGCCCAACTTCGGGATTCAGGTTGAGATCCGGGCCACCTACCATGCTGTTCAGAAATCAGTCTACGAGGTGCTACAATCAATCTCTTAAAAAAACTGCGTGTTGATGGTGTACTGCAAAGAAGCAGGAAGCCTGAGTCTTTGTAGCACGCCACGCGCAGCTCGATCGAATCGCGCCACTTGTGAAAGTTGGCAAACCAGCAAGGAGCGTGCTGAGCGCAGCGCCAGACCATACATTTTTCAGGGAGATAGCGATGTTGTTAGCTGGATCAAAGCAGATGTTATTCAGTGTAGTCCTAGCCGGTAGCGTTTTGTTCGCGGGGGCCGCTCTACCCGCATCTGGCCAAGCATCCATTGATCCTTCGCAAATGAAGTTGATGGGAGAAGTCGGATCCAGATACGTCTCCTATAACGTGGAGGCTGTAGAGGTGACGGGCGGACGCTTTTGGGCGCCCTACAAATCACTCGCGAGGTCGTCGGAGACTAAGCCGGCGTTTGAAACCTCTAGTCCCCGGTCCATGAACTCACGATTCCAATACCGCCCTCCCATCAATCTTGCTGACGTAAGACTCAGAAAGCTGGCGGCTGCGCTAGGCCCCGCCTATATACGTGTAAGCGGCACATGGCGCAATTCCACTTATTTCCAGGACAATGATGCTCCACCAATGAAGACTCCACCTGCGGGATTTGAGAATGTTCTCACTCGGGCGGAGTGGAAGGGCGTGGTGGACTTTGCGCACGCGGTGAACGCGGAGATTGTGTCTTCTGTCACCACGAGCGCGGGTGTGCGCAACTCCGCAGGAGTGTGGACGAGCACACAGGCAAAGGCCTGGCTCGACTATACGAAGTCCATAGGCGGGCATATCTTTGCCATGGAGTTTATGAACGAGCCGACCCTTATGGGATTTGGGCATGTTTCCGAGGGCTATGGGGCAAAGGAGTATGGGCGAGATAGCAGAATCTTCGGTGAGTTCCTTCGCAAGGAATCTCCAGCCACGCTCTACCTGGGACCAAGCTCAGCGGCCGAAGGCGTGCCACAGCCGCCTCCGCCCCATCTCATTCCGACGGAACAGTTGATGGAGGCAACCGGACCCATCTTTGACGGCTTCTCCTACCATGTCTACTATGGCCGGTCGCATCGCTGTGCAGGTCCCAACGGCGAGGATATCAATAAAATTCTGGATGCGGATTGGTTGGACCGGGGAAGTGGCGCTGAGGCATTTTACGAGCGTCTTAGAGACAAGTATTTGCCCGGAAAGCCCATGTGGGTGACAGAAACGGGTGAAGCGTCTTGTGGCGGCGATAAGTGGGCGTCGGATTTCATCGATAGCTTTCGCATGCTGGATCAGTTAGGAAGTTTGGCTCAAAAGAGCGTCAAGTCCGTCATGTTCAACACGCTTGCAAGCAGCGACTACGGTCTTATCGACGAAGAAACCCATAAACCGCGTCCAAACTATTGGGCAGCTCTCCTTTGGAGCCGCACGATGGGAAGACGTTCGCTTGATCCTGGTCTTCCGCCATCTTCGGAACTGCGGGTGTATGCGCAGTGCCTGAAGAATTCTAACGGCGGCGTGGCCGTGCTTGTTCTTAACGTCGATAAGGCCAATGCGCACACGCTCAAGGTTCCATCCGCCGGGGTCCGCTATACATTATCGTCGCCGGATTTGTTGAGCACGGTCATCCAACTCAATGGTCAAGAATTGAAGGTTGCAGCCGACGGCACGGTCCCCGCCTACGCGGGTGATAAGGTCAGGCGAGGGGATGTGAGTTTTGCTCCAGCAACAATCACAGTCCTAACGTTCCCGGAGGCGAGAAATCAAAGCTGCATGCGGCCGTAGCTTGGACGGGAGTCCCTCCTTCAGAATGCGGGGTGAAGGATCTCGCTCGTTTGACCGATTCACATCCTTGCTCCACCCGAGTCGGCGACGGGGGCGGTCGGGCCGATGGCGGTGCAGACGCGGGGCGGGCGGATCGAGGTTTGCTGGGGGCCGGAGGCGAATACCTGCAACGCGCAATCCACCATGCTTTTTGCGGTGAAGGGCTCGAAGAAGACCACGGTCATCTTCATGGGAGACATCTGGGAGCCGCGCACGCTGTGGGATTCGCGCTACCTGTGGATGCCGCTGGAGATGGGGAACGGCACGATGCATCTGCCCCCGCCGCAGCCCTGGACGATCAACGTGAAGACGGGCGAGACTGCGCTCAAGCAATGATTGCCCCAAGCGTGTTGGCGTCCCCCATCCTTTCTGTGAAGGAGCTGCGGAAAGGATGGAGCCGGCGTGAGCGCTATCACACAGGGGTCTATTCCTCTTCGACAATGAGATATGGGACTTGAGGCGGCCCCTCAAAGTAAACCAGCGTCGTGGGGTAGGCCGAATTCGGATTATTGGCCCATATGTCTGAGCCGCTCCCCGAGATCCCGACAGGCCGCGGCATCGTATCGCCCGTGACCCGCATTCCGACCAGCGCGTAGCCGTTCGTATCGTTTCCGCCAAAGGCGCTTATGATGTATCCTTGATCGGCCATCGCCCGTGCCGCTGAAGCGATGTTCGGCGGCGAAACAATCTGCGCGGTGGTTTCGTAGGCGGTCGTGGTGTCGCCCTGCCAGCTGTAGGAGATGACGTCCGCCATTCCCGTACTTGCGTCGAGACCCAAGGCGGTCACGACCCGGCTAGCGGCGCCGTCGGCTGCAACGGTGGTGGCAAGCTGCGATTGCGGCACGGTTTCCATCCGGTAATCGAAACCGCCGGCCTGCGTTTGCACCCAGGCTGCAGCAATCGTCCCGACCTGAGGTTCCGCGTCAAGACTGATGATGACAATGTTTCCTCGCGCATTGAGGGATTGTAGATCGGAGTTCATGGAGCTATAGCTCCCTTCCGAGTAATACATCGTCAGGCCGGTCATGCCCGCCGGGAGATTGTACGCCACGTAATTGTAAGCACAGTCAGTAGGACCACAGGCCGAGCTTGTTCCCAAAGTAAGCGGCGTACCGATGTAATTGGTGTAATAGCTATACACTCCCGGAATGATGTTGTCTTTTGTGCCGTGCTGCATAAAGCCTGGCGAGGGAATGGGGATTTGTTCGAAGAGCAGGTAGCGCAGGTCCCCGATGGCCGGGGCGCGCGGCCCTGCGGTCACCGTAGCGGTGCTACTCCTGGCGGAGCTGGTGAGGTTGCTCACGATCACCTGATAGGTCGAGCCGCTATCGGCGAGTGTGATGTTGGGTGTGGTGTAAGAGGAACTGTTTGCGCCATCAATCGGGACGCCGTTCTTGAGCCACTCATAGTAAATGGGCGCGGTCCCGGTGGCAGCGACGGTAAACGTAGCCGGGCGGCCGATGGGCACGGCCAGGTTTGCGGGCTGCGTGGTGATGGCGACGTCTTTTGGCGGAGTTGGTGCCGGCCCAGAGCCGTAGCCGGCTGGCGTCGAGCAGCCCGCCGTTAGGAGTGCGGCGCAAACAAGGAATGCGATTATGGGAATCCTCTTTTTGAAGTTCGCGGAGAAGCAGCGCGCTGAGTTGAGGGAAACAGGGGCGCGGGACGAACGCATGGTTGTTCTCCATTTCGTGGGCGGTGATCGAATCACTGCGCCGATTACGTCTCATTTTGGCTTCGAAACGCTCTGGGGATAGGAGGCGATCATATACAGCGCTTGATCTCGATTGGTCTGATCAAATTCCAGACCGTGACCTTCGTATCCCGAAAATTGCCGTATGCGGAAGTAATAAACTCTTCCCGCTTCTGCCATAAGGGGAAGATCGGA
>JAKATU010000063.1 GCA_021818585.1 Acidobacteriota bacterium | reverse complement strand
GATTTTATGATTCATGTGATCTGGACGAACAGCGGGCAGCCCAGGCAATGACGAAGGATTCCGAGAAGCAAGCCGTGGAACACCTCTCGGGGAAGGACCTGCTCAAGCGTTATCGAGAAGTGTTATCGCCAGAGCAACGTCGGATTCTCGATCTCGTCTTCTTTGAAGGCTACTCTCTGCGCGAGATTGTGGAGGAGACCGGTTCTACTTACGCTAGCGTTAGAAATCACTACTATCGAGCACTCTCGAAGCTGAGATCGGCTCTCTTACCGCAGGAAAGATAGTATGCCCTTCTATTCCGAACAGTCTCGGTGCCGAATTCGGCTGAAATTTACACAATTTCCCTGCACACTTCCTACACAGCCAAAAACGGCGATTTTATCTCTCAATAAATCAGCATTTTCTAAAATTCAACTCACACGGTCGGGATGACAACATCTTTTGATATTGCGGATTCTCTTCGGCTGCGCTCAGGGCAGGCTTTCGCTTCGCTCTGAATGACGATGTTTGGTGGGTGGGCTTTTTCTGTTCCCACCCTTTGCTTTGCAAAGGATGGGGCGCCCGCAGGGTTTTGACTTGGGGGTGGAGAGATTTGCTTCCCCACCCAAGCTATGCTTGGGTGGGCCACCACGGTTAGATGGGCCACCACTGTGCTAGCCGGGCCACTACTGTTTCGGTGGGTCGCCGTGGATTTCCCTTGTGCAATGCTTTCCGTTCTAGATTTCGAGGATTACTGGCATGATCAGGGGGCGGCGGCTGGTGTTTTTCTGGATGTAGCGTTTGAGGTCGATGCGTATTTTTTCCTTGATGACTCCGTAGTCGGCTTTTTCTTCGGCGCTGGAGTTTTCGAGGGTCGTGGAGACGACGGTGCGGGCGGTTTCCAAGAGTGCGGTATCGCCGCCGACGAAGCCTCGTGAGAAGATTTCCGGCTGGCGCTCGACTTTGCCGCTGAGCTTGTTGATGGTGAGGATGGGGATGACGAATCCGTCCTCGGAGAGATGGCGGCGGTCGCGGATGACGAGATCTTCGACGATGTCGCCGGCGGAGCCGGAGTCAATGCAGACGCGGCCGGCGGTGACGGTGCCGGTTTTGCGTATGTCGTCGGGGCTGACGTCGATGACGTCGCCGCTTTCGATGACCATGGCGAGGTCCACAACGCCCATGTTCTGGGCTAGCTCGGCGTGCTTTTTTAGGTGGCGGTAGTCGCCGTGAATGGGGATGAAGAATTTGGGCCTCAGGAGGTTGATCATGAGGCGCTGCTCTTCCTGGCTGGCGTGACCGGAGACGTGGATGAGGCCGGATTCGCCATCGTCGAGGATGACCTCGGCGTCGCGCCGGTAGAGGTGGTCGATGACACGGTAGATGCTCTTCTCGTTGCCGGGGATGATGCGTGAGCTGAGCAGGACGGTGTCGCCGGGGGCGATGCGCGCGTGTTTGTGGTTGTCCACGGCGGCGCGGCTGAGGGCGGACATGGGCTCGCCCTGGGTTCCGCTGATGAGGACCATGACGTTTTCGGGGTCGTGGTCGGCGATCTGGCCGGGATGAATGAGCAGGCCGTTGGGGATGTCGAGGTAGCCGAGATCCTGGGCAACCTCAGAGGACTCGATCATGGAGCGGCCTACGATGGCAACCTTGCGGTTGTGGCGGAAGGCGAGGTCCATGGCGATGCGGATGCGGTAGGTGGACGAGGAGAAGCAACTGAAGAAGAGCTTCTTCCTGGTGCGCGCGAAGATTTCGTCGAGGTGGGGCTTAACGGCCCACTCGCTGGGGGTGTAGCCGTGGCGGTCGACGTTGGTGGAGTCCTGCATAAGGAGCAGAACGCCGCGCTTGCCGTATTCGGCGAAGCGATGGAGATCGAAGGCTTTGCCGTCCGGCGGGGAGAGATCGATTTTGAAGTCGCCGGTGTGGACGATGACGCCTACGGGAGTGTCAATGGCGAGGGCGACGCAGTCGACCATGGAGTGTGTGACGCGGATAGGTTCGATGGTGAATGGGCCGAGGGAGAACTTGCCGCCGGGGACCATCTCGATGAGCTCGGTGTCGTCGAGCATCTTGTGCTCTTCGAGTTTGCCTTCGACGTAGGCGAGGGTGAACTCGGTGCCGTAAACGGGGACGTTGAGCTCGGAGAGAATCCAGGGCAGGCCGCCGATGTGGTCTTCGTGGCCGTGGCTGAGGAGGATGCCACGGACTTTCTCTTTGTTTTCAACAAGCCAGGTGATGTCCGGGACGACCACGTCGACGCCGAGGAGTTCGGACTCGGGGAACATGAGGCCGGCGTCGATAACGATGATGTCGTCTTTGTAGCGGATGGCGAGGCAGTTCATGCCGAATTCGCCCAAGCCGCCGAGCGGGATGATTTGCAGTTTGCTTTCTGTCATGTAACTCACACTTGATGCTAGCAGGGTTCTGCTGGGAGACAAGGAAAAGTGTGGTTGCGGTGCGGGGGGGATGTGGGGGGATTGGAGGTTTCAAGGTCCAATTACAATCGGCGGGTTTGTGCGGGTCCAGCGCTGCTGCGCTGGAGAGCGGGGATTTCTGGGAGAAACTTTTGAGTGCAATCTCGGTCGAGGCATTCTCGGGATTCTTCGCTTCGCTCTGAATGACACTCCGAGCTTTTTGGGCCTGGCGGAATTTTTTGGTGGGGTTGGGCGGTTAGAACTGAAGATTTCTTCGGCTTCGCTCAGAGCAGGTTCCTCCGCTGCGCTCCCTTTGGTCACTTCGCTCGGGATGACAATACTCTTCGGGGTACCCGCTTTGGTTGGGATGAAAAGAGTTTTTACTGAGACCCCACCCAAGCGGAGCTTGGGTGGGCCACCATGATGCCTTGGTGTTAGCGGAGGAGGTCTTCGAGGGCCAGCGAGAGGTCGGTTTTTTCGTCTCTATATTTGACGATGACGGGGGTGTAGACGCTGAGGCCCCATTCAGCGGCCTGGCCTTTCTGGATGGCGCGGGAGCCGGGAACGACGACGGCTTTTTCTGGAATAATGAGGGGGCGGTCGCCTTCGGCGCGAATGACAGTTCCGTTGACGAGGTCGTAGACGGGAGTTCCGCGGGTGAGGATGGTTCCGGCGGCGAGGACGGCGCGTTTTCGGACGATGGCACCTTCGTAGACGCCACAGTTTCCGCCGACGAGGACATCGTCTTCGAGGATGACGGGGCTGGCGTTGACGGGCTCGAGGACGCCACCGATTTGTGCCGCGGCGCTGAGGTGGACGCGCTTGCCGATCTGGGCGCAACTGCCGACGAGGGCGTGGGAGTCGATCATGGCGCCTTCATCGACCCAGGCGCCGACGTTGACGTACATGGGCGGCATGCAGACAGTGCCGGGGGCCAGGTAAGCTCCGCGGCGGACGGCGGAGCCGCCTGGGACGACGCGAATTTGCTGGGCAGGCGTGAAGGTGCGGGCGGGGTAGGTGTCCTTGTCGACGAAGGATAGGTCATGGCCGGATGCGGCGAGCTTGCCGAGGCGGAAGCCGAGGAGGATGCCGCGCTTGACCCAGGCATTGACGCGCCAGCCGTGGGGGTGGGTTGCGTCCGGGACGGCGGAGCGGATGGCGCCTTCTTCGAGCGAGTCGCGAAGTTCTTCAAAGGCGGCAATAGCGGCGGGATTGCCGATGGCATCGGCTCCGGCGGCGAAATGTTCTTCAATTTTGGCGTAGAGATAATCTTCAGTCACAGAGTGAGTTTAGCAAGGAGGGCAGCTTTTAGCTGCCAGCCGCTGGCTGCTAATTTGGAGCATTGCGGGAATGGAGGGTCTGCATGGAGATCAGGTATGTTTTGGAGCCGGGGTTGGCAGTGGAGGAGTTTCGGGCGGTTTTGATCCTGTCGACGCTGGGGGAGCGGCGGCCGGTGGACGATGTGAAGCGGCTGGAGCGGATGCTGCGCCAAGCGGACTTGATTGTGACGGCGCGGGATGAGGGACGGCTGGTGGGGGTTTCGCGGGCGGTGACGGATTTCTCTTATTGCTGCTATTTGTCTGACTTGGCGGTGGATGCGGAATACCAGCGGATGGGGATTGGGAAACGATTGATTGATGAGACGCATAAAGCGGCGGGTGAAGAGACGACGCTGGTTCTGGTGGCGGCACCGGCGGCGGAGGGTTATTACCCGAAGATTGGGATGGTGCAGCGGCCCAGTTGCTGGGTGATTCCCAAAAAGCGGTGATTTTGGAGGTGGCTGTGAGTGATTGCGCCCTGGGCGGAAAAGCGAAATCTACCGCCAAGACGCGAAGAACTCGAAGTTTGAGGACGGGTTGATTTGTGGGGTCTTCGGTCCCAGATTGTGGTGGGGTGCCAGCATTTTGAACTGCAGGTCCCTCCGTTTCGTCTGGCGCTTCGGGTGGGATGGTGTGGGTCGAGCGCTGGTGCGCAGTAGAGTGGGGAGTTTCGGGAGAAACTTTTGGGCGCAATTCCCATCGAGGTATTGCCGGGATTCTTCGCTTCGCTCTGAATGACACTTCGAGCTTTTGAGTCTGGCGGGGGTTTCTACTGGTTCATGGTGCAAACTGCAGATCCTTCGACTTTGCCTCAGGATGGCATTTCAGGCGGGGTTGGGTTTATGCCCTGACCGAGCTAGAAGAGGTGGAGTTCGCCGTGGGGGAGTGGGGCTTCTGCCAGGAGGCCGAGTTCTCCGATGAGGCGTTCGAGGCGGGAGCGTGTGGCCGGGGAGACGGGCGTGATGGGGAGGCGGTAGGTTTCTTCAATGCGTCCCATCATGGCGAGGATGGCTTTGACAGGGCCGGGGCTGGTTTCCCAGAAGTTGGCCTGCATGAGCTGGAAGAACTTGCGGTGAAGGCCGCGAGCGGTGGGCCAGTCGTTGTTGAGGGCAGACTGGACCATTGTGGCCATTTCGTGGGGAATCTCATTGGAGGCGACGGAGATGAGGCCGGCACCGCCGACGGCGATGGTGCCGAGAGCCATGACATCGTCACCGGAGTAAACCTGGAAGGAACGGGGTACGCGGGTGGCGAGCTCGGCGATCTGGGTCATGTTGCTGCTGGATTCCTTGATGCCGGCGATGTTGGAGTTGGCCTCGATGAGGCGGAGGACCGTGGATGGATCCAGGTTGGCGCCGGTGCGGCTGGGCACGTTGTAAAGAACGACGGGCAGATGAGTGGAGTGGGCGACGGCGGAAAAGTGCTGGAACTGGCCCTCCTGGGTGGGTTTGTTGTAGAAGGGATTGGCGCTGAGGATGGTGGTGATGCCGGGGATGCGGGAAGCGAGACGGGTGCGCTCTTCCGCGCGGCGGGTGGAATTGTCAGTGCAGCCGGCCCAGACGGGGACGCGGCCATCGGCGGCATCAGTGACGATGCGGAGGACGCGGAGCCATTCTTCGTCGGAGAGTGTGGGTGTTTCCGCAGTGGTGCCGCAGGCGACGAGCCAGTGTATGCCGCTGATGATTTGCCATTGAACGAGATTCTGTAGCGCCTGTTCGTCGATGGATTGATCCGCGCGAAAAGGGGTGACGAGAGCTGTGCCGCAACCAAAGAGTTCCATTACGAGTCGAGTTTACACTGAGCGCCGTGGTGTAGAAACGTCGCGCTGGGGCTGGCGGCGCTCAAAGAGCTTGGCGTCGATGAGGAAACGGAACCAGAAGGTCTGCAGTACGAAGAAGATGAATCCCTCGGGGCCGTCGAGGAAGCCGAGACGAAGAAAATATCGATAAAAAAAGAGGCCGAAGGGACGCACGAAGAGCGGCGCGTTGTTGTAGAGGTGGCGGAGGTAGCGTTTGCGCTCGACGGGATTGCCGGTGATGCGGGGCTGGATGCAGCCCTGCCGGCGCTGGCAGGATTGTTCCTCGACCTCGGCATCGGCCCAGCGATTGTGGCGGGAGGTCCACTCGGTGAGGGGCATGCGGATGTCGTCGATCATGTCGCGGCGGAGCTGGGCGCTTGCGCCTTCGGTGAGGTAGAAGTGCTGGTCGTAGCGGCGGGACTCGCAGCGACCGTATGGGGTGCGGAAGAGGCGCATGTGCCAAGTGGGGTACATGCCGCCGTGGCGGATTTCGCGGCCGAGGTAGGTCATGACGCGGGGCAGGAAGTAGCCGTTAAGGGGTGGATCGTCAGGAAGCGCGGCTATTTCAGCGCAAAGCTCGGGGGTGAGGCGCTCGTCGGCGTCGAGGTGGAGCTGCCAGGGGTAGCGCAGGGGAAGGTTCTCGATGGCCCAGTTGCGCTGTGCACCGTAGTGCTCGAAGGGATGCTGAACGATGTTTGCGCCGGTGGCGCGGGCGATTTCGAGGGTGGAGTCCTGGCTGTAGGAGTCGACGATGTGGATGTCGTCGGTGAGGGTTGCGACGGAGGCGAGGGTGTTGCGGATGGAGAGCTCTGAGTTGTAGGTGAGGATGACTACGGACGGCTTCAACTCGGCTCTCCTTGCCTGGCTGGGGCAGCGCGGCGGGGTTGGGGAGGTGCGTGACCTGTTTGCCGAGTTTATCGCAATTGATCGAAGATTTCGCGGAACTCCCAGGTACCGGTTTTGTCGGCGATCCACTCGGCGGCGCGGACGGCTCCTTCTGCGAAGCCGCGGCGGGAGAAGGCTTCGTGGCGGATTTCCAGGCGGTCGCTCTCGGAGCGGGCTTCGATGACGTGGACCCCGGAGGCGTCGCCTTCGCGGTGGGAGGTGATTTCCACGTCGAGGGCGGGATTGGCTTCCCGGAGGATCTGCTGGAGGGTGAGGGCGGTGCCGGAGGGTGCGTCCTTTTTGTCGACGTGATGTGTTTCGGTGATGTGGTAACTGTAGCCGGGCAGGGCGGTGGCGAGGTGTTTGGTGAGCCGGAAGAGCTCCTGCACGCCGATGGAGAAGTTGGTGCCGTATAGCAGGGCCGCGTCTTTGCGCTGAGCGAGGGCGCGCATGTCATGGAGGTGCTGGTACCAGCCGGTGGTGCCGACGACGATGCGCGCGCCGTTGGCGAGGCAGGCGCGCATGTTGGTGACGGCCGCCTCGGGTGTGGTGAAGTCAATGACGGCATCGAAGCCAGCGAGGATGGGGCCGGTGAGGGCGGCGGCGTTGCGGTTTTCTTCTTCGCCGACGACGCGGACGCTGTGGCCGCGCTCATGGGCGATTTGTGCGACGAGGCTGCCGGTTTTTCCGCGGCCTAAGACCAGGAAGAGCATGGGGTTTCTCCGGTTGGTTGGATGCTTTGGTGATCCTTGGCTTTGCGAAGGACGGCTTGATTTTTTAAACTGCGGGTCCTTCGCTTCGCTCAGGATGATTGCATTGGGTGGATGCATTCTCTGGTCCCGCCCAAGCGGAGCTTGGACGGGGCACCCATGTTTATCTGGGATGACAGCTTTTTTGAAACTGCAGGTTCCTCCGCTTCGCAGATCGCCTGGGCGATCTGCTTCGGTCGGAATGACAATATTTTTTGGCGCCTCGATGGATCGGACCCCACTCATCGCGATGTTGCCGCTATGAATGGGGCACCCAACGCTTGGGTTGGGATGACAACATTTTCTACTCTTACAGCTAATTGACCCCACTCAAGCTGCGCTTGGGTGGGCCACCACGGAATCTTTTCGGTGTTTCAGGTGGCTACGGGTTTTGCTGCTTCTGTGGTGTCGAAGATTTCGGGGTCAGGGTCGGAGAAGAACTCTTTGTGGAGCGAGCGGAGCGCTTCTTCGACGTCGTCCTCTTCGATCATAAAGCTCATGTTGATCTCGGAGGCTCCCTGGGAGATCATGCGCAGATTGACGTGCTTGACCGTAGAGAAGACGCGGCCCGCGATGCCGTTGTGGCCCCGGATGTCTTCGCCAACGAGGCAGACGAGAGCTTTTTTGCCTTCGTATTTGACGTCGGCGATCTGGCTGAGGTCGGCGGCGATTTCGGGGAGTTTCTCGTTGGAGTCGACGGTGAGCGAGACGCTGACCTCGGAGGTGGAGACCATGTCGACGGCGCACTTGTGCTTGTCGAAGATTTCAAAGACGGACTTGAGGTAGCCGTGGGACATGAGCATGCGGCTGGCTACGACGTCGATGATGGTGAGCTTCTTTTTGACCGCGATGGACTTGAAGGGGCTGCGGCAGTGGGGCGCGACGGCGGTAATGCGTGTGCCTTCGTTGCCGGGGTTGTGCGAGTTAAGGACCAGCACGGGGATGTTCTTTTTGACGGCGGGGAGGATGGTGGCCGGATGGAGCACCTTGGCGCCGAAGTAGGCGAGTTCTGCCGCTTCTTCAAAGCTGATGGACTTGACGCGAAGCGCGTCGGGGCAGACGCGAGGGTCCGCGGTCATGATGCCGTTGACGTCGGTCCAGATTTCGATGGATTCGGATTCGAGTCCGCCGCCGACCAAGGCAGCGGTAAAGTCTGATCCGCCTCGACCGAGGGTGGTGGTGACGCCCTCGATGGTGGAGCCGATGAAGCCGCCCATGACACAGACGCGGCCTTCCTGCGCGTGTGGGAGGACGTGCTCACGGAGACGCTGCTCGATCAGGTCGTCCTGTGGGATGGCGCGGCCGTGGTGGGCGTCGGTGATGATGCACTGACGCGCGTCGATGTGGACGGCGTTGAGGCCGCGATCGGCGAAGGCGGCGGTGACAATGCGGCTGGAGATGCGTTCTCCGTAGGAGACGACCATGTCGCTGATACGGGGGGTGAGTTCGCCGACGGCGGCGAGGCCGCGAAGGATTTCGTCGAGGGAATTGAACTCGGCATCGACGGTGCTGTGGACTTCGGAGCAGGCGGCGGAGGTGACGAGGCGGCCTACGGCTTCGAGGTGGCGATTGCGGAGGCGTGAGGTGACGAAGAGTGCGCCCTTGCGGTCGCCTCGGGCCGCCGCCGCAGCAGCAGCGAGAAGCTGATCGGTGACCTTAGCCATGGCGCTGACGACGACGATGGGCTGCACGCCGCGCTCGACGCGCCCTCGGACGATGGAGGCGGTGCGGTCGAT
Source organism: Acidobacteriota bacterium (assembly GCA_021818585.1). Lineage (GTDB taxonomy): Bacteria > Acidobacteriota > Terriglobia > Terriglobales > Acidobacteriaceae > Acidobacterium. Next base: position 12,104 of record JAKATU010000063.1, on the reverse strand, counting down.
GGCGACATCATCCTGAACGGAGGTGCCGCCGAACTTCATGACGACGATGGGCTTCATGCGTGTACCGCCGAGGGTGCGAGCTTGCCGAGGGAGACGAGGAACTCTGCGTTGAGCAGGGCCGCTCCGGCGGCGCCGCGAATGGTGTTGTGGGAGAGGACGGTGAATTTCCAGTCAAGGAGGTTGCAGGGGCGCAGGCGACCGACGCTGGCGGCCATGCCGCGTCCGCGCATGCGATCGAGGCGAGGCTGGGGACGGTCTTCCGCATCGAGGAATTCGACGGGCTGGGCGGGAGCGGTGGGAAGATCCTTGCCGGCGAGAGGCGCGAATCCGGCCCACGCGGCGAGGATTTCTTCACGCGCGGCTTTGCGGCGGAACTTGATGCTGACGCTCTCGGTGTGTCCGTCTTCGACGGCGACGCGGTTGCAGTGGGCTGCGATGCGGGCGTCGAGGGGCTGGACGAGATTACCCTGCAGTGAGCCGAGCAGGCGGAGGGTCTCCTCCTGCAGCTTTTCCTCTTCGTTCTTGATGTAGGGCACGACGTTGCCGAGGATGTCCAAGGAGGGCACGCCGGGATAGCCCGCGCCGCTGATGGCCTGCATGGTGCTGACGAAGATGCTTTCGATGCCGAAGATCTCTTCCAGCGGCTTGAGAGCCAGAACGAGGCCGATGGCCGAGCAGTTGGGGTTGGTGACGATGTAGCCGCCGGATTGTTTGCGCCACTGCTGGTGCTCGAGGATGGCGAGGTGGTCTGCGTTGACCTCGGGGATGACGAGGGGAACGTCTGCCTGCATGCGGAAGGCGCTGGAGTTGGAGATGACGGCGCAACCGGCCTCGGCGAAGCGGGGTTCGAGTTCGCGGGCGATGTCGGAGTCGAGCGCGGCGAAGATGACCTTAGGCGCGCCTTCCGGCTGCGCGGGCGAGATTTCCAACTGGGCGATGCGGGCGGGGATGGGAGTGTCGAGCTTCCAGCGGACGGCGTCGCCGTAGCGTTTGCCGCTGGAGCGGTCACTGGCCGCGAGCCACGTGACTTCAAACCACGGGTGGTGTTCGAGAAGCTGGATGAAGCGCTGGCCGACCATTCCGGTCGCGCCGAGGATGCCGATTTTCTGCCGAGTCAATTTACTTAGCCGCCTGGAACGCGAGATTGATCCAAACGAGAATCCGTAGCGACATGGCTGGTCGGAGTCGAGTGGATTTTCTATGTCTCTTTAGTGTAAAGGGAGGTTGCGCGGATGACGCGGACTTTCTCGCGGAAGCGTAGCGGGGAGCGCTGAAATGTGGTTTTCGGGGGGAGGGTTGTTGCTGTGGGGTGGACCTGCATCCTGCCGCGATGGGCAGGATGCAGGTATAAGAGTCGTGGGTTCAGGCCGGGCCGGTTTCGAGAGCCGCGATGATGGCGTCGGCAAAGGCGCTGGTGCTGGAGGCGCCGCCTACGTCGCGGGTGAGTGTGGTTTTCTCCGTGTAGACCTTTTCAAGGGCGGCCTGGACTCGGTTCGCGGCCTGGTCTTCGTCGAGGTGACGGAGCATGAGGATGGCGGACTGGAGCAGGGCAGTGGGGTTGGCGAGGTCTTTTCCGGCGATGTCCGGCGCGGAGCCATGGACGGCCTCGAAGATGGCGGCATTTTCGCCGAGGTTGGCTCCGGGGACGAGGCCAAGGCCGCCGACGAATGCGGCGCATAGGTCGCTGACGATGTCGCCGTAGAGGTTTTCGAGCAGCAGCATGTCGTATTGGTAGGGGTTGGTGACGAGTTGCATGCAGGTGTTGTCGACGATGTGCTCGCCGTAGGCGACTTCGGGGAAGTCCTTTGCGACCTGGCGGGTGCAGCGGAGGATGAGGCCGTCGGTCATCTTCATGATATTGGCCTTGTGGATGCAGTGGATCTTTTTGCGTCCGTGCTTTCGTGCGAACTCAAAGGCGAAGCGAGCGATGCGGTTTGAGCCTTTTTCCGTAACGACCTTGAGCGCGGTGGCGACGCCGGGGACGATTTCCTGTTCGAGGCCGACGTAGAGGCCCTCGGTGTTTTCCCGGATGATGACGAGGTCTACGCCTGGGTAGTTGGTTTTAATTCCGGGAAGGTTTTTGATGGGCCGGAAGTTGGCGTAGAGTTCGAATTTTTTACGGAGGGTGACGTTGATGGAGGAGAATCCGCCGCCGACGGGGGTTGTGACGGGTCCTTTGAGCGCGACGCGGGTGCGCTCGATGGACTCATAAAGGTCGGCGGGGATGTAGGTTTTGAATTTCTCGAAGGCTTCGGCGCCGGCGGCGTAGGGCTCCCACTGGAATTTGACTCCGGTGGCGTTGAGGATGCGGACGACCGCGTCAGTGACTTCGGGGCCGATGCCGTCACCGGGGATGAGGGTGACCGTATGGGTTTTGTTCTGTGTCATATTGATCTCGCTTAGATGGCCTAGTGGGATGTTTTCCTTCGCTGGCTGAGGTCTTTGCCGGTGAGGAGCTGTTCGAGTTCGGCTTTGAATTCGTTGACGTCCTTGAAATCACGGTAGACGCTGGCGAAGCGGATGTAGGCGACAGTGTCGAGTTTCTTGAGTTTTTCCATGAGGAGGAGGCCGATTTCGGTGGTGGAGCGTTCGCGTTCGGGCGAGTCCATGAGGAAGGATTCGGTCTGGTCGACAAGGTCTTCGAGGATACCGGCGGAGATGGGTCGCTTTTCGCAGGCACGGAGGAGTCCGCTGAGGATTTTGCCGCGCTCGAATTTTTCGCGTCGGCCGTCTTTTTTGACGACCATGTAGGGGATTTCGTCGATTCGTTCGTATGTGGTGAAGCGTTTGTTGCAACGCTCACATTCGCGGCGTCTGCGGATGGAGTCTGCTTCCTTGCTTTCCCGAGAGTCAACGACGCGGTCCTGCGCGAAACCGCAAAAAGGGCATTTCATGGCCGATAGATACGATTTTAGAGCATTTGTGTTGGGGAGGGTTTTGGCCGGGGGCTTTCAAGTTTTTCTGATCTCTGCCGATGGACATGGGAAGAGGTGTCTCTATGTCCCCGATTCAATTATGGATGGAGATTGCAGGAATATTGTCCGCCGGGGCGTTGGTGGCGGTTCTGGTGGTGCGCGCGTCAGAGTCGAAGCCGAAGGCCGCGAGCTGGAAGATTCCGGAGCGGATTGACAAGCGGTTGGAGGAGATCCTGACACCGACGCAGTCTCCGTCGCCGGAGCCTTCGCGGCGGGGCATGGGATGGAAGTCGCACACCGGGGAGCCGGTGGTGATTGCGAAACAAGAAGAGAAGTCCACGGAGTCGGAAGCCGTCGGTGTGGCTGAGGCCGGGGTGCATGAGGGATTTTTTCTTCATGAGAACCTGGCCATTGCCGATGAGCGGGCGGTAGAGGTGGATGCCATGGCGCACCGGCTGGATGATCCGGATGCGGTTTACAGCCACGAGAAGCATTATCTTTGATCGTCGGGAAACGACAGCGCGAAGGGCCAAAGGCCCCTCCTGAGTGGAGGGGCCTTTGGATTGGGGTTGGTGTCGAGATTATGTGGTGGAGCGGGACTTGACGGCAATGAAGACCGCGGGCACGGGCTGCTGGGAAGAACCGACGAGTTCGGGGTTGAGTGTGCCGGTGTCCGTGAGGGTGGAGGGATCGATCATGTGAACGAGGTCGTCGCCTGTGGTGCTGGCGAAGAAGATGCTTCCGTCAGGGCTGAACGCTCCCGCGATGGGATCTCCCGCGGTTCCGGAGAGCTGGATGCCGGTGAGCGATCCAAGCTGGTTGGCCGTGGTGGAGGGATCGTAGGCGGGAAGCACTCCGTTGGGCGAGCTGGACTGGTAGGTCACGAAGGACTCCAGGGAGTTGGGCGAAGTGAGGACCTGATCGATCTGTGTGGGAACCGGCGCCGCGGTGTTGGTGATGCTGGAGAACGGCGTCGTGAGGGTGTAGGGGTAGATATGCAGCGGCCCGGAAGTAGTGGGTGTAGGCTGCGGGCATCCGCCGGTAGGCATGCCGAGCTGGGTTTGGCCCGAGTCCGCGTAAAGCCACATGTCGACGAGCGAGGTGGGGTTGGCTCCAATGATGTGGTCGCCATTTGCGGTGGCGGCAACGTGCTCGGTATCCGCCGTTGCGCTGGTGGCCTCTGGATAGTAAACGGGCGGATTGGAGGTGGTGTCCGGGCAGAAACCGTAGGCGTTGGTGACGCTGCCGGTGATGAAAGCTGCCTCCTGGGGTACGGTGATGGTGAGATCGCGTCCGCAGTAGGGATTGGTACCGGTGTTGTCGAGGGAGGGCGTGCAGGCGGTGCTCTGTGTGCTGGTGAGCGGGTAGGTGCTCCAGCCGGTGTTGCTGTTGTGCACGTAGAGGGTGTCCGGCCCGGTGATGTAAACAGTCTTGCTGTCCGGCGAGAACTGGGCGTGGGTGGCGACGCCGCCGATGCTGGTGCTGGAGCCGTTGCTGAGCGAGTAAAGGTAGATGACCTTGCGGAGCTGGTCATTGATGACCAGGGTGGAGTCATCAGGCGAGACGGCGAGAACCACGCCGGGGACGCTGGTGTCCTGCTTGCTCAGATTGTTGGTGAGGGTGTTGTAGATCATGAGCTCGCGGTAGCTGCCGAAGAAGAGCTGACTGACGGACTGGTCGGCAATCATGGAATTGGGGACGTATGGCAGGCGAACCGGAGTGCCCTTGGTGCCCTGGGTGAGGTCGATCTCACTGAAGTACTGGGAATCGGGAGAGGCAAACCATATCTGGTCACTATCCTTGCCGGGTGCGTTGATCAGCACGGTGTTGGAGACGACGGGGGTTCCGGTGCCGTAAACGCCGATCTGATTGATGGGGGAGGGATTGCAGGTTCCCGGCTGGCAGACGGCGGTGATTTCAGCCTCGCTGGGGAAGTTGACGCTGATGTTTCCGGTGGAGGCCACGGAGAGATTCTGCGGCTGGGTGGAGGAGTAGTCGAGCGCGGCGCCGGTGATGGCAGTTCCGTTTTTGTCCTTGAGAGTGGCGACGACGGTGGGCTTGGAACTCTGCGTGACGGTGGCGCTGGTTTGCCCGTTGATGCTGAGGGCAATGGAGGTGGGTGGGCAGGTGTAGAAGTAGCCTGCGGCGGAGCTGGAGCTGGCGACCTGGGCGGTGATGAGGGTGGAGCCTGGCTGATTGGCGGTCATGGTGCCGTTGGGGTTGGTGCCGGTTCCGTTATTGGTGGTGTTGACGATGTTGACGATACTAGTGTTGCTGGCGCTGTAGGTGATGGTGCCGATGTCCTGGGTGGGGATGGGGGTGCCATCAGGGCCGAGGACGGTGGTCTCACTGCGCAGCGTGATGGGATTGCCGCTACTATCACTGACGGTGGTGTTCTGCGAGAAGCATCCGGTTTGCGTGACGGCAGTTGGACTGATGGATATGGATGTAATGGGTGGATGGATATAAACGTTGACCGGGTTGCTGGTGATCGAGCCGCCGGTGGCTGTCACCTGCGCGGTGCCGCATGCGGCATTGGGGTCCGTGGCGGTTCCGCAATTAGTAAGGTTGGCGCCGGTGGGCGGAGTGCAGACCGTGTAGGGAGCGACGAGGCCCTGGCTGTAGCGGTTCCAGGTGCCAGCGCAGATGACGCCGGAGGGAGAGATGTCAGCGAGGGAGCGATTGGTGGTGGAGTAGATGTAGCTGGCAACAGTTTCAGTGCTGTTAACGCAGTTGTAGGCGGTGGGTTGATCGAGGGACTGTGTCTGTCCCCAGGCGAGTGAGACGCCCGTGGTTTGAGGCTGCAGGATCACATACGCGACCTGATTGATTGTGGGGCCGTAGGCGTGACCGTTTTTCAGGCAGTAGTTGTTGGTGTTATGACCGCAACCTGCGATGGACAGCCCAACGGGAAGAGAAAAGCACACAAGAACAATCAGGACGAAAAACCGCTTCATGCAACCTCCCCGTCCATGGCGTACGCATGGACGGTTATTCACCCTCTCAGGATATATTCGGGTGACCTTAAGATAACAGGCCGGAGCGGTGGGAGAACAGGCCTGGCGCCCAATAGAAAAGATAGATGTGGAAAGGGCGGCCGGCTCCGCGGTGATGCGGAGCCGGGGAGGAAGCTAATTTTGGGCCGGCATGTAGTGCTGGAACCATGCCAGGGCGCGTTCGAGGACGTTGACGCGGTCCGCGGGTTTGTAGAAGCCGTGGCCTTCGCCGGGGTAGACGACGAGCTGGGTTGGGACGCCGAGGGTTTTAAGCGCGTGCCAGAACTCGAAGGACTGCGGGGCGGGGCATTCTGCGTCATTGGAGCCGACGACGACGAGGGTTGGGGTTTTGGCGTTCTTGATGAAATTGATGGCCGAGGATTTGGCGTATACGCCGGGGTCATCGTAGACGGAAGCGCCGAAGAAGGGGATCATCCACTGATCGATGGAGTTTTCGCCGTAGTAGCTCTTCCAGTCGGAGAGGCCTGCGCCGGCGACGGCGGCGTGGAAGCGGTGGGTCTGGGTGATGGCGAACATGGTCATGAATCCGCCGTAGCTCCAGCCGGTGATACCGACCCGGTTGTTATCGATGGGGAGCTGTTTTTCAACGGTATCGACGCCTGCGAGGATGTCGCGAAGGTCGCCGTAGCCGAAGTCGCGGCGATTGGCCTGGGTGAAGTGTTCGCCTTCGCCGTAGCTGCCTCGGGGGTTGGGCATGAGGACGAAGTAACCGAGTGCAGAGAAGGGAACGGGGCCATAGCCGGCATAGGGCCAGTGAGGCATATTGGCGTAGGCCGGGCCGCCGTGGACGTAGACGATGAGGGGGTAATGCTGGTTGGGGTCATAATTGGCGGGATAAAGGAGCCATCCCTGGACGTGGAAGCCCTCGTTAGTCCACTGGACGGATTTTGCTTTGCCCCAGATGGGCTTGAGGTTGCTGTTGACGTGGGTGATGGCGGTGAGGGGCTGGCCGAGGGTTCCGGCGTAGACCTCGGGCGCCGAGGAGTAGGAACTGCCGATGAATGCGACTTTTCCGTTGTTGGAGAGGGATATGCCGTTGAGGAGGTGGCCATTGCCGATGGATTCGGGTTCGGTCATGAGGGGCTGGAAGTGGTAGGTGTCTCCAGAAAGGTCGAGGCGCTGGATGGAGGGCGCGCCAGCGTGGATGGTGGTGACGAGGAAGGTGTCGCGTGTGGGGGTTGTATTCTGCCAGTGAATCCAGGAGACGGTGAGGTGGGTGCCTGGGGTGACGTCACGGGGCTGGCCACCGCCGGCGGGGATGATGTACAGATCGCCGCCTGTTACGCCCTGGTCTGACATGAGGCCGCCGATGAAGGCGATCTGTTTGCCGTCCGGGGAGAAGCGAGGCACGGCGATCTGGAGGCCGTGGAGCGGGCCGGAGACTGCGCCGGGGTCGAGGATGGCGTAGGGCTTGCCGTTGGGGGTCTGGGTGTAGAGTTTGGCGGTCCACCAGTTGTCGTCACCGGGCAGGGGTGCGGCGACGTAGGTGAGCTTGCCGGCGTCCGGCGCCCAGTGGAACTCATAGACATAGAGGCCGGCGGGGGTGATTTGCCGGATGGGGCCGCCGTGGGCGGAGACGGTGGCGATGCGTTGGTCGCGGGCTTTTTCTTCACCGATGACGCCGGCTGGCGGCGGGGTGGGCGCGAGTGCGTTGACGGGGCCTTTGGCGCCTTTGACGTAGATGAAGCTGAGATATTTACCGTTTGGCGCCCACATGAGGGAGTGGGCGTAGCCGTCGAGGCCGGCGAGTTTGGTGGGCCGGCCATTTTGGATGGGGGCGACGAAGATTGCTCGGGAGTTGTCGGGGGTGCAGTTGGAGAAGAAGGCGATCTGGCGGGAGTCCGGCGACCATGCGGCCTGCTCGGCGATGCCCTGCGCTGCGCCGGAGCAGGCGCTGATGGTGGTAGCGGCGGAGGGATTGGTGAGGGGCGCGAGGAAGATTTTTGAGGAATCCTGCCCGCCCTGCTCCCAGAGGATCATTTTTCCGTCAGGGGAGACGGCGGTTGCGCGAATGTAGGCGGTCTTCTGAAGATGTTGAACGAGGCGCTCGATTTTGGCGTTATGAATATTGGTGTCGGGCGTGACATGGTTGTGGCTTGCCTGGGCGAAGGCGAGAGGAGCGGCGAGGAATACCAAGGAGGCCGCGGCGATGTGCATGCGGAGTGCGAGTCTCATGGACGGAGTTATATCAGGCGGAGAGTGGGGATGGGGAGCAGGATTGCGGCCTGATGAAAAACGTGGCAGGTGCGGCTGGAGGTTCGGGATGGGGTTGGATGGGCTATTTTAAGGGCTGCGAGGCGGGTGTTTGGGCTTTTGGGGCTGCTGGATGGGGTTGGATGGGTGGCTGGCCCCAAAAGGTGAAGAAAACTCCCGGAAATCTATCTTTCCTGCGTTGACTCTGTACGATGCAGTTGCTAATCTTAGAAAGTTCCACGAGAGTGCGTGTACTCACGCTGTGAGCCGCACAATAGGAATCGCCACAGAGGCGAGCATTTCATGGGAACTCTGTGGGGGGTCTTTGCCGGACTCGATCGGCGGGACAATATCGCATCGGAGCCTGCGACATCCGTCACCTTGGCGGACTATGCGGGCCGGAATCGACGAAACGGAGCTGGCCAACCTTAAATTGATCCCGTTGCGGGATGGGTTGCGCTCGGTCACCGTCGCGATTCTCGTCTGAGAAGGAAGCAAGCAGACGCGAAGCAGGATAAGTGCTTCGCGCGGGTAGCCGTGGTTTTTACGGCGAAGAGACCGCGCGAGGGCTTTCAAGCTGCGCGTTTGACAGGTTTTGAGCAGGTTCAGGATCAGGTAAGGAGTTTTACGGTTTGCCTACATTTAATCAGCTTGTTCGCAAAGGCCGCACCGCACCGCGCTACAAGACGGCATCGCCTGCACTGCAGGGTTGCCCTCAGCGCCGTGGCGTCTGCACACGTGTTTACACGCAGACCCCCAAGAAGCCGAATTCGGCGCTGCGCAAGGTTGCCCGTGTGCGTTTGACGAACGGCATCGAAGTGACGACCTACATTCCCGGCATTGGCCACAACCTGCAGGAGCACTCGATTGTGCTGATTCGCGGCGGCCGCGTGAAGGATCTGCCGGGTGTTCGCTACCACGTGGTGCGCGGCACGCTGGATGCGGTTGGCGTGGCCAACCGGAACCAGAGCCGTTCCAAGTACGGGGCCAAGCGCGCCAAGGCTGGCGCGGCACCGGCCGGCAAGGGCAAGAAGTAGCCGGGATGCGTGGGGTCGAGGCCTTGCGCGTTGGCCGTTGAGGAAGAAAGTTTTCGGGCCGGAAGGCTGGAAGAAGGAATAGAGAGTTATGCCGAGAAAAGGTCACATTGCGAAACGGGAAGTGGCTCCCGATCCGGTTTACGGATCGACGCTGGTCACGAAGTTTGTGAACTCGATGATGTGGGAAGGCAAGAAGTCGACGGCTCAGGGAATTTTTTATGCCGCGATGACGAATCTTGAGCAGAAGGGCGGCGAGGAGGCTCTGAAGCTGTTCAAGAAGGCAGTGGAGAACTGCAAGCCGCTGCTGGAAGTGAAGACCCGCCGCGTGGGCGGCGCGAACTATCAGGTGCCGATTGAAGTGAACCCGGAGCGCCGGACCTCGCTGGCAATTCGCTGGCTGGTGAACTATGGCCGCGCCCGTGGCGAAAAAGGCATGGTCGAGAAGCTGACCAATGAACTGCTGGATGCGGCCAATGGCCGTGGCGCCGCGATGAAGAAGAAGGAAGACGTGCATCGCATGGCGGAAGCCAACAAGGCGTTTGCGCACTATCGCTGGTAGCAGAAATTTTGTGATTATGGGCCGGCTGCGATGCCGGTCCGAAACGGAAACCAAACGCGGGGTAACCCGCGGGAATTAGAGAGAGACTCGCTGTGGCTCGCCAAGTACCGCTGAACCGTTGTCGAAATATCGGAATCATGGCGCATATCGACGCCGGTAAGACGACGACGACGGAGCGGATTCTGTTTTATACGGGCATTACGCATCGCATCGGCGAAGTGCATGAAGGCACCGCGACGATGGACTACATGGAGCAGGAGCAGGAGCGTGGCATTACGATCACGTCTGCTGCGACAACCTGCATGTGGAACAACATCCGCATCAATATTATTGATACGCCCGGGCACGTGGACTTTACGGCCGAGGTGGAGCGCTCGCTGCGCGTGCTGGATGGCGCGGTGGCGCTGTTTGATTCGGTGAGCGGCGTGCAGCCCCAGACGGAAACCGTCTGGCGGCAGGGCGACAAGTATCGCGTTCCGCGTATCTGCTTTGTGAACAAGATGGACAAGGCGGGCGCGGATTTTGAGCATGTGATCGAGACGATCCGCAAGCGCCTGGGCGCTCGGCCGGTGGCGATTCAGATTCCGATTGGGGCCGAGGCGAACTTCAAGGGTGTTGTGGACCTGATCGATATGCGCGCGATTCTGTGGCACGACGAGACGATGGGCGCGAAGTTCACGGTGGAAGAGATTCCGGCTGATCTGCGGAAGAAGGCCGAGGCCTTCCGCATGCAGCTGATCGAGACGGTCGCCGAGAATGACGATGAGATGCTGCACAAGTTCCTGGAGGGCGAGACGCCGACTCCGGAAGAGTTGAAAAAGGCTCTGCGTCAGGCGACGATCGATATGAAGGTCTTCCCGGTGATGTGCGGGACTGCTTTCAAGAACAAGGGTGTGCAGACGCTGCTGGATGCAGTGGTGGATTACCTGCCGAGCCCGCTGGATATTCCCGCAGTCGAAGGTATCGATCCTTACGATCCGAGCGTGACTCTGACGCGCGAGGCAAGCGACGAGGCTCCGTTCTCGGCTCTTGGCTTCAAGCTGATTAACGATCCATTCGGCAAGCTGGGCTTTATCCGTGTGTATTCGGGTGTTTTGAAGACGGGTGACACGGTTCTGAACCCGCGCACGAACAAGACTGAGCGCGTGGGCCGCCTGGTGAAGATGCACGCCAACAAGCGCGAGGATGTGACCGAGATTCGCGCCGGCGATATCTGCGCGTGCGTAGGCCTGAAGGAATTGAAGACAGGCGACACGATCTGCGACCCGAACCATGCGATTGCGCTGAGCGCGATCGACTTTCCCGAGCCTGTGATCTCGGTTGCGGTTGAGCCTAAGACCAAGGGCGACCAGGAAAAGATGGGCCTTGCGCTGGCGAAGCTGGCCGATGAGGATCCTACGTTCCGCGTGCGGACCGATGAGGAATCCGGCCAAACGATCATCAGCGGCATGGGTGAGTTGCACCTTGAGATTATTGTGGACCGTCTGAAGCGCGAGCATAAGGTGGAAGCGAACGTGGGCGAGCCGAAGGTTGCGTTCCGCGAGACGATCCGCAAGCCCTCCGAGGCGGAAGGCAAGTACATTCGCCAGACGGGCGGTTCGGGCAACTACGGCCATGTGAAGATTAAGCTGGAGCCGAACGAAGCGGGCAAGGGCTTCGAGTTTGTGGACGCGATCAAGGGCGGCGTGGTTCCGCGCGAGTACATCAAGCCCACCGAGCAGGGTATCCGCGAGGCGCTGCAGAACGGCGTGCTGGCCGGTTACGAGATGGTGGACGTGAAGGTTACGCTGTTCGACGGCAGTTACCACGATGTGGACTCGAACGAAATGGCGTTTAAGATTGCCGGTTCGATGGCATTCAAAGAAGCGGCGAAGAAGGCGAGCCCGGTCCTGCTGGAGCCGGTGATGTCGGTGGAAGTGACGGTGCCGGAAGAGCACATGGGCACGATCATCGGCGACATCAATTCGCGCCGCGGACGCATCGAGGGCATGGAGCACTCGGGTGGATCGCAGGTGATTCGCGCGATTGTGCCGCTCAAGGAAATGTTCGGTTACGTCAACGATATTCGCTCGTCGACGCAGGGTCGCGCTTCGTACACAATGCAGTTTGCGCGTTACGAGGAAGCTCCACGAATGATCAGCGAAGAGATTATCGGGCGGAATCAGGGATAACAGGCGGCTAGTTTTGAGATGGAAGCTGACTCTCGATGCGGGAGTCGTAAAAAGCAACCAAAGAAGTTACGAGTTAAGAAGGAACCAGAGAGGGAACCATGGCGAAGGAGAAATTTGACCGGTCGAAGCCGCACGTGAATGTGGGAACGATTGGGCACATTGATCACGGTAAGACGACGTTGACGGCGGCGATTACGAAGGTGCTGTCGAAG
>JAKATU010000011.1 GCA_021818585.1 Acidobacteriota bacterium | reverse complement strand
GACATGTTCCCTGAAATTATTGAGAAAGCAAACGCCATCGCCGCCTTTGTAATTCCAGGGGGTGAATGGTAATGAAAAAAGCAGCGGATTTCCCTTATTACGTGAGCAAGTTCCTTGCCCGATATCTTCCCGGCGAGGCGGGCGCCAGTCCAAACACAATCCTGTCGTACAGGGACACTTTTTTGCTGTTCATAAAATACTGCAAGTCGCAAGAAAATACGCCTCCGGAGGAGATGACACTCGAACTGCTGACAAGAGAACTGGTATGCGCGTTTCTCTCTTGGCTCGAAAATGAACGTAATTGCAGCGTCTCAACAAGGAACCAGCGTCTTGCGGCGCTTCACTCCTTTTGTCGCTTCATGCAGACGGAAGACGTGATGCGCCTCAACCAGTACCAGTTGGTGATTTCGATTCCCAAGAAAAGGGGGAAATCGGGAACTGTCAACTACATGTCGCCAGATGGCGTTAGGCTCATACTGGAACAACCCGACGCAAGAAAGATGTCTGGCCGCAGGGACATGGTTTTGCTGAGTCTGATGTACGATTCTGGCGCTCGTGTTCAGGAGATGGCTGACATTTCCGTTGGGGATTTCAGAGCAGAGCCGCCAGCAACTATCAAGATTACGGGCAAGGGCGGCAAAACGCGCATAGTTCCGCTCATGGAGCCGACGGCTACTATCGTGCGCCGATACATCTCTGACGCCGGCTTGACTGGCAGCAGCAAGCACTCGTATCCGCTGTTCCCGAATCGGCATGGGGAAAGGCTCACGCGGGCAGGGATCAAATACATCCTTGATAAATGCGTTGAGTCTGCACGCAAGAAAAATCCCGGGGCCCTCCCAGATGTCATATCGCCTCATAGTCTTCGACATTCAAAAGCAATGCATCTGCTTCAAGCTGGGGTCAACTTGGTTTACATTCGGGACATCCTTGGTCATGCGGACTTGAAAACGACTGAAATTTATGCGCGCATTGATGGCGAGATGAAGCGCAAGGCGTTGGAAGAAGCGTTTACAAACACTGTTCCCTCCGCGGCTGTTCCGTTATGGCAGCAGGATGGAAAACTGCTGAACTGGCTTCAGAGCCTTGGCAGATAGGATATGGTGGGACGTTATGTTAAGAAAAAGCATGGGCAAGCCTCGAAATTCCGGCAAATCTATGCCGCGCTTTTCATAACGTCCGGCTTTCCATAACCGGCATTATGCGAAGCTTCGCATAACGCTGGTCGAATGCACCTGTGCCGTCACGTCCCATTCGATTCCCCGACCTTGCTGTGCAATCTCGCCCGTAGGCAAGATGCCGCCGAACTTGGACATTACGGCAAAGCGTCCGAACCCGCGCCCTGCAGCGACTGCAGGAGCGTAAAAGGAGGTGAGCATCTGGTTCTGGTAGACGCGCGGAGCAAAGGCATAGTAGATGATCGCCGACACCGCGTAGTTGCCGTGCTCCGCATTGCCTGATGCGATGCGCCACTTTAGCTGCGTTCCGGCGTTGCCGAAGCCGTCCTTGTGTGCGCTTGAGTGGTTGCGAAAGAAGGACGGTGGATCCAGGTCGAACTGAAAGCGCCGGCCCGCGATCACGCTGATGCCATGATTGTTGCCGTAGTTCAACGTTTGCTCACCGGGAAATGCCGCGTCTGAAACCGAAAAGCGGATGGCTTGGCCGAGCCGCGCATCAGACTGGATCAGCGGCCCCATCCAAGAGGGCTGAACATCCGCCATGTCGGCGTTGTGTTCCCTGAAGCTTCGGTAATACGATTGCTGCGCGCCTGCTGTACAGCCTGGTGCCACATGAGATGCCATCACCCCGGATGCCTTCGGTGTTACCGGTCCCGCATGCATGAGGGGGATCTTATCCGGGTCTTTCACGTCAAGAAAGGCCAAGTCACTTTTCTCCATCCTAGAAATTGCGTGATCCATACGCGTGAATTGCCCGGACACCCTGGCATTGACTTTGACGATTCCCGCATCACTCGGTACTTTACCGTCGAAGGTCCAATAACGATAGTTCGTGCCACTTGCAGGATCGAGTACACCAACCAGTTCCTTGGAAGTGAGAGTCACGTGTACCACGGCGGGTGCATGCTTGCCGACCGGCGGCGTACGGTCGGATGGATTGCGTAGAATGTCGGCAACTTTGATTGTTTGAGTGGGGCCATCTTTGCGCACGGTAGGGTTTCGCGCGAACGCTGGGGGCACCCCTGCTCCGATCCACCATGCGAAACTGAGAATCCCCATTCCTAAAAGCAGAGCTGTCGCTCTTGGATAAGTGCCGGTATTCATGAAGTGCGTCTTTCCGGCTGAAGCGCACCTTCTGCTTGTCTCAGTAAATTTTGATTGGCTTTAGCTATGCCGCACCTCAATGAAACAATCACACCTTTTGAGAAACAGTTGTCGTTTTCAATGGTTCCGCCCGGCCCGGCGACTCAAACTCGATTAGCAACTTTCCTTCCTGTATGTTCACCGTCGCCCCTTAACGAGAGTGGCCGGGTGAACCTGCCGAACAATTTCGGCAGCACCTTGGCGGGTCAGCTATGCCAACGTATGTTGTGAAAGATAACGAGGCAATCGACCTCCGGTTTCAAGAAGTGTCTCGCGAGAACAATAAACTCTCGCGGATGCTACATTGAGCAGTTCTTGTCAATCGCATCAGCGGGCCGCCATCGTGGCCTAGTCAAAATGGAGTGACCGGCCCAATGCGCTGGCCGTGGGTTAAGCTGTGAGCCAAGAAGCAACCACAGTTCAGAGCCACAAGCGGAGAGGAACCGGTCATGAAGGAAAAGGTACGATTTTTGGGATTGGATGTCCATGCCGAAACGATAGCTGTCGCCATAGCCGAGCCGGATGGCGCGGTGCGCAGCTTGGGAACCATCCCCAACCGTATGGAGTCGATACGCAAGATGGTAAAGAAGCTGGGCACCGTGGATCAACTGCGGGCCTGCTATGAAGCAGGTCCAACCGGCTACGTTCTCTACTGGCAGTTGGCCGAGCTGGGAGTCGAGTGCGCGGTGATCGCGCCGACGCTGGTTCCGATGAAGGCCGGCGACCGGGTGAAGACGGACCGCCGGGATGCCGAGAGGTTGGCGCGCAGTTACCGGTCCGGCGATCTGACCCCAGTGTGGGTCCCGGGCGCAGGTTCCGAAGCGCTACGCGATCTGGTGCGGGCGCGCGAGGCGGCCAAGCAGGACCAGTTGCGGGCGCGTCACCGGCTGAGCAAATTTCTGCTGCGCACGGGGCAGCGTCCCGCGCTTGGGGTAAAGGCGTGGACGCTGGGATACTTGACCTGGGTGCGGCAGCTGCGCTTCACGCAGGTAGCTCAGGAATCGACGCGGCTGGATTATCTGACGGAAGTCGAGCACATGGGCGAGCGAGTGGCGCGGCTGGAGAAGGCCATCGCGGAGGCGGTCAAGCTGGCCTCGCCGGAGCTGCAGGAAGTGGTCCAGGATTTACAGGCACTGCGCGGCATCGCGCAGATCTCGGCGGTAACGATCGCGGCGGAGTTGGGCAATATCTCCCGCTTTGAAGGCGCTCGGCAGTTGATGGGTTACAGCGGCGCGGTGCCCAGCGAAAACTCCAGCGGCAAGCGCAAGCAACAAGGGAGCATCACCAAAGCGGGCAACGCGCATCTGCGACGAATCGTCGTGGAAGCGGCCTGGAGCTATCGGCTGCGGCCCGGCGTCGGGCCGGCGTTGCGCAAGCGACAAGAAGGCGTCCCCGAAGAAATCAAGGAGATCGCCTGGAAAGCGCAACACCGATTGCACAAGCGCTACATGAGGCTGTCGGCGGCAGGCAAAGACCAGAGGAAAATCATCACCGCGGTGGGACGCGAACTGCTGGGCTTCGTGTGGGCCATCGGCACCAAGGCGGAAGCGGCAGCCAAGCTGCGGATGGTGGCCTGACGAGGAGCAACAACAAAGGCAAAAGCAAAAACTTTCCCAAGAATGAAAAACAAAGAACGACCCAACCCATGAACCACGACAACCAATTCGAG
>JAKATU010000094.1 GCA_021818585.1 Acidobacteriota bacterium | reverse complement strand
CACTGGCAGCCGCTCTTGAGAAGGTACAAGACCGCATTGAACACCTCGTGTAAATCCACTCTGCGCGGCTTGGTGCGCTTGCGCACCCCTTCCAGCAAAGGACGAATCTGTTCAAACTGCTCCGCGCCTATATCGCTGGGATACTGCTTCCTCCGTGTCATGCTCCAGAGCTATGGCCCCAGACGCATGGCTGCATATAGCTGCCTTGATGCCTCCACCCCGCGATGCATAAAGATCGTAAACAGGCTCTTAAATGCGAAGAGGGAAAAACCGATTACCAATGTAACATATCTGGGCCGCGGTTCATGCCCCGCAAGCTAAAAAAAGGGCGAAAGCGTGGCCCTCAAAACCCGGTTGCAAAGCGATCCCGGAGGGCAACTCTATGGAATTATTAGATTCCTCTAAACATCAGGCAAGTACATCGGTAACAGAATCGCAAAAAATATGCTTAACAGGACGGATGACTATCGTGTACTCCTGAAGTAGTACTGATCCTACTAGGCGGATTACTACGCCGGACAGAGGCAGAAAGTGCAAAATACAGTCGTAGAAATGTCGGTGAAATCCGTGCCGGTGCGTCAGATCATTTCGACGCGATCGGAATGGATTCACACCTTAGGCTCTGATGAGAGCCTTTATATTGTGCCAGCGGTTTCTCGAACCTATTCCAATGAACATGCCTACTGCGATTCCGCTGTGCTGAGTGCTCTAGGCATCGCAACTCTGGATGCAGAAGTTCTTTCTCTATCTCATAACCTCGCCCTGAAAGCCGGTTTGGTCGCTTGGAAAGAGTCAGGCGGAGTTCCACAACAGGTCATGGGTTGGCGTCTGCCAAAAGAAAGTGCAGACAGCAGACTATTCCAGGTTCTACCCCTGAGTTGGTTACCACGCGTCAGCAACAGGGAGCAGTTTTTAGAAGTGCTGATCCTCGATCTCTGGTTCCGACGCTCCGGAAAACGCCAAGTTATCTTTCGGCAGACGGGACGAGAATTTGAGGTGATCTTTCTGCCCTCTGGAGATCTGGTTGGGACGCAGAAATGTACAGTGCAACAGGTCGGATATCACCAGGCTGCGGTTTACAATGAGCTACCATGGGCCAGAATTGAAGCTGGCCTCAAGGCCAAGATCGCGTCACTCACTTTATCCGATTTGGGAGCACGGCTTCGGACGCTGCCCGAAATTGATGCGAGGCACAGAATTCTGAAAACTCTTTGGTTCGAGACAATGGTCAACAAAGTATGCTTCGACTAGCGCCTCACAGATGCGATGGGGCAATTATTCAGCGGAGTGGTCCATAACAATCATGACAGAGCATTTGAAGTATCTGCAAATCGATTACGTATTGTCTCCCACGGAAGCCCAAGGTATTCCATGGGTAGTCGTTGCGGTTGATCTCGGGAATCTCAATGAAGCGATCGTCATTCGAGAAATAGAGGGGTGCAATTCGCACATCGAAACTCAGGACCGCGCCTATCTGGATGCATTACTGACGGATTGGAAGATGACGCTCAACAAGGACGGCAACCATTTGTTGGACTCATTAAGCGGGCTGACAATTGGCCCGCTTAGAGCCTCGGCACGTGGCGAGTGCAGGAGAGAAGACCTAGGTCTCTGACCGTATAAAGATGTACCTTTGCAGTGACTCCTCTTTTGACAAAAGCGGCCTCATAGTAGGGACATGCAAAGCTACCATCGTGTGCATGTTCAGTTGAAGAGGAAGGATCGGCAGCAGGTTGCGGAGATGCTGACGAAGGGGCGGGAATCGGCGCGCGTGTTGCGGCGTGCTTCGATTCTGCGTCAACTCGACCATGGGCAGAAGGCGGCGCAAGTGGCGACCAATCTGGGCGTGGCGTCGAAAACGGTTCGAGCGATTGGCCGGCGCTATGAGGAGGAAGGGCTGGAATCGGCCCTGCATGAAAAGTCGCGGCCCGGCAAACATCGAGCGCTGGACATAGGCCAGAGCCAGCGGATCATCGCCATGGTGTGCGGTCCGCCGCCACGGGGCTGGGCACGGTGGAGCGTGCGGCTGATCGCTACCGAGGCGGTCAAGCGGAAGCTGGCGCCGCAAGTGGGCCGGGAGACAATTCGCATCCTGCTTCAGAGCCACGAACTGAAGCCGTGGCGGGAAAAAAATGTGGTGCATCGCGGAACTGAATGAGGAGTACATCGCGCGCATGGAGGACGTGCTCACGATATACGAAAAGCCGTTGTCGGAAAGGGAGCCCGTGGTCTGCGTGGATGAGAAGCCTGTGGTGCTGCACGCCGATGTCCGGCCGCCGCGGCCGATGCGACCGGGGCGGATTGCCCGGCGCGATTCAGAATACGAGCGGTGCGGGACGGCCAACGTTTTCTGCGGTGTCCAGCCCAAGGCCGGGCGGCACTTTACCAAACCAACTCCGAACCGCTCCTCGTCGCAGTTCGCCGATTACCTGGTAGAAATCGTAGCCAGTTATCCAGAGGCGGACACCATCCATCTGGTGATGGACAATCTGAGTTCACACAATCGGAAGGCGCTGGTGGACCGGTTCGGCGAAACAATCGGCGGACTGTTGTGGGAGCGTTTCACGGTGCACTACACCCCGAAACACGGCAGTTGGCTGAACCAGGCTGAGATCGAGATCAGCCTGTTCTCTCGTCAATGTCTGGGCCAGCGGAGAATCCCGTCCCTCGATCAACTCCAGCGCGAAGCAATGGCATGGAACTGGAAAATGAACCGCGACCGAGTCACCATCAACTGGCAGTTCACGCGCAGGAAGGCTCGCAAGAAGTTCGGATATAACAGAAACAAAATCACGCGGTCGGAGAACTAGTGGGGCATCTGCGTAATGTCCCAGCCGCCGCCCAGGGAGCGCACCAGGCCAACGCTGGCCGCGAACTGGCGCGTCTCCAGGCTGATGGCTGTGCTCTGATCCTGGAGCAGGGTCTGCTCGGCGGTGAGCACTTCCAGATAGGTAGTGACGCCGCCGCGGAAGCGCTGGTTGGAGAGGTTGTAGGAGTTTTGCGCCGAAGCCACCGCCTGCTGCTGCACAGTCCCCTCCTGTTCCAGGATGCGCAGCGTGGAGAGCTGATTCTCCACATCGTCGAAGGCTTGAAAGACGGTGTTGCGGTATCCGTTGACCAGCGAATCATAGTTGAGACGGGCGATGTTCGTGATGGCCCGGCGCTGGCCCGCGTCGAAGAGCAGTTCTGCGGCCTGGGCGCCCAGGCTCCACAGCGAGCTTGGCCCCTGAATCCAGGTGCCCGGGTGGGTGCTCTCGAACCCGCCGGTGGCCACAATGGGAATGGTGGGATAGAAGGCGGCGATGGTGATGCCGATCTGCGCATTGGCTGCGGCGACGGCACGCTCGGCTGCGGCGATGTCGGGCCGGCGCTCCAGAAGCTGCGAAGGCACTCCCAGCGGAACATGGGGCAAGGGCAGATCGAGCGGCGAGAATGGCATGCTGAAGGTAGAGAGATTCAGATTGTCCAGCGTGCCGATCGCGTGCTCGAACTGAGCGCGTGCCACGCCTACCTCAACCAGTTGTGCCTGCGTGTTCTCAAGCTGAGTCTGCGCCTGTGCCACGTCCACCGCCGTGTCGACGCCTCCGGTCAGAAGCCGTTGCGTCAGCTCGAGCTGGCGCTGCTCGTCGGCCACCGTGTCGCGCAGCAGCTTGGCCTCGGAGTCGAGACCGCGCAGCTGAAAATAATCGGTGGCCAGCTCGGCATGCAGCGTCAGATCCAGGTTGGCCATCAGCGCTCCATTGACCTGCGCGTTGGCCTGATTCTCCTCCACCAGCCGCCGGATACGGCCAAAGAAGTCCGGTTCCCAGCTGGCTTGGCCCTCCAGCAGGTAGACGTTGTTCTGGAGGTTCTTGGCGGGCAGGCCTCCGGGCTGATTATAGGATCCGCGCGAGCGGCTGATCGAAGCATTGGCGGAAAGTGTCGGATAGAAGTAGGCGCGGGCGGCCACGACCTGTTCGCGGGCCGCCAGGTAGTTGTCGAGCGCCTGCTTCAGTTGCACGTTGTCCGTGCTGACACCTTCTTCCAGTTTGTTGAGTTGCG
>JAKATU010000068.1 GCA_021818585.1 Acidobacteriota bacterium | reverse complement strand
CCAGGAAGCACTCGATCAAGCTATCTCCCACGCACTCACCCTTATCCCCCTCGATAACGCTCAGGCTTGGTTCCGGCTCTGCTCGAAGGGACTACAGTAAAAACTAAAATGCTCTAGCCTGGTCACCGGCTTGATGGAGCAGGATTAACAACCAGCAGGCAACTGAGGACTGAAAACTGAAAACTGCCTCACGCCAAAGCCATGGCCCGAATCATTTCCTTCCGCACCGTCAACCGCTCCACCAGATCCTCGCGCACCTCAAACCCGCGCCCAGCCGTCTGCGGAACCACGATCTCACCCGCCGCGCTCACCTCCACCACGGGCTCAATGATGTCCTCCGCCCAGTACCGCTTCGAAGCGCTCACATCCCCGGGCAGGGTAAAGTTTGCCAGCGAAGACAGCGCAATATTATGCGAACGCCCAATTCCCGTCTCCAGCATCCCACCGCACCACACTGGAATCCCGCGCTCCTGCGCCACGTTGTGCACCGCAATCGCCTCGCTGAAGCCGCCCACGCGCCCATTCTTGATGTTGATAATCCGGCACGACTCCATATCAATCGACGCCAGCGCATCCCGCCGGTTCCGAATCGACTCATCCAAACAAATCGGAGTCTCAAGCCGCTTCTGCAGCATCGAGTGAAAATAAAAATCGTCCGACCACAACGGCTGCTCAATCATCAGCAACTCAAACTGGTCGAACGATGTAATGTGGTCCGCGTCCTTCAACCGATATGCCGAGTTCGCATCGCAGCTCAGCAGAATCTCCGGCCATCGCTTACGAACGGCCTCAAACACGTGCACATCCCAGCCCGGCTTGCACTTCAGCTTGATGCGCTGGTAGCCCGCCGCCAGTTCTTTCTCCACCTCGGCCAGTTGCTCGTCCAGCGTCGGCTGTATCCCGATCGAAACCCCGCACGCAATCGTCTCACGCACTCCACCCAGCAACTCCGCCAGCGAAATCTCCTTCATCTGCGCCTCGGCATCCCAAACCGCGTTCTCCAGCGCGGCCTTCGCCATCCGGTGCCCACGCACCTGCTTGAAAATTCCCGGGCACTTCCCTCCATGCTCCGGATCAGCCGACGCCAGCTCCGGCGCAAGCTCCTGCGTCATCACCATCCACGCCGTATCCACCGTCTCGTCCGAGAAGTACGGATGCTCGCCCGCAACGCACTCGCCCCAGCCCGTATATCCTTCGGCCTTTACTTCCACCAGCAGAATCCGCCGTTCCGTCGTTGCCCCAAAGCTCGTCACAAATGGTTTCACCAGCGGCATCCGCAACTCTCGAATCACAATCGAATCGATTTTCATAAAGACTCTCTCATCCTGCCCATTCTGCGAGTTCGTAAATCCCGTTTCCTTGTGCATCGCGCACAAAGCCCACTACCGCAAGCCCTGCGGCAAACGCGCGCTCAAACTGTTTCCGGTTTTCCTGCTGCACTTCCTGCGCCCGCGCAACCTCGCCTGCAATCTTCCAGGCACTCATTGCGGCGGGAATCATAATGCGCTCCTTCACTGGGGGCAAAGGCTGGCGATCCCCCGCTATCCGGCTGGCCACCCGCTTCGAATCCAGGTGCCACTCCGCTAACAGGCGATCCGTGGGAAGTCCATTTTGCAGTCGCGATGAGGATACACCATAAAAGTCCGGCAAATACCGCCGCACCACCACTCCCAGCCTGTGAATATTCAAATAAGCGTTCTTGCCCTCCAGAGGATCAAAGGTCCATTCCATCCGGTCAATCCCCCTGCTCAGAGCCTCTTCCCGCTGCGCCAGCTTCAACCTCTGCCCCAGCCCGGAATCCCGCCACTCCAGATCCACCGCCAGCATGTGCGAATGCAAATATGTCCCAGGAATCCCATTCGCCAGTTCCTTCACGCCCGGCAGCGCCATCGCAAATCCCACCAGCCGGCCATCCTCCGGCGCAAACGCCCCCATCACCTGCCCGCCAATATGCCGCGCCACAACAAAAGCCCGCCGCGGGATAATATCATTCCCCTCATATCCCCAGGTCTCGCCCTGCAGCCGGACGCACGCACCCATCTCATCCAGCGTCTCGCACTCCCGCAACTCCACCTGCCGCCCGTTCCGCAGCGTCACTCGCCGCGCTTCCAGCCGCATCGCCGCGCCCATCCTAACCAACCTCTTCCGCCGCGCTGGCCCGCTTGGCCTCAACCCACAACGCTTCCAGTTGCTCCAGGCTCAAACCCTCCAGCGGCTCCGCGCTCATTTGCTCCATCGAGGCAAATCTCCGCC
The DNA here is from genome assembly GCA_021818585.1 of Acidobacteriota bacterium. Lineage (GTDB taxonomy): Bacteria > Acidobacteriota > Terriglobia > Terriglobales > Acidobacteriaceae > Acidobacterium. Next base: position 19,790 of record JAKATU010000068.1, on the reverse strand, counting down.
GAAACTTCGCATTTGCATCCCGCAGCGCCATCTCAGGGTCAACCTTTATGTGTCGCGCCAGGTTTACCACTGTAAACAGCAGATCCCCAAGCTCTTCTGCCACTTTCGCTTTCTCCGGCGCAGCCTCCAGCTCGACCTCAATCTCCGCCGTCTCTTCACGAACCTTGCTCAGCAGACCGCTCACCTCCGGCCAATCAAAACCCACCTTCGCCGCCTTCGATCCCAGCTTCGCGGCCTCCGCCAGCGCCGGCATCGAGCGCGGAACCGCATCCAGCAAGCCCTCTTCGCCGTTCCCCGCCCGCTTCTTTTCGTGTTTCTTGATCTCTTCCCAGTTCCGCAGAACCTGGTCGGAGTCGATCCCCGCCGTATCCACTCCCTCGGCGCGATTTCCCGCCGCCACGGCCGCCTCATCTCCAAACACATGAGGATGCCGCCGCACCAGCTTCCGGTTCAGCGTCTCCAGCACATCCACAATCGAGAAATGCCCCGGCTCATCGGCCATCTGCGCATAGAAGAGAACCTGCAGCAGCAGATCCCCCAATTCAGCTTTCAGTTCCTCCCAGTCCTCGCGCTCAATCGCGTCAAAAACCTCGTACACCTCTTCCAGCGTGTACTTCCGGATCGTTGAAAAGCTCTGCTCACGGTCCCACGGGCAACCATCCAGTCCCCGCAACCGAGCCATGATCGCCACGGCCTCGGCAAAGCGCTTACCTGCCTCGTCGGTCGCTCCCATATGCCTTTACTCTAATCCACATCCAGACCCCTCAAGCAGTCCGGCCCGCGCAACACTCTATACTTCCCTCTGTGCAGATCTTTCTCTCCGCTTTTGCCTTCGTCATCGGACTCGTCTTCGGCAGCTTCCTCAACGTGCTTATCTCGCGCCTGCCACTACATGAGTCCATCGTCCGCCCGCGCTCCCGCTGCCCGCACTGCCAGCGCCCCATTCCTCCGCTTGAAAACATCCCCGTCGTCAGTTGGATATTCCTCCGCGCCCGCTGCCGAGGCTGCCGCCGGCACATCGCCTGGCGCTATCCCGCCGTCGAGCTCTCCACTGGCCTGCTCTTCGTGCTCTGCCAGCTCAGCTTCGGCATCTCCCGCGTCGGCATCTTCGGCATGATCCTCTGCTTTCTGCTCCTCGGCCTCGCCGCCACGGACGCCGAAACCCTAACCCTCCCCAACACCCTCACCTACCCCGGCATCGTCCTCGGGCTCATCTACACCGCCTCCATGCCCCGCGCACTCATCAGCTTCCGCATCTCAGACGTAGCCAGTTCGTTCTTCTCAGCCATCGGCTTCGCCATGCTCATCCTCTCCATCCGCTGGGTCTATCTCAAGCTCCGCCACGTCGAAGGCCTCGGCATCGGCGACGCCAAACTCATGGCCATGATCGCAACCTGGATGGGCCCGCTCCTCACCGCCGAAGTCTTCTTCATCGGAGTCTTCGCCGCCGCCCTCTACGGAATCCTCATCCTCATCGCCCACCGTGGACGCGGCATGCAGACGCAACTCCCCCTCGGCTCATTCCTCTGCGGAGCCGCTCTTTTCGTCCTTTTCCAAGGCCAGGGAATCTTAAAGTGGTACATGCAGTTATTTCGCTAAACCACAATCAATCATTGAAACAGCGCCTCCATCTGCTTCAAGTGGTGCAACCCATGCACCCGGTGAAACCGCCGCCACTGCTTCGCCGTCAGCGGACCAAAAATAAAGTGCGTTCCCACCGCATGGCTCCCAAACTGCGCCTCGCATTCCATCAGAATCCCATCCAGTTCCGCCAGCCCCGTCCTTAGTTCTCCCACCAGTTCCTCACCGCTCTTTGCACTCCATCCGGCTTTCTCCGGCAGCGTAAACTCCGGCGCCTTAACCCCTTTGCGGAAATAGCCACGCTGAATCACCAACCACTGCAAAAACCGCTGCGTCAGCGTCTTCAGCTCACCCACCGGTTGCCCCGTTTCCATTCTCTTCCTCAACAGTTGCCCGGTAGACCGGTACGTCATCACCAGGTGCGCCACAATCTCCTGCGCATTCCACCGCCGCGCATCTCCACCCGGATGCCGCTGGCAATCTTCCACCGTCCGCCCGCTCAGCGCAGCCGTAAAACCACTCACTACCGCTTCCAGATCAGCATCCATCAGCCTTCCCCACTCGCTGCCGTCCAAACTAATCTGTCAGATCCCACCCGGCAAGGCAAAATCCTTAGCCTCGCCGTTCTACCTGCACACGCACTGGCGCCTTGGGCCGCAGCGTCACCTCCGGAGCCAGCTCCGGCTCGCTCTCATCCGCCGGAACCAGCCGCCACTCCTGCACAATTGCCGCAAGCGCCAGCACGCCTTCCATCCACGCCAACCCCTCGCCAATACACTGCCGGTTTCCCGCTCCAAACGGGAAATAAGCCATCCGAGGCCGCGCCCCCTTCGCCTCATCCGTAAACCGCTCCGGATCAAACCGCAGCGGCTCCGGATAAAACCGCGCATCCCGGTGAATCGCAAATTGCGGAGCCGCCAGCACCGTCCCTTTCTTAATCCGAATCCCCCGGTACTCGTACTCCTCCGCTGCCGTCCGCGCCGTCACCCACACCGGTGGATAAAGCCGCATCGACTCCGCAAACACCCGCTCCGCAAACTGCAATGCCCCATAATCCGCCGCACTCGGCGCACCGCCACCCAGAACCCTCCGGCAATCCTCCGCCAGCGCATCCTGGACCTCCGGGTGCCGCGCCAGCAGCCAAAGCGCAAAGCCCATCGCATTCGCGCCCGTCTCGTGCCCGGCCAGCATCGCAGTCAGGCACTCATCCCGCACCTGCTCGTCGCTCATCCGCCGGTCTTTCTCCGCCACGCCCGCCTCAGCCTCATCGTCCACCGCCGCCAGCAACATGCTCAGCAAATCCCCGCGATCCCCCGGCTCCGCCCGCCGCTCCCGGATCATCCCGTAAATCAGCCCGTCCAGCTCCGCCCGCCCACGGCGAATCTTCTTCATCGCCGGCAGCGGCAGAGAAAGCATCCACTTCTCCGGAAAAGGCAAAAACGCCAGCGGCAGAAACCCCATAAACGAGTCCACCGCGTCAGAAATTCGCCGCACATCCCGCTCCACATCCAGGTCAAACAGCGTCTTGCCCACAATCCGCAGCGCCAGCAGCAGCATGTCCTCATGCGCATCGCGCACTTCCCCATGCTTCCAACCAGCCGTCAGTTCGGTCGTAAACCGAGCAATCACATCCCCGTAAGCCGCAATCCTTTGCCTGTGAAACGCCGGTTGCGCCAGCCGCCTCTGCCGCATGTGCAGCGGCTCCTCGCTCGTCAACAATCCCTCTCCCAGAATCGCCTTGGCCCGCTGCATCACAATGTTCCGGTGATGATGCCGCGCGTCCCGCACCAGCATCTCCTGCACCAGCTCCGGATGGTTGAACTGCAACAGGTCCCGCCCCGGAATCCGCAGATACACCAGATCCCCAAACTCCCGCGCATTCCGCTCCAGCGCCCGCGCCGCATTCAGCTTGAAAGCCTCGCCACGCACCAGCGGGCCCCAGAATCCCGGCCCGGCAGGCACGCGTCCACCCCTCCGCCATCGAATCTCCGGCGCACCTGCCCTCGCATCCACCATGTATTTCGAGTCTATCCGCCCACCTCGGCCATCAATCGCCAGCCTTCGATCCAATCAAAAACCACCCCACCCGCGCCAAGCTACTACTTCCCGGCTAGCCGCTTTAGCGCCTTCAGCGCATCCTTCGATTCACGCCCGTTCGGCTTCACATCCAGGTAAAGCTTGTAGTTCCGGATCGCCTCATCCTGCTTCCCCATGTGGTCGGCCGCCATCGCCAGACCAATTACCGCATGCAGGTCCTGCGGGTCCACCTGCGTCGCTTCCTTAAAGCGCCCGTAAGCGCCCGGCCAGTCGCCGGACCGCAGATAGAACTTCCCAACCTTGTCATCCTTCTTCGCCAGCGCCGGATCAAACACCGGTTCCGCCGTACCCGAGCCATTCACCACCGGCCCGTTACTCATCGCATTTACCCCCGGCAGCCGCTGGTTGCTTGAGCTGTAAGCCCCCTGCTGCGCTGGCGGCTGCTCTTCCGCCTTCTGCCGCGCAGCCTGAGCGGCCAGCGACTTCGCCTCTGGAAACGGATTCGCCGCAGCCGCGCGCGGCTCCGGAGCATTCACCCCGTTCGCCTTCTTCTGCGCCGCCTCTGACTTCGCCAGCGGAAACGCATTCTTCCCCGCATCGCTCGGCGGCTGCGCATAAGGGCTGTTGCTCTTCACCGCCTTGCACTTTCCATTCGAGCACGTCACCTCGCCCTTCACCGTCTTCGGCATCGGCGGAGTCATATTGCTCGGCGAGCCCGGCGCAAACGGCGCCATTTGCGACGAAGGCGGCAAGCCATCCCCCGTGCACGGATTAAACGGCGCAGGCGCCGCCCGCTTCTGGTCCTGCTTTTGATCCTGTTTCTTCTGCGCTCCGGCAACCCCGCTCACCGCCAGTGCCGCCGTCAACATCGCACCTAAATACCATTGCCTCGTCCGCATACCTCTATTAGACGCAAAAACCTTCCACCTGTGCACATTCCACACCCAAATCTCCCGCTATACTCGCTTCAATCACCTATGGGCCTCATCATTCGTTCCTCCTCCATCCACGCAGCCGGCTGCTACACCACGGCAGCCATTCACAAAGGCGCGCGTGTCGTCGAGTACACTGGCCCACGCATCTCCAAAGAGCTAGCAGACGAAAAGTATCAGGACTCTCCCACCACCTACCTCTTCGGCGTCGGTGACGGCGAGCAGGTCATCGACGGACACGGCACCGCCATGTTCATCAACCACTCCTGCCACCCTAACTGCGAAACCGACGAGTTCGATGGACGCATCTGGATCTGCGCCACCCGGGACATCGCCCCCGGCGAAGAGCTCACCTACGACTACCACCTCTACGACGGCGACGAAGACGAAGCTCGCTGCAATTGCGGCGCAGCCTCCTGCCGCGGAACCATGTACGCCCCCGAAGAAATCAAGCGCCGCCAGCGCCTCGCCCGCAAGGAAGAACGCAAAAAGCACCCCCGCAAGCACAAATAGCGGTGGTCGCAATCCTTATCAAGCGAGAACCCGTATCCTGACATGGGTGCCTTACATCCACGAAGGGAACGTGGGAATCGTGCGCGGAGCGCGCGACCAGATAATCCCGAGAGATCAGAATCGCCCTCCGTTCTCCGCATACCCGCCCCAACTTCACTCAGTCAAATGTCGAACAGCTAACAACTCTTCTCCCCCAGCCAGAAACCCGGCAATGGGATAATGAATGTTGCGTCATTTCGCTCCCAGCCGCCCGGCCCTCACTGTGCGGCTCACAAAGGTTTCTGGGTTTTGAACGATCAAATCATCATCCGCGGCGCGCGGACCCACAATCTCAAGAATATTGACTGCGCCATCCCTCACGGCCAGCTCACCGTCGTTTCCGGAGTTTCCGGCTCCGGCAAGTCCTCGCTCGCCTTTGACACCGTCTACGCTGAAGGCCAGCGCCGCTACGTCGAATCGCTCTCCGCCTACGCCCGTCAGTTTCTCGAGCGTATGGAGAAGCCCGACGTCGACTACATTGACGGTCTCGCCCCCGCCGTCGCCATCAAACAGAAAAACACCACCCGCAATCCCCGCTCCACGGTCGCCACCGCCACGGAAATTTACGATTACCTCCGGCTCCTCTACGCCCGCTGTGGAGCCGTCCACTGCATCGCCTGCAACGGCATTGTCCGCCGCGACTCCGTAGACGAAATCGCCGAAGCCATCGCCGCCCTCGGCGAAGGCACACGCCTCTACGCGCTCTTTCCCGTAACCCCAGCCGCAGCCACCAATCCGGACTCCGCCGACGCCGCGCCCGAAAAAACTTCCATCAAACGCGTCCGCACCACCGCCGCCAAAAAGATCGCCGCCAAATCAACCAGAAAATCCGGGACCGCCGCCCCATCCCCGCTCACCGAATCCCTCAAGGAGCGCCTCGGCGAACTACGCAAGCGCGGCTTCAATCGCCTCTACCAGAACAACAACATCTATGAGTTCTCCACCCCGGAATCCCTCCTCGAAATCGACTTCACCCAGCCCGTCTTCGTCCTCGTCGACCGCCTCGTCGTCTCCCCCGACAATCGAGCCCGCATCGTGGACGCCGCTGAAATCGGTTACCGCGAATCCGGAGAAATCCTCTACGAAATCGTCCCCCGCAACAGCGAAGCCAACCCCGAACCCAGCACTACACCGAAGCAGCTGCGCTTCTCCGCGGCATTCGAGTGCAAATCCTGCCATCGCGCCTATCGCGAGCCCGAACCGCGCCTCTTCTCCTTCAACAATCCTTACGGAGCATGCCCCCGCTGCCAAGGCTTCGGCAACACCATCGACTTCGACCAAGCCCTCATCATTCCCGACCCCTCCAAATCCATCTCCCAGGGCGCCGTCGATCCCTTCAACCGTCCCAAGTACCGCACCTGGAACACTGAGCTGCGCCGCGCCGCGATTCAGAACGGCATCCCCATCACCAAACCCTGGTTCGATCTCACCGAAGACGAAAAATCCTTCGTCCTCGACGGACGCGGCAGCTTCCCCGGCGTCCACGGCTTCTTTGAACAAATGGAGCGCAAAAAGTACAAGCTCCATGTCCGCGTCATGCTCTCCAAATACCGAGGCTACGCCCTATGTCCCGAGTGCAAGGGCCAGCGCCTCCGTGCAGAAGCCCGCGCCGTCCGCATCAATGGCAAAAATATCTGCGAATCCGCCGCGCTCACCATCCGTGATGCGAACAACTTCTTCGCCGCCCTCGAACTCTCGCCCATGCAGGCGGAAATCGCCGGCAGCATCCTCGAAGAAGTCCGCCAGCGCATCCATTTCCTCGACGCCGTAGGCCTCGACTACCTCACCCTCGACCGCCTCGCCTCCACGCTCTCCGGCGGAGAAGCCCAGCGCATCCAACTCGCCACATCACTCGGCTCACGCCTCGTCGGCGCGCTCTATGTCCTCGACGAACCATCCATCGGTCTTCACACCCGGGACACCGCCAAGCTCATCCGCATCCTCGAAAACCTCCGCGACCTTGGCAACACCATCCTCGTCGTCGAGCACGACCCGGACATCATCCGCTCCGCCGACTACCTCATCGACCTCGGCCCCGGAGCCGGCGAATTCGGCGGACAACTCCTCGCCTCCGGCACCGTCCACCAGGTCGAGCACAATCCCGACTCCATTACCGGCAAATATCTCTCCGGGCGGCTCACCATCCCCGTCCCCAAAGTCCGGCGCGAAGTCGACCTCGACAACAAGCGCTCCTCCATCCGCCTCGAAGGCGCGCGCGCCAACAACCTCAAGGGCCTGGACGTCCAGATCCCCCTCAACGCCCTCGTCTGCATCACCGGCGTCTCCGGCAGCGGAAAATCCACCCTTGTCCACCAGGTTCTCTATAAGGTCATCGCCCACCAGCTAGGCCATGTCGAAGGCGGTGATCCATCGCATCTCTATCGCTCTATCGCGGGTGCTGATCGCCTCAATGACATCGTCCTCGTCGACCAGACCCCCATCGGCCGCACTCCGCGATCCAATCCCGTTACCTACATAAAGGCCTTTGACTCCATCCGCGAACTCTTCGCCGCCCAGCCCGAAGCCCGCCGCCGCAGCTACTCGCCCGGCTACTTCTCCTTCAACGTCCCCGGGGGCCGCTGCGACGTCTGCGACGGAGACGGCACCGTCACCGTCGAAATGCAGTTTCTCGCCGACGTCGAACTTCCCTGCGAAGAGTGCAACGGAACCCGCTACAAGCCCAGAACCCTCGAAATCAAGTACAAGGGCAAAAGCATCCACGACGTCCTCGGCCTCACCGTCAAGGAAGCTCTCCGCTTCTTCACCGGCCAGCCCAAAATCACCGACAAGCTCGCCGTCCTCGATGAAGTCGGCCTCGGCTACCTCCGCCTCGGCCAGTCCGCCACCACTCTTTCCGGCGGAGAAGCCCAGCGCGTCAAGCTCGCCCTCCATCTCGCCAGCGTCCGCTCCAGCGGAAACACCGAAGCTCGCAAAGCCGCCAACCGGATCCTCTACATCCTCGACGAGCCAACCACCGGTCTCCACTTTGAGGACGCAGGCAAGCTCCTCATGGCCTTCAAGAAGCTCATCGACGGCGGCGCTTCTCTCATCGTCATCGAGCACAACCTCGACATCATCAAGTCAGCCGACTGGATCATCGACCTCGGCCCCGAAGGCGGCTCAGGTGGCGGCCACATCGTCGCCACAGGCACCCCGGAAGAAGTCGCCGCCCATCCTCACTCCCACACCGGCCACTGGCTAGCCCGCGTGCTCCCCTCCACCGGTTCCGAACGTCCATCCCTAAAGCAGGAAGTATTGGTTTAACTCTCATGCCGTTCTCGCGTCTCCCGCTAGTCGTTCTTTTTTTATCGCTTACCACAGTATCCTTCGCGCAGTCGTCAAATATTCCTCCCGGCACATCTGTTCCCTCCGCGCCCGGTCAAACGCCCGCTGCCGCTCTCAGTTCCATCGAAAACGACATCGCCTCCGGCAGTTACGCCACTGCGAAAACCCGCCTACTCGCCTTTCTCGCCACCTACCCCCAAAACGACCGTGCATGGTTCGATCTCGGCTACTGCGAAGACGCTCAAGGCCATACTGACGCCGCAGCAACCGACTTCCGCAAGGCCCTCAACATCAACCCCCATCAGTTTGAGTCCCACCTCGCTCTCGGCCTCCTGCTCGCCCGCAAAGGCGACGCCGAAGCCCGCAAGCAGCTCGAGGCCGCCACCCAGTCCACACCCAATCCCCCTAATCCCGCCGCCACAGCTCAGGCCTACCGCGCACTCGCCCGCCTGCTCATGCAAAGCGACCCCACCAGCGCCAGCAACGACCTCGCCCAGGCCCTCAAGCTGACGCCGGAGACCCTCCCGGACACCCTTCTCGCAGCCCGGATTGCCGTAAACGCCGGAGACCCCGACATCGCCGAGCAGGAGTACAACAAGGTCCTCGCCAAATCGCCCTCAAACTCCCAGGCCATAACCGGCCTCACCCAGATCTACATCCAGCAAAAGCAGTACGCCAAGGCCGAACCCCTCGTCCGCTCCGCGCTCGACCGCGACCCCGACAACCCGGCCCTCAACGCCCAGCTCGCGGCCATCCTCAGCGCCCAGGGCAAGCTCCCTGAGGCCATCGCGTCGCTCCAGAAGCTCCACCAGCTCCATCCCCACAATCCCAGCGTCGGAGCCATGCTCGCCGACGCATATCTCCAGTCCGGAGACCTCAGCAAGGCCGCCGCGCTTTACCCCCAGGTCATCGCCGCCGACCCCAAAAACACCGGCCTGCTCGACTCCTACGGACAGGTACTCATCCGTGAGCAACAGTACGGAGAAGCGATTTCCCAGTTCCAGAAAGCCGCTCAGATCAACCCGTCCGACATCGACGCATGGTCCGGTATAGCCTTTGCTTCCAGCGAGTTGCACCAGTACCAGCAGGAACTGGACGCCCTCGGCCACCGTGCCCAGCTCACACCCGACACTCCCGCGACTCTCTTTCTCTGGGCAACGGCATACGACCATTTGCATCAGACAAAAGAAGCCGTAGACTACTATCATCGTTTTCTGGCAGCCGCGCCCGCAAGCAAGTACTCCATGCAGATCTGGCAGGCAAAGCACCGGCTCAACGCACTGGGCAACGAGAACCGCTAAGGTCCATTCGCCCGTGTCAACTATGGTTCCCATTATGAAATCAGCTGCGATTTAGGCCGATTTTAGATTGATGCCCTCACTGCCACGCACTAACCTCAAAAGGGTCAATACGTTTACCGGGATTTTCAAGCTGCCGCTTCAATAGCCCCGGCAAACGTTGGTACATCAATCTTTGACGGTCGTCGATTCCCCCTCGATCCCGGAATCCCGAGCGCCGATAAAGAGCGGTAAGGCGAGACACATCGCCGCAGGAGTTTCCGTGTCGACCATTTCGATGCCGAAGCATGCTACCACGCAGAATCCAGCCTCCGCGCTGGCGTGCGCCAAGCAGTGCACCACCAATACCTTCCCCGTCGCGTACTCCATGGCCTTCCAGCCAATCATTGATATCGATGCTCAAAGCATCTACGCCTACGAAGCGCTCGTCCGCGGCGTCAATGGAGAACCCGCACACACCATCCTCGATCTCGCCGACGACTCCAACCGCTACTCCCTCGACCAGGGTTGCCGCATGAAGGCGATTGAAATGGCCTCCGACCTCGGCATGGCCGCCACCGGCGCCAGTCTCTCCATCAACTTCTATCCTAATGCGGTCTACAACGCAGCCACCTGCATCCGCCGGACACTCGAAACCGCCACCCGCAAAAACTTCCCCCTCAATCGTCTCATTTTTGAGGTAACAGAGGGTGAACGCGTCCGCGAACAGGCACACCTCAACTCCATTATCCGCGAGTACCGCGCCCGCGGCTTCCGCGTCGCGATTGACGACTTCGGCGCCGGCTACGCCGGCCTCAACCTCCTCGCAAACTTCCAGCCGGACATACTCAAAATCGACCGCGAGCTCACCCGCGATGTCGACACCCGCCTCGCGCCCCGGGTCATCGTCCAAGCCATCATGACCGCCTGCCACGCCCTCGGCGTTCAGGTCATCGCAGAAGGTGTCGAAACCCGCGACGAACTCCTCACCCTGCGTGACCTCGGCGTCCGCTACTTCCAGGGCTTCTTCTTCGCCCGCCCCGGCTTCGAACACCTTCCCTGGTGGGTCAACTAAGCAAGCCGGGCGCCCCATATCTCAAAGAGATGCGGGATTAAGTCCTATTAGGCACATCCCAAACCTGTGGATGATCCCAAAACCCTGCTGTGCTACCTTCACCTTGTAGTGAACATCGAACTCGTCCAGTGGTTTCAAGAAGAGTACCGCGCACTCCGACCGCGCGCTCCCATCCCTCCCATTCATGTTCGCTTCTATCGCTTCACTAGCCTCAACACCACCATTCGTCTCCGCGAGGGCCAGCTCCGCGTCAGCCTTTCCGATCTCCTCGAAGGCGCGCCCGAACCTATTCTCCGCGCTATCGCGCACATCCTGATCGCGAAGCTCTATCGCAAGCCCATTGACACCAATCACGCCCGCAGATATCGCCGTTACACCACCAGCGAAACTATGCTCCGCCACTCCGAGCGCATCCGCCAGACCCGCGGTCGCAAGCGAATCTCAACCCCCGAAGGCGTTCACTACCACCTCGAAGAAGTCTTCGAATCCCTCAATATCCGCTTCTTTCACGGTCTCCTCGGCCGTCCCATGCTTACCTGGAGCGAGCACTCCGCACGCCGGCTCCTCGGCCACTACGATCCGGCCCATAACACCATCATGATCAGCCGCGTCTTCGACCGCCCCAACACGCCCCGCTACGCTATCGAATACCTCATGTACCACGAGATGCTTCACCTCAAGCACCCCGTCAAATCCCGCAACGGCCGCCGCTGCGTCCACCCTCCCGCCTTTCAGGCCGACGAAAAGCTCTTCCCTGAGCTCGACCTCGCCAAAGCCTACCTCAAAACCCTCTAGCAGGCCCCTCGACAGCAGCGCCAACCTGCCCCGCCCGTCAATCCCACATACACCCCTCGATCCCGATAAGGGAATCCCAATCCCAGAAATCTCGCCTGCAAACCCTGAAGCACCCTCACAATCCAAAACACCTGCGGTATGCTGGTTGCCACCGAGGCAATCAACGTCGATTCCTGCATGGACGACGTTGACGCCCATAAGTACAGGAGGCAGAAGACCATGAATTGGTTGTCAAAGTTGTTCTCCCCAGGCGAAAGGCGTAGAGCCAGCAGGCAATCGTCCCCGCCCCTGTTGGCCTTTTACTGGAATGGCGAGCTTCCCGAGCCGCACGCCGTGCCAGACATCAGCCGCACCGGCATGTTCGTCAAAACCAATGATCGCTGGAGCGAAAGCTCCATGCTCCGCGTCACCCTCCAGGTGCAATCCGAAGACCCTGAAAAAGACGGAGAGAACATCACCGTTCAGTGCAAGGTCGTCCGAACGGAAGAAGAAGGCGTCGGTATGGCTCTCATCCTCGCCGAGGATAGGAAGTCAAATCATGCAGCCGCCGGATCAATGGCAACCCGTAAACAATTGAAGACCTTTCTCGATCATCTGAGCGCAGCGGCAGAAGGACAGTCCCTTCCGCAAACTCCTTACCTGCCATTCACCGAACCCGCTGACACAATAGCTAAGCCCAGCCCCCAAACCGCAGAGCAAGAGCCCAGGTCAGAACAGTAACTCACCCTGCACCCAATGAGAAAGAAGCCTACCTTCTAAAGAAAGGCTGCCAGCCTCCAGAGTTTCTCGCAGGCTTGAACATTGAAAAGCTAAAGGCTAACGGCTGATAGCTATAAGCTTATCCATGCTCCGCGGCAGCCGCATCCTTCAGTTCTCTCTCCGGCTCCGGCTTCAAGCCATCTTGCCCCATCTCTACCAGCGAGCCATGTTTTTGTGCCCACCAAAGCAGCACAATCCCTCCCAGTATCGAAGCGATACTCGCCCACTGAGCATTCGTCAGGTCCAGAAAAATCTTCGGATTCCGCCGGATAAACTCCACCAGGAACCGCGCCGCGCCCGTCCAGATCAGGTACTCGCCCGTAATCTGCCCCAGCCGCCGAGGCGTCCCCGGCCTGCTCCGCCGCCACAGAATATAAAAGATGATCGTCGCCGCAATAAACTCAAAAATTGGCGTCGGATACACCTTCTGCGTCGTCGGCACAATCCCGTGCGGGTAGCTCATCCCGAACCACATCTTCGTTGGAATTCCGTAATCCCCGTCACCGGAAAGCTGGCAGCCCCAGCGCCCAATGCCGTAGCCCAGCGCCGCCGAGGGCGAGCACAAATCCAGCATCCGCAGCGGACGAATCTTGTACGTTCCGCCCTGCCACAGCAGCGCCGCAACGCCCGCAATCAACCCGCCAAACCAGGCAAATCCCGCCCGGCTGATCAAAAGCGAGGGATGCGCCATCAGCACTTCCGGCTTCTCCAGCACGTGATACAGCTTCGCGCCGGCCACGCCCGCCACCGTCGAAAACGCGATAATGCTGATCGCGTCCGCGTCAATCTTCCACCGCTTAAAGTTCAGGTAAAGCACCCAGCAGGCAAACACTGCGGAAAGCCACAGCATCAGTCCGAAAGTGCCAATCGTAATAGGACCAAGATGAATGAATGGATACATAAAATACCGATACTCTCAGTATATAGACGCAGCTCGCCTCGCAAAGCATGCACCGCAACACCGCCAACCTCAAAAATCCGTGCGAAATGCTCTAAAATCAAGTTTCTGACAGCCATGCCCGAACCGCCCGCATTTTCCGCTGCTCAAAATCTTCGCGTCCTCTTCACCCGCGAGCAGATTCAGGCCCGCGTCCACGAGCTCGGCCGCCAGATCCGCGAAGACCTCAACGGCGAAAGCGTCGTCCTCATCGGCGTCCTCAAAGGTGCGGCCATCTTCCTCGCCGACCTCGCACGAGCCATCCACGTCGATTGCACCTTCGACTTCGTAGCCGTCTCCAGCTACAAGTCCGGAACCGAATCCTCCGGAGCCGTGCAGCTCATAAAAGACCTCACGGAGCCCATCGAAGACAGCCACATCATCATCGTCGAAGACATCCTCGACACCGGCATCACCCTGAGCTTCCTCCGCAGCCACTTCGAGCACCACCAGCCTCGCTCCATCCGTATCGCCGCCCTGCTCGACAAACCCTCTCGCCGCCTGCAGCCCATCCACGCCGACTACATCGGCTTCAGCATCCCCAACGAATTCGTCATCGGTTACGGCATGGACTACGCCGAACGCTACCGCAACCTCCCCGACATCCGCCTCCTCGAATCAGCATCCAAATAGCCTCGCCCAGATGCAGAATCAGAGGCTCCACGCGCCCTCTCCGTCACTCTACAGAACCACAGCGAATGCTCTATGATGTCAGGTCAACAGGAGAATCGTGTCCGAATCGCGCCCTCAATCACCCCCTGAAGATAACCCCGAGTCCTTTGAGGGCGATTACCGTCCAACCGGCCCCGCTGCGCCCGCCGCAGCGCCCACCATCCGTGTGGAACCCGGACAGACCGAATTCCTCCTCCGGCTCACCGACGCCCTCAACACCACCCTCGATCTCCAGACCCTCCTTCAACGCACCGCCGCACTAGTCCGCGCCGTCATCGACTACCGCATCTTCGCCATCCTCCTCATCGACAAGCGCATGAACGACCTCCGCATGCGATTCCAGATCGGCCATAAGCCCGAAATCGAACGCATGCGCATCCATCTCGGTCAGGGAGTCACCGGACAGGTCGCCCTCTCGCGCCAGCCCATGCTCATTCCCGAGGTTCGCGAGCTCGAAAACTACATTGACGCCAACCCCGACGTTCACTCCGAACTCGCCGTACCCCTCATCGTCAAAAACCGCGTCATTGGCGTTATTGACATTCAATCCGAGCACCCTGACTTCTTTCAGCAGGAACACCTCCGCCTGCTCACACTCACCGCATCGCGCATCGCCCAGGCCATCGAAAACGCACGCCTATACACCCGCGTCTCCCGCCAGGCAGAAACCCTCGAGGTCCTCAACGAAATCAGCCGCGAGCTCACCTCCATCCTTGACGTTGACCGCCTCTTCGAGCGCATCAGCCAGCTCCTCCGCCGCCTCTTCGACTACCAGATGTTCTCCATCTGGAGCGTCCGCCCCATCGAGCACGTCCTCGAAAACCGCTTCGCCCTCCGCTTCGGCGAGCGCTTCTATCCCAGTGAGCTTATCCCCGTCGAACGCGGCATCGTCGGCGCGGCCATCGCCGAGCGCCGCCCCATCAACGTCCCCAACGTCTGCAACGACCCCCGCTACCACCAGATCAACCGGGAAACCTGCTCCGAGCTCGCCGTCCCCCTCATCTACAAAAGCAAGGTCATCGGCGTTCTCGACATCGAACACACCCAGCCGAACTACTTCACTGAGGATCACGTCCGCGCCCTCAGCACTCTTGCCGCCCAAATCGCCATTGCCGTCGAAAACGCCCAGCTCTACCAGCGCGTAGCCCAGCAGGAGCAAAGCCTAGAACACGACCTCGAAATGGCCCGCGAAGTCCAGCTGCGACTCCTGCCGCCATCACTTCCGCGCACTCCTCACGCTCAGTTCGCCGCACGCTTTCTGCCCGCGCGCACCATCGGTGGCGACCTCTATGACTGTCTCCGCTACGACGACCAGCGCACCGCCCTCGCCATCGGCGACGTCAGCGGCAAAGGCGCCGCCGCCGCACTTTACGGCGCAGTCGTCAGCGGAACCATGCGCTCCCTCGCCAGCCAGCGGCTCTCACCCTCGGCCATGCTCCAGACCCTCAACACCTCGCTCCACGAGCGACGCCTCGACTCCCAGTACGTCGCCATGCTCTACACCGTCTGGAACGAAGAAAACCTCACCCTCCAGATCGCCAACGCCGGCGCATCCCAGCCCATCCTCTGCCGCGACGGAGAAATTGAAGTGATCCCCGTCGAAGGCTTCCCCATCGGCATGTTCCCCCACGCCGAATACGAAGAAATCAGCATCTCCATGCGCCCTGGCGACTCCATCTACTTCTTCAGCGACGGCATCTCCGACGCCGAAAACGACAATGAAGAATCCTTCGGCGAACGCCTCACCGACGCCATCGCTCGCCACCGCGCCCTCTCTGCGGAAGAAGCCGTCCAGGCGATCTTCACCGAAGTCCAGGAATTCCAAGGCGACTGCGAACGCTTCGACGACGAAACCCTGATAGCCCTCCGCATCGTCTAAAAGCTCCCATCTCCCGACAACTTCCAACCCCCAGGAAAATGCGTCATCCTGAGCACTGAACAACCCAGCGGCAAGACTACCTGGTGCAAACGCACCCGTTGGTCCGCCTATAACGCCGCCGCCAGAACTACCACTGCCGTTCGCATAGTTGGAATACGAAAAGCCTATATCCCCCATCTGGCCGTTGTAACTGAACGAGCTTTCGTCTACCGTGCCATTGACAAAGGTGCCACTACATGTCGCCAAGAACCACCACGGGCAACAATCACGGTCGCAGATCGCGGCTAGCCCGCATTTCTCACAGGCGCTGATTGCGGAGCGTGATTAGGGACTTGTTTTCGTTTGGGGGTGCTTTGTGAGCATTACGGCGGGCCAAATAGTGTACTGAGGTGGAGCGGAGGAGGTTTTGTTGAGGGCATGCCCTGGATTTTTGGCATGGCTCCGCCAGCCGTGAGCACGGAGAAGAGGAAGCGGGGTTGTCGGAGAGTGGGATCTGAGCTTCAGCAGCGCATTGCGTGGAAGGCTTAGGTGTAGGTGTCTTTCCCGGGGATAAGCGCGGCTCATCTGGAGCAGGATGCGGCGCACGTTGATGCGAACGATAGCGCCGATTTTGAACAGTTTCGAACGGATAGTATCGACCTGGGCCTGAGCCCACTCGGTGCCCTTCAAGCCCAGACGGCGCAGTGCTTCCATCAGCGTGTAGGCCAGCGCGGAGAAGTAGAGCCTGAGCTGATTAGCTTTCATTTCGTTGGTCGAGAGTCGGTCGGCAAACAGGTGCATCTGTTCCTTGATGCGGTTCTCCATCTCGCCACGGGCGCAGTAGAACTTCTCGTGTAAATTCTGTGTGGTCCACTGCTCGGGGGGGTAGCGAAGTGACCACGAAGCGTGGCTTCTCGCCCTTGTCGAGATATTGGGCCTTGGCCACTACGCGGCGCGAGCGCGACCAGCTCTTGTGGGCCTGATATTGGAACGCAGTGAAGACGCGAGCAGATTTCCCCGTGCTTGGGTGCAAAACCTGTGATTGATGCATCTTTCTGCCGATGATCCTGCGCAGGCGCTTGTTACGCGCCAGGCCGAAGACATAACCACCTTGTTTTCGTCCTTCTCGCATCAGGCCATCAGTTCCTCGCGGCAGAAGCCGGAGTCGGAGCGAAGCACGATCTTCACTTCCGGCCACTGCCCACGCAGTTGCGCCACGATGCGCTCCACCTCTGCAAGCGAACTGGCGGCTGCGCCCTGGCTGGCTGGCCTGAGCCGGGCGCACAGCAACTGGTCACCGGCGAAGATGTAGAGCGGCAGATAGCAGTAGCTGTCGTAGTAGCCGTGCCACCCCACGGACGAAGACCTGTCCGTGGGGATCCCGGTGAAAGAACCGCTTCGGCTGATGACCATTGAGCGGGATGTCGGTCGCGTCCAGATCGAGCACGATCTCGGCCGGCGCTGAACCCGGCTTCCACACGGCGCGAAAAATGTGCTGCAAACAAGAACGTCTCTTGGTTACACTCTGTCATCAGAAAGGCCGCCCTCCTTCGGCTCCAACTACGCTTTGACAACGCAGTTATGCCATGAAATGACGGCCTCTCCAATCACTTTTCTTCAGCCCACCCACCGCTCTCGACAACTTGACTGTGAGAAATGCGGGTTAGTGTCCTGAGTCTGAAGTTCTTTTGCAGAATCGGGCGACGGAATCAAAGATATGATCTGCGTTTTTGTGCCAGATGAAGGGCTTTGGGTCGCGATTGTGGTGTTCGATGAAGTCGTGGATGGGGGTTTTCAGTTCTTTGGTGGAGCGGTGAACGCCGCGCCGGAGTTGCTTTTCCGTCAGGGCGGCGAACCAGCGTTCCACCAAGTTGAGCCAACTGGCCGAAGTCGGCGTGAAGTGAACGTGGAAGCGTGGGCGCCATAGTTGTCCAGGATGAGGTGAACGTCCAGTTCCGCGGGCCCGTTGTTCTCGATGGTGTCGAGGAAGTTGCGCCACTCCAGGGAACGGTGACGCTGCTGGTTCTGGCCGATGATCCTGGCGGTCCTGGCGTCCAGCGCGGCGAACAGGCTGGTGGCGCCGTGGCGCGTGGAGTCGTGTGTGCGGCGTTCAAGCCGGCCGGGAAGCATGGGCAGCAACGGCGCCGTCTTCGCTCGACGCGACCACGACTGCTACTGCTCACGCTGCTCCGCGTCGAGCGTGAGTGGAACCAAAGGACGACCTATTGCCATCGGACTTACTCCTCACTCTATCCGGTGACCAACAAGTTCCGCTTTATTCAGATTATTTCAGACTCAGAACAATAGAAAGGGGGGCCTGTTTCTGAGAGGGGCCATGCGGTATTCGATGGAGCCACCCATCAGGTAAAGCTCAATCGGCGTAAGGTTGCGAGTTCGCCTGTCCCGCCGTGGAAGACAAGGCAAAGTGCGTCTTTTTCCTTGAGGTTCCGCAACGGGATTGTCCAGTGAGTTGATTTCAGCGCCGACTCTTTTGTGATCTTGATCTTACCGAGTTCGCGACCTTTTGCCGTGCCGCGCCGAACTTCGATCATCATGCCTTGAGGATGAAGCAATTGCCCATCGATGTGAAGGCGAGAGTCTTTTTGCAGATTACGAATGTTGGGATAGGTGAGTTGGGCACCATTGTTTTGGATAAGCACGGCGAATGAGCCGTCGGGCTGTTCCTCAACGTCGGCACCTGACACCCGGAAGAAATCCGTTGCATAGATTCCTGCACGTGCGTCGTATTGCCCAACCCCGATGGCGTTGATTCGGATGGGATCGATTTCTCCATTCTTTCTGTAGCGAACGTAGGAGAGGATGGAGTCTCGGAAGTAGGGCGTTGTGCCCGGTTGGGATTCATCGTTGCAGATGAAGTAGTTCTGCCCGAAGAGTTCGAAGAAAGTTCCGTGGCGGTCATGCGCCAGCCAGTTTTTGGTGTTGCCGGGATGTGGGATCATGTTGAGGCCCTGCCACTTGCTTACGTCCCGGAATTCGGGTGCGACGCGATCGGCCTGAATGATGCACCCTTTGCAGTCGTAAGGTCCATAGGGGGAGTTCGACATGCCGTAGTAGCTTCCCCATGACAAGTAATAAATGTCACCCCGTCGATGAATGAAGGGCTTGTCGTCTGTTTTGCCTTTGCCGTAGGGGCCCTCTGCGTTGTTGACATGAATGAGTCGGGGCTTTTCGGCCAGCGAGATCATATCTTCATTGAGGCGTGCGATGTAATAGTTGAAGGTTCCAAAGACGATGTAGCTGGTTCCGTCTGATTCCTGAAGAATGCCTGGGTCGCGAGCCTCAGTATCGACAGATCCCTTTGGGATGAGTGCATGCCCGAGTGGATCGTGCCAGGGGCCGGCCGGTGTTGGGCCCTCGACGACGCCGATGTTTTCGGGACCCATGGAAAAGTAGAAGTAGTATTTGCCGTTGCGGCTGGCGGCATCTGTTCCCCAGCAGGAATTGCTTGGTTTGCGGAAGTACGTCTGCTGCGGCTTGAGTACGGATACCAGTTCCCAGTGGACCAGGTCTGTGGTGTGCCAGACCCACCAGTTGTGCATGACGAAATTGGTGCTCCTGATGCTCGCGTCATGCGTGGCGTACAGATAAACCTGATTGTTGTAGACCTTCACCTCTGGATCACAGAGTCCAAGGCCGGGGAACAAGGGATTACCCTTTGCTGCAACCCGCAAGGGTTGCAGCGCGGCATGGGCGGAAGCAGGTATCAGGCCATCCAGGGCAACTGCGGCGCCTGTGAGCAGGGAGGATTTGAGAACGTCTCGACGCGTAATGGGCATGGTTTCCCCTCTCCTTTGACTATACGACTGGCAACGGCCAGCAGGCTGATAAGAAGGATCAAATTTAGAGCAGATTAGTAAATAGTGTAGACTGCATATGGCGAGGCTTCGCGACGAGCAAAGTATGGCGAGAGCCTATGGGGACGACTTGCGTTGCAAGTTTTTGGAGGCTTATGATCAGGGAGAGTCATCCTTGGTTCAGTTGGCCGAAGTATTTCGGGTCAGCCCAGGTT
>JAKATU010000050.1 GCA_021818585.1 Acidobacteriota bacterium | reverse complement strand
ACGCTCCGCAAAAAACTCGCCGCGGCCACCAGCAACAGCACAGGTTGCGTACCGGCAGCCGCAGTTCAAAGAGCAGCGGCGCATCGGCAATCCGCAACTTGATCTCTTCAGCCGGAGAAGGTTTAGGATCGTGCGGCAGCCCGGCGTATCCACGTTCGCCATGTTCTGGGCCGTCACCTTCTGCCCCAGCACCGACAAATCCGGATACCGCTCCAGCGCCTGCTCCATCGAACTCATCATCTGCATCGATCCTCTCCCTCTACCACGTTCCGGCTGACGCTTTCAGAACTGCACCCCCGCGCCCGAAACACGCTGCTGAAGATTGGAAAACTCTTACAATGCTTCCCCAAACTCAATCTCCTCGGTCCCGATCACCGGCCCATCCCCGGCCAGGATCACCGCCCGCTCCAGCACGTGCTGCAGCTCGCGCACATTCCCCGGCCATCCATACGCTGCCAGCTTCGCCATCGCCTCCGGAGCCAGTCTCCGCGCCGGGCCCAGTTCGCCCATGCGCTCCATCAGCCGTTGCACCAGCAGCGGCAGGTCCGCAGGCCGCTCGGCCAGCGCAGGCGTCCGGATCAAAAACACCGCCAGCCGGTAATACAGGTCAGCGCGAAAACTCCCCGCCTTCACCATCGCGCCCAGCGACCGGTGCGTCGCCGCCACGATCCGCACATCCACCTTGACCGGATCGTTGTCGCCAATCCGCTGCAGCTCACCCGTCTCCAGAAAGCGCAGCAGCTTGGCCTGCAGCGCCGGCGGCATCTCGCCAATCTCATCCAGAAAGAGCGTCCCGCCGTCGGCAGCCTCAATCCTGCCCACGCGCCCCTGCACCGCGCCCGTAAAGGCGCCGCGCGTATGCCCGAACAGCTCCGCTTCCAGCAGCGTCTCCGGAATCGCCGCGCAGTTCAGCGCCACCAGCCGCCGCTTCGATCTTCCGCTCAGCCGGTGAATCGCCCGCGCCACCAGCTCCTTGCCCGAGCCGGTCGGCCCCTGCACCAGCACGGTCACGCTTTTTGGCGCCACCAGCCGGATCCGCCGGCTCACCTCCAGCATCGCCGCGCTCTCGCCAATCAGTTCCGGCAACCGCGCCGAAGCCGCCGCTCCAGCCGATCTCAACGCGGTCCCACCCTGCCCAACACGCACTTGCCAGCCGCCTATCTCCGGCGCATACACCTCCTTGCGCACCACCGCCGGACGCGCCTCCACAGGCCGTTCCGCGATCTCCTCGGCTCCATTCCATATCGCTCCTTCCGCGTCCTGTCCGCGCCGCAGCGCCAACAGCACCTCGTTCCGCCGCGGGCTCCGCGCCTGTGAGCCGCCCTGCGCCGGATCATCCACCGCAATCAGCTCCGTGCCCGGATACAGCTCCGCGAACTCGGCCACAAACTCCGCCACCTCCAGATCCGGCAGCCACGTGTCCACAATCATCACCTCCGCCGGGCGGGACTCCAGGTGCGCCAGAGCCTCGGCGCCGCCGCCGGCCTCCATCACCTCCCAGCGCAGTCCCCGCAGCGCCTCCCGCACCCGTGCGCGAAACGCAAGGTCCGCGCTCGCCAGCACTGCCGTCCTAGGTTGTACCTGCCGCATCTCGCTCACTGCTGTTGCCATGGCTTTCTCCCCGTTTTCCCGGCTTGTCCTTCTGTCCTGACCTTCGAATCCCGCCTGATTTCCCCGCGAATCAACTTTTCAAACCACTCTCCCCACTCTGCCGCTTCCGTGTCTTTCCGCTCCGTCTTCTCCGGCATCGATCGCTCCTTCCGTAAATTCTCTCCACCCCGCATCGCCCGCGTTGTCTTGCACCCCGCGACTAAATCGCCTGCGCCATCGCCTCGCGCCGCGATACCGTCATCCCGATCGCATACCCCAGCCCGCGGACCGTCTGGATCACCGGCGACGAACCATCGTCGCCCAGCTTCTTCCGCAGGTAGTTCACATACACGTCCACGATGTTGGTTCCGTTCTCGCCCGGCTCCTTCCACACCTCGGCCAGAAGGCTCGCCCGCGATACCGGCTGCCCACGATGCAGCATCAGGCACTCCAGCAGCGCATATTCGGTTCGCGTCAGCGCAACCTCCACGCCGCCCCGCACCACCTTGTGCTCCACCCGGTTCAGCTCCACCTCACCATGCCGCAGCACCAGATTCGCCACCTTGCCCTGCCGCCGCAGCAGCGCCCGGCACCGCGCTTTCAGCTCCGCCAGCGAGAAGGGCTTCCCCATGCAGTCGTCCGCGCCCAGGTCCAGGCACTCCACCCGGGTTCCCGCCTCGTGCCGCGCGCTCAGCACCAGCACCGGAGTCTCCGGGCTCCGCTCCCGCAAAAACCGCAGCACCTCGGTCCCATCCCGCTTCGGCAGGCTCAAATCCATCACCACAAGGTCCGGCAGCACCGTCTCCAGCGCCGTCATCGCCGCCTCGCCATTCTCCTCCAGGCTCACGCGATACCCCTCCGCAATGAGTCCCCGCTCCAGAAATCTCCGTAACGCCCCATCGTCTTCCACCAGGAGAACTCTCACTGCCCATTCCCTCCACACCGCTACCTTCTCCCAGCGTTCGCCCCTCTTCAAGCATTCCTGAGCCTTTTCTCACCCTCCCTGCCCGTTCTGAAACTCCACCCCAAACACCCTTCCCATTTCAGGAAATCCCCACCCGCACCCATCCCCACTGCCCTGCATGCCAATCCGGTCCCCTGGGTTGCGCCTTTCGGTTCCCCGCCCAAACATTTCGCCTTCAATTCTCTTTTTCTTCGCTATACTCAAACCATGGCCATCACCCGGCGGCAAAAAGAGGTTCTCGACTTCATCTCCGGTTTCGTCCAGCGCAACGGCTATTCCCCCTCCTATGAGGAAATCGCCCGGGGCCTCAGCCTCAAATCGCTGGCCACCGTCCACAAGCACGTCACCAACCTCCAGAACAAGGGCCTCATCGCGCGCGCCCACAACCGCAGCCGCTCGCTCGATGTTCTGCCCCCGCGCAGCCGCACCCGCACCGCCGACCGCCTGCCCCTCATGGGCCGCATCGCCGCCGGCCTCCCCGTTGAAACCGTCGAAAACCCGGAGAGCATCTCCCTCGGCGACATCATCGGCAATCGCGAAGTCTTCGCCCTCCAGGTTCGTGGCGAATCCATGCGCGACGAGCACATCGTCGACGGCGACTACGTTCTCGTCGAGCGCACCAGCACCGCCCGCCAGGGAGAAATCATCGTCGCCCTCGTCCGAGGAGCCGAAACCACCCTCAAACGCTTCTATCTGGAAGGCAGCATGGTCCGCCTGCAACCCTCCAACGCAGAAATGAACCCCATCATCGTCCCCGCCGCCCAGGTCGCCATCCAGGGCCGCGTCCTCGGCATACTTCGCAAGTACTAATTCCCCTGTCAGCCCGACATGGGCCGGAGCAATACCGCCTTCGCCCTGATCCCCATTGCCGGCGGAAACCCGATGCGCCGCAGTCGAGCAAACCGGGGCTTCATCCTGGCCTTGCAGGCTCACTCATCCGCCAGGACCTCCTCCTTCCCCAAAAGAAAAGGCCGAAGCCCCACACCTTCGATGTGGAACTTCGGCCAGGCTGTCTTACCTGCATTCCAGAGTCTAGCCGGCAGAGTCTCGACTCCTCGTCGCCACTATTTCTTGCTTGTCGCACCCATCCCCGGCGGAATGATCGGCGCATTCTCCACCAGCGCAGACTTGGGATGCACCGGCAAAATCAGCGGCTTCAGAGGACGCTGCGAAAAATCAAAGTCCTTCATTAGGTTCCCGGTGTACGGATTGTTCTCCCGCACATCCGGCCTGGAATCTGGACGTCCATCCGTCTTCGGATTCAATCGCTGACCCTGCAGAAATACATCCTCGATAAATTTCAGGTATGCATCCACGCTCAATGTCTGGTGATCGATGTATCCACGCTTCGCATAAGGACTGATCACAATCCCCGGCACCCGTATTCCCAGGCCCATCGAATCCGCACGAGGCGGCACCACATGATCATAGAAGCCACCCCAGTCATCCCACGTGATAAAGATCGCCGTGCTCTTCCAGTCCGGGCTTTCCATCGCCGCATTCACAATCTTCGTTACGTAAGACTCGCCCGCGCTGATCTTGGCTGGAGGATGCTCACTGTCATATCCATCCGGAGAGAACCAGGCCACCGAAGGCAGTTTTCCTTCCTTCGCCGCCACAAAAAACTGGCTCAGGTCTTCAATTTTGTCGAGCTGATGATCCTCATGCACATCCGTAAAGCCCGGCAGCACATCCCAGATGTTTGGAACACCCGTCTTGCCGTTCGTATTCGGCGGCATGCGAAATCCTCCGCCCGGTCCCTCGCCCTGCCCCTTAGAAGGCATCGCGCCGTGGTCCAGGTAGTACACCCAGCTCACATGATCCTTATGTAGCAGCCAGGTAATCTCCGTCCACGCAAACGGCGTCGGATCTTTGGCGGATACGTCCCTCGGCATCAACGCACTCGCGCAGCTCATCGGGGAATTCGCATTCGCGCAATCCGCGGACCAGGCCGAAACCAGCCACAAATGCGAAGGAAAGCTCCAGGAATGAAGCCCTTCGAACATGTGATCCTGCAATACAAAATGCTTCGCGTAAGCCCAGTAATTCGGTATATCACTGCCGTTGAAGTAGCCCATCACCTGGTCGGCTTCCTTCGGATCATCCGCATCCCGGCAGTATGCATTCGCCCACTTCATATTGAACAAACCGAAATTCCTCAGCCCCTCCGGCGAGTTGATGAAACCATTCATCTTCCCGTTGTTCACATCAGCCAGGGATGCGATGTCCATGTGCGGCCCACCGCAGGTTACATCGTCATTGGTATGAAATGGCTTGATGCACTTTCCGGATAACCCGTCCGGAACACAAACCGTAGGCCGTCCATTCCGCATCGGAATCCCATCCGCTCCCGGATAAGTCCCGAAGTACTCATCAAACGAATGATTCTCCTGAAAAATAATCAGAATGTGTTTAATCGGTATCTTCCTGCGTGCCGAAGCGGTCAATTGCTTGCCCGCGGCTTGCGCCGGCGTCGCAAAAGCTGTCAGTATCCCCATCACCATCAAAAGAACTGCAAACCCTGCCACGCGCCGGCCGTGCCACTTCATTTTCACGTTCATCGTCCTGATCCTCCTCTTGTGGGCATGACTTACTTAGCAACAACATTTATACACAATTTCAATATGGAGATTATTTCTTAAGAAAAATGTCCACACCAGCCCACACTTCAGCCGATCCCGGGAATCCTGCTCCGTCGCCGCCGGCAACTCAGGCATCCGGAATCATCCAAGTCAGGCAGCAGGAACGAGTGACAAACCCTGGCAACATCGACGAAGCCATCGCCGCACCCTGCCCATAAACCAGGCTCTCACTGCGAAAATCCATCCACGGCCCACGCTATGCGGCAGGTCGTGGGCGCAATTCAGTTTTGTTTCGCATTCCCCGGAGCAACAATCGGAGCATTTTCCACCAGCGCCGTCTTGGGATGCACCGGCAGCACCAGAGGCTTCCGCGGATGCTGTGAGAAATCAAAATCCTGCATCAGATTCCCGATCAAAGGATTGTTCTCCCGCACCGTAGGCCGCGAATCCGGACGCCCATCCGTCTTGGGATCCAGACGCTGCCCATGCAGAAACACATCCTCAATAAATTTCAGATAAGCATCCGGGCTCAGCGTCTGGTGGTCGATATACCCCCGCCGCGCATAAGGGCTGATCACAAGCCCCGGCACGCGAATCCCAAGCCCCAGCGAATCGGCGCGCGGCGGCACCACATGGTCATAAAAACCGCCCCAGTCATCCCACGTAATAAAGATCGCCGTGCTCTTCCAGTCCGGGCTTTCCATCGCCGCATCCACAATCTTCGTCACATACGCCTGCGCCACGCTCACCTTTGCCGGAGGATGATCGCTGTCGTATCCATCCGGCGAAAACCACGCCACAGACGGCAGCTTCCCTTCCTTCGCCTCCACAAAAAACTGGCTCAGATCCTGAATATTGTCCAGTTGCTTATCCTCATGCACATCCGTAAATCCCGGCAGTACATTCCATATCACCGGAACCCCTGCCTTGCCCGTATGCTGCGGCGGCATTCGAAACTTTCCATTCGTCTTGCGGAACCGCGGCCTCGGCTGCATCGCGCCGTGGTCCAGATAGTAAACCCAGCTCACATGATCCCGGTGCAGCAGCCACGTAATCTCCGTCCACGCAAACGGTGTCGGATCTTTCATCGTCCGGTTCCGCGGCATCAGCGCGCTCACGCAACTCTCCGGATTATCCGAACTCGCGCAATTCGCCGACCACGCCGAAACCAGCCACAGATGCGAAGGAAAACTCCACGAGTGCAGCCCCTCGAACATGTGGTCCTGCAGCACATAATGCTTCGCATACGCCCAGTAATTCGGAATATCGCTTCCGTTGAAGTAGCCCATCACCTGGTCGGCTTCCTTCGGATCCTCCGCATCCCGGCAATACGCCCGAGCCCACGCCATCGGATAAATCCCGAAGTTCCTCTGCGCCTCGATCTCCGCGATAAACCCGTTCATCTTTCCATCGGACACATCCGCCAGAGCCGCCTGCGAAAGGTGCGGCCCGCCGCACGTTACATCCGTATTCGTGTGGTAAGGCTTCACGCACTTGCCTGAGATCGGATCAGGCACGCACACCGCAGGCGTCCCGTCCCGCATCGGAATCCCGTCCGCTCCCGGATACGTCCCGAAGTACTCATCAAACGAATGATTCTCCTGAAAAATAATCAGAATGTGCTTGATCGGAATATGACTTGCGCTCGCCTCCGCCGCACCTTTGCCTGCAGCATCCGCCCGGTTCGGTAAAGCAAACAGCGAACCGGCGGCAAACAGCAGGCAAATCAGGCTCGCCATCCGGTAAGAAGAGCAACGCAGTCGAATTTTCATGGCGCGCAAAATCCTAGTCTCCACAAACATGCCATGTCCAGCCACCCCGGCAGACCCACCTGACCCTACCGTCATTTCAACCCGGCGCCACCATCATTTCGCTCCCCGGTCCTATCGCCGAAGTTCGCTCACGAAAGCGCGCGAACGCAGCGGAGAAACCTGCAGTTCTAATCTTTCCAGCAGCATCACACCCACCAGCAGCCTGGTCCCAGCAGGAATGGCGCGCGTGCGCCCGTGCGGCCGGCACCGGCCAGCACTCACTCCCCCATCAAAAACGTCTGTACCGCTGTAGCCCGCCCCCTAGCACCATCGCAGGTAATCAACGTAGCCGCCATCCTGGGATCGCCCTTCGCCGCCTCGAACTTCGCCGGCATCCCGGTCAAAAACCGGTGCAGCACCAGGTCTTTCTCAACTCCAATCACGCTGTCATAAGGTCCGCTCATGCCCACGTCCGTCTGGAACGCTGTCCCGCCCGGCAGCACCCGCGCATCCGCTGTCGGAACATGCGTATGCGTCCCCAGCACCGCCGTCACGCGGCCATCCAGGTACCATCCCATCGCCACCTTCTCTGATGTCGCCTCGGCGTGGAAGTCCACCAGCACCACCTTCGTCTTCAGTTGCGCCAGAATCGCGTCCGCCGTCCGGAAAGGATCATCCGAGCTGCCCATGAACACACGCCCCTGCAGATTCACCACCGCATACGCCTGCCCATTCGGCAGCGTTCCTTCATACCATCCATAGCCCGGAGTCCCGGCGACGTAATTCGCTGGCCGCACAATCCGCCGCGGACGCTCATCGCTATCCTCCGGCACAGACTGCATCCACTCAATAATCTCCCGCTTGTCCCAGACATGGTTCCCCGTCGTGATCACATGCGCGCCCAGGTCAAACAGGTCATTGGCAATCGCCGGCGTCAGGCCAAACCCTCCCGCCGCATTCTCTCCGTTGATCACCAGCAGGTCCACCCCGTGCGTCTCCAGCATGTGTGGCAGATGCTCCGTCACAATCCGCCGTCCGGCGCTACCAAACACGTCACCAACAAACAGAATCTTCAATCTCTTCCTCTTCTCATCATGGCTTCTCTATAAGTATCCGATGCTATCGCATTTCCGCTCACAGGCAATGCAAACCAATGCTCCACGGCCCGGCCTGCGCCAGGTCCAGGGTCCATTGCACCGGGATTTGTTACAAATCCATATCTTCTTCACTTTCACAGGAAATTGCCTCGCTACCTGTGTTAGCGTTGCATACATGGCCGTCAACACTCGCTTTGCTACGGGCGTGCACGCGATGGTGTTACTTGCTGCCGAGCCCACAACGCTCCACACCTCTGAAGCCGTTGCTGCCCGGCTTGAGACCAACCCCGTCGTCGTGCGCCGCGTCTTTTCCATGCTGCACCACGCCGGCCTCGTTGAAAGCCACAAGGGTCCAAGCGGCGGTTCCAAACTCGCTCGCCCGGCCAAACAGATCACCCTCGCGGAAATCTACAAAGCCCTCGACACCGGCGACCTCTTCCACACCGCCAGGTTCTCCGGCGAGGAAGCCACTCAAACCGCCGGAACCCTCCATCAGGTTTTCAAAGGCATCGAGCGCACCCTCCGCGACGAACTCTCCAAAACCAGCCTCGCGCAGATCACCAAAAAAGCTGCCAAAAAAGCCGCGAAAAAAGCGCTCAGGGCTGCACCCCAAAAAGCAAAGTAACTCCACCCCTCACAGCACAGCTTCCACCTGCACGCTGCGGCGCAGATCGCGCCGCCAGCGAAGCAGCAAAACCAGCGCCAGCGCAATCAGCGCCGCGGTCAGTCCGGTCCATAACCCCGTCAGCCGCCAACCCAGCACAAAGCACAGCACCCCGCCCACCGGCAGCCCAAACACCCAGTAGGCTCCCAGGTTCATCCACATCGGGAAACGCGTCTCGCCCATCCCGCGCAGCGCGCCCGTCGTCACCGACTGTATCCCGTCAAAAATCTGGAACCCCGCCACCAGCAGCAGGATATGCGTTCCCAGGGCAAACACCTGTTCGTTGTGCGTCCATATCGAAAGGATCGTCCTCGGAAACAGCAGAAAGATGCAGGCCATCAGCGCCATGAAACCCGCGCCCAGTCCAATCGCCATGTAACCGGCCCGGCCCGCGCGCGCCCGGTCGCCAGCGCCAGTCGCGTGCCCCACCGCCACTGCCGCGGCCGCAGAAATCCCCAGCGGAACCATGTACGTATAAGCTGCGCAGTTCAGCACAATCTCATGCGTCGCCAGCGATATCGGATCAAGATGTGCCGCCATCACCGTCGCCGCGCCAAAGGCCGTCACCTCCAGAACTACCTGCGTGCCCGCCGGCAACCCCAGAGCGCACAGCCTCCGCAGGCGCGCCAGGTTCACTCCCGGCCAGCGCCCAAACAGCGAGTGCCCGCGCCCGCGCTCGTGCGCCCACGCCGCATAAACCAGCACCAGCGCCATGTACAACCGCGCAAAGCAGGTCGAAATCGCAGAACCCCGCACGCCCATCGCAGGAAAACCAAAATGCCCGTAAATCAACGCCCAGTTCAACACCCAGTTCACCAGGTTCGCCGAAACCAGCGCAAAGCTGATCGACCGTACCTGTCCCACCCCCTGCAGATAGCGCCGGAAGGCTCCATACACCAGCAACGGCAGCGTCCCAAAGTTCAGCAGCTCCACATACCTTTGCGTCAGCCCGCTCACCTGCGCGTTCACGCCATGATTCGTCAGCAGCACGGAACCCAGCAGCGTCAGCAGCATCACCGGCGCCGTCACCGCCAGGGCCATATAAACGCCCTGCGCCAGCCACTGGTGGCACTCGTCAAAATCGCGCCGTCCCCACGCCTGCGACACAACCGTATCCAGCCCCAGCAGCAGTCCAATGCCAAACAACGAGGGCCCATAGTAGATCGCGTTCCCCAGCCCCACAGCGCCAATCGCCGCCGGACCCAGCTTGCCCACCATCGCCAGGTCCACCACGCTCATCGTCATCCAGCCCAGTTCCGAAAGCACAATCGGACTGGCCAGGCGAAGCAGTTCCTTGAGCTCACGCCACAACTCCGGCGCAACCGGAAACTCCGCCTCTCCACGACTTCCAGCCTGTATTTTCATAGGCAGACTTTCACGATTGTACGTGCGGATGCACAGAGGCCCCGCATCTGTTATTTTCAAAGAGGCGCACGCAAGCGGAGAGATGGCCGAGTGGCTGAAGGCGCACGCTTGGAAAGCGTGTATACCGCAAGGTATCCAGGGTTCGAATCCCTGTCTCTCCGCCACAAACCCTTCCAGTTTCAACTCAATTCCCTCACATCGTGAAAACCGCCCCCTGCTGCCGGATACAGGCCGGCAGGGTCACGCCCTCCCGCGCGCAAAGTCCACGAAATGAACACGGAAAACGCTTGGTCCCTGGGTTTTCGCACATACCCTTGTGGTAGACTCATGTCCTCCAGTAGCTTAAGAAAATTCTTTTCAGAGATGATCCATGTTGAAAAGTACCCTTCTTTACTCCCTGATCGTGTCCGTCTCGGGTGCTACCCTTGCGAACGCCATGCCCCCCAGCGCTCAACATACTGCGCCGCTCAACAGGAGCGCGCTGATCAGCAAGATGAAGTGGCGTTCTGTCGGCCCTTATATTGGAGGGCGAGTGGTCACCGTCGCCGGCGTTCCCGGCAAGGCAAACTTATTCTATGCAGGAGCTGTGGGCGGAGGCGTCTGGAAGAGCGACAACAATGGAATCACGTGGCAGAACATCACCGACGGCAAGCTGAAATGCCCCAGCGCAAGCATCGGCGCCATCGCAGTGGCTCCGTCCAATCCCAGAATCATCTACATCGGCACTGGCGAAGACGATATCCGCAATGACATGATTCCCGGCGACGGCATGTTCAAGTCCACCGACGCAGGCAAAACCTGGCGCCGTGACGGACTGCGTGACACCCACTCCATGAGCGTCATCGTCGTTGATCCTGAGAATCCGGAGATTGTCTACGCAGCATCGATGGGGCATGTTTTTGTGCCCGACCCGCATCGCGGAGTCTTCAAATCCACCGATGGCGGCAAGACCTGGAAGAAGGTTCTCTTCGTCAACAACAAGACCGGCGCCATCGACCTCGTCATGGACCCCGATCATCCTGATGTGCTCTATGCAACCATGTGGCAGGCGCAGCGGATGCCATGGGGCTTGATCAGCGGCGGACCGGGCAGCGGCATCTACAAGACTACCGATGGCGGCGTCCACTGGACTAACATCAGTCGGAATAAGGGCCTGCCCTCTAGCATCCTCGGCCGTATGGGTGTCTCCATTGCAGCGAGCAATCCGGATATTGTCTACGCCATCATTCAGGCTAAGCACGGCGGCGTATTTCGTTCTGACGATGCTGGTGCGACCTGGACGCGCGTCAATAAGGAATGGAAACTGAGGCAGCGCGCCTTCTACTACATGACAATCTATGCCGATCCGAAAGATCCAAACACCGTTTACGCGCCGAATGTCGACGCGTTCTGGGTTTCCCACGATGGCGGAAAGACATGGAAGAAACTGCACACGCCGCACGGCGATAATCACGTGGCATGGATTGACCCTGACAACACGAAGATTTTGCTGGAAGGAAACGACGGCGGCGCAACCGTTTCTCTGGACGGAGGCAAGACCTGGAGTTCAGAGCACAACCAGCCCACGGGGCAGTTTTATCACGTGAACCTGGACAATCAGTTTCCCTTCCACATCTACGGTGCACAGCAGGATGAAGCCTCGTTTGAAGGCCCAAGCGCGAGCAATGGTGGAGGAATTCCGCTATCAGCCTGGCATCACGTCGCAGAGGGAGAGGCTACGTTTGTCGTGCCTCAGCCGAACGATCCCAATATTACCTACGGCAGCGACTACTTCAGTATCTTCGTCAAGTACAACCTGAAGACCCATGAGTATCAGAGCGTGAGCCCCTGGCCCGTTTACCACGGCGGCGGATCATCAGCACAGCAGAAATACCGCTTTGGATGGACCCATCCAATCTTGTTCTCACCCTCGAACCCGAAGGAACTTCTGATCGGCGCGCAGGATGTATTCAAAAGCGACGACTACGGCTGGACATGGACCCGCATCTCACCCGATCTCACCCGCAACGAGGCTGCAAAGGAAATTCCAAGCGGCGGGCCAATCAATCTGGACCAGTCAGGGGCTGAAGTCTATCCCACAATATTTTCGTTGGCGGCCTCGCCGCTCGACGAGAATTTAATCTGGGCCGGCTCGGATGACGGGCTTGTCCATGTCACCACCGATGGTGGTAAGACATGGCAATTGGTCACGCCCCAGGGCCTTCCAGACTCCGAGATCAGTTCCATCGAACCGTCATATTTTGACAAAGACACAGCCTATCTCACGGCATGGCGGTATATGTGGGATGACTTCCGTCCCTTCGTCTACAAAACCACGGATCTCGGCAGACATTGGACAGAAATCACCAAGGGACTGCCCGACAACCAGTTTGCGTTCGTCATCCGGCAGGACCCCGAGAACCCGAACCTGCTTTTCCTCGGAACCTACAGCACTGTCTATGTGAGCTTCGATGGCGGCAGCCGGTGGCAGCCGTTAAAGCTGAATCTGCCCACCGCTGAGGTTCGCGACATCGCCATTAACACCCGACAGGGAGATGTCGTGGCCGCAACCCATGGACGCTCCATCTGGATCCTCGACAACTTAAACCTCCTGGAACAGTTGACGAAGAAGCCGGCGGTTGCGGCAGACGGCAGTTACGTCTTCGCTCCGGAGACAGCTTGGCTGACCAATGACTACGGCGGTTCGCAACACGGTGGCCGACCCGGTATGGGAACCAACCCTCCTTACGGCGCAACGGTCTTCTTCCACATCCCGGTAAATTACACAGGTAAAACACCGGTGACGCTGGAGTTCAAGAATGGACAGGGTAAGGTAGTCCGCAAGTTCATGCTCCACCTTGCAACGGCGGAACAGAAGGCCCAGAAGGCTGGAAAGCTCACCAGGCAGCAGAAGGCAAAGCTCACCCACGATCAGAGCGGTGAAGTCGCCGCCGAGCAGATGAAGAAAGATGAAGCGCTTCTCACGGCAATAGAGCCTGGCATGAACAGCTTCCAGTGGAACCTTACCTGGCCGCATGCCGTCGAAGTGACCGGTTACCACATCCCCGAGCCGGAAGACATCTTAAGCAACATGCTAAACGGCCCGAGAGCCGTACCAGGCACATATACGGTAGTGCTGAATTACGGTGGTCACGTCACACAGCAAACCTTCAAAATCGCGCTGGATCCGCGTCTCAAAGCGACTCAGCAGGATCTTGAGGCGGAGCTGAATCTGGGGCTGCAAATCCAGAAGACGCTGCAGAATCTTGACGAGCAGTTGAACACGGCCATTGCAGCGCGCACCAGGCTGCAAAAAGCCGTGGCAGCACATCGCTTGAGCGAAGTGAAGGCGGCAGACTCACTGAAGACACTCAACACCCTGATCAACAGCGTCCTGCAAACCAAAATCGCATCTAGCGAGGGCGACTTGCTGCATCCGGTGAAGCTGCGCGGATTCATTGCCTATCTGGCCGAAGATGTGAACTGGGCCTACGGTCGGCCGACACCGGCCCAGTACGCGGCCTATCAACACCTGAATGGAGAGGCAAACGCAGCCGATCAGAAACTTGCCTTGGCGATAACGGCCGCAGATCATTTATTGAACTAGTCGCTGCCCGGCAGATCTCACTGCTCTGCCGGGTTGTAACCGAGGTTGGGTCCGAGCCAGCGCTCGACCTCATCCAAAGCCATACCCTTGCGCCTGCTATAGTCCACCGCCTGATCGCGGCCAATCTTGCCAAGGCTGAAGTAGCGCGCCTCAGGATGCGCAAAGTAAAGGCCGCTGATGCTAGACCCGGGCCACATGGCAAATGACTCCGTGATGATGATGCCGGTATTGGCCTTCACATCGAGCAGGTTCCACAGCGTTCCTTTCTCCGTGTGATCAGGACAGGCCGGATAGCCCGGTGCGGGGCGGATCCCGCGATACTTCTCGTGGATCAGTTGATCGTTACTGAACTTTTCATCGCGACCGTAACCCCACTCCTCTCGCGCGATCTTGTGCAGGCATTCCGCAAAAGCCTCTGCCAGACGGTCCGCAACAGCCTCAGCCATGATCGCGTTGTAATCGTCATGCCGCGAGCGAAACTCCTCGCAAAGCTCCTTCACACCAATGCCGCTGGTAACGGCAAATGCGCCAATGTAGTCACGAAGACCTGATTCCCTGGGAGCGATAAAGTCCGCCAGAGACCGGCACGGCTCGCTGCCTTCGCGGTTCGCCTGCTGCCGCAGAAAATGAAAAGTGGTCAACACCTGCGAACGTGACTCATCGGTGTATATCTCAATATCATCACCTGCGGCA
The DNA here is from genome assembly GCA_021818585.1 of Acidobacteriota bacterium. Classification (GTDB taxonomy): domain Bacteria; phylum Acidobacteriota; class Terriglobia; order Terriglobales; family Acidobacteriaceae; genus Acidobacterium. Next base: position 8,011 of record JAKATU010000050.1, on the reverse strand, counting down.
TTGGCCGGAAAGAATCCATATACAGCCCGTGCCGTCAGCAGATCCTCCGCAATCATGCGGTCCAGCAGCGCATTCGCCTCGGCGAATATCTGCCGAGCCTGTGCCCCCTGTTTGGCATCTTCAAGAATACGCGGATAAATCCCCTTCAACTCCCATGTATGGAAGAACGGCGTCCAGTCAATGAACTCACGCAGCGTGGCCAGCGAGAACTTGTCAAACACTCGCACACCCGTGAACGATGGCACAGCAATATCTTCTGCGCGCCACTCCATCGGCGTGCGCCGGGAACGTGCGTTCTCCAAAGGCTCCAGCGGTTGAACCGGAGCCGCGTGAGACTTGCGGATGCGCTCATACTCCGCCAGATGTTGAGAAAGGAATTTAGCCTTGCCTTCATCACTACTGAGCAGACTGGTAGCCGCGGGCACAGCGCGGCTCGCGTCCAGAATGTGAATGACCGGCCCTCTGTAATACGGTGCGATTTTGATCGCCGTATGCGCGCGACTTGTAGTGGCCCCGCCAATCAGCAACGGAACGGTGAAGCCTTGGCGCTCCATTTCGCGCGCAAGATGCACCATCTCATCCAGCGAAGGAGTAATCAATCCGCTGAGTCCAATGATGTCGGCTTTCTCTTCACGAGCTCGGTTGAGAATCTTCTCCGGCGGCACCATTACGCCGAGATCAATGACCTCATAATTGTTACAGGCCAGCACCACGCCCACAATGTTCTTGCCGATGTCATGAACATCGCCCTTGACGGTGGCGAGGATGATCTTACCCTGCGACTTTACGGACTGCCCGGTCGCGACCATCGCGGCCTTTTCCGCCTCCATGAAAGGAGTGAGATAGGCAACCGCCTTCTTCATCACGCGAGCCGACTTGACGACCTGCGGCAAAAACATCTTGCCCGCTCCAAACAGATCGCCGACGATACCCATCCCCGCCATCAACGGGCCCTCAATCACAGCTAGCGGACGCGCCAGCTTGGCGCGAGCCTCTTCTGTATCCTCTTCGATGTATGCGTCGATTCCCTTCACCAGCGCATGCGCCAGGCGGTCCTCTACAGTACCGCTGCGCCACTCCTCGGCTTTTTTCTCAGCCGAAACGCTGGAACTACCTTCAGCTTTGAGCGACTCTCCGTAAGTGATCAGGCGCTCCGTAGCATCTGGTCGACGATTCAGCAGTACGTCTTCAACGAGTACCTTGAGATCAGGCTCAATCTCTTCGTACACCTCCAGCATCCCGGCATTCACAATGCCCATATCCAGCCCTGCAGCAATGGCGTGGTAGAGAAATGCCGAATGCATCGCCTCACGAACTTTGTTGTTTCCGCGAAAGCTGAACGAGATATTGGAAATGCCGCCACTCACCTTGGCATGCGGCAAATTGGCTTTAATCCACCCCGTGGCACGGATAAAGTCAACCGCGTAGTTGTTGTGCTCCTCCATGCCCGTAGCCACAGTCAGCACATTGGGATCAAAGATGACATCCGCAGAAGAGAATCCAACCTCGTCCACAAGAATGCGGTAAGCGCGCTCGCAGATGCGAATCTTGTCTTCGTAGGTAGCGGCCTGACCATTCTCATCAAAGGCCATCACAACAACAGCCGCACCATACTTGAGCACACTGGCGGCATGTTCACGAAACTTAGCCTCGCCTTCCTTGAGCGAGATGGAATTGACAATACCCTTGCCCTGCAGGCACTTCAGGCCGGCTTCAATCACTTCCCACTTCGAGGAATCGATCATGAAAGGCACACGAGCAACTTCCGGCTCGCTGGCCAGCAACTGCAGGAAGCGGGTCATCGCGGCTACGCCGTCGATCATGCCTTCATCCATACAGATGTCGATGACATTGGCGCCATTCTCAACCTGCTGGCGCGCAACGGCTACCGCTTCTTCGTACTTGCCCTCCTTGATCAGTTTTGCAAACTTCGGTGATCCGGCAACATTGGTTCGCTCGCCGATCAGCATGAAGACATTCTGCTGCTGCGTAAAGGGTTGCGAGCCGGAAAGCCGCAGTGGCTCAAACTCTCTCGCTGCACTCGTAGATGGCTCAGTCGTGGTCAGTCCGTTGCCAAACGACACACTTCGCAAATCACGGGAAGGCGCGCCTTCCAGTGCCTTTGCAATGGCAGCAATATGCTCGGGAGTATTCCCACAGCAGCCGCCGGCAATATTGATAATCCCCGCATGCGCAAAGTTGCTCAGGTGCCTGGCCATATCTGCAGGGACAAGATCAAATCCCGTCGGCGAAAGCGGATTGGGCAACCCCGCATTGGGATAACACGAGATGGCGGCATTCGATTTCTCGGAAAGCTCCTCCAGGAACGGATACATCAGATCCGGGCCAAGCGAACAGTTCAATCCCACAGAAAAAGGATGAGCGTGCTCAACAGCATTCCAGAACGCTTCGATCGTCTGCGCAGAGATCATGGTTTCGCCACCACGACCTACTGCGGCAGAAATCATCACCGGCAGTTCTCCTCCATCCTGATCGAACACTTCGCGAATGGCGACCAGCGCGGCCTTCGCATTGAGCGAGTCAAAGATGGTCTCCACCAGCAACAGGTCGACCCCGCCGGCAAGCAATGCACGAACCTGATGCGCATAGGCCGCCTTGACCTGATCGAAAGTGACGGTGCGGAAACCGGGATCGTCGGCATCCGGAGAATTCGAAAGCGACACAGTCAGGGGACCGATAGCGCCGGCCACAAACCGCGGGCGGGAGGTCTGATTTGCAACGCGGTCAGCCCAATCGCGGCACTGACGCGCGGATTGCTCATTGATCTCCCAGGCAAGATCGTTCAGAAAAGAGTCTTCGATGACTTTCTGGTAGAAAGCCGGATCCTTGCGGCCACCGAACTCGCGAGGATCGTCCACAAAGAACTCACTCTGTGCAATGCTGGTGGCGCCAAAGGTGTTCGTCTCTATGATGTCCGCACCAGCCTCAAGAAAGCGACGGTGAATGTCGCAGATCATCTCCGGTCGGGTCAGTGAGAACAAGTCGCCGTTATTGAGCAGATCCTTTTTGGCATCCTTGAACCGCTCCCCCCGCATATCAGCTTCTTTCACCCCATAGGTACGGATCGTGGTGCCCATGGCGCCATCAATGATGGCGATACGGCTCTTGAGAAGCTGCGCGAGAGGATGAGATTGGAATTTGGTCATATCGTTCTGGTTGCTGAATTGCGCTACCGCATGGCGCGTTCTGTCTTGGCTTCGGGCCAGTTCCTCCGCCCGGATCAAAAGCAACGCAAGCTTCCGCCCCGGCCGCTGAACGGCCCTGACAGCGCCCAAATCTATTATCTCATTGCGAAGGAAGATAGTTACGGCAGAGCCGCAGACCCACTTCCCCAGTTCTGCAAAGGATGAGTTGCTGAGAGAGGCTGAAATCAATGCGCGCAAGGTTCGACATCTGGAAGCGGCACAACTGAGGCAGCACTCCCTTGGGCAGGCCCGTATTTTGCGTCAGATTTTTCCAGTGCGTCCCCCACCATCTGTACTCTTGTATATTCAATTGCCCGGCCCATCACGGTTCAACCCCTTGGGCGTACACCGCGCCTGCCACATGGTGGCGTTAAGAACGTCAGGATGATTGGGGTCCATCACAAGATCAATCGCACCGGTATTGTCATTTAAGAAATGAATTTTCTTCCAGATCTTCCCGCCTTCCATCAACTTGAAGACTCCACGATTAGGCCAGCGGCAGAGCCTTGTGGGTAAGGGGCAATTAAATCCCCCTCAAGTGGATGAACCCTCGAGACCAGGCCTCAACCGCGCCCTGGCCATGTACCACAATGCGGTACAACGTACTGATATATGGCCAAATCTACCGCGGAACCTATTGACAGTCATCCGAACGAACACGAAGAATCTAAACTGTTTCAGCCAGATATCCGGTGTAACCAGCACGCGATCACGCAAATTCAGAATAAATAGGATGGGCATCCTGAAACGATTCCAGTTAGACGGAGAATTGGCCTTGGTTACCGGGGCCGCCAGCGGCCTGGGGGCTGCGATTGCATCCGCATTGGCTGAGGCAGGAGCCAAGGTGGCCTGCCACGGAAACCGCAGGCCTGCGGAGAACACCGCCCGGCAATTGCGGGAACAGGGATACTCTGCGCAAGCCTTTTCTGCAGACCTTAGCTCGGCGGAAGGCGCCGCAGTACTATACGGCGATGTCGCGCAGGCTATGGGCGAGCCAACCATTTTAGTCAACAACGCGGGAATGATCTTCCGCGAAATGGCAGAAGACTATCCGCTATCCGCATGGGAAGCCGTCCTGCAGGTAAATTTGACCAGCATCTTTCAACTTTGCCAGCTTGCTGGCAAGCCAATGCTTGCCCGGCAACGAGGCAAAATCATCAATATTGCCTCCCTGCTTTCGTTCCAGGGTGGAATCCGGGTTCCCGCATATGCGGCTTCCAAAGGCGGAGTCGCCCAGTTAACGAAAGCTCTTGCCAATGAATGGGCAGGACGGAATGTGCAAGTGAACGCAATCGCCCCAGGTTACTTTCGAACGACAAACACTGAAAACCTGCAAAATGATGAAGCAAGAAACCGGCAGATTCTGGAACGAATTCCCGCCGGACGATGGGGAGAGCCGGAAGACTTGGCCGGGGCTGCTATCTTCCTGGCATCATCTGCCAGCAATTACATCAACGGCGAAGTTCTCGTTGTAGATGGCGGTTGGATGGCCCGTTAAGTTCAAGGAACAGAGTAAAATCGGACCGCAGCAATGATCACAATATGGGTTCGCGATGATGACAAACTTATTAACAAAGGGCTCAAATTCGGGCAATGGCACTCCCTACCAGCTTCAAAGCCTCGACCGGGCGGTGGCTGTTCTCGATCTCCTCGGGGAAAGTGATACGCCGCTTGCCCTGACTGAAATTTGCCGACTTTTGAGGATTCACAAGAGTACCGCGCACCGATCCCTGATGGTGCTCGAACGCTGCGCACTGATCGAGCGAACCCATGACAATCGCTTTCGATTGGGGCTAAAGCTCTACGAATTGGGCAACCGCGCAGTGGAACAGATAGACCTTCGCGCGCGAATCAGACCGCACTTCCGAAGGCTTGCGGCAAAGCTCGGGGAAACAGTTCACCTTGGTGTGCTTCAAAAAAGCTCTGTGATTTATCTGGAGAAGATCGAACCAAATCGACGAGTATGCATGAGTTCAAAAACAGGCAGTTCCAATCCCGCCTATTGCACTTCGATGGGCAAGGCCATGCTTGCGTATCTGCCGGAAGAAGTTCTTGAGCAAACCGTTGCCAGGATTCGCTTTGTCGCATACACCCCCAAGACAATCAGTTCTCGCGAAGATCTCCTGAAATCGCTGGAACGAGTGCGCCGTCGCGGGTATGCCATCGACGACGAAGAGATAGAAACGGGTGTCCGCTGCGTAGGCGCACCCGTATTCGATGACAATCGTTATCCCATCGCTGCAGTCAGCATCTCAGGGCCATCAGCTCGAATTCGCGTACAGAACCTTCCGTCGATCGCAGAACACGTGATGCGCTGTTGCGAAGACATTTCAGCGTCGCTTCGGATCGAACGCAGAAAGAAATCCAGAGCAACATCGCTCTTGCTATCTGCGCAAAGGTAAGACACCGCTTCGGCAGTGGAAATCATGTCCTGGCTAGTATCTCTGGATAACGCTGCTGATTGACATCCGAACTCTTCGGTGCTCAACAATACCTAAAATAAGCTCGTAACAGAGACCGGATCCATGTCGGCGTAGTCCTGATTTTCTCCACCCATCCCCCAGCAGAAGCTGTAGGCTTGAGTACCGGCGCCTGCATGTATTGACCACCCAGGCGAAGCCACGATATCGCGATTCGCCATCACAAGATGGCGAGTCTCTTTTGGCAGTCCCATAAAATGAATAGCGCGCCCCGCTTCACCGAGGTTGAAGTACATGTAAATCTCGGATCGGCGAAGGTGTGTGTGAGGAGGCATCGTGTTCCAAACGCTACCCTCGTGCAGATGAGTGACACCCATAACCAGTTGACAGCTTTGCGCACCCTGCTGATGGACATACTTGCAGATGGTTCGCCTGTTTGCATTCTCAGTCGTGCCCAATTCCATGGGATTCGACTCGCTCTGCCGAATCAATGTGGAGGGATAGGCTGTATGAGCCGGATAGCTCAGCAGGTAAAACACAGCTGGAGTTGTGGGATCGTCCGAGGAAAAAGAAACATCCTTCTGTCCCCGTCCAAGGTAAAGACAATCCAGATGATCAAGGTGATAAGTCTCGCCTCCCGCCTGAATTTTCCCTTTGCCCCCGATGTTCAGCACCCCGATCTCTCTTCTCTCCAGAAAATGATCGACATGCAGCAAGTCAGGGGCCGGGAGTGGGAGCGCACTTCGCAGTGGCGCCGCCATCCCAACGACCGTTCGGTCCAGATCAATGTACGCCAGATGAAGCTCGCCCGGAACAAACAAGGATGAGAGCAAAAAAGTGTCTCTGAGTTCCTCGGTTGTCATGCGAGGATAATGCTGAGGATCAGATGGAAAGATGGTCTTCATAGTCCTTTACCAATATCTACTTGGTTTTGTTTGGCGCGCTGTTCAAGAATCCAGTGAACAAACTCCTGACCGCCCTCAAAGTTGTTATACACAGCAGGCATCTTCGGCTTGCGGCCATCGGTGTACTCGTTATAAAGCCACGGATCCGTCACAGCCACGACGAATCCCTCACCATATTTTGCCCATGCCATCAGGATTACGCCGTGCGAGGTGAGAAGCGGTTCAGCACCTCTCGATAGAGTTAGAGAACAGGTGTCTTTCATGAAAAGAACCTGCGGGCGGCTGAATGGAGGATGTGGTTGCGGCACGTCGATGCGGCCCATCGAGAAATCCTCGTCGATCACATGATGCGTCAGCACATTATTGAAATGCAGCCCGAAACGATCCGCCAGGATATCCATGTGCGGAATGTCCGCATTGCCCTTGTCATTCTCCATGATCAGGAGCGTGCCGCCCCTGCGAACCCACGTGGCAATTTGATCTGCCTGCCTCCCATTCATGTAATGCGGATGCGGATTGCGCGCTGAATTATCAGGAGAAGCAATAATGTAAATCTGAGCGTGCTTCAGCGACTCCGCCGTCGGCGCAGTGTAGAGGGTCTTAGTTGCTACGCCATAGCTCCTAAAGATATGACCGAAAATTGAGTAGCCTTCGTTACTGTAATCATTCCACTTGTAGTGGAACTCGACCATCTGTCCGGCAGCATTGGGACGCTTCTGGCTGTTGTACCAGCCGTCAACTAACGCAGTCTGGCCGCGCCCGAGAAACACATCCCGGCGAAGCTCCATCTCATTCGCCGCCAGCAGAAGGGCTCCAATACCCTTTGGATCGTTGCTCACCACGGGAGAGGACACGTAGTAGTGATAGCTTCCGTCGCGGTAGGGTTTACCTCCGAGGCCGATCGATTGAACCGTGCTGGTGAGAGTCATCTCCCCATCCGGCGCAATCTTCAGGAAGTGCGTCTTGATTCCATGCCATGCGCGCATTGCATTTTGTTCGTACGAGGCAGGTAGATACCCAAGACGAACTCCCTTTGCCAGTGCATAGGTAAACATACAGGACGCCGATGATTCAAGATAGTTGCCGGGCGCCTTGGGCATGTTCAATACCTGATACCAAAGGCCAGTCTTTGGATCCTGGTAACGAATGACAGCCTTTGCCGTGCGGCGCAAAATGGCAAGCAGTTCAGCCCGTCCCGGGTTGTGCGCAGGATAATACGGGAGCGTATCCACCAGCGCCATCATGTACCACCCCATGCCGCGGCCCCAGAATATATGGGAATCACCCGTGAGTGGGTTGGCCCACGCCTGCTTCTTTGACGCATCCCAGGCATGGTAGAGCAAACCAGTCTTGGGATCTCGCGCATGCTGCTCGATCAAAGCAAATTGACGGGTGATGATCGGAAAATCCTGCGACTGGTGGAATACGGACGCATATTCGGCATAGAACGGCTCTGCCATGTACAGGCCGTCCAGCCACA
>JAKATU010000048.1 GCA_021818585.1 Acidobacteriota bacterium | reverse complement strand
TCGTAGGCGGCCCAGATGGTGGCCTTCTCGTCGGTCGCGTTCTTCAGCTCGATCCCGGCGATGGGCAGGCCGTTCAGAAAGAGCAGAATGTCGGGCCGCCGCACGTGCTGGCCTTCGCGCACGGTGAACTGGTTCATGGCCACCCAGTCGTTGTTCTCCGGATTGCCAAAGTCCACCACGCGCACGGGAAAGCCGCCGAGCGTTCCGTCCGGGCGCGCAATCTCCACCGCGACGCCATCGGTCAGCATTCGCCACGCGGCGCGGTTGCGCTCCAGCAGGCTCGGCCCGTCCGCCAGGGTCAGCTTGCGCAGCGCGGCCTCGGTGGCATCCTGGGAGAGAGCGGGGTTCAGCCGTTGCAGCGACTGGCGCAGCCTGCGCTCCAGCACCACATCGCGAAAGTCCAGATCCGTGCGCTCAGCAGCGAGCATTCCAGAGGCAATCTCCGGCCCATGCAGAATCGTCCAGCCCCTGGCCTCCAGCCATTCGAGCGCGGCCTCTTCGACGACGGATTCGGTGAACTTGCTCAGGGCCGCTCTCCGGGTGATTTCCACAGGTATGTTGATTTGCTTATATGGCCTTAAATGGAGATCCATACTGTTTTCAACAACTTAGGTTTGTAGCTGGTCTCATAAGCGCTTCTGTTTTAAATGCACTACGCCCAAAATGGCAGATAGCGTGCCAGCCGTCTCGACCCGCCCACCGTCTCATCTGCCTTGACAAGCCCCTCCTCGATCGCAGCCGCGATCACCTGTGACACTAACGCACTCTTCTCCTCGCCAAGACCGAAGCGCTCCCTCAGAGACTTGTTCGTCATATGTCCTCTCACAACGTGCTTCAATGCGGCGTGTTGAAAACAAGCACGCGTACGATCTGCCCGCGTCATAGCTTCAAATTGACGATGGCCGTAAACTACAGCGACTGTTCGATGATGGGTCGTCGTAAAATCAGGGGCCGGAAGTTGAAACTCCTCCACCGCATTCACAACCTTATCGATTCCGCTGCCTTTTTCTTCGCAGGCCCCCATACGCCGCATCAAGTCTGCCAACCGTTCATTGCGAGACTGATAGCCGTCAATGAACCTGTTTCCAGGAACCATAGGCTCGCCAGGATTCGAAATTTCTATTCGATCTGCATAAATTTCGACCATCACCGACGCGCCGCCAATCGTGAAATCCTGATGAATCAGCGCATTTGCGATGAGTTCTCGAATGACGATATCAGGAACCAGCTTGTGCTCTTTCCGAGTAGCACCCTCGATGACTTCATTCTGGGGAAGCTGTCCCATGACGAACTGAACGAGGTTCTTAAATCCAGCGGCATATCCCGCTCCTTCGGGCTGATCCAACTTCGTATCTGCTTTCGAGGTTCCGTTATAGACCACCACGCGAGGCGCTTTGCGTGCAACATCGTCAAACGAGGTTAGCCTCTTTGCAAGCAGAATCGCGCCAAGTCTCTTGACCATGAAGCCCCTTGGGGAGCGCTCGACCAAGCGATCATGTTGAAGCCGCTCAAGTACTCCTTCCTGCGTAGATGGGTAGGCGAGCATTCGCAACTCAAAATATGCCTGCGTATCCAGTAAGCTGACAACATCCTGTCCGCTCAAATTGGGTCGGCTTGGCTCTTCCAGCCAATCCGGCTGGCCTTCGGCAAAGATCGCGCGTAATCGGTCCTCGCTCATCGGCACCAATTCCTCACCAGAGCGCATCAGATATTTCCCGTCGTAATGATAGGCGGTTCCTCGCGGGCGCGATGGAATATGAAATATGACAACACGCCCATCCGGATGATCCACCGCCTCCACGTCGACGCGAAACCCGATCCATTCAAACAGCTTTTGCGCGATGTCGTTCGTATCGGAAAATGCTCTCGAACCAACTACGCGCCTAGTACTACAGGTGTAATTGAGGGGTGAAGGGCAGAGAGTTTTGTCTTTGGTAGTGGAAGAACTTGGCGAGGAATTGGTGTCGTCGTCGCCAGTCAGACCACGCGAGAAGATGTCGGGGGCCGAGCCAACCCCCGCGCAGTACGAAAGTGAGCAAATGCCGGATTTCCGGTACGCTGAGAGGAACCTTGCGGAAAGAAGTTTTTTTTCTCCCGCGCGCGCAATACGGTCAGCACGGCCAAGGCCACCATCGACAAGGTGATGTGCCGGTACCAGGCCTGCCAGTGCCGCACTTCGTAGTGGTCCAGGCCACACTCGCTTTTGGCCATTTGGAATGCGCTCTCCACCGCCCACCGCCGTCCCGCCACGGACACCAGCCTTTTCAGCGTGCTGTTCTGCTTCTGGGCGTAGGTGAAATAGAAGGCGTACTCGGGCCTGGCCTCCACACTGCGCCGCACCAGCAGCGTGTGCTTCCAGCCCTCCGCTTCCGCCCAGGGCAGAAGCGCCCAGTCGTAGAGCCGTTCTCCCTTGGCGCCGCTACCGGCCGAAACACGCTTCCAGGCCTGCTGGGGCAATTGGCCGGCTATCTCATCGACGCGGTGTTGGCGCAGGTCTTGCCGCCACAATCGTTGATCCGATCCGACCGCCAGCACATACGGTTGATGCCGTTCTTCCAGCCAGCGGCGCAGCTTGCCGTCACGGCCGTACACTTCATCGCCGGCCACCCAGCCGCAAGGTATCCCCGTTGCAAATGCCCGTTCCAGCATCTGCCGACCCAGCATCGGTTTGGTCTGAAAATCAACCTCTTCGGGAATGCCCACCGCACGGCAGCGCGGGCCATCCTCGATCCACTGCTGGGGCAGATACAGTTCCCGGTCCAGCAGCACATAGCCCCGCTCACCGGCATAACAAAGAAACACCCCTACCTGGCTGTTCTCCACCCGTCCCGCCGTGCCGCTGTACTGGCGTTGCACTCCGGCCGAATGCAGGCCCTTCTTCAGAAACCCGGTTTCATCCAGAACCAGCACCGCATCCCGGCTGCCCAGCTCTTCCTTTACGTACTCGCTGAGCCGCGCCTGCACGGCGTTGGCATCCCACCGCGCCCGACCCAGCAGATACTGCATCCCATAGGGCGATGCCTCTCCGGCCCACTCCGCCACCTGCCAGCTATTCTTCCGCTCACAATGGCTCAACAAGCCTTCCACATACGACAGACTCCGCTCCCGCACCTCCGAACGCGGAAACAGATCCCCCAATCGCTGGTGCACCTGCACCAACTCCTCCCGCCATCTTCGGATCGCCTTCTCCATCTGGCTTGCGGAACACACGCCTGAGCACCTACAGCTTAGGCCCTCCTCAGCGGGCCGGGCAACTGGTTAGTTACCGCTGTAGTACTAAGGAAGGCCTTTTGGATGGTATGGAGAGGTGGAAAGCCGGTACGGGAAAGACCGCCGCGCGAAATGGAAGAGGCGGAAGGGGTAGCGTGGCAATCTGAAGAAATGTTTTCCCTATTGCATTTCAGCGATGGTATAGTTCCGGACAGCATTTCACCCCCCCCTCGGAGGTCTCTCGATGAAGCTCACGCTCCCGCGCGATCTGCGTAGTACTGCGCAACCCACTGCCCATTGTGAGGACACCTTGCTGCAGGATTCGGCAGGGATTTTGCGCCCTGTGAACGTCGCGCAATCGGCAAGAAAGCTCCCCGCCCATCGCTGGCTGCGCGCGGTTATCCGCGCGCTCGCTCTTGTCATGGCGTTGACCTCTGCTGCCCGTGTCACGTTTGCCCAGGTCAGCATGCCCACCATTTCGCCAGGGACCACGACGATCTCGGGAAGCACGCAGGTCTATCTGGAAGATACAACGCCGGGAACCACCATCATCTACACGCTGGATAACACCAGGCCCTCGCTCACCAATGGGAGCACCTGCGCCCCCAGCTCTGTGGTTCCCTGCTTTACGCTACTGGGCGGGACCACCGTGAAGGCGCTCGCAGAAGACTCCAGCGGGAATCTCTCGGCGGTCTTCGCCCACACCTACACAGCGCCGGCATCCAGCAATGCCTGCACCGGCTGGAACTCTCAGAGTGTCTACGCCGCTAGCGATTTCGAGGCTCATCAAGCTGACATCAGCAGCAAGGGCGCATCCCTCGGCGTCGACTGTAACGGCGGCGGTTACGTGAGCTACTTGAACACGGGCTACGGCAGCTTTGGGAATCTGATCGCGTTCCCCTACGGCCGCGGTTTTCAGCCCTCCATCCGTGACAACCTTCACAGCGGCTTTTACAATCCCACCCAGGCCGGTATCACCGATGGAGACGGAACTCCAATCACGCTGTCGCTGACGGATTCGCCAGATGGCTCCGGTGGAAGAATCAACGTTATTTCCACCAGATTGGGGCGGTTC
>JAKATU010000083.1 GCA_021818585.1 Acidobacteriota bacterium | reverse complement strand
AGCTGCTCGGCCAGCTCGAAATGCGCCCCCGGAACATTGGGGTTCAGCTTGATCGCCTCCCGATACTCCGCGATGGCATGCGGCCGATCTCCCTGCCGGACATATTGGTTGGCCAGCATCATGTGCATCTCCGCCGAATCCGGTGCCGCCATGGTCATGGAAAGTAGCGACTGGTCCATCAACTGTTGCGCGACTTCGTAGGCCGCAAACAGGATCTGCGGATTCTGTGGATCCAGATTCTCCAGCTCTTCCACCACCTGGGCGGCCTGCGCCAGATTGCCGGTTGAAGTCACCACCTCAAGCAATTCCAGGCCGGTCTGGATGCGGATCTTCGGGTCGTCCAGCTTGGAGAAGGCTTTGCCAAGGTCGTCTTCCGCACCGCTCAAGTCCCCGGTGCGCTTCTCGGCAATTCCCAGCAGAGACTCAATCTTCCAAATATCCGGCTGAAGCCGCACCGCGGCGCGCATCTGCGGAATCGCCTCCTCGTACTTCCCCTGGAAGTACAACAGCACCCCCAGGTTTCCGCGCGCATCCACGTCGTTCGGCTCGAGAGCTACGATCTGGCGCAACACGGGGATCGCCATCTGCGGCTGCCGCTCCTCCAGATAGCGCTGAACCTCTTGGTTCAGCGCCTTCACCTTGTCTGCTCCATTCTGAGCCGTCTGTGCCTTCAGGCCCAGCGCCTGCGCCAGAATCGCAATCGCCAGCAACCCGTTCGAAAAGAACGTCTTCATGTGCCTCGCCTGGAGTTAATTCCGCTTGCTGCTTCGCGGCCGGACCGCAGGCGCCCAAGGAGCCGCCGGTCCGATCGCACTGTCCATAACTGATTGAGGGCGAGCTTACACGTTGGAATCGAGAATGTCGAGCCGGATACCTGCCCCTTGCGCTTCTCCCGCTCCCAGGAACGGCCCTTGGCTCTTCACAGCGAATCCACCCCGCGGTTCGCTCCCAGAAGCGAAGCCAGATCGCTCCTTTCATCGCGCGTGGAACCCATTTCCTTGCTGGCCAGGAACAAGCGCACCTGCCGCTCCGCTCCCGCCGGAAGGCGGAGCCTCTGAAGTTCCCCTGAAACCAGCAGTGGTTCAATGCGATACTCCGGAAGCCACCCAAAGCAGAGACCACTGCGGACTGCCTCGATTGCCGCCTCAATCGTGTTCACCGTCACGAACCGTTGCGATGGGTTGTGCGGCTGCTGCCGCGGGTTGGGCCCGGAAGTCGCTTCGATCACGACCGCGAGGTGATGCCTCAAATCCGCCTGCGCGAGCGGCTCGGATCCGCCGTGGAGCGGATGGTCAGCCCGCGCGACTCCGCACATCCGGATATCGAGAAGGGACTGCGTGAGGTGATCGCGCGCCGGAAACGCGGTCACGCACAGATCGGCTCGATATGCGGAGAACTCCTCCGCCGCAGCCAGCAACGTCCCATGACGCAGCTTCGGGTAAACATGAGGATGCACCCGCGCCAGCTCCCCCAGGGCTGCGAACAGCCTCTCCTCGGGAAACAGGCTGTCGATCGAGAGCCTGATCTCGGTTCCGGCCCGGCTTCCAAGAGACGAAGCTCTCTCCTCCAGAGTCCGAAACCCCGTCAGGAGCGGCTCCACCTCTGTAAGCAAAGCTTTTCCCGTTTCTGTCAGTTGCGCCCTCCGTCCCTTCATTTTCAGCAACGGGGTTTCAAACTGATCCTGCAGGCGCGATATGGCATAGCTGATGGTCGATTGCGATCGGTTCATCCGGTCTGCGGCCGCGGCAAAACTCCCCAGTTGGACCACCGCCTGCAGCACTTCCCACTGATCGAGGGTTGTATTCATGCCTATCTATGCCTCACGAGTTGCTATGAATAGCCAGCCGCTGAGCCCCGTCTGAGCAGCTTGCGACAATTTCGATCAATATAATTCGAAAAATACAGCTTGTCACCGATTTTAATTACCGGGTAGGATTCCGTTTCTTTCACAACGGGCCCATTGGATGCACCCTAGGTAAACGCTTCCCCAATCTTAATTTGCCTTCTTCAATCAAACCGGCGGCATAACCCCCACCGGGTTGGTAGTTTGCAGGACCGATTCTCATTCGGAGGCTGATATGACTCGATCGATGTGCTTCTCCGCAGCGTTATGCGCGCTGTCTGCGGCCATGGCCTTCGGCCAGGCCACCAACTCGGCAGACGTCACCGGCACCGTGACCGACGCCTCGGGGGCGGTCGTACCCGGCGTTACGCTGACGGTCACAGATGTGGATAAGGGTCTGAAGCACGTCTACCAGACCAACGATGCCGGTGCCTACGATACCGGTTCCATTACGCCTGAGGACCACTACATTTTCGTATTTAGTGTAGTGTCCACGATTTAACTGGACAACCGGATTACTTTCTTTTTCGAGTGCGTGGCAGAGTACATCCGGGCTGGATTTGCTCCAGGGTTTGGCGGCAGCGGGACAGCTTCTCCACGATGGAGTCCACGGTGGCGGTCCAGACAAAGGGCTTGGGTTCTTCATTCCACGCCGCCAGGAACTCGACAATGGCCCTTTCCAAATCGGCGACGCTGAAGAAAGCGCCGCGCCGGACGCACTCGGTGGTCAACTCCCGAAACCAGCGTTCCACGAGATTCAACCAACTGGAACTGGTGGGCACGAAATGCAGGACGAAGCGGGGATGGCGTTTCAGCCAGGCGCGAACCTCATCGGTCTTGTGGGTGCCATAGTTGTCCATCACCAGGTGTAAGTAGAGGCCGGCGGGGAACTTGCTGTCCAACTGGCGCAGGAACTTAAGAAACTCCTGATGCCGGTGGCGCTTATAACACTGGCCAATCACCTTGCCCCGCAGCAGTTCCAAGGCGGCGAACAGGGTGGTGGTGCCGTGGCGCTTGTAGTCGTGGGTCATGGTGCCGCAGCGCCCCTTTTTCATGGGCAGGCCGGGCTGGGTGCGATCCAGGGCCTGAATCTGGCTCTTTTCATCGACGCAGAGCACGATGGCTTGTTCGGGTGGATTCAGATAGAGACCCACAACATCGGTCAACTTCTCCAAAAAGTGCGCGTCGCGCGAGAGCTTGAAGGTTTTGACGCGATGCGGCTTGAGATTGTGGCTCCGCCAGATATTGCTGACCGTCGACTTGCCGATCCCCTGCCGCGCCGCCAGAGATCGGCAACTCCACTGGGTGCGGCCCTTGGGCCTGGTTCGCAAGGTCGTATCCACGATGGCCTGTATTTTTCCCGGCCCATAGGTCGGTTTGCGTCCCCGGCCAGGAGCAATCTCCCACAGGCTCTTCACTCCCTCCTGTGTGCAGCGGATGCGCCACAGGGTCACGGTCTTGCGATTGATCTGTAACTGCTGGGCAATGGCGAGGTCGGATTCTCCCGCCGCGGCCGCCAGCACGATGCGGCAGCGCAGGGCAACCTGTTGCGGAGTGCCGAAGGCCGACAACCATTGCCGGAGCTGCAGTGCGTCGGCGCTTTCAAGGGGCAGAGGAGCAACCGGAGCGGGCATACAGGGAAGATAGCTGAATTCGTTCCTATTGTCCAGTTATTTGTTGGACACTACACTAGAATGACGCCCGTAATCCGCCATAAGGTTTGGAAGGGGTCGCGGCGAAAAGGATTTAAATCGCCTGCAGGAGTTGATGCAGCGCATCCGCCCTGCAATCAGGCTGCAGCGGCTTCTGGAGGCCGCTGCAGGCCCCCGATCAGCCCCTCTGCAGACTGTTCAAGACGCTGTTTCACCTGGGCCGGTCAAATTAGGCACAGGAAAACGTCGTCGATGCCGGCTCCGAAACCCTCCTCTCATGGAGCGACCTGCAGCAGCCGCATGGCCTTCTTCCATAAAGCAATGCAATCGGCCAGCGCGGCCAGCCTCAGCAGCATCTTCCGTGCATGTGCGACGATACGCTCCGCCGTGTTGACGATCAGAAAACACAGCCGCTTGGGCCGGGCACGCAACAGCTCCGCAGGCAACGCGATCCGCTTCAGCGCCGTCAACACGTTGTGCGCGATCACCTCCAGCCGCAGCCACGCCGCATTCGCGCCGAAGTACTTTCTCGGCATCACGCCTCCGGCCAGTTCGCTCTTCACCGCATCGTGCACCGCTTCGATCGTCCCCGCTTTCTCCCGATGCCACTCCATCAGCCGCTCCGGCGTCCACTCCCAAATGTCGCTCACCACGGCAAAATGCTTCTCACGGCTGCCGCCGGCAAACATCTCCTCCTGCCGCGGACGAATGCGAATCGCCACGTAGCGCAAGGGCTGCGTGTCTTTCTGCTCGCCCTTCTCGCCCGGCACAAGATCCACCTCCGCGCACTCGCGAATCTCCCATCCGTCGGCCTTGCCGTAGAGACTCCAACCTGCCTCCGGACTCTGCAAAATCGCCCGATGCAAGGCCTCGCTCATGCGCGCGCCGATGGCAAA
>JAKATU010000057.1 GCA_021818585.1 Acidobacteriota bacterium | reverse complement strand
GGTGCGTTGATCAGGAAGATGTCTGCTATGCGGCAGCGTAGCAATGCCTCAGGGCCGGATCAATAATAACGGTCAATTAGGCGAATTTGAATTAAGCAAACTGTGAGATTGGTTCTTCAGCCGATCCGCAAGTGAACCCGATTTCAAAGCATCCCGAGTCACAGTTGTATAAGTCTGTGCACCCAAAGTTATACCGTAACCCCCGTGAAAATCATTTGGCCAAGACCGATTGAGACCCGAATGTCGCTTGGATTTGGTTTGCTGGGCCGTATTAATCTGCCCGACTGCATAGGAAGGGCTCAAATGACGCTCTATATCAAATGAAGTTGAAAAGCGAGGCTCGGCCGTTGAAAAAAACTCTAGCGAATTCCCGCTCAAGAGTGGACTGGGGAGAACCACTTCTCGAGTACTGTCAGGAAACTGTCCCGGCACTAAACCACCTCCAGTCAAGGACTCAACATGTGAAACCCGAAACGCGTCCTTCGACGTTGACGTCTGAACCGTTCCAGATTCACCCGTTGATACATATCCCGGCGAGATCCTCCGATGGCCTATCGCGCTGCCGCCAAATGCTCCCGGCAACTTTGCACTGGTTGACACCCACTGCTTATTATCTGCGAAGTCAGAAAGACCATTCGAAGGCCGTGTGAAGCCTAATCCACTCCCACTGTTAGCGCCAATAGACCCCTGATGGGTGGGAGACGCTCGGATCATGGATTGAACATTGGCCTGCACCCCTGAAGGACTCGACCCGGCTCCCGCCTGAGCATTCACCTGAGAGGATATCTGCTGGCCGAACGCGGCCAGCGTGCAATAGAAGCTACATACACAAGCTATTGCTCGCAATTCACTTCTTGTGAATAAACTCCGTCTCATGCATTCGCTCCAGAATTAGCCGTGCCAAATTGGAAACTGGGTAGCTTTGAAAAAGCGTAGAGCACCATTGCAAAAGTCAATAAATTTCTCACAGTAACAAAATAGTCAGCCATCTGCTTTTCGGGAGCGATAAATATCTGAAGGAATACTATCAATCCATATATAGCGACATCATAGGAGAAGTAAGCTGAAATGTTCTGTTCAACGATGGAACAAAGCATTACTACAAAAAACGGATAAGTAAGGACACCCCAGACACCGAAGTCGAGTGCTCCCGCTGTGAATACTGAATTAGGCTGATCCGGATAAAAAACGTGAAAAGTGCGAGATGCTAAATCTTCTTCTGCTATGGTTGGCTTATCAGGAAAGATCGCAGCCGGGATAGCCCATTCAATCTGTAGAACAAAATCTCTTCCCATAGCTGTTTCATTTGTTCGCGCGTGATATAAGAGGCTGTCCACGAAAGTTACGAGGAGTGTCCTGCGCTCCAGATTTTGTGCCGATGCGGTCGAAGCTACTTTCCATGCCTGCCCCTCTTTCGCCAATTGCTGGACCTGATCAACCTCCATGCTAATGGATGGATTCGTATAGTTTGCGCCAACAACCCTGAGTAATTGGTAGGTAATTACACCAAAAAATAAAAAGCACGAACCCAGCCCTATTAATAGTAGACGCCCAGATGTTAACTGATCCCATCGGTACCCAAACCAGCGTGCCAAGGAAACCGTAATCAGTATCGTACTTACCAGATGCACTCGTCCCTGGGTGACTAAGAGCAGAGATAATAATAACGCAATGAGACCGAATAGATACTTGTCATTCTTCTTGTGCTCGACGAGAAAAATAATATCGGCCATGATTGTTACGGGGATAAACAGAAATTGTAAGAATTCCGCAAGTACGCCTGCACTATGGGCGGAGGCCCCACGAAGTCCACCTTGACGGAACTCTCCGGCGGCAAAGGCAATGGCAATAATGACTGTTCCTACAAGTACCAACCGCTTCATTCCATCCGTTACTTGAAGGTGTTGGGCTATTGTCCAGACCGGCTTTTCAAATATTTCGCCCAAAAGCAAAAGTGTCGCGCATCCCATCAAGGCAGCCGCTACACCATCAGCCATTTCCGGTACTGTCTGCCCGACTGCAACTGCAAGCGGAAGTCCGCCACGAGCCAGGGTAAGCCAGCTATTCAACGTTCCGAATCCGTATCCCATGACCAGGCCGATTGTGCAAACGCTTGAAAAGCGTATGACCTTCCCCGTGAAAAGGAAATCCCACATTATTGCACAACCCACACAGGTACCAATTGCGGATGATACGGCCGTCATTCTATCCGTGGGAAAAACCCATAGCAGCAATGCTGCTGAGGCCAACAGCAATGGGTAGTATAAAAAATACTCTACCCGTGGACGCGACAGCAGCTCAATAGACGAAAGACTACCACCTAGTCGTGATTCAATTTTCACGTTGCTATTGTCGTATTGGGTAAAGTCGCGAATGTTTACTCCCGTCGACCGCAAATTGGCATCAATAATATTGCCCGGCGAAGACTGCTGTATTTGCCGTGCTCATCAGGCCGTTAAATCCTCGATAAACGAAGGTTTTGAGGTTGCTGGAAGGTACGTAGACTATGTCACCGTCGTTCACCGCTATGTCGGCTTCCTTCCCGAGATATATTTTCTTCAGGTTCAACTTGACTTCCTCTTTACCGGATCGAACTTTCCTTATGAGACGTACATCACGAATATTTGAAGTCACTCTGTTGCCGCCAGCCAAGGCAAGTGCCTGAACCAAAGAAAGCGGCTCATTATTGTTAATCAAATATCCTCCGGGGCGCTCAACAGCTCCGAGGATATAAACAATCCCCGACTTTTGTACGACGATGGTGTCTCCGGGCAGAATAACCGGGTTTGCCTGTACCTTGTATCCTTGCGGGGTCTGGGCAAGAGCCAGATACTCTGGATGATGAGGATCCTTGCGATGAATAATCGTGACTAAGTTGCCGGCCGATCCCGTCACCCCGCCCGCCAGGGTAATCATGTCCAGCAACCTTCTCTGTCCAAGCGTCGGATAGATTCCAGGTCTTGCCACTTGCCCCATCACATCGGCTCCCTGCGATGTGTATTGCGAGATCAGGACCGTGACTTGAGGATGAAGCACAAAGCCACCACTCTTCAACTTCGCCTGAATCTCCGTTGCAGCCTGATCTGCCGTCAAGCCATCCACACTCACTTTGCCGATTAAGGGCAAGTCTACCTGCCCTGTCTGAGATACACGAAACTCGCCTGATAATTCACTGATGTCGAAGACAGTAATAGTGATGGCGTCACCTGGTCCAATAGTGATCGCAGGCGCCTGTTGGAACTGGGGAGAATGAATCGCGGCAGCGGACCCCAATGGAGCGCTCATCTGAGCAAAGCCACTGCTGACGATTGTCAGCAGAAGGCACATCGAAACAGCAAGTTTACGGCTCATCATTGTTATCCTTAACCCCATACCCGGAACCGTACGCTGGTTCGTAGCCACTTCTATATGTGTAGGCGTAACCCCGGGAATAGGTGTAGTAGTTTTCCAGGCGCAGATCTACCCCATTCACAATCGTACCCAGAACACGGGCGTCCACGCGGCGCAGCATCTCTCTGGTCTTTTGTAGTGCTTTCTTGCGTGTAACTCCTGATCGAATGACCAACAGCGCACCATCGACGATTTGAGTCAGATTCAAAGTATCGGCTACGGCCAGCAGTGGAGATGTGTCCAGAATGATGTAATCCCATTCGCTTCTCCACTTTTTTATAGCCTCTGCCATTGCGCCGGAGGCAAGCATTTCGCCGGGATTGGGCGCTACTGGTCCACGCGGAAGTACGGTCAAACCAGGAAGATTGTTAATCGGAGTTGAAAATGAATTGTCGCCCGACTCTCGCGTTAAATATGTCGAGAGTCCCGAACGATTGGAAATACGGAATTTCAAATGTACGGTGCCCTTCCGCAAATCCGTGTCGACCAGAAGAACTCTGGCAGGTCGATGGGCAAACGAAATTGCCAGGTTCGCAGCACAGGTACTCTTGCCTTCAGCAGCCAGGCCGCTCGTCACCAGTATCACCCGCGGCTCTCTGTCAACCGATGACAGTAGAACTGAGGAGCGTAGCGTGCGGAAACTCTCTGCGGCCAAAGATTGGGGTTCTAACAGTGTGACCAGATCCCTCGATATCTGCTGCTCCGGGGCTCTGTCATCTCGATCCGAAGAACCGCTGCCAGCGCGCTTTGCGGCTGATGTACTCTTTGGCTTGGACGGACCGTGAAACTGTGGCACAACCGCCAGAGCTGGCAGATGAGACAGGGCTTCGGCTTCTTCTGAAGTGCGAACGGTGTCGTCCAGTGTTTCCAGAATCAGCGCAATAATGAGACCTGCAACAAACCCACCTAAAAGTCCAATGAGGATGTCCTTCTTCTTTTCAGGCGTCACAGGCAACTCAGGGAGAATAGCCTTATCCACTACTTCCACTGAACTCGAATTCAGCCCCGCAGTAATCCCGGCCTCCTGCAAGCGAAGTTGCAGGGTGTCGTAGAGAGCGGAAGCAGCCTGCGCATTGTGACTCAGTATCTGAGCCTGCGCGGCTGACTCATTCTGCTTATAAGCGGCCGCCTTTATGCTGTCCAGCCGCTGTTGCAGTAAATTCTCGGTTTGAACAGCTGCTTCGTATTCCACCTTGAAGCGCTGTGTAAGGTTAGAAATTTCCCGGCTTATATCCTGTCGAATCGTAGCGAGTTGGTGATTGACCTCGATCAACTTTGGGTAATTCGGCCCAAACTTGGACTGTAATTGAGCCTTTTGCACCAAAAGAGAAGATTCCTGATCCCGAAGAGATCCCAAAACCGTTCCGGGAGCCACTGACACCAGAAGATCCGGGTTCCGCGTCAGGGCCATCTTATAGCGCGCCTGCTTCACGATCCGGTCTGCCCTGGCCTCAGCAAGCTGCTGGTTCACGGTCGCCAGATCGGAGTCAACAAGACTTCCCTGATCAGTACCGGCCGACAGCAAATTGTGCTGCTTCTCGTATTCCGCAAGCTGCTTTTGGGATTGACCGACTTGATCCTTAAGATTGGCCATCTGCCGGGTAAGCCAGCTCGATATCCCGGTCATGGTCTCGTAATGAGTCCGCAGGGTGAAATCCTGATAGGCGGACACTATTCCGTTTGCCACAGCCTGAGCTACAGCAGGGTTGGGGTTCTTGTAGTGAATCTCGACCAGGTTTGTCTGCGGAATCAGAAGTACCGCTGTCCCTGCCCGCAGCATGCTGCTCATGGCCTCCATTTGGCTCGCGGTAATCGTGCCTCGGTATCCGGCCTTCTTGAACACACTGGAAAAGGGGGCTTCTTTGTATAGGTGGAGGTTGCGGATCACTTCCTTGGCAACCGAATCGCTCTGCATAATCCGCAATTGAGTGTTGAGTGCGGAGCCATTCCAGTCGTCCGTCGTGCTGTTGTTGACGAGGCTGGAAATGCCGATATTCGACGTTCTGTTCAGATCCAGATCCACGCTGGCTACAGCTTCGTACTCCGGAACAGCTTTCTCTACGTGGTAGACCGCAATCCCCAAACCTATCAGGATACCGGCAAGGATGATCCACTTCCTTTTGAAGAACAGCTTACGTACATCGGCGGGCGTGATAACAATCCCCTGGCCACTGCCGAGAGCGGATTTGCCTGGGCTCGCAGTATCTGAGTTGGGGCGAGCGAGTCCTTGCATGGGCATTACTCCTTCTCTGTCCGCTCGCAACGCGAGCAAAGAATCATCATTTCATTCGAAACAGGGGCACGGTCGGATTCAATGAGGACACTACCGGGCATATTCTCGGTCTAAAATCCTTTCCCTGCCGGTGGAATCGACAGGAAAGAAGGTTTCAGTGAATGCGTCGTGCGAAAAAGGGCAGATTCGAGAGTGGATGAATCTAGAGAGAGTGCTTGCAACTCGCGACAGTACATTACTTTAGAAGGCATCCAGTTGTCTCGACTTAAACCCCAGGCAGTGCTGATTGCTCCGAGTGTAGACTCCCCATTCCAGCAGGTCAATCACCGCGATAGCAATTTACCCCATTTAATAGTTACAGATTGTGCGCCCGAGATTAATCTGTGCCGCTGCTTTGCCGAATCCATTCAGCTCAACGTTCGTTCAGCCAGCCACTTGGGACTTGAATCTGTCTCGCCCATCAGCGCCAGCGGGCCTCCACGTCATGGTCAATCGAAGCAAAAACGCAAGGCCAGGGCTTGCAGGCGGCACATGCAATGACAAGTTCGGTGAAAGCTCTGAACTCGCCGGGAACGCCACAGTAGTATCCAATGACATGGTGGGCAGTGAGGGACTCGAACCCCCGACATCCTGCTTGTAAGGCAGGCGCTCTAACCAACTGAGCTAACCGCCCCGGATCCGATTGCTACCGTGCGATACCTGTTCAGTCTAGCAGCAAAACCGCCTCCGGAGAACCGCAGGCGCCCGGGTTTCATCAGCCTTCCAACCGGGGGTCTTATAGCCGGTTCCGCGATACTCTGAATCTGTAACCCAACAGGATGGAATTCACCAGCTCTTCGGAGCAGAGTCATTCATTGTCAGGAGCAATCCGTCTGCAGAGCACCCCTCAAACTCGTCGACTGATCATCAACGCGGATGATTTTGGACTCACGGAAGGCGTCAATCAGTCGATCCTGGAACTTGCCCATCACAGGGCACTCACCTCGACGACCCTGATGGCGACGGGGAGTGCTTTCTACCAGGCCGTTGCTGCCGCTCATGCCTATCCCGATCTCGGAATCGGCTGCCATGTTGTGTTGGCGGATGGCCATCCCGCCACATCGCCCGGGCGAATTCGCTCGCTTTTGACAGACGGCGATTCATTTCGTCCCACGCTTGGCACTTTTGTTCGAGATCTCCTTCTTGGCCGCATCCGGGAGCAGGAGATGGAGACGGAGGCATGCGCGCAGATCCAGAAGCTCCAACAGGCCGGCATCGCTGTCACCCACGTTGACACCCACAAGCACACCCATATGTTTCCGGCGGTGCTACGGCCTTTGCTGAGCGCTGCCCGGCGGTGCGGGGTAAGGGCGATTCGCAATCCTTTTGAACCAGAGTGGGCGTTGCGCGCCACAGCCGGAGCACCGGCGATGCGGCGGCTGGAAGTTCGCATCCTTCGCAGCCAACGAGCGGCGTTCCACCGGCTGGTGCGGCAGGCTGGCCTGAGTACGACCGATGGCTCCATCGGTGTTCTCGCCACCGGAACGCTCGATGCGCACACCTTGACGCAGCTCACAAACGGCATCCCCTGTGGAACCTGGGAACTGGTGTGCCATCCCGGCTATAACGACGCAGAACTGGCGCAGGTCAAAACCCGTCTGCGGGAATCCCGGGCTATTGAGCACGCTTCCCTGCTCGAAGTGATCCCGGAACTGGCCGACGTCGAGAAAATCCATTTCGGCGCGTTATCCTCGTTGTGACGTAATCCGGGCGACTTTCAGCCGTTAAGTCGATTCTTTTGCATCAACTGCAGTTGCCCCGTCGTCCAAAGAATACGAGCGAACCCCATGAAGATTGGCATCACCTGTTACCCCACCTACGGCGGAAGCGGAGTCGTCGCAACTGAACTCGGTATTGAACTGGCCGCAAGCGGGCACGAGGTGCACTTCATCACCTACTCGCAGCCCTTTCGGCTCACGGGCCGCGAAGAGGGTATTTTTTATCACGAAGTGCCGGTTTCCAATTACCCACTCTTCGATTTTCCGCCTTACTCGCTCGCGCTGGCCTCTCGTATGTGCGATGTGGCGGACTACTACAAGCTCGATCTGCTGCACGTCCACTACGCGATTCCCCATGCCATTTCGGCGTACCTTGCCCAGCAGATGCTGATCAAACGCGGCATCCATATCCCGGTGATGACCACGCTTCACGGCACGGACATTACGCTGGTCGGCGCCGACCAGTCGTACCTGCCGATCACCCGCTTCGGCATTGAAGAAAGCGATGGAGTCACCTCGATCTCCGCTTATCTGAAGGAACGGACGCTCAAGGAGTTCCGGGTCCGGAAGGAAATCGAGGTCATTCCCAACTTCGTCAACTGCGACATTTATCAGCCGCTTGGGACAGAAGCGCGGGCGGCGAGCCGCAAGCGCTTTGCCAAAGAGGGCGAATCCATCCTTGTTCATCTGTCCAACTTCCGGCCTGTGAAGCGCGCGCCGGATGCGGTCCTGATCTTTGCCGAGGTGGCCCGGAAGATGCCTGCCCATCTGCTGCTGATTGGTGACGGACCGGACCGCTCGGTGGCCGAATGGCTGGCCAAACGGCACAACCTGCAGGACCGCGTGCACTTCCTCGGCAAGCAGAACAGCGTCTCTGAGCTGCTGCCGCTGGCGGACCTGATGCTGATGCCCAGCGAACTGGAGTCCTTTGGTCTTGCATCGCTGGAGGCGATGGCCTGCCGCGTGCCGGCGATTGCGACCAACGTCGGGGGCATTCCCGAGCTGATTGACGACGGCTACAACGGACGGCTTTGCGCCGTGGGCGACGTGGACGCGATGGCAGCCGCAGCGCTGGAACTGCTGGAAAGCCCCGCGAAGCTGGAGGCCATGGCGACCGCCGCTCGGGCCACGGCGCAGTCCAAGTTCTGCGCCCAGAAGATTATTCCGCTCTACGTAAAGTTCTATGCGGACGTGATTGGCCGCACGGGCAGCGCGTCCAATCGAGCCGACTGAGCCTCTTCCAGATCGACCGGCATTTCCAGCGTGACGCGGGTTCCGCGCCCGGGTCGGCTGACCACGTTGAAGCGCGCGTTCCCGCCGAAGAGCACTTCCAGGCGCTCGCGCACGTTGCGCATACCGATGCCGTTGCCGGTGCGCATGGCGGGCAGGCGCTGGCTGCTTGCGGTCATGCCCACGCCGTCATCCTCCACTTCAATGATGAAGCGGCCCTCCTGCAGCCTGCTGCGGAGGGTGATAGTGCCGCCGTGGATACGCGGCTCGAGGCCGTGCTTGATGCTGTTTTCCACCAGCGGCTGCATGAGCATGCTGGGCACGGGCAGCTCCAGCGTTTGCGGGTCGATCTCTTTGACCACCTTGAGCTTCTCGGTGCCGAAGCGCACCACCTCGATGCCGAGGTAGTCCTCGGTGAAGTTGAGCTCCTCGCGGAAGGGCACGTAGGAGTCATGATCCTTGAGCAGCGCCCGCAGAATGTTGGCCAGCTTCACGATCAGCTCGCGGGCACGCTCGGGATCTCGCCGGACGAGCGAAGCGATGGAGTTGAGCGTGTTGAAGAGGAAGTGCGGGTTAATCTGCCGTTGCAGGGCGTCGAGACGGGCTTCGAGCAGCAGCCGGGTCTGCTCTTTCAATGTCTGCTCGATACGGACGGCATTCCAGATTTTGAGCGGGATGCCCACCACCATGGTGGAGCAGGCCCAGACGGCGATGGCGATGGCCCAGCTCGGCTCCGGCAGGGCGAAGAGTCGGTGCGGATAGGTGCGCGCCAGCCACCAACACACAATCTCAAGGCTAACGATGAGTATCATCAGCAGAATCTGGCGGTCGAAGCGCGGCTTTCTCAGGTTGCGGCGAATCCACTGGTAGATGCTGAGGTCGATGAACGGCGAGAAGGACCAGATTTCTTCCCGTTCCGCAAACCAACTGAAGATGCCGCTGATAATCGCCACGCCCACATCGAAGGGCAAGGCCAGGTATTCGCCGTGCAGCACCGCGGGCAGGGCCAGCAGGCATGCGCCCTGGGCAGCGGCGGTGGGCCCCAGCAGCACGCCCAGCAGGATGGCGGTTTCAAAGGAAATATCGGCCGCGTAAAAGTTGTGGACGACGATGCGGACCCAGACGCCGAGGCTGAGGGGCACGCATATCATGGCGAGCAGGCCGAGCGTTTGCGCGGTGGTGCGTCGCTCGGCAAAGAGCAGCCGCCGGAAGGCGCTGGAGCGCGCCAGCGCACTGGAGACTGCGGCGGCAACGCCCAGCTTGACGAGCAGCGTTATCCAGATGAGTTTGGTCTCAACCACGCTTTTACTTTACCCCGGCCACAGCTCCAGCGCGCGCCGGGCAGGTGGATGGGGCATTCGCCTGCCTATAATGAGGCTATGCCCTATGCAAGCGTTCGTAAGGTAGCCGAGGCCGACCTGCCCACCCGTTGGGGGCAGTTCCGCATTCTCGGGTTTGAAGCTGTTGTCGAAAACCCTGAGCCTTGCCGGGAGGGCACGCCTGCTCTTGAGAAAAAGACCGAAGACGCGGTCGCGCTGGTGATGGGCGACATCCACTCCGTGGCGCCGATTGTGCGTATCCACTCGCAGTGCCTGACGGGCGACGTGTTTCATTCACTGCGCTGCGATTGCCGGTTGCAGTTGGAGCTGGCACTGGCCCGGATCTCCGAGGCTGGTACGGGCATTCTGCTCTATGAGCAGCAGGAGGGCCGAGGCATTGGCCTGATGGCGAAGTTGAAGGCCTATGAACTGCAGGACCAGGGGCTGGACACGGTGGAGGCCAACGTGGAGCTGGGCTTCAAGCCCGACTGCCGCGAGTTTGAGATGCCTGCGGCCATGCTCAAGCTGATGAATGTTCCGGCGGTGCGGCTGATCACCAACAACCCGGAGAAGGTGCAGGCTCTGGAAGAGGCCGGCATCCGGGTGGTGGAGCGCATCTCCGCCGAGGTGCCCGCGCAGGAGACCTTTGAGCGCTACCTGAAGGTGAAGCAGGAGAAGATGGGCCACATCTTCGAGGGCGTTCAGGCCAGCCGCTCCTGAGGTTGCGTTGATACGGTCAGACGGATTGCAAAAGCCTTACAGCGACTCCTTCTGTTTTGTTAGTAAATTATTGATAAAAAAGCATGAGGCGCTATTGAGACTGGGCGAGACCCCTCGCCTTTTTGCGGGTAAATGCCTGATTTGATTCAGGTGATCAGCATCGGTGAGGTGACGGGCGATTATGTCTTCCGGCTTCCGTTCTCGTGTCAGGGATGCCCTGGGCCGTACCGAAAAAATAGCGTTCATGCCCCCCATTGTTTTTGTGGGGAAGTTGTTGATTCGATGGGACAGGTTAACCCCTTAACGATGGGTCCGTGCCCATTGTTTTTGTGGGGAAGTTGTTGATTCGATGGGACAGGTTAACCCCTTAACGATGGGTCCGCGCCCATTGTTTTTTGTGGGGATGTTGTTGATTCTGTTGGATAGGTTAAGGTCTTAACCTACCGGATCGAGGAAACATTTCAGCACAGATGGCACGTAGGCGCCGGCCGCACGGGCGTTCGCGCGCTTTGCGCGCCATGCCACTCCGGAGTTTTTCCTGTACCACCCAAGCGGAGCCTGGATGGGGTACCCCTATCGTCGTGGTCTGAGCGGCTATTTCAAAAAAAAGCGTTCACGACTCCCTACTTTTTTGTGGGGAAGTTATTGATTCTATGGGAAAGGTTAACCCTCTAACCTGCAGCTCGCTCAGGGCAGGCGATGGGGCACCCGTTTTATTTTGATCCCTACTTCAAGGATAGAAGATTCGGGTTGAATTCCCGGCACAATTGCGGTGGAAATTGGCCATGGCGCTGGGAGCCTTTGCGGGATGGGCGGGGTGCGATGACCAACTGCCCTGCTTATGAAAGCGGCATTGGGAAATCGTGGGTGAATCGTGGTAAACAAGTAAGTGCCTTCGGCACAGAAATGGTGCAAGTCTGCTCATGAGTGTGCCTATCCATCTTCCCGCTCCGGCAGCAATCGCTCTGGCCCTCGCCGTTCCTGAATACGCGGAACCGGCTCATTTTTCAGCCGTTTCGATGGCTGTGCTGGCGTTGCTCATTGTGGTTTCGGCAGTTCTCTTCTGGTCGCGCTTTGGCAAGGTGGTGAAGGTGCTGCGGCAGGCCAAGCCGGACGCCGACTTTTCCCTGCATCCTGTTGGCAAGCGCGTGTGGGACTTTTTCCGGGAGGTGATCTGCCAGAGCAAGGTCATCCAGGAGCGGCCCATTCCGGGGCTGGCCCATGCTTTTGTCTTCTGGGGATTTCTGGCCTTTGCGCTGGTTTCGCTGAACCACTTTGCGACGGGCTTTAACCTCGGGTTCCTGTCTTCTCATGGAGTCTTTGGGGAGTTTTACTTTTACTTTGCCGCCGTGTTCGCGCTGATGGTGACGGTGGGGATTACCTGGCTGTTTATCCGCCGGTTTTTTCTGCGACCGAAGTGGCTGGGGGCGAAGCTCTCGTATGAGTCGGGCGTGATTGCCGGGCTGATTTTTCTGCTGATGGCGACCTACCTGGCCGGGTTCTTTACGCCGCCGGGGTCGGCGGCGGCGCTGGCGCTCTGGTGGGTGCATGCGCTGACGATTCTGGTGTTTCTGCCGCTGATTCCGCACACCAAGCACCTGCACCTGATGCTGGCTC
The DNA here is from genome assembly GCA_021818585.1 of Acidobacteriota bacterium. Classification (GTDB taxonomy): domain Bacteria; phylum Acidobacteriota; class Terriglobia; order Terriglobales; family Acidobacteriaceae; genus Acidobacterium. The sequence goes on along the minus strand of JAKATU010000057.1, from coordinate 10,769 downwards.
CGTTCACGATCTTCCTGTCGAGGGGCGAGTTCAGCCGGATTCCGCCGCTGGTTGGCGATGAGGACTTTGGGCTGGTGACGGGCAGGGATATTACGAAGCTGGCGGCGCTGCAGGCTTACTCCTGCGTGGAGTGCGGCCGGTGCACGGAGCATTGCCCGGCGAACAACACGGGCAAGGAACTGAATCCGAAGCAGATTGTGCTGGGGCTGCGCGGCTTTTTGAATGACCTTGGCCCGGGCAGCGAAGAGCCAGTGGTGGACGGCAAGCATGAGACGCTGACGTCGATCTTCCAGTGCACCACCTGCGGCGCGTGCGAGTACCAGTGCCCGGTGGGGATTGAGCATGTTCCGCTGATTGTGGGCATGCGGCGCGGCACGGTGAACACAGGCGTGTGGGAGGACGAGTACGGCGGCAAGCTGTTTAACACGCTGGAGCGGAACGGCAATGCGCTGGGTATGAGCGCGATGGAGCGCGACAAGTTCATCCAGAAGGAAGAGCTGCCCATTTTTGACGGAACGCAGGAATATTGCCTGTGGCTGGGCTGCATGGGCGCTTATGATCCGCAGGGGCGGGAGATTGTGGCGTCGTTTGCGAAGGTGATGCGGCATATGGACGCCAGCTTTGGAGTGTTGAAGAAGGAGCGCTGCACGGGCGATCCGGTGCGGCGGCTGGGCAATGACCTGCTCTTCCAGACGCTGGCCGAGCAGAATATCGAGAACATCCAGAAGCAAAACGTAAAGAAGATCGTTACGATTTGCCCGCACTGCGTGCGCACCATGGCCAAGGACTGGCAGGAGTTTGGCGGCGTGACGGCGGAGATTGAGCATCATAGTGAGTTCATGGCCCGCCACCAGCACCTGCTGCCGCAAACCGGATCTGACGAGACGATCGTCTACCATGACCCGTGCTACCTGGGGCGGTATCGCGGCAGCTATGAGGAAGCGCGCGAGGTGCTGGCGCGGTCGGGCAAGGTGGTGAACCCTCCGCGCAGCCACGAGCGCAGCTTTTGCTGCGGAGCGGGCGGCGGGCTGGTGTTTCTGGGCGAGGAGCAGGGTGACCGCGTGAGCCATACGCGCGCACGAGAGCTGACGGCCACGGGCGCGAAGATTGTGGGGGCTGCCTGCCCATTCTGCAACACGATGTTTCGGGATGCGCTTGCCGCCACCAGCGACGCGCCTCCTCAACTGCTGGATATTGCGCAGATTGCCGCTCGGTCGATTGAAGGCGAGGGCGCAACACCGGATGCGTAACTTTTACTGGAGTGATTTGGCATGAAAATCGTAGTGGCGATCAAACAAGTGCCTGTGCGCGATACGAATGTGCGGATTGACGCAAGCGGCAAGTGGATAGATGAGGCGGACCTGGAATTCGAGATTAACGAACCGGACGCCTATGCGCTGGAAGAGGCGCTGCAACTGAAGGACGAGCACGGCGGCGAGGTGATTGCGCTATGCGCCGGGCCGGAGCATGCGGGTTCGATGATTCGCGAGGCGCTGGCCAAGGGAGCGGACCGGGCCATCCACATTGAGTGCGACGACCTGGGCTCGCTGGACACGCTGGGCGTGGCGCAGCGGCTGGCCGCGGCGGTGAAAGCGGAGAATCCTGACCTGATTTTGACCGGGTTGCAGTCGGACGACCTGGGGCTGGGGCAAACCGGCGTGGTGATGGCCGAGCTGTTGGGGATTCCGCACTCGACGATCATTATGCATGTGGCAGTGGATGGAGCGGCGATCAAGGTGAAGCGCGAGCTGGAAGATGGATGGTTCCAGCAGATTGAGATGCCTCTGCCGGCGCTGCTGACGATTCAGTCGGGGATTCACCGGCTGCGCTATGCCACGCTGATGGGCATCAAGAAGGCCAAGACCAAGGAAGTGAAAAAACTGACGCCCGCGGAGCTGGGCGCGGCACCGGCCGCGGCGATTACCGTGGAGCGAATTTATGCTCCGGAGAAAAAGAAACAGACACAGATACTGAAAGGCTCACCGCAGGAAACCGCGGCCCAACTGGTGGAGAAACTGAAGTATGAGGTGAGGGTGATATGAGCGGAGTGCTGGTAGTTCTGGAACATCGCAATGGAGCATGGGCGCGCATGTCCTGGGAGGCGATTGCGGCGGCTGGGCAGCTTGCGCAGATTTGCGGCGGCAATGTGTACACGGCAGCGCTGGGCGGCGAGCTTGGCGCGCTGAGCGCGGAGGCGGCCAGCCACGGGGGTGCGAAGCTGCACACGCTGGAGCACGCTCAACTGGCGCAGTACACTCCCGAGGGCTATACGCTGGCGCTGGAGGAACTGATCCGCAAACACCAGCCGGCATGGGTGGTGTTTGCGCACACGTACCGCACGCGGGACTTTGCTCCGCGGCTGGCGACACGCTTCCAGCAGGTGCTGATTGCGGATGTGATCTCACTGCGAGGCGAGGACGGCGCGCCGGTGTTTGTGCGGCAGATGATGCAGGGCAAGCTGAATGCCGATTATCGCAAGACGGGCGACGGCCCGGGCTTTGTCTCGGTGCAGGCGGGGGCTTTTCGCGAAGAGGTAAGTTCGTCGACCGCGGCGATTGAGCCGTTTGCGGTGACGCTGGACGCGGGGCAGATTCGCACGAAGCCGGGCGAGCCTTTCCGCGAGTCGGCACAGACGGTGGATCTGGGCGCGGCGTCGTTGATTGTCTCCGTGGGGCGCGGCATCAAGGAGCAGGATAATATTCCGGTGGTGCAGGAGCTGGCCGACGCACTGGGCGCGGAGCTGGCGGCCTCGCGGCCGATTTGCGACAACGGATGGCTGCCGATGGAGCGGCAGGTGGGCAGCTCGGGGCAGACGGTGGCTCCCAAGCTGTACCTGGCGGTTGGCATCTCCGGTGCGATTCAGCATCTGGTGGGCATGAAGGGATCGAAGTCGATTGTGGCCATCAACAAGGATGAGAATGCACCGATTTTTGAGGTGGCCGACTACGGTATTGTGGGCGATCTGTTTGAGATTGTGCCGGCGCTGACCGAGGCAGTGAGAAAAGCCAAGGGCGCGTAGGCTACTTCGTTTGAACAACCCAGGCCACCCGACGAAAAGCTTGCCGGGTGGCATTTTTTCGGGAGTAAGGGGATTTTCCTGGCCGGTTTCCTTTAACCTAGGGAGGCCCAATGTTATCCCCGAAAGGAAGTTTGATGGCCCCGGAAGCAAGTGCAGTAAAAAGCTCAAGTTTTGGTGAAACCGTTAACATTGTGAACGAAATCAGCCCGCTGGTGATCCTGAGTGACGGCGCCGATGCGCAAGTCGCGGTTTCTCCTGCCATGCAGGCGCGCATTTTGACCAGCACGGCAACCGGGCCGGAGGGCCGCAGCTTTGGCTGGGTGAACTTTGACCTTATTACGTCCGGCAAGCGGCTGGAGCACTTCAATCCTTATGGCGGCGAAGACCGCATCTGGCTTGGACCCGAGGGCGGGCAGTATGCCGTTTTTTTTGCGCCGGGGACGGTTTTTGAATTGGATGACTGGTATGTGCCGGCGCCGCTGGATGTGGAGTCGTTCGATGTTGTGGAGCAGAGTGAGTCGTCGATTCGGATGCGGAAGCATTTCCGGCTGCAGAACTATTCGGGTTTCGAGTTTGACGTGGGCCTCGACCGCACTGTGCGCATGGTGGCTCCAGCGAATGCCGCTGCGGGACTCACCGGCAAGATGGTAGAGGGACTTTCTGCCGTGGCCTTTGAGTCGCACAACGTGCTGACCAACCGCGGCGATGTGGCCTGGACGCGCGAAGGCGGACTGGTTTCCATCTGGAACATCGGGCAGTTTGAGGCTTCCCCGTCCACGACGGTGGTGATTCCCTTTGAGCCGGGGCCAGAGTCGGAACGGGGTGTGGCCATCAACACGGACTACTTTGCCGTGATTCCGGAGGACCGTTTGAAGCTTTATGAGTCTGCCGGATGCTTCAAGGGCGACAGTAACTACCGCAGCAAGCTGGGAGTGAATCCGAAGCGGGCGAAAGGTATTCTGGGCAGCTATGATCCCGTCCACCAGGTGCTGACGATTGTGCAGCACTCGCTGGGAGCGCCCGGCGCGGAGTACGTCAACTCCGAGTGGAAGCATCAGGAGCATCCTTACGCCGGCGACGTTGCGAATGCTTACAACGACGGGCCACCGCCGACGGGCGGGCCGCAACTGGGAGCGTTCTACGAACTGGAGTCGTCTTCACCGGCTGCGGCGCTCAAGCCGGGCGAGTCCATTGAGCACGTTCACCGCACCATCCACCTGCAGGGTGATAAGGCAAAGCTGGATGCTGCTGCCCGGGCGGTGCTGGGGTTGAGCCTGGAAGAGATTGAAGGCGCTCTGCCGAAATAGTTTGCTGCAAGACGGATAAAAGATGCGCGGACCCTGTGGTCCGCGCATCATGTTTTATGGCCTGACGGGGATTTTTTCAGTGACTTTTGGGCGCGAGCTCGGTGATGGGCGTTTTGCAGCCGCATGAGTTACGAAGGACGAGCTCGGTGGGCAAAACGAGGCGGGTCTTGGGCGCGTCTTTGGGCGATGCCGAGGCTCGAATCATGTCAAAGAGCAGTTTGGCGCCGGTGCGGCCCAGTTCGTGCGCCGACTGGCGGACAACCGTGATTGGAACGGTGAGCAGCGAGGCCAGATCGATATCGTCAAAGCCGACCATGGCCAGATCCTTTGGCAGGCGGATGCCCAGCGCCTGAAGGGTATGCAGCGTCTGGATGGTCGTCACATTATTCAGCGTAAAGAGTGCTGTGGGCGGCTGCGGCCCCTGCAGCTTGCGCTGCAGCAGAGGGGCAATTGCTTTGGACGACTCGACCTTCCAGACGTAGGTCTGCAACCCGGCTTCCTTCATCGCATGGGTGTAGCCCTCGATGCGCTCCTGGATGGGCAACAGCTCGGTGTCGTAGCCGAGGCAGGCAATTTTCTTGTGACCGTGCCAGATGAGGTGACGCACGGCGTCTTCCGCGCCCTGCACGTTTTCCACGAGCACCTCATTGGCGTTCAGGCCCTTGATGACGCGATCGAGCGTGACGATGGGAACGCCGGAGGCCTGCACCTCAGCAAGACGGGGAGACGCCTTCTGCTCCATGGGAATGAGGATGAGCCCGGCCACGTTGCGGGAAACCATCATGTCAATCTCGCTGGTTTCCACTTCAGCGCGGCTGGAGGACGTCTGAATCAGCGTCATGTAATCGTGGCGTGCAGCCACGTCCTGCACCGAGTTGGCGCAGGCAGAAAAGAACGCGTCAGCGAGAGTTGGGACAATGAGGCCGATGATGCGAGCCTTTTGCCCCTTGAGGATGCGCGCGGCTTCATTGGGCTGGTAGCCGAGTTTCTCAATGGCCTCACGCACGCGCTTCTGCACGCCGGCACTGACGTAGTTGCCCCCGTTGACCACCCGTGAAACGGTCATCTGCGCGACTCCCGCCTCCCGGGCGACGTCGCTGATGGTAACCCTTTTGCTCACGTTGACTTTCGGCATCGGTCTTCCACGGTGAATTTAAATGTACTCGTGACGCAGTTGCAATGCAGCGGGCCGGGATGGACTACCTCAGTCGGCGCGCTGGAACGGGAGCAAGGCAGCGCCCAAAAGCCCTGCATCCGAGCCAAGGCGTGCGCGGCAAATGTGCGTTCTGCGCGGCTGGAAGATATCCCATCGGTCCGGCTGCGACATGCGATAAACGTAGCTCAACTCTTCGATGGTGGCGAACATGCGTGGAGCAAACAGCTCCCATGCCGCGGAGACGCCTCCGCCGATGGTGTAGAGGGACAGGTTGAGCGTGTTGACCAGGTTGGCGAGGCCGAGACCGAGAGCATAACCTGCTTCATCGTAGACTTTGCGGGCCACTGCGTTACCCTCCGAGGCCAGTTGCGCGATGCGCGCCGCGGTGAGGTCGCCCTGGCTTGCGCCTGTTTCGTTTGCTAATCCAAGTTCCCGGGCGCGACGCACGACCGCTGTTGCCGAGGCATAGACTTCCAGGCATCCGCGAGCGCCGCAGTTACAGGGCGGTCCATCGAGAATCAGCGGGCCGTGACCCACTTCCCCCGCTGCGCCGTTGAGGCCGTGCCAGAGTTTGCCATCCAGAACGATGCCGCCGCCAACACCTGTACCTAGCGTGACCATGCAGAGCGAGTCTAGGCCGTACTCGGCGCCTGCGCCGAGACGGCACTCTGCAAAGGCAGCGACGTTGGCATCAGAATCGACCCAGATAGGCCAGGGCAGCCGCCGGGTTATCTCCCGGCGCAATTCCACGCCATCCCAGCCGGGCAGGTTGGGCGGATTGTGGAGCACGCCATCCGGGAGGGACAATGGCCCGGGACTGCCGATGCCTACCCCGGCGAATTCGCCGTGGCCAGATGCCTCTTGATACAGACAGCGGATGGAGTCGCACATCTTTTCAATCACGGGGATGTAGCCGGATGCAGCGTTGGTCGGAAAAGCAACAGAACCCAGATGTTTTCCGCTCTGCGTGTAGGCGCCTATGCGCAGGTTGGAACCGCCGAGATCTACTCCGATTGCGAACTTTTCCATACAAGAACTTTCCTAAATAGTGGACCAGGAACCAATGTTCGACGGCCGCAGAGAGGCTGCGCGAGCTTGATAACGATATCAAATACGATTAAACCACATTGCCTGTATCGTCCCGCCAAGCGAACCAATTCGGCCCGGACGGATGCTATGGTGATTAAGGAAGCGGAGGAATGACGCTCAAGAGGAGCCTCTTTGGCAGAGATGGACGCAAAGGCCGCTGGATGGGATTGCATTGCGCTTGGTGAAGTGATGCTGCGCTTTGATCCGGGCGAGGGACGCATTCATACGGCGCGCAACTTTGCCGTGTGGGAAGGCGGCGGCGAGTACAACGTGGCGCGCGGACTGCGGCGCTGCTTTGGACTGCGGACAGCGGTGGCCACGGCCTTTGCGGATAACTCCGTTGGGCGGCTGGTGGAAGACCTGATTCTGCAGGGCGGTGTGGATACCTCGCTGATTCGGTGGATGCCTTATGACGGCGTGGGACGCAGCACCCGTAACGGAATTTACTTTCTGGAGCGCGGATTTGGACATCGCGCCGGAGTGGCTTCGTTTGATCGCGGGCATACGGCGGTTTCGCAGCTTGCGCCCGGGGACTATGACTGGAAGAGCATTTTCGCGCGCGGCGTGTGCTGGTTCCACACGGGCGGAATTTTTGCGGGACTGTCGGCATCGACGCCGCTGGTGGCTCTGGAAGCCATTCGCGCGGCGCGGGCGGCGGGGACGCAGGTATCTTACGATTTGAATTACCGCGACTCGCTGTGGCGGGAGTTCGGCGGCAACGAGCAGGCCGCCCGGGTCAACGCGCAACTGGTGCGCGAGGTGGACGTGCTGATTGGCGGCGAAGAGGATTTTCGTGAGCGGCTGGGGTTGGAGATTCGCACGCCGGCAGCGCAGCACGGACCGCTGGATGCAGCGGGATGGAGCGCGCTGATGCAGGAAGTGGTCACGGCGTATCCGAACCTTAAAGTGATTGCCGCGACGCGGCGGGCGGTGCGGAGTTCCACCCACCATGAGTGGGGCGGTGTGGTCTGGAGTAATGGACAACTGGCGGAAGCACCGCTACGGCCGATTGAGATTCTGGACCGCGTGGGTGGCGGCGACTCGTTTGCCTCTGGGTTGATTTACGGCCTGCTGCAGAACAAGCCTCTGGAGTGGGCGCTGCGTTGCGGCGTGGCCCACGGCATGCTCACTATGACCACCCCCGGCGACGCCAGCATGGCTACGCTGGCAGAAGTAAAACATGCCATGGCCGATGGTTCGGTCAGGATGAAACGATAACCGTAAATCAGGATGAAACAGTAAAGTTATGTCAAAAGAGATTGAACGGCGGCTGGAACGGACCGCGTTGATTCCGGTTCTGCGGGCGAGCTCTGCCGAAGTAGCGCATGGGCTGGTAGACGCGATGGTTGCGGGCGGCGTGGAAGTGCTGGAAGTGACGATGACGGTGCCGGGAGCGATTGCGATTCTGCGGGAATTGAAGCAGGACTTTGGCGACCGTATCCTGCTTGGTTCCGGTACGGTGACGACGGTGGCCGACTGCGAAGCGACCATCGAGGCAGGCGCGGAGTTTGTGGTGAGCCCCAGCCTGCATCTGGACGTGATTGCGGCTACGAAGAGGGCCGGCAAGCTTTCCATCCCCGGGGCGCTTACGCCGACGGAAGTTATGACCGCATGGCGTGCGGGCGCGGATTATGTGAAGGTGTTTCCCTGCTCGGCGCTGGGCGGAGCGAGTTATCTGAAAGCCCTGAAGGCTCCCTTCCCTGAGATTCGGCTGATTCCGACCGGCGGTGTTACGCTGACCACGGCCGCGGACTTTCTGCATGCGGGGGCCAGCGCGCTGGGTGTGGGCACCGATCTTGTGAATCCTGCTGCGATCATCAAGGGCGAGGCGCAGACCATTACGGAGACGGCGCGCCGGTACCTGCAGGTGATCGCCCAGGCGCGCGTTCCGGTTTCGTAACCGTTACAGTTACCAATCGAAGAGGGTGCCGTCGAGTTTTCGGTTCACGGGCAGATAGGCCCGCTGATACGGATACCTGGCGGCCAGCTTTTCATCCAGATCGACGCCGAGACCGGGCGCGTCTCCGGGATACATGTAGCCGCCTTCGAATTTGTAGTGGTGCGGGAAGACCGCGTCCGTCTCTTCGTTGTGGGGCATGTGCTCCTGAATGCCGAAGTTGTTGACAGCAAGACCGAAGTGCAGCGCGCCTGCCATGGTGACGGGAGACAGATCCGTTGCTCCGTGGCAGCCCGTGCGGACGTGATAGATGGCGGCAAAGTCGGCAATCTTTTTGAGGTGCGTGAATCCACCGGCGTGCACGAGGGTGGTGCGGACGTAGTCGATCCACTGATTTTCGATGAGTTCCTTCACGTCCCAGAGGGTGTTGAGGATTTCGCCGGTGGCGATGGGCGTGGTGGTGTGCTCGCGTATTACGCGGAAGCCCTCCTGCAGTTCGGCTGGCGTGGGGTCTTCGATCCAGAAAAGGTGATAGGGTTCGAGTTCCTTGCCGAGGCGGGCTGCTTCGATGGGCGTGAGGCGGTGATGGCAGTCGTGCAGGAGGTGGACATCGTCGCCAAACTGGTCACGGATGCGCGCGAAGAGGCGCGGCACGTGGCGCAGGTATTTTTCCGTGGACCAGCGGCCTTCCGATGGGAGTCCGCGCTCGGCAGGCTCGTAGCGGCCATGCGCCTTGGGCACGCCGTAGGTGGAGTCAAGCCCGGGAATGCCGCTTTGCGCGCGCACGGCGAGGTAGCCCATGTCGATGTGACGGCCTACGTCGTCGACGGCCTCTTCGACGCTTTCGCCGTGGGCGTGCGCATAGACCATCACACCCTCGCGGGAGCGTCCGCCGAGCAGATTGTAGACCGGGGTGTTGAGCGTCTTGCCTTTGATATCCCAGAGGGCCATGTCAACCGCGGCGATGGCGGACATGGTGACGGGGCCGCGCCGCCAGTAGGGGCCGCGGTAGAGATACTGCCAGATGTCTTCCGTAGCGAAGGGATCGCGGCCGATGAGGCATGGAATGACGTGATCCGTGAGGTAACTGGCTACGGCCATTTCGCGGCCATTCAGCGTGGCGTCGCCCAACCCGTAGATGCCTTCGTCGGTTTCAATTTTGAGGGTGACGAAGTTGCGTCCCGGCGAGCAGATGTGAACGTATGCGTTGCGAATCTTCATGAGCGCTTCCTGAATATGGGGATGAGCTACTGGTTGACGCCGCTGGCCAGGAATCCGCCATCGACGGCGAGCAACTGGCCGTGGACATAGGACGCGGCATCGGAGGCGAGAAAGACAGCCGCGCCGATGAGCTCTTCGACGCGCCCGAATCGCCCGATGGGCGTGCGCATCATGAGTTCCCTGCCGCGACCGGTGCCGTTGAGAATTTTCGCGTTCAGTTCCGTGGGAAAAATGCCCGGCGCGATGGCGTTGACGCAGATGCCCTTGGAGGCCCATTCCACTGCAAGCGAGCGCGTCAGCGTGGCGACCGCAGACTTGCTGGCTCCATAAGCGGCCACGCCGTAAAACGCGACGCAGGAGGCGAGCGAGGCGATGTTGATGATGCGGCCGTAGCCGCGCGCGAGCATGGACTGGCCGAAGATCCGGCAGGCGCGCAGCGTGCCGTTGAGGTTGGTGTCGAGAATGCGCTCCCACTCTTCTTCGGGGACTTCGAGGGTGGGCGTGAGTTTGGTGACTCCGGCGGCGTTGATGAGGATGTCGACCTTGCCGAACTCGGCGATCACCTGATCGTGCAGCGTTTGCAGGGAGGCGCGATCACGCACGTCAGAGGCGCAGACGAGTGAGCGGCGCCCCATGGCGGTGATCGACTCGACGATTTGCTGTAATTCAGAGGCGCGGCGCGCGCTGGGCACCACGTCGGCGCCGGCTCCGGCAAGTCCAAGGGCGATGGCCCGGCCAATTCCAGAAGAGCCACCCACCACCACGGCACAACGCCCCTTCAGATCAAAAATTTCACTCGACACTTTCCGTTATTTCTCCTGGTCATGTACATCTGCGCACGGAATTCCGCAGCGCCGCCAGAATCAGGCTACGCCAACGTCATGGTGCTGGCCAGCGGGGTGACGGAAGAGAGAGTTTTCGCGGGCGCGTCATTGGCGGCGCAAAGGAGAAAGGCCAATGGCGGCAGTAGAGGGGCGGGTCATGGAGCGGGTGGTGCACAAGCCCGGACGCAAGCCGCGTGTGGGCGAGTCGGTACGGCAGCAGGTAAAGACCTGGTTCGATCTCAAGCCCGACCTGACA
>JAKATU010000015.1 GCA_021818585.1 Acidobacteriota bacterium | reverse complement strand
GCGTCTTCTCGCCCTTGACTGCGGCCAGGGCAACCTTCGCCTGGAAAGCCGCTGTGTGGTTCCTGCGCGGACGTCTGCTCATCTGCTCTCCTCTACTCAGCCATCCCAGGCTGACAAAGAGCAGAACCTCCACTGAAACACCTGTCCGATTTTGCAGAACCGGCTCTCTCCTTATGTTCTGCGGGCGATCTGACTTTTTATGATGTTTGATTAGCTGAGTTCGCGGAGGCGGAGGGCTATTTGCTGGGCTTGGCGGGTTTGCCGGAGGGCTTCTTCGATGCGGCCGGCTCGTTCGGCTTCGGCGATGGCGGCGCGCAGTTCGCGCTGCTGCTGCTGGAGGGCGATGCGGCGGATGGCGAGGACGGTTTCTTCGACTTCGGCGGCGGAGGGTTCGGCGTCGTGGACGGAGACGAAGAGGCTGGCGAGGAGCTGCTTCTTTTGCGGGTCGTCGATGGCGGCGAGCGGGTCTGTGCCGTGGGGGCGATTGCGGAGCAGGGTGATGATTTCAGTGACGTCATCGCGGACGCGGCCGAAGTCGGCGGCGTGCTGGGCGAGGGCGTTTTCTGCGGTGACGTGCGCCTCATTGGAGTGGGGCGCGGCGAAGGCCATGAGGAGGATTTGCTCGGCGCGGGTGAGCGGGTAGGCATGGGCGGTGGAGATGAAGTCGCGGCGCTTGGCGGCGGCTTCTTTGAGCTCGGCGCGGAGGAGGGATGAGTCGATGCCGAGGGACTGGGCGGCGTCGGTGGCGAACTGGTCGCGGGCGATGCGGTTGGGGACGCGGCGGATGTGCGGCAGCAGGTAGTTGAGGGCCTTGACCTTGGCTTCGGGCGAGCGCGGCGGGAAGAGCGTGCGGGCGCGCTCGATGAGGTAGTCCTCGTGGCGGCGTGCTCCGCGGAGGGCTTCCATATAAGCCTTGACGCCGCGCTCGCGGATGTAGCGGTCGGGATCGAGGCCGACTTCAAGGGTGATGACTTTGACTTCAAATCCTTCCTCGGTGAGGAGGCCGATGGATTTTTCGGCGGCGTTGGCTCCGGCGGTGTCGGGGTCGAAGTTGACGATGACGCGCTTGCTGTAGCGACCGAGGAGGCGGGCCTGCATCTCGGTGAAGGCGGTGCCGCTGGTGGCGAGGACGTTGGTGATGCCGGCGAGGTAGGCGGAGATGCAGTCCATCTGGCCTTCGACGAGGACGGCGAAGTCGGCTTCGCGGATGGCCTGGCGGGCCTTGTCGAGATTGAAAAGGATCTGGCCCTTGGAGTAGAGCGGGGTTTCGGGCGAGTTGATGTATTTGGGCCCGGCTTTGTCGCCGGATTCGATGGCGCGGGCGGTGAAGGCGATGATGCGGCCGGCCTCGTTGGCGATGGGGAAGGTGATGCGCTTGCGGAAGCGGGAGTAGATGGGACCGGGGGTGCCGTCTTCCTGCTCTTTCCATGAGAAGAGGCCGGCGTTGCGAAGGGCGTCGGGGTCGGCTTTGCCCTGGAGGTGTTCGCGGAGGGCGTTGAAGGAGTCTGGCGCGTAGCCGATGCGGAAACGTTCGATGCCTTTTTCGTCGAGGCCGCGGCCGGTGAGGTAAGCGCGGGCGGCTGCTCCTTCGCCGGAGCGGAGCTGCTCTTGAAACCATTGGGCGGCGGCTTCGTTGAGCTCGATGAGTTTGGAGCGCTGGCGATGCTCGGCGGCTTCTTCGGGGGAGTGGAATTCGCGCTGGGGGAGCGGGATGCCGCACTTTTTGGCAACGGAGCGGACGGCCTCGGGGAAGCTGACGTTTTCTATTTTCTGGATGAAGGTGAAGACGTCGCCGGACTGGCCGCAGCCGAAGCAGTGGAAGAACTGGCGTCCGGCATGGACGGAGAAGGAGGGTGTTTTTTCGGAGTGGAAGGGGCAGAGGCCGGAGAAGTTTTGTGCTCCGGCTTTTTTGAGGCGCACGTATTCGCCGATGATTTTGACGATATCGGCCTGCTGCTTTACGTTCTGGGCGAAGTCGGTGGCCATGGCGAGTGGGTTGATTAAGAGTGTAGTCGCTTGAGGCTAATCGAGGCCGAGGACTTGTTGGGGTGTTTGGCCTTGCTGGCGGAGGGTGCGGATGGAGAGGGCGTCGTGGCGCTTGGCGAGACGCTGGCCGTGGGTGTCGGTGACGAGGGGGCAGTGATACCAGGTGGGCGAAGTCCAGTTGAGGGCGCGGTAGAGCAGGAGTTGGCGGGCGGTGGAGATGAGGAGATCCTGGCCGCGAACGACCTCGGTGATGCGCATGAGGTGGTCATCGACGACGACGGCTAGCTGGTAGGCGGGGACGTCGTCGCGCCGCCAGACGAGGAAGTCTCCGAAGTCGCAGCCGGCAATGAGGGTTTGCGGGCCGCAATGGCCGTCAGTGAAGTGGATGGGGTGGTTGTCGGGGACGCGGAAGCGCCAGTTTAGGCCGGCGGGGGATTCAGGTGGGTGGATGGACCGAGCGTTGAGAGCGGGACGGCAGGTGCCTGGGTAGATGGGGTCCTCATCCGTAATTCGGGGATCTGTAATTTGGGGGTCTGCCAGGTTGGCGTTTTCATGCGGGGCCCGGGCGGCTTGCTGGAGGTCTTTGCGGCTGCAGGTGCAGGGGTAGACGTGGCCAGCGGCGACGAGGGCGCGCCAGGCTTCGAGGTAGAACGGACGGCGCTGGCTTTGGTTGTAGGGTCCGTGGGGGCCTCCTACGTCTGGGCCTTCGGCCCATTGGAAGCCGAGCCAGCGGAGGTCTTCGAACATGGCATGGACGTATTGGGGCTTGCAGCGGTCGGGGTCGAGGTCTTCATTGCGGAGGATGAGCGTGCCCTGGTGCGACTGGGCTCGCTGGGCGGCGATGGCGAAGGTGCGGGCGTGGCCGGAGTGGAGGTAGCCTGTGGGGGTGGGGGCGATGCGGCCTCGGTAGGACATCGGGGTTAGTTTACGGGAGGCGCGGCGCGTTCAGAACAGGTCTGGGATGTTGGTGAAGGCGATGCGGGTGGGCGCGGCGGCTTTGGCCAGGAGCATGCTGGCGGAGGCGAGGGTGTTGAGTCCGTATTTGGTGTTGAGGGTGTCCATGGCGGTAGTGAGGCGGGTTCGGCGGCTTTCAGATTCAAGTGAAGAGAAGAGGCTGAGAGTGTGGAGATGGTCGGGGACAAGGTTGCCGAGCCATACGCCGACGTAAAAGGGCTTTTGATGGGCGGGGCTGATGGGGCGATGATCCCAGAGTTTGCGCAGGGCTTCGACGAGAGTCTGGTTGTCCTGGCACTCGATGATGGCTGCTCCCTGGGACCAGTTTTGCTCTGGGATGCCGGAGTAGTGGAGCTGCCGCGCGGTGGATTTGGGGACGGCGTACTTGATGGTGAGGGAGATGTGGGTGGTCCAGAGCCGGGCGGCGCGGAGGCGCATGGCGGCCTTGTGGAGCAGCTTGTGGGCCACGGCGTAGGAGCCTTCGGGCGTGCGGAGTTCGGGCGGGAGGACGTGGCTTTGACTGATGGATTTGTTGTGTTCGAGGGTGGGGTCGTTGAAGTCTTTACCGCGGAGCCAGTGCCAGAGTTTTTCTCCGTTGACGGAGCCCCAGGCGCGGTTCATGGCTTCGCGGTCGAGGGCGAGGAGTTGATTCATGGTGCGGATGCCGGCGGCGTGGAGGCGTTGTTCCATGCGTGCGCCGACGCCGGGCAGGTCGCGGGGCGTGAGCTGGCGGAGTGCGGTGTCGAGGACGTCTGGCGTAAGGGCGACGAGGCCGTCGGGCTTGTCCATGTCCGAGGCGATTTTGGAGAGGTAGCGGTTGGGTGCGAGGCCGATGGAGCAGCGGAGGGTGTCTCCGGCATGGGCGCGGATGGAGGCTTTGACGTCGCGGGCAAGCTGGAGGGCGTGCAGGAGCGGCTGCTCGCGACCGATGAGGCGGCAGGCCATTTCGTCGATGGAGCAGACGGCGGCGACGGGGACGCAGCGCTCGACGGCCTGGATGATGCGGTTGTGGTAGTCGACATAGACATCGTGACGGGCCTCGACGAAGGTGATAGACGAGCAGAGTCGGCGGGCTTCCGCAACCTGGGTGCCGGTGCGGATGCCGCATGCCTTGGCCTCGTAGGAGGCGGCGATGGCACAGGTGGTGTCCGCCATGACGGGAACGACGGCGATGGGGCGGTTGCGGAGGTCGGGGCGGAGCTGTTGTTCGACGGAGGCGAAGTAGGAGTTGAGGTCGAGGAAGAGCCAGTTGAGACGGGGGTCGGCGGTGAGTGGCGGTTCCACGAGGGTATTTTCGCCTTTTATTTGCCAAAAAGCCAGAGGGATTTTCCGGTTTAGGACTGAGTTATTTCCGGGAGAAATGGTTAAAAAAGCAGGAAAATCGAACGCTTTGGGCTTGCTTGTTCTGTCACCGGAGTGACATTATGACGTACGATTCATTTTTCCGCTGTAAGTTTGAGGGTACAGGGAAACTTTAGACTGAATTTTGGTGTCTTACTCAGTGGAGTAATGTATGTGGTTTATGCACATGCACGATTTGTTGACCGATATGTCGCATTGGGGTGTCCTGGTGCCGGCCTTGCTGGTCACCGTGGGTGTTGGCCTGCTGGTGGGATGCTGTATGGGTTGTGTGTGCTCGCCGAAGAAAGAGAAGGACGATCTTTTCCGGCACGAGGCTTAGTTGTTGGCGGGCAGGAAAGGCTGACAAAGCATTCCACGGTAACGCAGTGATCCGGACCTGATAATCGAGCGAGAGTGATCCCCTGTAAGGGGATTTTTTGTTTTTGTGCGGCGACAGGTGGGCGATAGTGCGCCTTCATTGTGGTCCAGTCGGTCTTCTATAATCCGTGGCGATGATCACACCTGAACACTTAGTGGAAGAACTGGAGCGCCGGAACCGTTTAGCGGAAGAAGGCGGAGGCGAAGAGCGGCGCGAGCGGCAGCACAAGGAAGGCAAGCTCTCGGCGCGGGAGCGGATTGAGCTGCTGCTGGACGAAGGGACGTTTGAAGAGACGGACCGGCTGGTAATGCACCGCTCGACGGACTTTGGGATGCAGGAGAAGCGCGTGCCGGGAGATGGGTTTGTGACCGGCTACGGGCGCATCGACGGGCGTGTGGTGTTTGTGTTTGCGCAGGACTTTACGGTGTTTGGCGGGTCGCTTTCGGAAGCGAATGCGGCGAAGATTGTGAAGCTGATGGACATGGCGATGCGGGTGGGCGCGCCAGTGATCGGGCTGAATGATTCGGGCGGTGCGCGAATTCAGGAGGGCGTTGTTTCGCTGGCGGGATATTCGGATATTTTTCTGCGGAACACGCTTTCGAGCGGGGTGATTCCGCAGATTTCCGCGATTCTTGGGCCGTGCGCGGGTGGGGCGGTGTATTCGCCTGCGATTACAGACTTCACGCTGATGGTGGACAAGACGAGCTACATGTTTGTGACGGGTCCGGACGTGATCAAGACCGTGACGCATGAGGACGTGACGAAGGAGAAGCTGGGCGGCGCTTCAACGCACAACGAGATTTCCGGTGTGGCGCATTTTATGGCGCATGATGACCGGGAGTGTTTGGCGATGGTGCGGGAGCTGTTCAGTTTTATGCCGTCGAATAATCTGGATGATCCGCCGCGGCGGCCGTGTACGGACCCGGTGGACCGCGCGGATCGGGAGCTGGATACGCTGGTTCCGGCGGATTCGACGAAGCCGTATGACATGAAGGAAGTGATTCACCGGCTGGTGGATGATCGGTATTTTTTTGAAGTGCATGAGCACTTTGCGGCGAATCTTGTGGTGGGATTTGCGCGGCTGAATGGACGGCCTGTGGGGATTGTGGCGAATCAGCCGGCGGTGCTGGCGGGCGTGCTGGATATAAACGCGAGTGTGAAGGGTGCGCGGTTTGTACGGTTCTGCGATGCGTTTAATATTCCGCTGCTGACGCTGGAGGATGTGCCGGGATTTTTGCCGGGGGTGGACCAGGAGTATGGCGGGATTATCCGTCACGGCGCGAAGCTGCTGTATGCGTTTGCCGAGGCGACGGTGCCGAAGATGACGGTGATTACGCGCAAGGCGTATGGCGGGGCTTATTGCGTGATGAGTTCGAAGCATATTCGGACGGATGTGAACCTGGCGTGGCCGACGGCGGAGATTGCGGTGATGGGTCCGGAGGGTGCGGTGAATGTGGTGTATGGGCGGGAGTTCCAGAAGGTGCTGAAGGAGGCTGCCGAGCGCGAGGGGCCGCTGAGCGAGGAGCGCAAGGCGGAGGTGCTGAAGGAGATTCGCGCGGAGAAGGTGGACGAGTTTCGCGAGCAGTTTGCGAATCCTTATGTGGCGGCGGAGCGCGGGTATGTGGATGCGGTGATTTATCCGCGGGAGACGCGGCGGCGGCTGATTACTGCGCTGGAGATGCTGGACGGGAAGCGGGAGAAGAATCCGCCGAAGAAGCATGGGAATATACCGCTGTAGGCGGAGCGGCACGGGCGGTGCGGGTTGGGTAGAATACCGGGCATGAGCCATATGGAGATTGCCGGGCAGATCGAGGCGCTGCGCGAGAAGATTCGCCATCACGAAAATCGTTATTACGTTTTGGATTCGCCGGAGATCTCCGATGCGGAGTTCGACGGCCTGATGCGCGAGTTGAAGACGCTGGAAGAGGCGCATCCGGAGCTGGTGACGGAGGACTCGCCGACGCAGCGGGTAGGCGGCAAGCCGAAGGACGGTTTTGCGAAAGTGCGGCACTCGCGGGCGATGCTATCGCTGGACAACGTGAACAGCGAGGAAGAGCTGCGCGACTGGGACCGGCGGGTGCATGAGCTGGCAGGCGCGGATGCGAAGGTGGAGTACGTTTGCGAGTTCAAGCTGGACGGGCTTTCGATGGCGCTGCATTATCGCGACGGGAAGCTAGCGCGTGGGCTGACGCGCGGGGATGGTGAGACAGGCGAGGACGTGACGATGAATGTGCGGACGATCCGGTCTGTGCCGTTGTCGCTGAGCGAGGCGAAGCTGGAAGCGGCGGGAATGGCGGCGAACTTTGAGGTTCGCGGCGAGGTGGTGATGCCGCTGGAGGCGTTCGACAAGATGAACGTGGAGCGCGAGGAGGCTGGGCTCCAGCCAGCGGCGAATCCACGGAATGCGGCGGCGGGCACGATACGGACGCTGGAGCCGAATATTGTGGCGCAGCGACGGCTGGACTTTTACGCGTATTTTGCTCTGACGGAGGCGGGCGAGGATGCGTTTGGGGAGCAGGATGAGGCGCTAAATGCGCTGGGTAAGCTGGGCTTCCGGGTGAATGAGCATCGGGACGCGGCGAAGGATGTGGAGGCGGTGCTGCAGTTTGTGGCGCGGGCGGAAGAGAAACGTAACCAACTGGGTTACGAGATTGACGGTGTGGTTGTTAAGGTGAATTCAGCCGCGCTGCAGAAGCGGCTGGGGTATACGGGGCGCGCGCCGCGTTGGGCGGTGGCGTACAAGTTTGCGGCGCGGTCATCGGTGACGCGGGTGGAGAGCATTCGCGTGCAGGTGGGGCGGACGGGCAAACTGACGCCGGTGGCGGTGCTGACTCCGGCGGAGGTGGGCGGCGTGACGGTGACGCACGCGACGCTGCACAACGCGGACGAGATTGAGCGGCTGGGGCTGCTGATTGGCGACTGGGTGCGGATTGAGCGCGGCGGGGATGTGATTCCGAAAGTGGTGGAGGTGGTGGAGGATGCGGCGCATCCGCGGGGGCATGAGAAGTTTGTTTTTCCGGAGAGGTGCCCGGCTTGTGACAGCGAGGTGGTGCGTGCGCCGGATGAGGCGGATTTTCGCTGCGTGAATGTGGATTGCCCGGCGCGGCTGCGGGAAAGCTTGCTGCATTTTGGATCGCGCGGGGTGATGAATATTGAAGGACTGGGCGAGGCGGTGGTGGTGCAGTTGATGGACAGGGGGCTGGTGCGGACGCTGTCTGATTTATACGGGCTTACCGAGGAACAGTTGCTGAGGCTGGAGCGGATTGGGGAAAAGTCGGCGCGGGCGCTGCTGGCGGAGATTGAGAAGTCGAAAGATGCGCCGCTGGACCGCGTGTTGTTTGGACTCGGCATTCGATTTGTAGGGGAGCGGACGGCGCAGACGCTGGCGGAAGAGTTTGGATCGATGGATGCGCTGATGGCGGCTGGGCAGGACGAACTGGAGCGAGTGAATGATGTGGGACCGCGGGTCTCGGAGTCGATTGTGGAGTTTTTCCACGAGCAGCGGAACAAGGATCTGGTGGAGCGGCTGCGCGCGTCGGGGCTGCGGTTTACGGCGGAGAAACGGCAGAAGAGCAGCCAGCTTGAGGGCAAAACTTTTGTGCTGACGGGGGCGCTGCCGAATTTGTCTCGCGAAGAGGCGAAGGAAAAGATTGAGGCCGCGGGAGGCAAGGTGAGCGGCTCGGTGAGCAAGAAGACGCACTATGTTGTGGCGGGCGAGGACGCTGGATCGAAGCTCGAAAAGGCGCAGAAGCTGGGGGTCGCGGTGATTGACGAGGCGGGATTGCTGGAGATGCTAAAAGGCGAGGCAGAATAAATTCCGCCTCGCCTTTTGGGATTGAGCTGCGCTATTCGGCCTTAGGTGTGAAGTAGCCCTTGAGTGCGTGGACCTTGTAACGGCGGTCCAGCGAGTAAAGGTAGATGGTGCGAAATTCACCGTTGGCCTTGAAGTCCGCAGGTTTGTAGACGAGGGCGTACTGGCTGCGGAGTTCGTCTTCGACCTCGGTGAAGCTGATGGGGAGACCATCGAGGCTGCGTGGGAAGAAGGCGCGTCCTCCGGTTTCGTCGGCCATTTTCTTGAGGACATCGTCGCCGTGCTCGTCGGGAGTGGGGTCAATGTCGGTACTGATGGCGTAGATGGCGGTTTGCGCGCGCTGGCACTCGCGGATGGCGTCGCTGAGGTAGGCGTGGCTCTGGTTGTCATCGCCGTCGGAGACGAGGACGATGGCGCGGCGTACGTAAAAGGGACCAGTGGCGGCGTTGAGGAGCTTGTAGCGGCACGCGCTGTAGACGGCGTCGTAAAGCGCGGTTCCGCCGCCGGGGTTGAGCTGCTGGATGGCGTTGTCGAGCTTGCTGAGGTCGTTGGTCCAGCCCTGGACGTAGTTGGGGGTGACGTTGAAGCCTTCGACGAAGGCCTTGTCCGTGGATGGCCGGAGGACCTTGAGTAGAAAGCTGTTGACCGCCTCCTGCTCAAAATGGAATCGTCCGCGGATGGAGTTGGATGTATCGACAAGGATGCCGAGGCGCAGGGGCAACTGGGTCTGCTGAGTGAAGCTGTAGACCTCGGCCGGAGCGCGATGATTGTCAAGGAGAGCGAAGTCGCTTTCCTTGAGATTTTTGACGAAGCGTCCCTGGCTGTCGGTGACGGTGAAGACGAGGTCGACTTCGTTGACGTTGGTCTTCAGGGTGTACTGAGGGGTTGCTGACTGGGCAGGGCTTGCGCTTTGCTTGACGGCGGGGAGCTGATGCTTGTCCTTGGCTCCGTGGGACTGCGCGGGCAGTGCAGAGGCGCAGAGAGGAAGCGCGAAACACAGGGCCAGTGAGGCGAATGCTCGCGAGGGTGAACGGTGGAAAGCTGTGATCATGGGCAACCTTTATTTTACTAGACGCAAAGGCGGATGAAGGGTGAGTAGCGAAGGGTTTGCGCGAAGAGGGATGGGCGCGGGAGAATCGGAAGCATGAGCCAGAGTGAGAAGCAGGCAGTAGTGACGAGCGGCGCACCGGCGGCGATAGGGCCTTATTCGCAGGCGGTGCGGGTTGGGGATTTGCTGTTTACTTCGGGACAGATTGCGCTTGATCCGGCGACAGGCGCGATGCTGGAGGGCGGCGTTGAGGACCAGACGGTGCGGGTTTGCGAGAACCTGAAGGCGGTGCTGGAGGCCGCGGGTGCGGGATTTGCGCAGGTGGTGAAGACGACCGTGTTTTTGAAGAGCATGGGCGACTTTGCGGCGATGAACGCTGTTTATGGGAGGTATTTTGCGCCGGAGTGCGCAGTAGCTCCGGCGCGGTCGACGGTGGAGGTGGCGCGGCTGCCGAAGGATGCGCTGGTGGAGATAGAAGTGATTGCGAAGCTGAGTTGAGCCAGAATCTTGAAGGGGATGAGCGATGGAAAAGATGAAGAAGTCGGAAGCGGAGTGGCGGCAGGAACTGACGCCGGAGCAGTATCATGTGCTGCGCGAAAAGGGCACGGAGCGGGCGTTTACGGGTGCCCTGTACCAGAATCACGAGGATGGGACGTATCACTGCGCGGGTTGCGGGGCGCTGCTGTTCCAGAGCGATACGAAGTATGAGTCGGGGAGCGGATGGCCGAGTTTTTACAACCCGGCGGAGAGCGATGCGGTACAGACACATGAGGATAACAGCTTTGGAATGCGGCGGATCGAGGTGACGTGCGCGCGTTGCGGCGGGCATCTGGGGCATGTGTTTCCGGACGGGCCACGGCCGACGGGGCTGCGATATTGCATCAATTCCGCGTCACTTGCCTTTAAAAAACAGGAATAGAGTTGCAGTGAGGCGTAACCTTTGTTAGCCTCACCAATAAGTTATGAAACCGGTGCTCAACATGTGTATGTGTTGTTGTCACGCCTGTCCCGCAGGCTGTGAACACCGGTTCGCGTGTTGTCGCTAGGCACACCGCAAGTTTCCGGAGCGTTCCTTCCCTGCTGACACGCTGCCGGAGCAAGAAGCAAAATCGGCAGCTCATCCCTAGACAGATATTCAAAAACATCTTCTAAGAGGTCTCATGCTGCTAACCGAGAGTGCTGTATCGACGGTTTCCACCGCACCGATTCCAGGTACCAGTCCTGTTGTCCGTCAGAACCCCGGTCATCTTCGCCTGCTGGAGGCGGAGAGTATTCAGATCATGCGCGAGGTTGCCTCAGAGTTTGAGCGGCCGGTGATGCTGTATTCCATTGGCAAGGACTCATCTGTGATGCTGCGGCTGGCGCAGAAGGCGTTTTATCCGGGGCCGATTCCGTTTCCGCTGCTGCACATTGATACGGGCTTCAAGTTTCGGGAGATGCTTGAGTTTCGCGACAACATGGCGAAGGAAGTGGGCGCGGAGCTGCATGTGTGGCGAAATGAACCTGCGATTGCGGCGGGGACCAACCCAATCAAGCTGGACACGAAGCGCTGCTGCGCTCTGTTGAAGACGCAGGCGCTGCTGGACGCGCTAAAGCACTACAACTTTGACGCGGCCTTTGGCGGCGCGCGGCGCGACGAGGAGAAGTCGCGGGCGAAGGAGCGGATTTACTCATTTCGGGATGCGGCGGGGCAGTGGGATCCGAAGAATCAGCGGCCGGAGCTTTGGAATTTGTATAACGCGCGGGTGCATCCGGGCGAGAGCATTCGGGTGTTTCCGCTTTCGAACTGGACGGAGATGGATGTGTGGCAGTACATCCACGAGGAGAATATTCCGATTGTGGATTTGTATTACGCGAAGGAGCGGCCAATGTACGTGCGGGGCGATGTGCTGATGCCGATTGAGCAGGAGTTTGTGCGGCTGCCGGGCGAGGAGCCGCAGATGGTGAAGTCGCGGCTTCGCTCGCTGGGCTGCAGCCCTTGCACGGGGGCGATCCGCTCGGAGGCGGACACGATGCCGAAGATTATTGCGGAGCTGCTGTCGTTCCGTTCGTCGGAGCGCGCGAATCGCGTGATTGACCACGACCAGGAAGGCTCGATGGAGATCAAGAAGCGGGAGGGGTACTTCTAAAATGGCTTCCCTGATTACGGAACAGAATCAGTTACAGAAGGACACGGCTTCGGTTTTCTCGATTGAGAAGTTTCTGGAGCAGGAGCGCGGCAAGGATCTGCTGCGGTTTTCGACGGCGGGCTCGGTGGATGATGGCAAGTCGACCCTGATTGGGCGTCTCTTGTATGACACGCGCAGCGTGTATGACGACCATGTGAAGTCGATTGAGGGCAAGGGCACGGCGGGTGCGGGCGTGCTGGACTTTGCGCTGCTTACGGATGGTTTGCGGGCGGAGCGAGAGCAGGGCATCACGATTGACGTGGCGTACCGGTATTTCTCGACGGAGCGGCGGAAGTTCATCATTGCGGACACGCCGGGCCACGAGCAGTACACGCGCAACATGGCTACGGGCGCTTCGACGGCGGATGCGGCGATTGTGCTGGTGGATGCGCGCAAGGGCGTGCTGATCCAGTCGCGGCGGCATGCATATATTGCTTCGCTGCTGGGCGTGCGGCATGTGATTGTGGCCGTGAACAAGATGGACCTGGTGGCTTACAGCGAAGAGGTGTTCCAGAAGATCCAGCAGGACTTTGAAGCGTTTTTGAAGGCCGCGAATGCGGATGGGCGGCCGGTGGAGCTGTATTTTTTGCCGGTGAGCGCGTTGCTGGGCGTGAATGTGGCGAAGCGTTCGCCGGAGGCGACGCCGTGGTATACGGGGCCGTCGCTGCTGGAGTTGCTGGAAGCGTTGCCTAGCGTGGAGGACACGAGCGGGGCTGCGTTCCGGTTTCCGGTGCAGCGGGTGGTTCGTCCGGACCAGCATTTTCGCGGGTTTGCGGGGCAGATTGCCTCGGGTTCGATTCATGCAGGCGATGCGGTGACGGTGCTGCCTTCGGGTCGGAAGTCGAAGGTGGAACGGATTGTTACGTATGACGGAGATTTGAAGGAAGCGCATGCTCCGTTTTCTGTGACGCTGACGCTGGAAGATGAAGTGGACATCAGCCGCGGCGACCTGCTGGTGCGCAGCGGCGACGAGGCGCAGCTTTCACGGCGGTTTGCGGCTTCGCTGGTGTGGATGGATGCGCAGGCGCTTGATCCGACGCGGCTTTATCTGCTGAAGCACACTAGCCACACGGTTCCGGTGCGCGAGCTGAGCGTGCGGCACAGAGTGGATGTGGGCACGCTGGAAGAGTTTTCCGCCGATACACTGCAGATGAACGAGATTGGCGTGCTGGAGGTGGAGACGCGGCGGCCGATTGCGCTGGACCGTTATGCGGAGGTGCGCGTCACTGGTGCGTTTGTGCTGATTGACGCACGCACGAATGCGACGGTAGCGGCGGGCATGGTGCGGGAGATCCACAAGGATGAACCGCACGCGAGCAAGCAAGGTCCGGTGACGGCGGCGCAGCGCGCGGAGCGCTGGGGGCATGAAGGCGAAGTGGTGGAGCTGAACGCTCCCGCCGAAGTAGCCGATGCGCTGGAGCATGCGCTGTTTGATCTGGGCGCGGTGACGGTGCGGGCGCTGCAGCGCGCTCCTGCGATGAACGCGGCGCTGGCTTCGTCGGGAATCCTGGTGCTGGTGCATCACGAGAGCGAGGCGCCGGCTCATCTGAAGATCGGCGAAGGCCCGGCGCTGGAGATTGCGACCGATGATATCAACGCGGCCGTGGAGGAGATTCTGAAGCAACTGCGCGGACACAAGATTTTGCAATAGCGAAGAGGAATGATGAGCGAGACGTTGACCAAGGAATTGAGCGAGAAGATTGAGCGCGTGAAGGCGTATCTGGCGCAGGCGTTTGCCGATGCGCCGGGAGCGGCGGATGTGTGCTTGACGTGCAGCTTTCAGGCCGAGGACGTGCTGCTGCTGAAGCTGGCGATGGAGCTGCGGCCTGAGATTCCGACGCTCTTTCTGGATACGGGGTATCACTTTGCGGAGACGTATGCTTATCGCGATGAGATTACGAAGGCGTGGGGCGTGAAGCTTAAGAATCTGCTGCCGGCAAAGACGGTAGCGGAGCAGGAGTCGGAGTTCGGGATTCTGTACCAGACGGCTCCGGACCGCTGCTGTGGTATGCGGAAGGTGGAGCCGCTGTTCAAGGCGGTTGCGCAGTACAAGGTCTGGATTACGGGGCTGCGGCGTGAGCAGGCGAAGACGCGTGCGGCACTGGAAGAGGTTGCGCCGTTTACGCTGCCGGGCGGCGCGCAGGTGCTGAAGCTGAGCCCGCTGGCGGACTGGACGACGAAGGACGTCTGGTATGCGTGCCGGCATTACGGGATTCCGCTGCTGCCGCTGTATGAGAAGGGATACTCGTCGATTGGGTGCGAGCCCTGCACGTCGCTGCCTACGGACCCGAACGACCCGCGCTCCGGCCGCTGGGCCGGGAACAAGGCGGGACACAAGGTTGAGTGCGGGATTCACATTGAAGCCGCTCCGGCAGAGCCGTAGGCCGAATGGAATATCTGATCGGTTTTATTATTGCCACGTTCATTGCGTTGACGGGCGTGGGCGCGCTGGTTTACGCAAGCGATGTACACGTGGCTGCTGCTGATCGGCGGGATGTCTTGTAACGTTTTGTGTGAGCAGGCTCAACAAGCCTGCTTGGGATGTCTCCGCTTCGGGAAGCCGTAACCTGCGAGCAGAATCATCACCAGATAGACCCATTGCATGGCCGTGCGCACCGGAACCGAGGGCATGTGCAGGCCACCGATCGTTTGCCCGGCGACGTAGATATTTGCGGGAAAGATGGCGACCATGAGCAGGGCCAGCCACAGCGCCGCAGCCCGCCGGGTCAGGGGCACGAATAACCCGATGGCTCCGGCTACTTCACAGACACCGGTAAACACAGCCAGAAAGTAATGCGCCGGGAAGATGGGCGGAATGATGCTCGCCACCATCTCCGGGTTATGAAAATGCAGGTATATCCCTGAAATCAGCAGGGGAATCGCCACCAGCACCCGTAGTAAGCGCTGCCACCAGCCGAGGTTGGCGTAGCCTCTACGCCCTGCCAGCAGAAAGGCGACCAGGGTGACGCTCAGCAACGCAATGGGGAGAACATAGCGGACGGGCATTCGTGAGCGAGGGTAGCATGTGGCCTGCGGAAATGAAAAGCGGAGCTGTTGGCCTAATCGTGTCAGCGATTTCCGGGTTTTCGCGTCTAAAATGACATGATCCGAAATCTTTCTCTGTTGTGGCGCGGTCGTGTGCGCAGTCTATTGCAGTTTTTTTGCGTTGTTCTGGTTGTGTGCTTTGGGCTTATATTGTCGTCGGTGGCGCGCGCGCAGAAGACGCAATGGCAACCTGCGCATCCTCGTTCGCATTGGCATGCGGGGCATTCGTGGGGTCCGCCGTGGAACGCTCCGGTGGCGCACTCGGAGTCGTTTTACGTTGGTCCGTCGAAGATTGAGGTGGATTTTGGGCCGGGGCAGATCGATCTTTCAACCCGGCAGGTGATGCGGTGGGTGAAGAATGCGGCCAGCTCGGTGGCGACGTATTACGGGCAGTTTCCGGTGCTGCTGGACCGGATTTTGATTGTGCCGGTGCCGCATGCCGCGGGCGTGCTGAGCGGAACGACGTGGGGGGATGTGGGCGGCGATCCTGCGTTTACGATGATGCGCGTGGGGCAGCATACAACGGTTGAGGACTTGAACCGGGACTGGATGATGACGCACGAGATGGTGCATACGGCGTTCCCGACCCAGAAGGATTCGCACCACTGGATTGAGGAGGGTCTGGCGACCTACATTGAGCCGGTGGCGCGGGTGCAGAACGGGCTGCTGCCTGCGAAGAAGATCTGGTGGGACATGATGCGGGATATGCCGCAGGGGTATCCGCCGCCGGGCGACAAAGGGCTGGACCTGACGCACACCTGGGGGCTGACGTACTGGGGCGGGGCGCAGTTCTGCCTGCTGGCGGATGTTTCGATTCGCGAGGAGACGCACAACCGAATGGGACTGCAGGACGCGCTGCGGGCGATTGTGCGCGCGGGGGGAACGATCAACCACAACTGGCCGATCAAGAACGCGCTGGCGGTGGGTGACCGGGCGACGGGCACGCATGTGCTGGAGGATATGTACGCGCAGATGGCGGATCATGCGGTGAAGGTGGATTTGCCGAAGCTATGGAAGGAGCTGGGCGTGGTTCGCGACGGCGAAGGGGTGCGGTTTGATGCGCATGCGCCGGAGGCTTCAATTCGGCGGGCGATTGACGCGATGCCGAAGTCGGGGCGGATGACGCCGAAGGGGTTTACGCCGGGTCCCGTAAGGGGAGCAACGGTACAGATGGTTGGGCAGCCGGGGAAAGCGTAATAGCGATGGTGGTTCCAGCGTAATAAAAGCTCCTCAACCAGAGGAGCTTTTATTGTGAAGCTGATTGGTGGCGGCGCCGATTTTGTGGCTGTGCCTCACAGGGCGAGCCGGCGCGGGACTTATGCTTTAACGATCTTGCCGGCCTTGATGCAACTGGCGCAGACGCGCACCTTCTTGTTGGCGCTGGGGCCGACCTTGACCTTGACGGGGCGCAGATTGACGTTCCACCGGCGGCGGGTGACGTTGTGCGCGTGCGATACGTTATTGCCGAATTGCGGGCCTTTGCCGCAGACTTCGCAAACCTGAGCCATGACTCACTCCAAAAAACCTTGGGTATATCAGACCAGAAGAACCTGAGCCGGACCGTTGACCGCGGCTGAGCTTCAGCCGCGCGATTGGTATGAGACTCGGGGTGATTCGGACAGACGAAAGCCCGCTCTGGCGCCGAATTCTTAGTTTAGCCCAGTGTGGCGCGTGAGGGCAAATTAGAATGAGGATGTTTATGTCTGAGCCGTCTTTTGAAGCTTCTGTCGACTCCGCAGCGCGTTCCGCGAGTGCTCCTCCATCGCCGTCGCCGTCATTTGCTGAACAATTTCCGTGGGTGATCTTCTGGGTTGCGCTGTTTGTGCGGATTGCCTACATGACGTTGGCTCACACGTACCATTTGCGGACGCACTGGGACCATTTTGAGTTTGGTTATGAGATGGGGCGCGAGGCGCGGTCGATGGTGGAGGGGTATGGATATGCCAGCCCGTTCTGGGGGCATACCGGGCCGACGGCGTGGACGCCGCCGCTGTATCCGTGGATTCTGGCGGGGGTGTTCAAGGTATTCGGTATTTATACGCTGGCTTCGGCGTGGGTAATTCTGGCGATCAACTCGGTTTTTGGAGCGTTGACGCTGCCGGCGATCTGGCGGGTTGCGCTGCGCTGCTTTAACCGCAAGGTGGCGGTGTGGGCGGTCTGGCTTTGGGCGCTTTATCCGGCTGCGATGCAGTATGACGTGAAGTGGGTGTGGGATATGTCCCTGACCTGCTGCCTGTTTATGTGGGTTTGGGCACTGACGCTGCAGATGCGCGGGACCGGCGAGCCGGGAGTGAAGCCCGCGGAGAACGCCACGCCCGGACGTTGGGCGCTGTTTGCGGTGCTGTGGGGGCTGATCGCGTTGAGCAATCCCTCGGTGTGCCTGTTTTTGCCGGCGAGCGGCTTGTGGATCCTTTGGGGTTCGCCGGAGTGGAAGCGGCAACTGGCTTATGGTGTGATGGCGGCAGTGATTTTTACGGCCTGCCTGGCTCCGTGGACGTATCGGAACTACCGGGTATTTCATCATTTTGTCCCGCTGCGGAGTGACTTTGGGGTAGAGCTGGACCTGGGGAACGGGTATGGTGCGAATGGGCAGTTGATGGAATATAACCATCCGTTTCAGTCGCCCGTGCAGTTACGGCTTTACAAGAAGATGGGTGAATATGACTACTCGAAGTATCGGGGAGCAATTGCCAAGAAACTGATCGCCGAGAAGCCGCTGCGATTTGTAAAGCTTTGCCTGGTGCGGTTCTTCTTCTGGTGGGCTGGGGTTACGCATCCGGAGAATGACCAGTGGTGGGTCGAACTGGGCCGGAGTCTGAATTACCAGTTCACGAGCGTCGCGGGACTGCTGGGACTGCTGCTGGCGATGCGGCGCAAGGCGCGGGCAAGATGGTTGTTTTTGTGGGCATTTGCGCTGCTTCCGTTGACGTACTACGCGGTGTGCGTGTCGGCGCGTTTTCGTCATCCGATGGAGCCGCTGATCGACATTCTGGGGGTGTATCTGTTTCAGTCCGCGGAGAAGAGCTGGAGGGTAAGGTGGTTTACACGGAATGCCAGGGTCTGAGGGGCGGCGGTCATCACTGACAGTTCCTTTGCGCGGAGGATTTGGCCAATGCATGCATACTGGCGCTGAAGGCCGACGGGGTGAACCTGTTCCATGTGGGCTCGGACGATGTGCCGACGCTGCGGGGGACCTATGAGGCAGTAATTCGCGAGGCGGGGAGCGGGTCGCGGGTGCGGAGCCTGCCGAAGAGGCCGACGCTGGCGGCGATGAGGCTGGCGCACCATTTGCATTTATCTCCGCTGGGGCATTACCACTACCGGATGATTGCAGAGGATTTTGTTTTTGACACGGCGCGGATCAAGCGGGAACTGGGATGGAAGCCCACGCTGACAAACAGCGAGATGCTGGTGCGTGCGTACCGATACTATGCGGAGCGACGGAGCGAGATTCATGCCCGGGAGAATGTTTCGGCACACTCCAAGCCGGCGG
This sequence comes from Acidobacteriota bacterium, assembly GCA_021818585.1. Taxonomy (GTDB): domain Bacteria; phylum Acidobacteriota; class Terriglobia; order Terriglobales; family Acidobacteriaceae; genus Acidobacterium. Next base: position 5,123 of record JAKATU010000015.1, on the reverse strand, counting down.
CGATGGGGCTGATTCGGGTGTTGAAGTGGTTTTCTTGGGGGTAGGTGGATGGCTGCTGGCCGTGGGGGGTGGGGTTGGCGGCTGGATAAGGGCATCTCTCTCTGTTGTCTTGCGTATAACTATGCAGCTAAACCTCAGTAACATCCTGATTTGGCTGCACTGGTGACTGTGCAAGCTCCACGAAAGTGTGAGGAATGGCACTTTGATTGCGGATAAGGTAACTGAAAGTTGTAGAAATCCGTGACTCCAAGAGTTTCACGAGTGAGGTACCTTCCATGCAACTCGCCATCCATCTAGTCACTATCTTGTTGCTGTGTGCGGTTTTCCAGCTTGGCAGCATGATTTCGCAGCGCAGCGACGAGTGGTCGATTGCCATCGACCCGGAGTCTGGTCACTACCAGACACTGCGTAAAAGTTTCTTACTGAGCGGGAAAATTATTCAGCTTGGCGCGTTCGTCTGGGCTCTTACGACTGTGATCGCGATGCTGCCGCTGCTTCCGCGGGTTTAGGGTGCATTACCCTCTGAGGGATCGGCGGACCTCGCCTGCCGGTCCCTCTGGCTGCGCCAAGCGTGGTACGACGCCCAAAGCGAGCGTGTGACGTGACTCTTCCGGTTGCTGCGTCGAAGTGACGTGTGGGCCGGGCTTCCGGATTGCAGACTGAAGAATGATTTGGCCCGGCTGGACTTCCCCGGCTTTGGATTCCGGTTGTTGAATGATTGCGCGCGTGCGGGGTAAGGTGTGATTCGGCTGTTGGGTGGCGTGGTCCGGCTTTCCGGCTGGTCAGCGAATGGCTGGTTGGCCGGATTTCCGACAAATTCTCGAAAACACAAATAACAATGGTGAACGCGACGGGGCGGTAGTGGGGCCGTCCGTGCCTGATCTGCTGATTTTGGCTGGTATCGGGATGGATGAATTCGTTCTCGCCATTGTTACAGATTTGTGAATCGGAGGGGTTCGCCGGCGTCGAGGCGGCGAAGTGGAGTAAGTTTGTGCGGAAACCGGGGCAAAAAGGAGTCAAAATGCACTTGATTCGGGGCTGAATCGACGCCAAGTTTAAGGTTCTGTGAAATCTTGGGTGGCGGGGTAAATCCGGCGGAATCCTCGCGTATTCTGGAATCGCTCCCGGGTGCGGGAGGGTCGCAGAAAATGCTGCGCCTTGTATTGCACGACCGCTGAGAGGCGGACAAATCAGCAAGCAAGAATTCCCAGGAGGGAACTCAATGATATTCGGCCGGAATTCGGTAGAAAAGAAACATAATCGCTCATATCGCAAGGGTGTGGTTCTGGTTTTGGCGCTGGCAGTGGCCGGTGCGGCGACTGCGTTCGCAGCCAGTCAGATCAACCTTCTTGAGACGGGCTCGAGCCTGCTCTATCCGTTGTTTAACCTTTGGGTGCCTGCCTTTACGAAGGCTCACCCCAACATTCGTATCGTGACTAATTCGACGGGCAGCGGCACGGGTATTTCGCAGTCGGTTGCCGGGATTGCGCAGATTGGCGCATCGGACGCTTACCTGAGCGATGCGATGACGCGGATGCATCCGACGATGTTGAGCATTCCGCTGGCGATCTCTTCGCAGATGGTGAACTACAACATTCCGGGCCTGAACAACAAGCACCTGAAGCTGAACGGTCCGGTGCTCGCGGGGATTTACATGGGCAAGATCACCATGTGGAATGATCCTCAGATCGCGAAGATCAACCCTGGTGTGAAGCTGCCGGATCACAAGATCATTCCGATTCACCGCACGGATGGCAGCGGCGATACGTTCATCTTTTCGCAGTATCTCTCGTTCAGCACGCCGGCGTGGAACAACTCGGTGAGCTTTGGGACGAGCATCAGCTGGCCACCGGTGCAGGGCGGACTTGGCGCCGTGGGCAATCCGGGCATGGTGACGGCCCTGACGGGGTCTAAGTACTCGATCGCCTACATCGGCGTGAGCTTTGAGCGCGCCATCATGAAGGACGGCATGGGTATTGCGATGCTTGGGAACCGGGCGGGCAACTTTGTGATGCTGACTCCGCACACGGTTTCGTCGGCGGCCGCGCAGATGGTTCCGAAGACTCCTAAGGATGAGCGCGTGAGCCTGATCTACGCGCCGGGCGCTGACTCCTACCCGATCATCAACTACGAGTATGCGATTGTGAGCAAGCAGCAGCCTTCTGCCCAGACGGCAGCCGCGCTGCGGACCCTATTTACCTGGGCGATCAGCGGCAATGGCGGGAACGCGCCGCACTATATGGAAGCTGTGCACTTTGCTCCGCTTCCGCCGTCGGTGGTGAGACTGAGCGAGGCGCAGATCAACCAGATTCAGTAAGCTCCAACGGAAGAAATTGAATCAGATTTCACCCTCGCCGGCTGCACTTTGAGCCGGCGAGGGTAAGCTGTCTAGGTGAGAGAGTTTGACGATTACAGGTTGATAGAAATGAAACAGTTATGGTTGCATTTTTGCATTGGCGATGTGAGGGGTGAAGTTTCCGCTTTTCCTGCGGCTGTTTCGGAGTATCCGAATGTCCTTTAAGCGCCTGATCGCCCCCATTGCGAGCCTTGTAGGCGGCGCTCTACTCGTGATTATTGCGTTCCTCGGTATCTATGCGTGGCCCGCAGTGAAATTTAACGGCCTGGGCTTTGTAACAAAAGACAACTGGAACCTGGGCAGTTTGTACGGGAACCCGATCATGCGTCATGGGCAGTTGATTTTGCCGGGCGCGGCGTACGGGATCCTGTTCCTGATAGTGGGAACGCTGTTGAGCACGCTGATCGCGGTGCTGTTGGCGGTGCCGCTTGGAGTGGGGTCGGCAATTTTTCTGGCGGATGGGGTTCCGCCGGCGCTTCGGACCTGGCTTTCTTTCTTTGTTGAAATGCTGGCAGCGGTCCCGAGCGTGGTGTTTGGTCTTTGGGGATATGCAGCGGTGATTCCGCTGCTCAACCATACGATGTTTCCGTGGATGGCGAAGCACCTGGCCTTCATTCCGTTTTTTGCGGGCGCTACTGGAAGCGGCTATGGGCTGCTGACTTCCGGGTTTGTCCTGACGCTGATGATTGTGCCATTGATCACTGCAACGATGCGTGACGCGCTTGTGAACCAGCCGCGCGGGTTGCGCGAGGCGGCGCTGGCACTGGGCGCAACTCGTTTTGAGACGATGTGGTCGGTGATTTTGCCCTCGACACGGCGGGTACTGATTGCATCAGGAATTCTGGCGACGGGCCGGGCGCTGGGCGAGACGATGGCGGTGCTGATGGTGGGCGGCGGCGCGCTGAATTACCTGCCTCAGAATATTTACGCGCCGATTACGACGATGGCGGCGTTTATCGTTTCGCAACTGGACAGCGCGATGGAGGACCCGACAGGCATGGCGGTACGGTCGCTGGCGGAGGTGGCGCTGGTGCTGTGCGTCATCTCAGTGATTGTGAATGGCGCGGCTCGCTTGTTGCTCTACTTCAGCGGATACGAACGGATGGGAGGTGGCGGATGGGCGTAAGTGCCGCAGAAGTTCGCGCGAAGATCAATGAGCCGTCTGTATTCCGTTCCGTGCAGCGCAGGCTCTTCAACTATGCAGGGTGGGGTTTGTGCGCGCTGACGTTTTTGATGCTGGGCGGCGCGATGGTCTGGATTCTGGAAATGGTGTTTGTGCGTGGTGCTGGGGCGATCAACTGGTCCGTGCTGAGCACGGTAACCCTTGGCGTGGGCGGCGGGCTGCTGAATGCGATTGAAGGCACGCTGGTGCTTGCGCTGGGAGGGTTGATTCTGTCGGTGCCTCCGGGTATCGCGGCTGGGATCTATCTTTCAGAGTATGAGGGCGGATGGCTGGCGCCGCTTTTGCGATTCATGTCAGATGTGCTGGTCGGGGTGCCATCGATTGTGGTGGGTTATTTTGGCTACGTGACCATGGTGGTGGGACTGGGCTGGCAGTTTTCGACGGCGGCGGGAAGTATTGCGCTAGCTATCATCTCAGTTCCCTATATCACGCGTACCAGTGAAGTAGCATTCCGGGGAGTGCCACGTACGCTGCGCGAAGCCGGGTTCGGGCTTGGGTGCACGCCGGGTACAGTGATTATGCGGATTTGCATGCCGATGGCGATGCCGTCGATTTTGACGGGGGTGCTGCTGGCACTCGCTATCTCGGTGGGTGAAACGGCACCGTTGATTTACACGGCGGGATGGTCTACATATATGTGGACCGGGCATTTGACGCAAGAGCCGATCGGGTATTTGACGTACGCGATCTGGTCCTTCATCACACAGCCGTTCGCCACGGCGCATCAACTGGCGTATGCGGCGGCGTTACTTGTGACGCTGTTTGTGCTGATTATCAGCGTGATTGCGCGCATTGTTACCTACCGGCGTTCGGGGTGGGGACAGCACGCGTAACGTTAAAAGCAGGAGCGGTGAATAGAAGGGCACCGAGAAGGTGCCCTTTCTTTATTGTGGTGCAGTTATCCAGAGTTATGCGAGGATACGGAGTACTTCCATCTTTGGAGCTTTCCTCTTGCGATCTCTGGCTCCCGTAGTTCTGGCCGTCCTGTTTCTGATGCCTGCATGGCCGCGTGCTGCGGCGAAGGCCGTCTCTGTACCCAAAACCGGTGGCGTGGTCAGATCGGTTGTGCCTATCCGGAAGACTGCCTCGCAGTATGCGAACGAGGGAGTGGTGGTACGGGAGATTGACGTCCACTACGTCTACAACGCCGACGGCACCGGCTCGATGGTGAAGCATGCGCTGGTAAAGGTGCAGGATGAGGCGGGCGCCAAGGCCTTCAGCGTGCTTTCCCTTGCCTATGCGAGCGAGAGCCAGACTGCGAAGATTGTAAGCGTGACGGTGACTCATCCGGATGGGACGAAGGTGACAACGCCGGCCAGCGACGACATGGATATGCCGGCGCAGGTGACGCAGGAGGCTCCGCTGTACAGCGACCTGAAGGTGCTGCAGGTGCCGGTGCGTGGATTGCGTCCGGGCGACACGCTGGAGTACACGATGCGGGTGGAGATGACCAAGGCGCAGGATCCCGGCGAGTTCTGGGGCGACGAGCAGTTTTTGAAGTCGCTGGTGGTGCTGAAGGGTGCGGTTACGCTCGATGTTCCTGCGGAGAAGTACGTGCAGGTGTGGGACCCGGGAAGATCGGAA
>JAKATU010000005.1 GCA_021818585.1 Acidobacteriota bacterium | reverse complement strand
CGATCTGCAGGCCGTAGCCGAGGGCGCGGACGTAGTCCTCGTCCATCTGGTGGGCTTCGTCGTCGCCTCGCTCGCGCTCGGCGAGCTGCATTTCGAAACGGCGCTGCTGTTCGGCGGGGTCGTTTAGCTCGCTGAAGGCGTTGCCGAGTTCGAATCCGCCGATGTAGAACTCGAAGCGCTCGACCCAGTCGGGCTCGTCGGGCTTTTGCTTGGAGAGCGGGGATACGGCCAGGGGGAACTCGTGGATGATGGCGGGTTGGATCAGGTGTTCTTCAGCCACGACTTCGAATAGGGTTGCGATCTGCTTTCCCGCCGGGTCTTCCTGTGAGAGTTTAGGTCCTGGTCTTCCGCCACTTTCAATCACTTGGTGTGCAATAGGGGCAAAAATTCCTCTGATCTTTGCGGCCAGTAGCTGTCGCGGTGTCTCTAACTCTTGATCTGTCCCTTTTGACGGCACGCTCAGTTTGTACACGGCTGATTCGGCCCATTGTGAAAATGCTTGGTCGCTGCTGAGGTCTTCCATTGTGGGCCGTCCGGGTAGATATTGTGGCCAGAAGTGGATGATGGCTTCTCGCATGGTCAGGACCTGCCACTTGTCTTTGGCAAGGTCGATCTCCACGCCGTTGAAGTTGGTGATCGTAGTCCCATTCACCTCAAGCGCTACGGATTCAATGAAGTCCTTAGTGAGTTCGATCAAGTCTTTGTAGTTGGCGTAGGCCTGGTAGAACTCGAGCATGGTGAACTCGGGGTTGTGCTGGGTGGAGATGCCTTCGTTGCGGAAGTTGCGGTTGATTTCGTAGACGCGGTCGAGGCCTCCGACGACGAGGCGCTTGAGGTAGAGCTCGGGCGCGATGCGTAGGTAGAGGTCGATGTCGAGGGCGTTGTGGTGGGTGGTGAACGGACGTGCCGCCGCGCCTCCGGCGATGGGCTGCATCATGGGGGTTTCGACTTCGACGTAGCCGCGGGAATCGAAGAATTTGCGGGTGGCGGCGAGGAGTTTGGCGCGCTTGACGAAGACCTCGCGGACCTCGGGGTTCATGAAGAGGTCGACGTAGCGGCGGCGGTAGCGGAGTTCGACGTCTTCGAGGCCGTGGTACTTGTCGGGCAGGGCAAGCATGGCCTTGGCGAGGAAGGTGAGGGTTTCGACATGGACGCTGAGCTCGCCGGTGCGGGTGCGGAAGAGATAGCCGGTGACGCCGATGTGGTCGCCGAGGTCGAGGAGCTTGTAGATGGCGAAGGGGTCGTCGCCGATGGCGTCTTTGCGGATGTAGAGCTGGAGGCGCTGGCCGTCCTGCTGGAGGTGGGCGAAGCCGGCCTTGCCCTGGCCGCGGATGGCCATGAGGCGTCCTGCGATGGCGACGGGGGGCTTGTCGGCCTCGAGCTGCTCGGCGGTGGCGTCGTTGTACTGCGCCCAGATTTGGGGGACGGTGTGGGTGGCCGAGAAGTGGTTGGGATAGGCGGGCTGGCCGAGGGCCTCGATCTGCTGGAGCTTTTCCTGGCGGAGCGCGAATTGATTGCGCTCGAAATCGGAGTCAAACACTGGCGTTCCTTTGAGTGCGGTCTTCATGAAGTATAAATTCGCGGGCGGCGGAAATTGTGTTGCGGGGTGGGGTTTTGCTTTCTTGCGGATGTGGGAATGGGGTATAAAAGCCGCTGGATATGGAAGATCGCGAACAGAACAAGCAGAAGACCGGGCGTGAGCTGAGGCAGACGCTGTTGAAGGCAGACAGGATGCTGGAGATGGCGCTGATGCTGCCCGTCTCCGTGGTGGTGGGCTGGCTGATTGGCGTGGGGCTGGACCGGTGGCTGCACCAGCACTGGATTTACATGGCGGGAATTTTTGTGGGGATCGGGGCGGGGTTTGTGCAGATTTTCCGGCTGATGGGGGCGCTGGAGGGCGAGGTGAAGGCGCAGCCGGGGGCGAGCGCGGACGGGGATGGCGGGCGGAGCCAGGCGAGCGCTGCAGACGGTAGAATCCAGAAGGAGCCGAAGTGAGCGAGACGACCAGGCAAGAGATAGAAGTAACCGGAACGGCGGGGCCGGAGCCGGGCCAGCCACAGGCGAGCGAGCCGGCGCTGGACTTTAGCGATGCGCAGTTTGTGGCGGCGCTGAAACGCGCGATGTGGAATATTGGGGTGCTGGGCGTGGTTCTGGCGGGCCTGCTGACTGTGTTTTACGGCTGGCGGACGGGGTTGATGCTGCTGATCGGGGCAGGGATTTCACTGACCGGAGTGTGGGAGTGGCGGCGGCTGATTGCGGCGATCAATGCGCGCCTGGAGGCGCAGCAAAGACCGCAGTCGATGGTGCGGACGATCCTTACATTTGTGCTTCGCCTGGCTATGGCGGGAGCAGTCCTTTATGGTAGTCTAAAGTACTTGGACGGCTCAGTTTACGCCCTGGTCGCCGGGCTTTCCCTGGCGATGATGATGCTAACTGTGGAAGCGTTCAAACTGCTGAAGCAATGAGCCACCCGAAGCACTTCTCCACCATACCAATTTGCAGTTAGAAGATTAGGAAAGCAGGATCGCAGGACCGGCATGCACGAACTCCTGGTACAACTCACAGCGCTGTTGAACCATCTTTTTGGCGTCCCGCTGACGGATTTGATGGATAAGGCCGGATTTCCTCCCGCTGTGCCGGGAGCGCCGATCCATAACCGGCTGACGCTGCAACTGATTGTGACTGTGGGGCTGCTGTTTTTCTTTATTTATGTGCGGCTTCGGCTGAGTGTGGAGAAGCCCAAGGCGGGGCAGCAACTGGCCGAAATCGTGTACGAGTTTGTAGAGGGCCAGGCGCGGGATATTATTCACTACGACTATGAGAAGTACCTGAGCTACGGGACGATGATTCTTGTATTCGTGCTGCTGAATAACCTGATAGGGCTTTTGCCGGGGATGGATACGCCGACGGCGAGCCCGGTGGTTCCGCTGGGTCTGGCAATTTTGACGTTTGTGTATTACAACGTGCATGGATTGTGGAAGCAGGGCCCATGGGGGTACTTCAAGCATTTTCTGGGGCCGGTGTGGTGGCTGATGCCGCTGATGCTGCCGATGGAGATTGTTTCGCACATTGCGCGCGTGGTTTCACTGACGGTTCGTCTGTATGCCAATATGTTTGCGAGTGACCTGCTGACGCTGGTAGGGTTTTCGTTTGTACCCGCGATTTTGCCGATTGCGTTTCTGGGACTACATTTCGGTGTGGCATTGATTCAGTGCTATGTGTTTATGCTGTTGACGTTCATCTATCTCTCGCAGGCGGTTTCGCACGAAGAGGAGATGTAAACCTGGTTGCTCCGGACGGGCTGGTATGCCTGTCTGGAAAATGAACGGTGTTCCGGCGGGAAGAGGTGATGGATGGCCTTGAATGCGCGGAAGCAAGGATTGGGAAGCAGGAGAGAGTATGCGTTATTTTCGGTATATTTTTATGGCGCTGGGGGCCCTGTTCATGGCTGTTCCGGCGCTGGCACAAACCACTGGCGCCGCTGCGGGCGGCGGATCTAACTTTGCACCGCTGGCCGCCGGCATCGGCATGGGCATTGCGTCTGCCGGTTGCGGCATCGGCGAAGGCATTGCGGCTATGGGCGCGACCCAAGGCGTTGCACGGAATCCGGGCGCTCGTCCGTTGATCCAGTTCATGTACATTCTGGGTCTGGCGTTTATCGAATCGATGGCGCTGTTCACGCTGGTGATCATCTTTGCGCTGGTGAAGTAACAGCCGCACTGGACGGGAATATGGGGAAGGCCTCCGGGAAACCGGAGGCCTTTGCTTTTGGGGTTGTGACGTGTCGGGTGTGTGGGTGTTTGGTTGCGGGCATGAAGAATCCCCCTGAGGGGGATTCTGGTGGTCTGGAATCGCGCTCAGGGGGATTGGGTGGCGGTGCGTGCCTTTGCGGCTTGCGGATGGATTATGGTTTGTGGCTGAGCTCCGCCATGGAGGGTGCGCCGGGTGTGGCGTTGAGCGGCGGCTGCTGGCTGGAGAGGATGGGGAAGGTTTCTGCTGCGTTGCGTGCGCCTTTAAGGATCCTGTCTGGCGCGATACCCAGGATGAGGGTGACAGACACAGTGAGGAAGAGGGCGAGCAGCAGCGGAAACGATGCGCGGGGGACGTTGAGGACCGGTGATGTATCCAGCGGCTTGGTGTAGGCGGCGGTGAGGACGCGGAGGTAGTAGAAGACCGCGATGCCGCTGTTGATGAGGCCGATGATGGCAAGCCAGATCATGCCGGCGTGAATGGCCGAGGCAAAGACGTAAAACTTGCCGAAGAAGCCGCCGGTGAAGGGGATTCCAATGAGAGAGAGCAGGAAGAAGGCCATGGCTCCGCCGAGGAGCGGGGAGCGGTAGGCGAGTCCCTTGTAGTCTTCGATGAGGGTGAGGCGGTCTTCGTAGCCGCCGGCGTGGCTGATGACGGCGAAGATGCCGACGTTCATGACGGCGTAGGCGACGGCGTAAAAGCTGGCGGCGGCGACACCGTCTGCAGAGAGCACGGTGAAGGCGACGAGCAGGTAGCCGGCATGGGCGATGGAGGAGTAGGCGAGCATGCGCTTGACGTTTTTCTGACGAAGCGCGCCGAGGTTGCCGAGGGTCATGGAGATGGCTGCGATGATCCAGAGCAGGGGCATCCAGTGGCTCTGGAGCTGCGGGAAGGCCTCATAGGCGATGCGCAGCAGGACAGCGAAGGCGGCGGCCTTGGGCGCGGTGGACATGAGTCCGACGATGGGGGACGGCGCGCCTTCGTATACATCGGGGGTCCAGAGGTGGAATGGGGCCGCGGAGACCTTGAAGGCGAGACCGATGATGATGAAGGCGAGGCCGACGACGGCGATGGGCAGGTCGTGGGTGGTGGCGAGGCCGGTGGCGATATCGGTGATGCGGGTGGTGCCGGTGGCGCCGTAGGTGAGGGCAATGCCGTAGAGGAAGAAGGCCGTGGCGAAGGAGCCGAGCAGGAAGTACTTGATGGCCGACTCGGGGCTCTTGGCGGTTTTGCGGCGGAAGCCGGCGAGGATGTAAGTGGAGATGGAAGAGATTTCGAGGCCGATGAAGACGAGCAGGAGTTCGACGCCGCTGGTCATGAGCAGCATCCCGACGGCACCGAAGGATATCAGGGCGAAGAGTTCGCCGAGGTTTTCGGTGTCCGGGTGTACTGCGTCGAGCGCGACGAGTGCGGAGACGAGGATGATGCCGGAGATGAGGACATGGAAGAAGACGCTGAAGGCGTCTGTCTGCACGACGCCAAAGTAAGCGGTGCCGTCGGGCAGGGAGTACTGATAGAGGCTGGCGACGAGCGCGGCGAGCGCGCCGAAGACGGCGAGCCAGCCGAGCGGCTTGCGATTGGCCTCGCGGGGCATCACGGGATCCACCAGCATGATGAGGACGCCTGTGATGGTGAAGATGATTTCAGGAAGTATGCGCAGAACTGTCATCGATCCGTTCATTACTGCCTTCCTTTCCGCAGTGTTGCCTGCGTGGGAAGGCTGGTGGCGTGAGATTGAGCCATGGGCTGGGTGACGGGTGCGTTGGCGAGCGGCCGGATGCCTTCTTCAATGCCGCGAATCCAGTAGGAGGATGCGACGCCCATGACGACCATGAGCAAAATCATGGGCCAGAGGGTTGCGAGTTCGCGGAAGTTGACATCGATGCCGGGCTTCTCTTCGACCATGGTGGACGGCGGGCCGAAGAAGACGCGCTGGATGAACCAGAGCATGTAGGAAGCGCTGAGAATGACGCCGGTGGTCGCGGCGACGACCCATCCGTGATGGCCGACGAAGCTGCCGCTAAGGACCAGGAACTCGCCGACGAAGCCGTTGAGGATGGGCAGGCCGATGAGCGAGAGGGTGGTGATGATGTAGAGGGTGGCCATGTGCGGCAGGCGCTTGGAGAGGCCGCCGTATTCGGAGATTTCAAAGGTGCCGTAGCGCTCGTAGAGGATGCCGAGGAGGACGAGCAGCGCGCCGCCGGAGACGCCTTCGTTGATGATCTGGTAGACGGCTCCGTCGAGGCCGGTGATGGAGAAGCAGAAGATGCCGAGGAGGACAAAGCTGACCTGGCTAAGGATGGCGTAGGCGACCAGACGCTTCATGTCGCGCTGGACGAGCGCCACCAGCGCGCCATAGATGATGCCGATGACAGCGAGAGCGATCATCCAGGGTGCGAATTCGCGGGACTGGACGGGGAAGATGCCCAGATTGAAGCGGAGGAGCGAGTAGAGGCCGAGCTTACCGGCGATGACCATGGACATTGCGGTGGGGGCCTGGGTAAGACCGTCTGCGAGCCAGCCGTGCAGCGGGAAGACCGGGACCTTGACCGCGAAGGCTACGAGGAAGGCCAGAGCTACCCAGAAGAGCGCCTGCGGGCCAAGGCCACCGGCGGCGATGGCGGTTTGCAGGTGGGTGAATTCAAAGGTGCCGGTCTTAGCGTAGAGCCAGAGGATGGCGACGAGCAGCAGGGCTGAGGGAATGAAGGCGTAGAGGAAGAACTTGATGGCTGCCTGGGGACCCTTGTTGCGGCCGTACATGGCGATGAGGATGGCCATGGGGACGAGGGTGAGCTCCCAGAAGGCGTAGTAGAGAAAGAGATCGAGCGAGACGAAGACGCCGAGCATGGCGGTCTGCTGGATGAGGAAGAGGAAGTAGAACTCCTTGGTGCGGTTCTCGATGGCTTTCCATGAGACGAGCACGCCGATGGGGGCGAGGAAGCCGGTGAGAACGACGAGCCACATGGAGAGTCCGTCGACGCCGAGATGGTAGCGGATGGCAGGGTGCGTGATCCAGGGGGCGTTGATGACGAACTGGAAGCCGGACTGACCGTAGACGAAGTGCGCGGGCAGATGGAGGGTCGCGACGAAGGTAGCGAGCGAGACGAGCAGCGCCCACCACTGGATGATGCGACCGCGCCGGGGCAGCAGGGCAAGGATAACGGCTCCCGCGAGTGGCAGGAAGGTTATCAGCGATAAGATTGATCCGTTCAGCACGAGGCCTTTCCTCTAACTACGCCGGCTGGCGAGCCAACCGGCTGTGAAAATGCGCTGTTTTCCGGATTCCGTTCGGCATCATGGCCGGTGTGGTATCCGTATGTGAAGCGCGAAATCCAACACAATCCAAAACCGTCTTGCAGTCCGCGATGAAACGGGTGCGGACTGCTTAGTGAAGCATGAAGCTGCCCGTGAATACGAAGTAGGTCACGACCAGTACCAAAGTGGCTCCGAGTGCCAGCCAACCGGCATAGGAGCGGATGTTTCCAGACTGAATGCGGGCGACGAGCGAGCCGAGGCCCTGAGCTGTGCCGCCTGCGGCGAAGCCGGCTCCGTCGATCATGCCGCGATCGACGAGGAAATTGAGCACGAAGCGTGAGAAGAAGAGCAGAGGAGCAGCGATGAAGCCCTCGTAGAGCTCGTCAACCCAGTATTTGTGGTAGAGCGTGCGATGAACGGCGCGGAACTTCTGCGTGAGCTTGGCGGGTAGTTCGGGTCTGGCGTAGTACATGAGGTGTGCGACGAACCATCCGGCGAGGGCGGTGAGGGTGGAGACGATGGCCAGGATGAGCTGCAGGCTATCGCTGCCGGCACCGGCCGGGTCGTGGATGAGGTGCGGGTTCATGGACAGGCTGGCGGTATTGAAGACTGGATCGAGGAAGTGGGTGATCCACTCATTGCCGCCGAGGCCGGAGGGCCAGCCGAGTGCGCCGCCAAAGATCGAGAGGAAAGCGAGGATGGCCATGGGAACGAGCATGACCCAGGGGCTCTCATGAATGTGGCCGTGGCCGTGCTCTTTGGCTTCCTTGAGGATTTCAGAGGTACCGGTGCGGTCTTCTCCGAAGAAGGTCATGTACCAGAGTCGGAACATGTAGAAGGAGGTGAGACCGGCAGCGGCGAGTCCGACGAACCAGAGGATTTTTCCGCCGGGGGCGATGAAGGCGTCGTAGAGAACTCCGTCCTTGCTGGCGAAGCCGACGAGCGGGGGCAGGCCGGAGATGGCGAAGACCGCTGCGGTCATGGTCCAGAATGTGACAGGGATTTTTTTGCGCAGGCCGCCCATGTGGCGCATGTCCTGCTCGCCGGAGAGCGAGTGGATGACGGCGCCGGCGGCGAGGAAGAGCAGAGCCTTGAAGAAGGCGTGGGAGACGAGGTGGAAGACGCCCGCGCCGTAGGCCGCGACTCCGCAGCCGAGGAACATGTAACCGAGCTGCGAGACGGTGGAGTAGGCGAGGACGCGCTTGATGTCATTCTGCGCGACGGCCATGGTGGCGGCGAAGAATGCAGTGGCGGTTCCGATGACGGCGACAAAGGCGAGGGCCATCGCCGAGCGGTCAAAGATGACGTGCGCGCGGGCGACCATGTAGACGCCGGCGGTGACCATGGTGGCGGCGTGGATGAGGGCCGAGACCGGGGTAGGGCCTTCCATTGCATCGGGAAGCCAGACATAGAGGGGAATCTGCGCGGACTTGCCGGTGGCGCCGAGGAGTAGCAGCAGGCCGATCGCAGTGAGGACGCCGCCCTGGAGTGCGGGCTGGGCGATGATCTGCGGGAAGACCTGGGAGTAGCTGAGGGAGCCGAAGTGCTGGATCATGAGGAACATGGCCAGCAGGAATCCGAAGTCGCCGATGCGGTTGTAGATGAATGCTTTTTTGCCTGCGTCGGCGGCGGAGGTCTTGAGGACATAGAAGCCGATAAGCAGGTAGGAGGCGAGGCCGACGCCTTCCCAGCCGATGAAGAGCATGAGGAAGTTGTTGGCGAGCACCAGCGTGAGCATGAAGAACATGAAGAGGTTGAGGTAGGCGAAGTAGCGCCAGTAGCCGTCTTCATGAGCCATGTAGCCGATGGAGTAGACGTGAATGAGGAAGCCTACACCGGTGATGACGCAGAGCATGACCAGTGTGAGCTGGTCGAGCTGGAAGGTGAAGCCGGCGTGGAAGGAGCCGGCGGAGATCCAGTTGGCGACGTGCTCGACGTAGGGAAGCTGCAGCGAGCCGAAGCGTGCGACGATGGTCGCGACCTGGATTACGGGAATGGCGGTGGCGAGAATGGCGACCGCTGTAACCAGAGCCTTGGGCAGACGGCGGCCGAAGAGGCCGTTTACCAGGAATCCGGCAAGGGGCAGAATGGGCAGGAGCCACAGGTGCAGATTGGGGATTCCGTTCATAGCTTCATCAAATCCACTTGGTCAACGTTGAGGGTCTTCCGAGCGCGGAAGAGCGCGATGATGATGGCGAGGCCGACGGCGGCTTCCGCAGCGGCGACGACCATTACGAAAAAGACGAAAATCTGCCCGCTGAACTGGTGGTTGATCTGGTTCCAGTAGTTGGCAAATGCGACGAAGGAGAGATTGACGGCGTTGAGCATGAGCTCAATCGACATAAAGATGGTGATGATGTTGCGCTTGATGAGGAACGCGCCGACGCCGATGGAGAAGAGGATGGCGCTGAGGATGAGGTAGTAGGCAATGGGCACCATTCAGCGCTGCTCCTTTCCCGCGGGCCTGGACTGGTTGCGGGGCGGCTCGTGGTGCCGAGCCAGCGCGACGGCGCCGAGGATGGCGATGAGGATGAGAACGGAAGTGACCTCAAACGGCAGCAGCAGATTGCGGAAGAGGACTTCGCTGAGCTGGTGGGTGCCGACCATGGTGCTGGGGCTGAGGTCGACGAAACCGAGGGACTTGCCGTTCTGCACGAAGATGAACGCCAGGATGGCGAAGAGAGCTGCCGCGCCGGGAAAGCCGAGGATGTAGGCTGCCCGGCTGCCATGGGTGCGCTCTTCGCGCTGCGCATTGAGGAGCATGATGACAAAGGTGAAGAGGACCATGATGGCGCCGGAGTAGACGATGACCTGCACGGCGGCGAGGAATTCCGCGCCGAGGAGCAGGTACAGCACCGCGAGCGATGTCATGACGACAATCAGCGACAGGGCGCTGTTAATCGGGTGGCGTTGCAGCAGGAGGTTTAACGCTCCCGCCACGCAAAAGCCACCGAATATGAAGAAGAGAACTAGATGCATGCTTGCGTCGCCTGAAGTAGTAAGAAAAAAGCGGAACGTTTCAGCAGCCGGGAATCATTGTAATTCACAGCGGCTTGACGAACCCGAGCCAGAGGCTTGTGACCACGATATTTGCAATCGCAATTGGAAGAAGTACCTTCCAGCCAAAACCCATGAGTTGATCGTAGCGGAAGCGAGGCAGCGTGCCGCGCACCCAGATGTAAACGAAGAGGAAGAAGAATACCTTTGCAACGAACCAGAGGACCGGGAAGATTGCGTCGAGAATGGGGCCAAAGGAGGGCAGAAGGTGACCGAGCGGGCTGGACCATCCGCCGAGGAAGAGCAGGGTGGCCACGCAGGAGACGGTGATCATGTTTGCGTACTCGGACATGAAGAACATGGCGAACTTCATGGAGCTGTACTCGGTGTGGTAGCCGGCGGTGAGTTCGCTTTCCGCTTCAGGTAGATCGAAGGGGGTGCGGTTGGTTTCCGCGTAGGCTGCCGTGAGGTAGATGAAGAAGGCGACGATCTGGAAGCCGCCGAAGATGTTCCAACTGAGTGCACCGTGGGTGGCCTGAACGTCAACGATGGTGCGGAGGTTGAGCGAACCGGCGCGGAGGACGACGCCGACGAGCGAGAGCCCGAGGGCCAGCTCATAGCTGACGAGCTGTGCGCTGGAGCGCAGCGCGCCGAGCAGCGAGTATTTGTTGTTGGAGGACCAGCCGGAGAGCGCGATTCCGTATACGCCGACGGAGGTGACGGCGAGGATGACGAGCAGGCCGATGTTGATGTTGGCGATGTCGAAAAGATCGACGCCTTTGAATTTGATGTCCGCGCCGAAGGGCACGACCGCGATGGACGTGAGAGCGCAGGCGAGCGCGATGCAGGGCGCGAGGATGTAGAGCGGCTTGTAGACGGCGGTGGGGAGCAGGTCTTCCTTGAGGAAGAGCTTGATGCCGTCGGCGAGCGGCTGGAGCAGGCCGAAGGGGCCTACGCGGCTGGGTCCCCAGCGATTCTGGATGCGTCCCACGACCTTGCGCTCGAGGAGCACCGTGTAGGCGACGGCCGTTAGCAGGATGAATAGCACCACGGCGATCTTGAGGACACTAATTAGAAGAAACCACCAAAAGTTCACGTCGTTCAGGCCTTCCTGATCATTAGTCCGCGGCTGTTTCGGCCGGGCTTTTGCTTTCTGGACTCCATCACTGAGTGCAGCATCTGGCTGTACTCGCCGAGCGTGCCGGAGGTGAAGAGTGTGTCGTTGGAGGGCAGCACGAGGTCGCGACGGGCTGCGCCGGTTTGGATCTGGACGAGATCGGACTTGAGGTGCTCGTCATTGCCGGCCATGAGGTTGAGGCGCGGCACTTCGTAGGCGGGCACGAGGCGCTGAATTTCGTCGAAGATGGCGAAGGGATCGAAGGGGCTGGCCTTGAGCTCGAGCTGATGCGCGGTGAGCCAGACGGCGTGGCGATCGGCTTCGCCGGACTGGGTGCCGCGGGACTGGCCGAAGTCGGCGAGCAGACCCTTGCCGAATGGGACGAGGGTCTTGATGTCGTGGCCCATGTGACCGGCGAGGCGAACGATGAGGTCGAAGTCGGCGCGGACGCCTGCCTTGTCGGCAGCTTTCTTGACGAGCTGGAGGTCGCCGTAGGTGTTGGTAGCTGTACCTGCCTTCTCATATAGATTGGCCGCGGGTAGTATGACGTCGGCGAGCTTCGCGGTCTCGGTGAGGAACATGTCCTGCACGATGACGAAGGTGTTTTTGAGGGCTGCGGGATCGACGCCGTAGAGCTTGACGGGGTCGGAGCTGGCGACGTAGAGGGCGGCGAGATCGCCGCGACCGGCTGCGTCGAACATCTGGATCATGTCGAGGCCGGGTTCGGCGGGCAGGGCAGCGCCGTACTCCTGTGCGAAGCTGCCGGCTGAGGTGACCGGCACGTAGCCGGGGAGCAGGTCGGGCAGCAGGCCCATGTCGGAGGCGCCGCGCGAGTTGGCGTAGTCACCGAGGCAGGCGAACTTGACGTTCTTGAATCCGGCGCCGAAGGCGATGAGGGCTTCAATGTCTTTGCCGCGATATTCGGAGCCGAAGGCGATGACGATGGACTCTTCCTTGCGGAGGGCGTCGCGGAAGCCAGCGGCTTCAGCGTTGCCTTTGAGAGCCTTTTCGTTGCCGGCGAGGAAGGCTACGAGCGCGCCGTAATTTTCCTGCTGAATCGGGAGGAAACTGGTGGCCTGGCGGCGGAGCTTGATGTCCTGATGGTTGGCGGCGTGAAGGCGCGCCTGATTGTTACGGACATTGTTACGAATCTGCCAGGCGAGGAGCGGATGCTGCTCGGTGGGATCGTTGCCGAGGACGAGGATGGCCTTTGCGTCGGCGAAGTCGCGGATGGAGGCTTCCTTTTGCCCCTTTGCCTTGAGGGCGGCGAGGAAGGCTGGGTAATCCGCGGTGCGATGGTGATCGATGTTGTTGGTGCCGAGGATGGAGCGGGCAAACTTCTGGAGGAGATAGGCTTCCTCATTGGTGATGCGGGTGGAACCGATGACGCCGATGGATTTGCCGCCGCGGCTGTCACGAATTTCGCGGAGCTTGCCGGCGGCGAAGTCGAGGGCTTCTTCCCATGTGGCGGGCTTGAACTCGCCATTGGGTTGCCTGAGCATGGGCTGAGTGACGCGCTCTTCGCGATTCGCGAAGTCGAAGGCGTAGCGGCCCTTGATGCAGAGGAAGTCGTTGTTGAAGCCGCTCTTGTCGCGATTGTCACCGCGAACGATTTCCATGCCGTCGTCGGAACGGCGAACGCCTAGGGTGGTCTTGCAGCCGTCTGCGCAGTGGGTGCAGACGGTGGAGACGTGGCTCATTTCCCACGGGCGGGTTTTGTAGCGGTAGGTGCCGGAGGTGAGCGCGCCGACGGGGCAGATGTCAATGCACATGCCGCATTCTTCGCACTCGAGGTGATCCTGCTTGTTGGGCGCGATGACGGCGCCGGAGCCGCGGTTCTGGATGCCGAGCGCCCAGACGTCCATGCCTTCGCCGCAGACGCGCACGCAGCGGTAGCAGAGGATGCAGCGGGGACGGTCAAAGTAGACGACGGGGGACCACTGCTGCTCTTCGCGGTGGTTTTTGATTTCGACGAACTGAGACTGATGCGCTCCGTACTTGAAGGTCATGTCCTGGAGTTCGCACTCGCCGCCGGCGTCGCAGACGGGGCAATCGAGGGGGTGGTTGCCGAGGAGCAGTTCGATGGTGGCCTTGCGGGCCTGGCCGATTTCGGGGCTCTCGGTGGTGACGACCATGCCTTCTGCTACCGGAGTGGTGCAGGCGGTCTGGAGCTTGGGCATTTTTTCGACACGTACGACGCACATGCGGCATGCGCCCTGGAGCGAAAGGCCGGGGTAGTAGCAGAACGCCGGGATCTCAATGCCGGCCTGGCGGCAGGCTTCAATGAGGAGCGTGCCCTTGGGGGCGGTGAGTTGCTTGCCATCGACGGTAAAGGTTACGTCAGCCATTCCTGTCTCGATTCTTAAACGGTTGCCAGTTCGTAGTCGGGTGCGGGGTGGTAGGGGCAGCCTTTGCCATTGAGGTGGTCTTCGAATTCCTTGCGGAACTTTTGCACGAAGCCGACGGTAGGCATTGCGGCTGCGTCACCGAGGGGGCAGAAGGTGCGTCCGAGCATGTTTTCGGCCAGGTACTTGATCTGGTCGATGTCCTTGTCGACTGCGCCGCCCATGTGTAACCGTGTGAGCGACTTTTTGAGCCAGTCGGTGCCTTCACGGCAGGGTATGCACCAGCCGCAGCTTTCATGCTGGTAGAACTTGATGGTACGGAGGGCGAACTCGACCATGCATACGGTTTCGTCGAGGACGACGACGCCGCCGGAGCCGAGCATGGAGCCAGCTTTGGCGACCTGGTCGAAGTCCATGCCGATATCGATTTCTTCGGGGAGCAGGACGGGCGTGGACGAGCCGCCGGGAACGACGGCCTTGAGCTTTTTGCCGTTGGGGATGCCGCCGCCGACCTCGTAGATCATTTTCCTGAGGTTGTAGCCCATGGGGAGCTCGTAAACGCCGGGCTTTTCAAGGTGTCCGCTGAGGCAGTAGAGACGCGTGCCGCCGTTGCGCTCGGTGCCGAGAGCTGCGTATTCCTTTGCGCCGATGCGGAAGATGTGGGGGACGGTCGCGAGGGTTTCCGCGTTGTTGATGACGGTTGGCCCGCCGTAGAGGCCGGCGACCGCCGGGAAGGGCGGACGGATGCGGGGTACGCCGCGCTTGCCTTCGAGCGATTCCATGAGGGCGGATTCTTCGCCGACTTCGTAGGCGCCGGCGCCGGTCTGGACGACGATTTCAAAGTCGTGCTTAGTGCCGAAGATGCCTTTGCCGAGGAAGCCTCGCTGGTATGCGTCTGCTACGGCCTTCTCCATGATCTCGATGAGGAAGCGGTACTCGCCGCGGAGGTAAATGAAGCCCATTCTGGCGCCGACGGCGAGGCCGGCGATGAGGACGCCCTCGATGACGGAGTGGGGATCGTGCTCGAAGATGAGGCGATCCTTGCAGGTGCCGGGCTCGCTTTCGTCTCCGTTGACGAGGATGTACTTGGGCTTGGCGGATTCCTTGGGAACGAAGGACCACTTGAGGCCGGTGGGGAAGCCTGCGCCGCCGCGACCGCGAAGGCCGGAGGCTTTGACCTCATTGATGATGGCGTCGGGCTCCATTTGGAAGCACTTTTGCACGTCCTTGTAGCCATCAAGTTCGAGGTAGCGGTCAATGTCGGCTGCTCCCTTGCCAAAGCGGAAGCTGATGACCGGGACAACGTCGGGATGGGTGGTCAAATATGCCATGACTACTTGCTCGCTTTCGCGCGGTACTCGTCGAGTACCTTATCCATGGTTTCGAGTGTGAGGTTCTCGTGATAGTCGTAGTTGACCTGCACAGCGGGCGCCCAGGAGCAAGAGCCGATGCACTCGACTTCTTCGAGCGAGAAGAGCCCGTCGGGGGTGGTCTGCTTGTGGCCGATGCCAAGGCGCTTGCTGCAGTGGTGCAGGAGCTCATTGCCGCCGCGGAGCATGCAGGCAATGTTGGTGCAGACCTGCACGTGATATTTGCCCACGGGTTTGGTGCGCATGAGCGAGTAGTAACTGACGACGTTGCGGACATCGAGCTCGGTGATGCCGATGCGCTCGGCGACTTCGGCGATGACGGCGTCGGAGATGTAGCCGATCTCGTCCTGCGCATAGAGCAGCATGGGAACGAGCGCGGAGCGTTTGACCGGGTAGAGGGTTACGAGCCGGTCGAACCGCGCTGCTAGTTCGGGAGAGAAGATCGTCGTTTTTTCGGCTGGCATGCGCCGCTTGCTCCTCGATTACAAAATCCTGGCGATGATTGCTTCGGCCGCGGCATCCATTTCAAGCGGTGCTGTTGAAGCAGGGTCGTCCAGTTTGACTCCTCCGTGCTCGTCGATGAGGAACGTGCCGGAAGAGGCGATTGATGCTTCTTTGGCGGAGCTGACCGACCAGTGGCCAGAGCCGCTTTGACAGTCGAAGGTAATGTGGAGCGCCTTCGCCGCCGTTGCTATTTCGAGACCGCCGCTTTCGCGATCCGCGGTGCTGATTGCGCTCCCGGGCAATGCGAGCGATGTGGCTGCCGCATAGGCTTTGAGAAGCGCGGTGAACGAAATCCAGAGTTGCTGATACAACTGCTGCGCGCTGCCAGACGGGCTCGTCATAGCAGGGCGCGATTACCGGTCGATCTCGCCGAGGACGATGTCAATCGAACCGATGACAGCGACCACGTCGGCGAGGAGTCTTCCTTCACACATTGTTGGCAGGGCCTGCAGTGTGGCGAAGGATGGATTGCGCATATGCACGCGGTAGGGCTTTGCGGTGCCGTCGGAGACGACGTAGTAGCCCATTTCTCCGCGTGGTGATTCGACTGCCTGGTAGACCTCGCCGGCGGGTACGGTGAAGCCCTCGGTGACGATTTTGAAGTGATGGATGAGGGCTTCCATCTCGGTCTTCATTTTTTCGCGATCGGGAAGGACGACCTTGGGCGCGTCGGCGGTGATGCGGCCTTCCGGCATGCCGTCGAGTGCCTGGGTGGCGATTTTGACGGACTCTCGCATCTCTTCGAGGCGGACCCAGTAGCGTGCCCAGACGTCGCCGTCGGTGGATGTGGGCACCCGGAACTGGAAGTTTTCGTAGCCGGTGTAGGGCATGTCACGGCGGAGATCCCAGTCGACGCCGGAGGCGCGGAGCGGCGGGCCGGTGACGCCGAGGGCGACGGCCTGCTCGGCGGTGAGGTGACCGACGCCCTTGAGGCGGTTGACCCAGATGGGGTTTCCGGTAAGGAGATTCTGATACTCGTCGATTTTCTCGGGCATCTTCTTGAGCAGCGCGCGGACGCGAGGGAAGAAGTCGAGGGGAGCTTCGAGGGACAGGCCTCCGATGCGGAAGTAGGAGGTCATCATACGCTGGCCGGCGATTGCTTCAAAGAGGCGGAGTAGCTCTTCGCGCTCGCGGAAGCAATAGAGGAAGACGGTGAGCGCGCCGATGTCCATGGCGTGGGTGCCAAGCCAGACGAGGTGCGACTGGAGGCGGGTGAGCTCGTTCATGAGCACGCGCATCCACTGGGCACGGGGCGGAATTTCAAGCTGGAGGAGCTTCTCGACCGCGAGGCAGTAGGCCAGGTTGTTGGTCATCGGGCAGAGATAGTCGATGCGGTCGGTCATGGGAACGACCTGCTGGTAGTACTTGGCTTCGCAATTCTTTTCGATACCGGTGTGGAGGTAGCCGATGTCCGTGACGAGCTTGGTGACGGTTTCGCCGTCGATTTCGACGACGACGCGGAGCACGCCGTGGGTGGACGGGTGCTGGGGTCCCATGTTGAGGACCATGGAGTGAGACTGTGAGTCCTGCTCGTGCGAAGGCTTGACGAGGCGTTCGGTGGCGACAAACTCTGCGATTTCAGGCATCGAGCGCGACATTAGCGGTAGCCCTCCACGGGATAGGTCTTTTGCAGGGGGTGGCCTTCCCATTCCTCGGGCATCATGATGCGGCGGAGGTCGGGGTGGCCCTGGAAGCGGATGCCCATGAGATCCCAAACTTCGCGCTCGTATTGATTGGAGGCGGGCCAGACGGAGGTGATGGACTCGACGGCGGGGTCGTCACTGGTGACGAGCACCTTGAGGCGGACGCGCTGCTTGAAGCCGTGCGAGAGGAGATGATAGGAGATCTGGAAACGGGGTTCGGCGGGGTACCAGTCCACTGCGGTGAGATCGGAGAAGAAGTTGTAGCCGGCGGCGCGAACGATTTCGCATGCCTGGCGGATCTTTTCAGCGGGGATGGTCAGGGTGAGCTCGTTCCGGTCAAACTTTGCGTCGGTGATGAAATCGGGTCCGGCAGCGGTGAGCGCCTGGATGGCAGGATTGCCGGGGAGTGCCTCGGAGACTGCTTCCTTGCCGGTGATGGGATCGTTAGCCACGCTTTTTTCGCCTCAATTCTTTTTGAGAGGTGTTTAGAGATCGCCCCGGTCGTTGGACCAGTCGAGAATGCCCTTCTTCCAAACGTAGAAAATGCCTACTACGACGAAGCCGAGGTAGACGATCATTTCCCAGAAGCCGAACATGCGGGAGCCGGTGAGGATGGGCAGATGCCGGTAGATGACGGCCCAGGGAAGCATGAAGACGGCTTCGACGTCAAAGAGGATGAAGAGCATGGCGACCATGTAGAAGCGGACGGAGAAACGCCCGCGGGCATCGCCTTCGACGGGCACGCCGCACTCGTAGGCATCGAGTTTCGCCTTGGAGGCGCGACCGCGTCCGATGAGCCAGGAGAGCCCTGCGATGACAAGGCCCATGCCTGCCGCAATGACGACCTGGATCAGGAGCGGAATGTAATTCCAAGTGTATGGATGACTTTGCATAATGACAGGACTGAGGAATGTGCCAACGCCCTCATTTCGAATCTAGTTCCGCGCCTGTCAAGAGTCAAGGGTCGGGGGATGTTCTGAAGTGGTCAATATGTGATTCGATTCAATCTTTTCGCGGTGAATCGAGTTGTATGAAAAGAAAGGGGCTCAGCGGTTAATTGTCAGTTGCCAATCCTCGGCTGTCAGTTGTTCTTGAGGGGGGATGGATTTGATCCCAGCTTTCAGAGGCAACTGGCTGGTCTGGGATTTTGGAGGCAAAAACAGGAAGCCTTGGCGGCTCCCTTGTGGAACGAAAACCGGAGCGTAATCTGTTTAATCCTGGATGGGGGTTAGCTGCATGGGCTGGGTGAGGCTGAAGACAACCTCTGCGTTACTTGGGAGGGTGAGCGAACTGCTCGGCTGCATGAGCATGTGGGCGCTGACGGCTCCAGCGCCGACGAGGGTGCCGATGAGCGCTCCGCCGGGGCCGAATTGAGCACCGGCGAGGGCGCCGAGACCGGCTCCGGCGCCGTACTCGACGGAGTCCTTGGCCAGGTGCATTTTGGGTTGGAATGCGCCTTCGTTGGTTGTGTGGGTGTGATTAGCGCTGGTGTAGACGGCTTCTGCGTTTACGCGATAGGCATTGCCGTTGGGCAAAAGCACGAACTGGGGCGTGAGGCGCAAAGTGGCGCGTGAGATGAGATGGCGTCCGGGATGGACGTCGGTGACGATGCCGCGCAATTCAGAACCTGCGGGGATGACGAGCTGGGAGCCGCGATAGACAGGGGAGACGACGGTTGCGCGAAAGGGCGTACCCTGCGGCGTTGTGCTGCTGGAGAGCGGCTGGAGCAGGCGGACCGTGATGTTGGTTCCGGGATTGAGCGCATTGGGGGTGAAGGGTATGACGCTGACGACATTGAAACCGGGATCGGAGTTGGAGCCTTCGAACTGGGCGTCCCGAGCCTTAACCTGCTGGATGGCGTGCTGGTCAGGCAGTTGGGTGACGATGCCAAAGTCGGTGTTGTCGTAGCGATCAGGGTTGTTATCGGCAATGGAAGTTGCGAGGGGCGCGGTAGTGGCCGGTGGCGCGGAGGCCTGTTCGCCGTAGTAGGCGGTTGCAGCCGGCACTGAATAGTTAGCTGGCGCAGGCTGCTGGGGCTGTGCGGATGTGGATGATGGAGTGGTGACGGCCGCCGAGGGCTTTGGCTGTGCCATGGCCGGTGGAGCGGTCACCGGTTCGTTGGCGAGGATGGGGGTGTCGGGCGGATTGGACACGCCGGTGTACTGATTCTGGTTTTGCTGTGTTGCGCCGGACTGCTGCGCGAGAGCGGTTGTGCCGGTGAGCAGGCTGCCGCTGATGAGAGCGACCGTGGCGAGTTGGAAGAACTGCTTCATTGCAAAAACTCCTTGAAGAGCCGGTGAAGGGGGGATTGGCCCTCCCGGGGGCGTCCTGAAGTTTAGACGCATAAAGATGGACCCGGATTGCGCTGAAAGTGTTGCCTGGCAGCTGCGCTTTGGAATCAACAGAGAAAACAGCGCAATGCCTATAGAAAGCGTATTCCAGTTCACGGAGGCGAGCCAGAGGATGCAAATGACAAGAACCAAAGCGGTTACCGGCACGGTGGAAAAAATCTGTGTGCGAGCGCACAGGTGCGAATCGGTTGTCTTTGTTAGAATCGCGAAGGAACCAAAGGCTCTATCAAGCTAAATGAGCGATTTTGTTGACGTTATCGGAGGAGCCCACGGGGAAGTGATTCCCGTGGATCGACGCCCTCAGCTCCAGGACCGTTTACAACACAAGATATTGAGGAATCAGATGACTGAGATTGCTGCGATTCATGCGCGCGAGATTCTCGATTCGCGCGGTAACCCAACAGTAGAAGCTGACGTTATTCTTGCCGACGGCACTCTTGGCCGGGCGGCGGTGCCGAGCGGCGCTTCCACGGGTGAGCACGAAGCGGTGGAGCTTCGTGATGGCGACAAGAGCCACTACCTGGGCAAGGGCGTGCTGCAGGCGGTGGAGAACATTGAGACTGCGATTGCGCCCGAGATTGAGGGCATGGACGCGGCCAATCAGCGTTTGATTGACGCGACGATGATCAGCCTGGACGGGACGGCGAACAAGGGCAGGCTGGGCGCGAACGCGATTCTGGCTGTGTCGATGGCATGCGCGCGCGCCTCGGCCAATGCGCTGAAGCTGCCTCTTTATCGCTACCTTGGAGGCGTGAATGCATCGATTCTGCCGACGCCGATGATGAACATCCTGAACGGCGGTGCGCATGCGGACAACAATGTGGACTTTCAGGAGTTCATGGTGATGCCGGTGGGCGCGGAGCGTTTCAGCGATGCGCTGCGCTGGGGCGCGGAGGTGTTCCACACGCTGAAGGGCGTGCTGAAGAAGAAGGGTTATAACACGGCTGTGGGCGATGAGGGCGGTTTTGCTCCTTCGCTGAAGTCGAATGTGGAAGCGATTGAAGTGATTCTGGAAGCGATCGAACTGGCCGGCTACAAGGCGGGCGAGGATATTGCGATTGCGCTGGATCCGGCGGCGAGCGAGTTCTTCGACAAGGAGAAGGGCAAGTACGTCTTCAAGAAGTCGGACAAGAGCGAGAAGACTCCCGAAGAGATGGCGCAGTACTGGGAGAACTGGACGAAGCAATATCCGATTGTGTCGCTGGAAGACGGCCTGGCCGAGGATGACTGGCAGGGCTGGCGCTATCTGACGGAGCTGATTGGTTCTCATGTTCAGTTGGTGGGCGACGATCTTTTTGTGACGAACACGGAGCGTTTGCAGCGCGGCATTGAAGAGGGCATTGCGAACTCGATCCTGATCAAGGTGAACCAGATCGGGACGATCAGCGAGACGCTGGAAGCGATTGACCTGGGCCGCCGTTACGGGTATACGTCGATCATTTCTCACCGTAGCGGCGAGACGGAAGACACATTCATTGCCGACCTGGCGGTGGGCACGGGCGTTGGCCAGATCAAGACGGGTTCGGCCTCGCGCACGGATCGCATTGCGAAGTACAACCAGTTGCTGAGAATTGAAGAACAACTGGGACAAGCGGCTGAATTTCTTGGCCTTGAGTCGGTGAACTTCGGCGAGTAATTCCAAGGGGCGGCGGATGAGAATCTGCCGCCCTTTCGACTGCAAGGAGCAAGACCATGCGTTATGCTGTGCTGCTGTTGAGTAGCGTTCTGATCGTCGGAACTTCCGCAGTGGCGCAGACGGCGCCTGCCACTTCCGCGGTAATGCCTCAGGCGACTGCGGTATCGCAAGCACCTCCGCTGCATCCAATTACGGTTGCGCAGTGCAAGGAATTGATGCATTTGACGGGGGCGGTTCGGCTGGGGCGGCAGTCGATGGACCAGATGATGAAGTACCTGCGTGGGGTAGTTCCTCCATACATTCCAAAGGATGTGATGGATGACATGCAGGCGAGCATGGATAACATCGATCTGGCGTCGATGGTGACGAAGATTTACCAGAAACACATTTCCGAGAAGGACGCGGTGGCGATTATCGCGTTCTACAAGACAACCGCTGGACAGGACTTGCTGAAGGAAATGCCTGCGATTGCCAGAGAGTCAGAAGAAGCGGGCGCGAAGGCCGGTCAGCAGGTAGCTCATGCCGTGCTGGAGCGGCATAAGGCCGAGATATTAGCCGCGGCGAAGAAGTACGAGGCATCGCAGTCTTCGTCGCAGCAACCGTAAACACTGATCAACTTTAAGAGGAGTCTGCGTGTCTGTTCGTACCAAGCCTGTTGTCCTGACCATCCTGGATGGATGGGGTTATCGTGCCGAGACTGAGAACAATGCGATTGCGCTGGCGCGCAAGCCAACGTATGACAAGCTGATTGAGGAGTTTCCGAGTACGCTGATTCGGGCGGCGGAGCACTTTGTAGGTTTGCCGGACGGGCAGATGGGCAACAGCGAAGTGGGCCACCTGAACCTGGGCGCGGGCCGCGTGGTGATGATGGACATTACCCGCATCGACGCGATGATTGCGAATGGGGACTTCTACAAAGACCCGCAGATTGTGAAGGCGATTGAGCATGCACTCAAGAACAAGCGCGCTCTGCATTTGTTCGGGCTGGTCTCTGATGGCGGGGTGCACTCGCACCAGAATCATCTTTATGCGTTGCTGAAGGCGGCGAAGATGCACGGGCTGACGAAGGTGTACGTGCATGCGTTCATGGACGGGCGCGACACGCTGCCGACGAGCGGCGCGGGCTACCTGGAAGCGCTGCAGCAGAAGATGCGCGAGCACCAGGTGGGACAGATTGCGAGCGTGAGCGGGCGGTACTACGCGATGGATCGCGACCGGCGCTGGGAGCGCGAGAAGCTGGCGTTTGATGCGATGGTGAAGGGCCATGCCGAGGGCGGCTCGACGAGTGATCCGGTGGCCAAGGTGCGCGAGTGCTACGGCAAGGAGATGACGGATGAGTTTATTGTGCCGTTTGTAGTTACAGATGAGCAGGGCAAGCCGGTGGCTACGATTCAGGACGGCGATGCGTGCATCATGTTCAACTACCGGGCGGACCGGGCGCGGCAGATTACGCGCGTGCTGGCGCGGAACAGCGGGCTGAGCAAGGAAGAGGGTCGCGACCTGCCGGGAGCAGAAGATCTGGATGTGACGATTCCGCGGAATGAGGTTCCGAAGGAGTTGCACTACCTTTGCATGACGCAGTATGACAAGCTGTTTACACTGCCTTCTGTGCTGCTGCCGCAGTCGATGGAGAACCTGCTGGCCGATGTGCTGGCGCAGGCGAACCTGCGTAATTTGCGCGTGGCCGAGACAGAGAAGTATGCGCACGTGACGTACTTCTTTAATGGAGGCGTGGAGAAGCCGTTTGCGGGCGAGGACCGGATTTTGGTGCCGTCGCAGAAAGTGGCGACGTATGATCTTGCTCCGGAGATGTCCGCGCAGGGGATTGCCGATACGGTGACGAAGGCGGTGAACGACACGGCGTTCGATTTGATTGTGGTGAATTTTGCGAATGCCGACATGGTGGGCCACTCGGGCAAGCTGGAGCCGACGATCAAGGGCGTGGAGACTGTGGACACGTGCCTGAACCAGATTTACCAGGCGGTTAAACAGAGGGGCGGCGCGATGCTGATTACGGCTGACCATGGAAATGCGGAGATGATGGTCGATCCGGTTACGGGCGGGCCGCATACGGCGCATACGACGAATCCGGTGCCGTTTATTGCGGTTTCTGACCAGGTCAAGCAGCATCACCTGCGGACAGGCGGGTCACTGCAGGATGTTTCCCCGACGATTCTGCATTTGCTGGGATTAGCGCCTCCGCCGCAGATGACGGGTAAGGATCTGGACGAGAAGTAAGTTGGATTGAGGTTGGAAATGAAACGCCCTTGCGAGCTGGTCGCAGGGGCGTTTTTGATTCCGGTTGTTTAGAATCTGTCCACAAACTGCTGGATGAATAGAGTGAGTTATATGCACAAGGGCGGGATATTTCTACTGTTGGATCATGTATCGGAGTGATCTGAGCGATAGCCAGTGGGCTCGATTGGAGCCATTGT
>JAKATU010000075.1:35145-97194 GCA_021818585.1 Acidobacteriota bacterium | reverse complement strand
GCGCTGACTGGTATGGAGTCGGCAGGCAACTCGCTTTGGTTTGAGCGGCTGGTTGCGGGTCTTGGCCATGAGTTGTGGGTAGGCGATGCGGCGAAGATTCGCGCCGGCTATGTGCGTAAGCAGAAGACGGACCGTCGGGGTGCGGAGCATATTTTGCGTTTGCTGCCGGTGGCCGTATCGATGGCTGGTGGAGTGGATTCCAACGGAAGTGATGGGTGAGAGGAACGCGCGCTATGCCTCGGTCTCCAAACCCATGGATCGCACGATCTGCACAATGCAGACGCACCGACCTCTGCGCCTTGACAGAGCCTTTCCGTTTATCAATGAAATGACGGTGGGTTTGTTGTGAACTGCAGGTCCCTCCGCTCCGCGCCTACGGTGCTCCAGTCAGGACAAGAATATTGTGAGTCGAAGTGGCAACATCCTGGTGGATGCGGTGGGTGTGAGTGGCTGGATTTCTATAATCGAGACATGAGAAAGATGCTTGTTTTTGGTGGGGTCCGGCTTGGCTGAGCGGATTCGGGTGATCGGGGGCGGGTTGGCTGGGCCGGAGGCGGCGCTGATGGCGGCGCGCGCGGGCGTGGATGTGGATTTGTATGAGATGAGGCCCGTGCGGCAGACTCCGGCGCACCAGACGGCGGATTTTGGGGAGCTGGTGTGCTCGAATTCGCTGAAATCGGAGAGTGAGAATACGGCTCCGTGGCTGCTGAAGCAGGAGATGCGACGGATGGGATCTCCGCTGCTGGAATGCGCGGATGCATCGGCGGTTCCGGCGGGGCATGCGCTGGCGGTGGACCGGGAGGAGTTTTCGCGGAGGATCAACGCGGCGATTGAGGCGGAGACGCGCATTACGGTGCATCGCGAGGAAGTGACGGAACTGGATCCGGATGGGCCGATCACGGTTGTGGCTACGGGGCCGTTGACTTCGTCAGCGTTATCGGAGGAGGTGGCTCGGCTGACGGGGCGCGGACATCTTGCGTTTTATGACTCGATCAGCCCGATTGTGGATGCCGAGTCGATTGACATGGAGCGGGTGTACTTCAAGGCGCGGTGGGACAAGGGGACGGCGGATTACATCAACTGCCCGATGACGCGCGAGGAGTACGACCGGTTTTATGACGCATTGATTTCAGCCGAGACGGTGCAGGAAAAAGAGTGGGAGAAGCTGGATTATTTCGAGGGCTGTCTGCCGATTGAGGAACTGGCTCGGCGGGGGCGGGATACGCCGCGGTTTGGGCCGATGAAGCCGGTGGGCTTGCGCGATCCTCGGACGGGGCAGACGCCTTGGGCGGTGGTGCAGCTACGGCAGGAGAATCTGCGGGCGGACTCTTACAATCTGGTGGGGTTCCAGAACCATTTGAAGTATGGGGAGCAGGCGCGAATATTGCGGCTGATTCCCGGGCTGGAGAACGCGAAGTTTTTGCGGTATGGGCAGATTCACCGGAACACGTATATCCAGGCGCCGGCGGTGCTGGCGGAGCGGCTGCATCTGCGGGAACATAAACGGATATATTTTGCGGGGCAGATTTCGGGCGTGGAGGGTTATACGGAGTCGATGGCGATGGGGCTGCTGGCGGGTGTGTATGCGGCGGCTGCGGCCGAAGGGCGTGACGTGGAGGCGGTTCCTCGGGGTACGGCGCTGGGTTCGCTGGTGAACTACATTACGCGGGCGGAGCTGAAGCGATTCCAGCCTGCGAATATTACGTTTGATCTGCTGGAGCCGCTGGAGGAAGAGACGCGGCGGCAGGTGCGGGACAAGAAGGAGCGGCACCGGATGCAGTGCGAACGGGCTTTGGCTGCGCTGGATGCATGGGGGCCGGCTGCGCGGTCGAAGGCGCCTTCAGCGCTTTGAGTATCCCTTTCCTGTAATGGAGACAGGGCAGTATTTTGCAGGACATTTTCTGATCCCGCCCAAGCGGAGCTTGAACGGGGCACCCTTGATTGTGGAGTATTGAGGCGAAGGGAAACGCGGCCCGGGGGCCGCGTTTCCGTTTGTGTGCGGATGGGATTTAGACGCGTGCGTGGGTGACCGGGGATTCCGGGGAGTCGGGCCGGCGCACGCGGAGGTTGTCGATGGCGTGATCGACGTAACGCGGGTTGAAGTGGGGCGGTTCGCCGAGGAAGCGGCAGGTGGACGCGACCTGCTCCACGATGAAGCGTGGATGGTAAGCGGCGATTTCGAGTCCCTTGTCATGGGTGATGCGGTAGACGATGTGCTCGAAGATTTCGTGAGAGACGTGGAGGCCATGCTTAAGGGCCTCCATTTCGAGGATCTCGCGGAAGTGCTCGAGGCTGGGTGCGGCGATTTCGATTTTGTAGGGCAGGCGGCGCAGGAAGGCCGGGTCCATGAGGTCTTCGGGGTCGAGGTTGGTGGAGAAGATGAGGAGTTCCTCGAATGGTATGCGGAAGGTTTTTCCGGTATTGAGGCGGAGGAAATCGATGCGACTTTCGAGGGGGACGATCCAGCGGTTGAGCAGGTGAGTGGGGCTGATGAGCTGGCGTCCGAAGTCGTCGATGAAGAGGCATCCGCCGAGGGCCTTCATGTGGAGCGGTGCTTCGTAAATGTTGGAGTTGGGTTCGAAGCGGAGGTCGAGCATTTCGAGGGTGAGCTCACCGCCGGTGATGGCGATGGGCCGCTGGCATGGAACCCACCGCTGGTCGTGCTCGGTGCGGCGCACGAGAGTGATCTCGTCCTCGATGGCCTTTTCCTGCTTGACGGGCTCGTGGATGCTGGAGTCAAAGAAGCGGATGATCTGCCCGTCGACGGAGATGGCGTAGGGGACGTAGATGACCTCTTCAAAGATGGTGGCGAGGCGGACTGCGACCGAGGTTTTTCCGTTGCCTGGAGGGCCGTAGAGGAGGATGGAGCGGCTGGTGGTCATGGCAGGGCCGCTCTGCTCGATGAGGCGGTCGTCGACGACGAGGTCATTGAGGACGTTGCGAATGCGGTCTTCGGTGACGACCTCGTTGGTGAGCTTCTGGCGGGAGACCTGCTCGATGAAGTCCTTGAGTGTAACGGGAAGTGGGCCGACGTAGCGGCACTGGGTCATTGCGTCGACGGCGTACTGCTTGCCCTGTTCGGAGAGGGTGTAGCGGATGTTGCCGAATTTGGCGTCGGGGCTGCCGGCGGCTTCGAGGAGGTGCCGTTCGACTGCTACCCGGACAAGCTCCATGACGAGGTGGGGCGGGAGCTTGATGGCGTTGGCGAAGTCGGGGATGGTGTGGAGGCGTTCGACGTAGATGATTTTGAGCAGGAGGCCGAGGATTTCAGTCTGGTCGATGCCGGTGGCGGCGAGCGAGGTCGGTTCCCTGGGGATGCGATGGATGAAGGCTTCGAGCTGTTCGCGGGCGATGGCGCCGAGCCTGGCGAGGTGATCCCCGAGCCTGCCGCCGTCCTGCGACTGGGCGGCAGAGGCGCTGGCGATCTGCTCTTCGGTTACGAGGCCGGCCTGAACCAGCATTTCGCCGATTCTGGAAGCTTGTTTCATAGGGAACCTCCTGAAATGAAGCTGACAGGACAGGATTAACATACCACTTTGGAGCTAAAGGACAATGAAAGGAATGAGATGCGAGTGACTGAGCAGTTAACCCGGTGCGGAGCTGAAGGTTTTGACGAGGCGGCGGGGAACGGCAACAAAGTGCGTTGCGGCGGGTTATTCTAAAGGGAGTGGCAAAAGAGCGTATGAAAGCAGTTGTGTGCTTGTCCGGGGGAATGGATTCTTGTGTTTGCGCGGCACTGACGGCACGGGATGATGAGGCTTACGCGCTGCACTTTGGATATGGCCAACGGACCGAGGAGCGCGAGCTGCGTTCCGCGCGCGAGGTTGCCGAGAGACTTGGATTCAAGGATTTTCTGCATCTGAAGATCGACTTGTTCCGTCGGATTGGCGGATCGGCGCTGACGGATGCAGGGATTGAGGTGCCGAAGGCACCCCAGGAAGAGGCGTCGATCGGAGCGGAGATTCCGGTGACGTATGTGCCGTTTCGTAATGCGCATTTTCTGGCCGCGGCGGTGAGCTGGGCGGAGGTGCTGGGTGCGAAGCGGATCGTGATCGGGGCAGTGGAACAGGACAGTTCGGGGTATCCGGACTGCCGTCCGGCATATTACGAGGCATTTCAGCGTCTGATTGAGACGGGGACCCGCGATGGCGACATTGTGGTCGAGACACCGTTGATCCGGATGCGGAAGCGGGAGATTGTGGCTCTTGGCCTTGAACTTGGCGCTCCTCTGGATTTAACGTGGTCGTGCTATTCAGGCGCGGACGAGGCTTGCGGCGAGTGCGAAAGCTGCGTACTGCGTCTGCGTGCTTTTGAGGAAGCGGGATTTGCGGACCCGATTCGTTATGCACGGACTGAAACGAGATAATGGTTTGACGCATCAACAATCGCCGCTGGCCTTTTGAAGAGGGCGCGGTTGAGGAGATAAAGGAATGAACTGGAAGAAACTCTGGCTGACAGTTGCGATAGCAGCGCTGATTACGGCGGTAGTGCCGGCGATGGCGCAGACATCCTCCGGGGCTGCTCCGACGCAGACGGGCAGCATTCATGGGTACGTGAATGATCCGACGGGCGCGGCGATTACGGATGGAATTATTTCACTGATTCCGGAAGGCTCGAACTCGGCGAAGTACACGTTCAAGACGGATGCAAACGGCAACTATAAAGGAACGGGCGTAGCGGTGGGCACGTATATCGTGACACTGCGCGAGCCGAACACGCCGAAGGGCCAGGTGATTGACCAGTACAACAGCGTGAAGATCATGGGCGGACAGGATACGCTGCAAAACTTTGATCTTTCGCGTGCGTCGTACATTAAGAAGCTTACGCCTGAGCAGCAGAAGGAACTGGCCAAGGTAAAGGCCGAGAATGCGAAGATTCTGAAGCAGAATGCTGTGATCAAGAACCTGAACAAGGATCTTGAGGCGGCTCGGAAGGACAACGCCGACAAGAACTATGCGGCGGCCGATGCGCTGATGACGAGGGACACGGCGGCTATGCCGGATGCTTACCTGCTATGGGTGGAACTGGGCAAGGCGCAGCTTGGCGAGAAGAAGTTCAACGACGCGATTACGTCACTGACCAAGGCGATTTCACTGAATGCAGCGAGCAAGAAGCCGAATATGGAAGTAGCCGGGATTGCGGGCAACGCACTGGGTGAGGCGTACGGGGATGCGGGTCATTTTCAAAAGTCGGATGCGGCCTACATTGCAGCGTCGCAGGCGGATCCGAAGAGCGCGTTCATGTATTACCAAAATGAGGCCATTGTGATGAACCGCAACGGGCAGAACGATTTGACGGTGAAGGCGGCGGACGCCGCGATTGCCGCGAATCCGAATGAACCGATTCCTTACTATCTGAAGGGGCAGGCACTGATCCAGAAGGCGACGGTAGACCCGAAGACGCAGAAGATTATTGCGCCCCCGGGCTGCGTGGGAGCTTACCAGAAATACCTGCAACTTGCGCCGAACGGACCGTTCGCGAACGATGTGAAGGGAGTACTGCAGTCGCTGGGGCAGAAGATCCAAAGCTCGGTACGCAACCGGCATTGATCGGTAAGATGAAAAGACGAGAGCGTCGCGCTGTGCGGCGCTCTTTTTCTTTGGGCTGCGCGGTGGAGAGCAAGGATAGATGCAGGGGGATGGATTGAAGGAACGTGTATTGCGATATTGGGATGCAGAAGCCGCGATTCGCGCGGCGACAGATGAAGCGCTGGCTGCGCCGAAGCTGGTGAGCCGGATTTCCCTGACGACGGCGCTGGGTCGTGTGCTGGCCGAGCCGCTGCGGGCAGACCGGGACCAGCCGCCGTTTGCGCGTTCGACGCGGGATGGATTTGCGGTGCGGGTAGAGGATCTGCCGGGACCGCTGCGCGTGGCGGGCCAGTTGCGCGCGGGCGAGATGTGGCGCGACCGGATGCTGCGCGGGGGCGAAGCGGTGGAGATCATGACGGGCGCGCCTGTTCCTGAGGGTGCGAACGCGGTGGTGATGGTGGAGCATGTGGAGCACAGCGGGGATACTGTTCGACTGATGACGGGCCGCCGGATTCAGGCGGGAGAGAATGTGGTTCCGGCGGGCGCAGAGGCGCGTGTCGGGGATCTGCTGGTGGACGTGGGTACGCGGCTGGGTCCGGCGCAGGTAGCGGCTGCCGCGTTGGCGGGCTATTCGGAGGTGGAAGTATACGCGCGGACGCGGGTGGCGATATTGGCGACGGGCGATGAACTGGTGGAGGTGGAAGAGCAGCCGAAGCTGGCGGAGATTCGTAACTCAAACAGTTACTCACTGGCGGCGCAGGTGACGGCGATGGGAGCCGAGGCGGTTCGTCTACCGCTGGTGAAGGATGAACTGGAGGCGACGGAGCAGGCGATTCGTGCGGCGCTGGCTTGCGACCTGGTGCTGATCACGGGCGGCGTTTCCATGGGCAAGTTTGATTTTGTGGAGCAGGCGCTGGAGCGGATTGGCGCGGAGGCGGTGTTTACGGGTGCGCGGATACAGCCGGGGAAGCCGGTGGTGTTTGGGCGGGCTCCGCATGGGACGGAGAAGCGGTTCTTTTTGGGGCTGCCGGGAAATCCTGTATCCACGATGGTTACATTTGCGCTTTTTGCCTCGCCGCTGGTGGCGGCGCTGAGCGGGGAGACGGATTCGCGCTGGCCGCGCTGGACGTGGGGACGGCTGACGGCTGAGGCCCGGGGCAAGGAGGGTTTGACGCGGTTTGTTCCGGCGATGGTAAAGAGTTCGATGGAGGGAGTGAAGGTGACGCCGCGCGCGTGGCAGGGTTCGGGCGACGTGGCCTGCGCGGCGCTGGCGGATGGATATGCGGTGGTTCCGGATGGAATGGATCGCATGCCGGCGGACGCGTTTGTGAGCGTGCTGCTCATTGGAGGTGCGTGATGGGGAAGCTTTCGCATTTTGACGATGCGGGCGAGGCGCGGATGGTCGACGTGAGTCGCAAGGCGACTACGCGGCGCGAGGCGGTGGCGCGGGCTTTTGTGGCACTGACGGACGAGGTGCTGGCTGCGCTGCCGCAGAATCCGAAGGGGAATCCGCTGGAGGTGGCTCGGTTTGCGGGGATTCAGGCGGCGAAGAAGACGGCGGATCTGATTCCGATGTGCCATCCGCTGCCGCTGAGTTTTGTGGATGTGAAGGCGGAGATGGTGGCTGGGGGGGTGGATATTCACGCGACGGCGGCTACGACTGCGGGGACGGGTGTGGAGATGGAAGCGTTGACGGCGGCGAGCGTGGCGGCGCTTACCGTGTATGACATGTGCAAGGCGCTGGATAAGGGGATTCGTATTGAGCGGGTGGAGCTGGTCAGGAAGAGTGGCGGGAAGAGCGGAGATTGGGTGAGGGAGTAGGGGTTATCCGGGTTGAGAGGGAACCGCAGGTCTCTCGGCTTCGGTGCTTTGCGCTTTCGGTCGGGATGACAACATTCTTTTTGATGAGAATTATCAGACCCGCTCATGCGCGAAAGACTTGCGCATGAATGGGGCACCCGGTGGGTTCAGGGGTTAGAGAGATTGCCATTGGTTGGTGGTGGCGCTGCGGAAGATGGCGTCGATGACAGACATGTTAGCAATAGCGTCTTCGAGGGGTACGGGGACTTGTTTGTTTTCGAGGATGGCGCGGGAGAAATCATCGCCCTGGAGGGTGTACTGGTCGGCGGTGGGGAAGGTTTCCGTGGTGATGCCGGAGCCGGTGACGTCTGAGCCGTCGTCGAGGAAGAGACGCGTGGGTTGGTCCTTGGGCATGTTGAAGGGGATTTCGAGCTCGATGCGGCCTTTTGTGCCGAGGAAATGGACGCGCTGCCAGGGGACGAGCTGGGTGCTGCAGGTGAAGATGGCTTGTCCGGCGGGGAAGTCGAGGATGGCCGAGGTGAGGCGGTCGGTGTGCATGGCTGGGTCGCGGTCGATGAGGGAGACGACGCGCGTGGGTTCCTGCTGGAAGGCGTAGCGGGCGGACTGGATGCAGTAGCAGCCGATGTCGAGGACTGCTCCGCCGCCGGTTTCGATTTTGTTGCGGATGTTGTCGGGATTGGTGTTGAAGTAGCTGAAGAATGCGGTGACGGAGCGTAGCTGGCCGATGCGGCCCTGGTGGAGGAGTTCGCGCAGGCGAAGCCACTGGGGTGCGCTGCGGATCATGAAGGCTTCGCCGATTTTGACGCCTGTGCGCTGGCGGACTTCGAGGAGGGTGCGGGCTTCTTCGGCGGTGAGGGCGATGGGCTTTTCGCAGAGGACGTGCTTGCCAGCTTCAGCAGCGCGGATGGTCCAGGGAACGTGGAGCTGGTTGGGGAGCGGGTTGTAGATCGCGTCGATTTCGGGGTCGGCGAGGAGTGCCTCATAGGAGCCGTAGGCTTTGGTGATGTGGAGTGAGTCGGCGGCTGCGCGGGCATGCGCGAGGTCGCGTGAGGCGATGGCTTCGATCGAGGAGAACTGGCCGAGCTGCATGGCGGGGAGGACTTTTTTGAGGCCAATGTTTGCGGTGCTGAGGACGCCCCAGCGGATTTTTCTGGACATGGGAGTCATGATACTTGGATCTCTGGGTGCCTGTGGGAGGGTTCACGGACGCCGGAAACCGGCTTGGACGGGGCGCTTACATTGTTCCGACCCCACTCAAGCCTTCGGCTTGAATGGGGCACTCGAAGTGGACGGGGCACCCAGCCGGGTTAGAGGGTGAGGATTTGCTGCCAGAGATTTTCGTCGACGGGGATGCCGAGGCGGAGGTTTTCGTCGCGGATGCGGAGGGTTTGCTCGCCGGGGTAACGGATGGGGTTGTCTTCGTCGGCGGGTTGGGCGGCGTGGATGGATTCGACGATGGCGTTGGCGATTTGGTCAGGGC
This sequence comes from Acidobacteriota bacterium, assembly GCA_021818585.1. Taxonomy (GTDB): domain Bacteria; phylum Acidobacteriota; class Terriglobia; order Terriglobales; family Acidobacteriaceae; genus Acidobacterium. The sequence continues at coordinate 88,365 of JAKATU010000075.1, read as the reverse complement.
TGGGGTGGTCTGGGTTTTCTTCGGCGAGGGCCGCGTGGTTGAGAGCGATGAAGACTTGCGAGAGCGCGGTTTCGCGGAAGGGATCGCGTGGGAGCTGGTGGGTGGCGTTGCCGAGCGCGGTGATGGCGGCAACGGCGTCGAGAAGGATGGCGAGACCGGAGCCTTTCCAGTAGCCGATGGGGAGCGGGCGCTCGGAGGCTTCGATGGCGGCGGGATCGGTGGTGAGGTGGCCCTGGGCGCTGAAGCCGCCGGGGATGGGGAGTTGCTGATTGCGGCGGCGGTGACTTTCGAGCGCGCCGTAGGAGAACTGTGACATGGCCATGTCGAGGACGAGATGGCCGGCGGCGCGTGGCACGGCGAAGATGAGCGGGTTGTTGCCGATGGAGGGTTCGGTTGCTCCCCAAGCAGGGAGGTTGGGCATGGTATTGGTGAAGCAGAGGCCGATCATGCCGGCGTCGGCGGCCTGCCAGCCGTAGGTGCCGCCGCGCATCCAGTGGTTGGTGTTGCGAAGGGCGACGCAGCCGATGCCGTGGGCGCGGGCGAGGGTGATGGCGCGGTCCATGGAGGCGTGAGCGTTGAGATTGCCCGGGCCCCGGCGGCCATCCCAGCGCTCGAGCGCGCCGAGGGCAGAGGCGCGGATGGGCGTGGCGTGGACATCGACGGAGCCGTTGCGGATGGTGGCGAGGAAGCGCGGGAAGCGGAGTACTCCGTGGGAGTAGACGCCGTCGCGTGAGGTTTCTGCAATGAGGCGGGCGCTGAGTTTGGCTCGGTCCGGAGTGAAACCGTGACGATCGAGGATGGCGGTGAGGGTTTGATGGAGCTGGGTGAAGGGGATTCGGGGCATGTTTTTAGCTCTTAGCTTCTAGCTCTTAGCCTAATGCTTTTGGATTTTGGCGGGATTCCTGGATGTTCTTGCGTGAGAAGGACCGCAGATTTCTCCACTTCGTTCGAAATGACAGGGTTAAAGGGGGTCGAAACGACTAGATTTCGGAGGGTGCGCTATTTTTCTCAGCCAAGTGGCGCTTGGACGGAACGCCCAGTTGGTTGCGGGGGTTATACGGCGGTGGCCAGGTAGACGCCGAACCATCGCCAGGGATCGGTCCAGTGATGGGTGACGGTGAAGTTGCCGGAGGCGAGGAGTGCGGTGGCGGATTCGGGGGTGAATTTGTAACTGTTTTCGGTGTGAATAGTTTCGCCGTCGGAAAAAGTGAGTTTGAGATCGAGAGCGGGGATGGCGACGCGCTGCGCGCAGGTGCTGACGAGGTGCATTTCGATGCGGGATTCGTCGGGGTTGAAGATGGCGCGGTGCTGGAAGCGGTCGAGGCGGAAGTTTGCGCCGAGTTCTCGATTGATGCGGGTAAGGATGTTGCGGTTGAAGGCGGCGGTGACCCCGGCTGCATCGTTGTATGCGGCGAGAAGCGGCTGAAGCGGCTTGGCGTGATCGACGCCGAGGAGGATGCAGTCGCCGGGGGCGAGCTGCCGGCGGATGTCGCGGAGGAGTTCGCGGGCGTCCAGGGGGTCGAAGTTGCCGATGCTGGAGCCGATGTAGAGGACGAGGCGGCGCGAGTTGGGCCACTGGAGGGATGGGAGATGGCCGATGCCGTGGGTGTAGTCGCGGACGCGGGTTTCGATGATGAGGGTGGGGAATTCGCGGGAGAGGCTTTGGCTTGCGGCTTCGAGGGCCGAGGCGGAGACATCGATGGCGCGGTAGGTGAGCTGCGGCTGCTGATCGAGCGCGGCGCGTAGCAGGATGCCGGTTTTGGAGGCGGAGCCAGCGCCGAGTTCGATGAGGGTAAGGGCTGCATCTTTGCCGGCGGCGGCGAGGATGGCGGGTGCGTGGGCTGCGAAGAGTTCGCGTTCGGTGCGGGTGAGGTAGTACTCGGGGAGCTGGGTGATCTGGTCAAAGAGCTGGGAGCCGCGCTGGTCGTAAAAGAGCCAGGGCGAGAGAGTTTTGGGCCGAGCGGTGAGGCCGCGATGGACTTCCGCGGCGATGGGGGATTGCTGGGCGGCAGGCAGGACGGCAGAGGAGTTTCCCAGGGGCATGAATGGCCTTACGGGTCGTGAGGGCGCGTGGTTCCTCAGGACAGGTTTTGCGCCAGGCGCAGGCCGGAGAACTGCCAGCGGGTGGCGGGTTGGAAGAAGTTGCGATAGGTGGCGCGGATGTGGGAGATGGGTGTGACGCAGGAGCCTCCGCGGAGGACCATCTGGCCGGACATGAATTTGCCGTTGTATTCACCGATGGCGCCGAGTGCGGGCTGGAAGCCGGGATAGCCGAGGTAGGCGCTGTTGGTCCACTCCCATATGTCACCGTAGAGTTGCGTGGGATGGGCGACGGGTTCGGCGGGAGCGGGATGGAGGCGATTGGATTCGACGAGGTTGCCGGAGACGGGTGCGGCGGATGCGGCGACTTCCCACTCGCATTCGGTGGGGAGACGCATGCCGCGCCAGCGGGCGTAGGCGTCGGCCTCGTAGAGGCTGATATGGCAGACGGGCGTGCTGAGCAGGTCTTTGAGCGGGACGGCGCCGCGGAGGGTGAATACGGTCCAGTCGTCGGAGTGATATTGCGACCAGTAGAGCGGGGCGCGCCGGTGTTGGGATTTTACGGTCGTCCAGCCGTCGGAGAGCCAGAGTTGGCTCTGCTGGTAGCCGCCGTCGTGGATGAACTCGAGGTACTCGGAGCAGGTAACGGGGCGGGATGCGAGGCGAAAGGGCTGGAGATAGACCTTGTGGCGCGGGAGTTCGTTGTCAAAGGAGAAGCCGCTGCCGGAGTGGCCGATTTCGTGGATGCCGCCTGGAAACTCGTGCCATGTGAGCGGCGGAGCGGCTGCCGATGCGGCGATGGAGCCTTCGCGGTAGGCGGGCCGGAGTGGATTGGTGAAGAAGGCGTGCTTGGCGTCAGTGAGGAGGAGTTCCTGATGCTGCTGCTCGTGGTGCAGGCCGAGGATGAGGCGGGTTTTGGCTTCGTGCGGGAGGGTTTGCTCGATGAGGGATTGGATGGCGGCGTCGATGTGGTGGCGGTAGTCCAGGATTTGCGTGAGGGAGGGCCGCGAGAAGGTGGCGCGAAGCTGTTTTTCCGGCTGCGTGGAGACCCCGTTGTAGTAGCTGTTGAAGAGCCAGAGGAAGTCGGGATGGAAGGGCGTGTAGCCGGGCAGGAATTCGCGGAGGACGAAAGTTTCAAAGAACCATGAGGTGTGCGCGAGGTGCCATTTTGAGGGACTGGCCTCGGGAGTGGACTGGACCATCATGTCCTCTGGTGTGAGTGGTTCGCAGAGGGCGAGAGACTGGCTTCGGACGGCGGTGAACCGGGCGTGGAGATCTGCCGCGAGGGATGAGTCGTAATGTGGGGTTGCAAGGCTGGGAGTGGTCAGGGTGGACAAGGCTGGCTGATCCTCCTGTCAGGTTAGAGTGGTTCGGCCGATGCAAGGTTACGCAAGACGTATCTTGATTAGGCCTGAGAGGAATGATGCAAGCATCTGGTGTTGGATGCGCGGGGCTGGGATGGCGGGGCAGAGATTTTTTTTGAGGCGGTCTGGTATGAAGGCCGTCAGGCTTTGGCGGCATCGATGTTGGGGGCGATGTTGAGGAGGGTGTCCACGCGGGTCATGTGCAGAAGGTCTGCGACGCGGGGTGATGGCGCAGCGAGCACGAGGCGGCCATTGCTGCGCTGGCAGAGGGTGTAGAAGTTGATGATTTCTCCGAGGCCGGTGGAGTCCATGAAGGGTACGTCGGTGAGGTCGAGGATGGTAAAGAGTGCGTAGTCCCTGCGCAGTGCGGCGCGGAAGGCCTGCAGATTGCTGATGACAAGCGGGCCGTGGAAATGCAGGATACGCCCGCGGGGTTCGGCGATCGGGGTGATGTCGACTTGAAGATTTTGTATCAGCATGATGACGTTACGGGGTTAACGGTCTACAAGCAGTGCCACCAGCATAGGCAAAGTGGTGCCGGATGTCGAGCATGAGCTGGAGTTGAGTGATTAAAGTTGAGTCAGAGGTACCCGCTGAAGCATCGAGTCCTGAGGAGGAGCGAATAGATTGGAGCGACGGCATTATCGCGGGCAGCTTGCGAAGAGAGTTCTTCTTTCGGAGGCGGAGCAGTGCTTTCACCTTGAGTTTCGGGTGGAAGAGGTTGAGGTGTTTGGGTTTGCGCCGGGGCAGTTTATTTCCCTGGTGGCGGAAGATGAGCGGGGCAAGCAGCAGACGCGCGCTTATTCGATTGCTTCAGCGCCTCGGGCCGGCGGGTTTGACCTGTGCGTGAACCGGGTGGAGGGTGGATTATTCTCGAACCTGCTTTGCGATATGAAGGTGGGCGAGGCAGTGGAGTTCCACGGGCCGCACGGCATGTTTGTGTTGAAGGAGCCGCTGACGGATTCGGTGCTGGTTGCGACGGGGACGGGGATTGCGCCGTTCCGGGGGTATGTGGAGTGGTTGTTTCCGGAGGGCGGCGACCGGTCCGAGGGGCGGGAGATATGGCTGGTGTATGGGACGCGGCACCGGACAGAGCTTTATTACGAGGAGTATTTCGAGAAGGTGGCGGCAGAGCGGAAGAACTTTCACTACCGGAAGACGCTAAGCCGCGAGAACGCGGACTGGATGGGGCTGCGCGGGCATGTGCAGGAGCATGTGGCACGGGTCGTAGAGGAGTGGTCCGCGCGAACAGGCCAGGCGGTCGGCCGGGAACAGCCTCCGTTTGGGTTGCATGCTTATATTTGCGGGCTGAACGAGATGGTGGCGGAGACGCGGGAACTGCTGAAAGAGATGGGGTGGAACCGGAAGCAGATTGTATTCGAGCGCTACGACTAGCTAACAGCGGGAGCCCCCCAGCTTTGCCGGGGGATATTGAGTAAGGCCGGAAGTATGCCGGGACGCAAATCTGACGCAGGCTTTTCCGTCGGATGTTGCAGGTCGGCGCGTTGCGCCGCCTCCCACGTCCTCTTCGTGGACCTGTTCGACTCGCTTGCAACTCGCTCAAGGCAGGCTATGGGGCACTCCGGTGTCAGCTATCTTCCCGGTCCGTACCGTAAAAAGAATTTCGAGACCCCTATGGTTTTTGTGGGTAAGTTGTTGATTCTATGAGATAGGTTAACCCTCTAACAATGGGTCCACCCCGCTGTTTTTGTGGGTAAGTTGTTGATTCGATGGGATAGGTTAAGGCTCTAAGGGTGAGTTTGCGCGGAAATCTTATGGATTCGGGCGAAATCAGACGGAAAAAGGCAGCTCCCGCGGGAGCCGCCTTTTTTGTATGTCCTTACTTTCAGGATAGCAATTCTGGGATTAATTTCCGGCAGGTTGGGTGTGGGAAAGGTGTTGTCGGATTTCTGCTACGGCGCGGTCGGCGGCGGTGATGGCTCCGGCCATGCGTGTGGACTGGGGTTCCTGATAGGCAGGGCTGTATCGGGCCGGGGCTTCTCGGGACATGCGCTCGAAGAGGATGTCGCCTTCGGTGTGTTGGGGGAAGGTTTCGAGGCCGAGTTGGTGAATGAGTTCGGTCAGGTGGGGTTGCGCCTGGGGCCAGAACTTGGACGGGCCGAGGTCGAAGCCGTCGGTTTCGGTTTCGGCGGTGAGGATGCGTCCGCCGAGGCGGTTACGGGCTTCGAGGAGGGTGAAGGGGATTCCGGCGCGGTGAAGGAGGGTTGCGGCGTAGAGGCCGGCGAGGCCTCCTCCCAGGATGGCTACTTTGGTTTGCATGGTGTGATTTTTGGATGAGGCGGGTGGGGGTGGAGTTGATTTTTTCATGGGGGTGGTACGAACCGGAGGTTTCTCCGTTCCGTGCGGCGCGATGGCTCGCTCCACACCCTGGTCGGGATGACAACATTGATTGGATTCCACAAATAGTAAAGCCCCGCGCGGAGCGGGGCTTCTTGATGCTGTGGTGACTTATGCTTAGTGGACTTCGACTAGTTGTTCGGGGGTGGTGGCGCCGGAGCCGTAGCGGGTGCGGACGTAGTCGTCGAGGATCTTCTGAAAGTCGGCTACGATGGTGTCCCCACGGAGGGTGGTGAGTAGGCGGCCGTCGACGTAGACGGGAGCTTTGGGTTCCTCGAAGGTTCCGGGGAGCGAGATGCCGATGTTGGCGTGTTTGGATTCGCCGGGGCCGTTGACGACGCATCCCATGACGGCGAGCTTGAGCTCTTCGACGCCGGGATAGGTCTGGCGCCAGACGGGCATGGAGTCGCGGAGGTAGTCCTGAATTTGCTGGGCCAGCTCCTGGAAGAAGGTGCTGGTGGTGCGTCCGCAGCCGGGGCAGGCGGTGACCTGCGGGGTGAAGCTGCGGATGGAGAGGGACTGGAGGATCTGCTGGGCGGTGAGGACTTCTTCCGTCCGGTCGCCGCCGGGCTTGGGCGTGAGGGAGACGCGGATGGTGTCTCCGATGCCGTCGAGGAGCAGTGGCGCGAGGCCTGCGGTGGAAGCGACGATGCCTTTCATGCCCATTCCTGCTTCGGTAAGGCCCAGGTGGAGCGGGTAGTCACAGCGGGCGGCCAGCATGCGGTAGACATCGATGAGGTCGAGGACGCCGGAGACCTTGGCGCTGATGATGATCTTGTTGTGGCCGAGGCCGTATTTTTCTGCGGCCGCGGCGGAGTCGAGAGCGCTGCGGCACATGGCCTCGAGCATGACGGAGCGCGCTGGAAGCGGGTCTGCGAGGCGGGAGTTTTCGTCCATGAGGCGTGTGAGGAGGGCCTGATCGAGCGAGCCCCAGTTGACGCCGATGCGGACGGGTTTGTTGTTCTCGACGGCGCACTCGACCATGGTGCGAAAGTTGTCGTCGTCTTTGCGTCCGATGGAGACGTTGCCGGGGTTGATGCGGTACTTGGCGAGGGCCTGGGCGCAGTCGGGGTACTTCTTGAGGAGCTGGTGGCCATTGTAGTGGAAGTCGCCGACGATGGGGACATCGATGCCGAGTTTGGCGAGTCCTTCGACGATGGCGGGGACGGCTTTGGCAGCGGCGTCGTTGTTGACGGTGACGCGGACGAGCTCAGAGCCGGCGGTGGCGAGCGCGGCGACCTGCTGGATGGTGGACTGGACGTCGGCGGTGTCGGTGTTGGTCATGGACTGGACGACGACGGGGGCGTCTGAACCGACGCGCACCTTGCCAATGTTGACCGTAACGGTCTTTCTTCGTTGTGTATCCGGCATGAGGATCCTCAGCTACTAGTTTACCGCGAGGGCAATGGCCGGCGGTGATGGCGGCTGGTGTAGAGATGCTCGGGAATGGGCTGGGATTCGCAGTGGAGTGGACAGGGATGGGGTGAATCGTTTAAGTATGGTCTGCGCGTTCTGGATAAATTGATTTACTAGGGAAGATTGCTCGACGGAAATGACGGGGCCGCGCGCGATGAGGAGAGATTGGGGATGAAGATGAATCGGCGGGATTTTGTGCGTGGGGCGGCGGTGGCGGCCGCGGCGGCGGGAGGTGCTCCGAAGATGGTGGCCGAGGGGATGCAGCCGGGCGCGGTGGTGGATGCGACGGTGAAGCACCAGCAGATGGATGGGTTCGGGTTCAGCGAGGCGTTTGGGCAGTCTTATGGGTTGTGGCGGATGCCGGAGGAGAAGCGCGAGCATCTGCTGGACCTGATGTTTGACGAGAAAAAGGGGATGGGTTTCACGATTCTGCGGAACATTATTCAGGATGGGGGTATGGCGAAGGGGCCTGTCTATAAAGCGGTTGGGGAGGCTGACGAGTCGATTGAGCCGGTGCAGGGAACGTGGAACTGGAAGGGCGATAAAGGCCAGATATGGCTGATGGGCGAGGCGAAAAAGCGCGGTTGCGGGCGGTTTTTCTCTACGGCGTGGTCTCCGCCGGCGTGGATGAAGACGACGGGGATGGTGGATCGCGGCGGGCAACTGCGGACGGATATGTACCCGGCGTTTGCGGATTACCTTGCCGAGTATGTATTGGGGTACAAGAAGCATTTTGGGATTGATATTTATGCGGTTTCGCCGGCAAATGAGCCGGATTACCTGGCGCGGTGGCCTTCGTGCATCTGGAGCGGGGAGCAACTGGCGGTGTTTCTGCGGACGGCGCTGATTCCTACATTTGAGCGGAAGGGCGTGACGGCTGAGATTATTGTGAACGAGGATGCGCGCTGGACGGATCTGTCGATTAACACGATTCTGGATGATCCGACTTGCGCGAATGCGTTGAAGATTGTGGCCGCGCATGCTTACACGGATGACTACACGTCGTATGTTCCTCTGGCGAAGCGGACGGGTGTTTTCCACCAGGCGCTGGGGATGGGCAAGCGGGTTTGGGAGACCGAGGTGAGTGCGGACGGGAAGAATATCACCAACATAACGGACGGAGTTTACTGGGCACGGCTGGTGCATACGCACCTGGCGGTGGACCAGGTGAGCGGCTGGCTGTGGTGGTGGGGTGCTTCGATGGCGGAGAAGTCGCGGGGATCGCTGATTGGGATTGATCCGAAGGCTGGGACCTTTGCAGTGGCGAAGCGGTTCTACACGATTGGGCAGTTTGCAAAGTTTATCCGGCCGGGGGCGCAGCGGGTGCAGGCGACGGCGATGCCGGAGAAAGATGTGGATTTGTCGGCATACCATGATGCTGCGACGGGGCGGACTGTGTTGGTGGCGATCAATCGGGGGATGGAGGAGCGGCGTTTTCCGGTGGCGCTGAAGGGCGTGATGGGCGAGAAAGCGCGGATGGTCAGGACTTCCGCGACGGAGAGCCATGCGGAGCTGGCTGAGGTGCCGGTGAAGATGGGAGGGTTCCGGGCGGTGGCGGCTGCGGAGAGCGTGACGACGTGGGTGATCGGTCAGGAATTTGCCGCGATGTGACGAGGAGCACAGGGAGCGGGCTGGGATTTGAGAAGATAATGGAGTGATGGCGCATCTTCAGGACCAGCTCGACCAGATTACCGAGAACACGCGGACGCTGGTGCAGCCGGAGCGGCTGGCGGTGATTGACCGCGCGGTGGAGGAGCTGTTTGCTTCCGGGATAGAGGAGCGGATTTTGCCGGTGGGCGCGAAGGTTCCGGCGTTTGCGCTGCCGGATGCGGCTGGGAAGATGGTTCGGTCAGAGGATCTGCTCGCTCTGGGGCCGCTGGTAATTTCGTTTTTCCGGGGGCGTTGGTGTCCTTACTGCGTGACGGAGCTGGAGGCCTGGCGCGATCTTTATCCGGTAGTTCGGGAGTGGGGCGGGCTGGTGGTGGGGATTTCTCCGCAGACGCAGCGGCAGAGCGATTTTACGGCGGGGCACCATAAGCTGCCTTATGCGCTGCTGACCGACCATGGGAGCAAGCTGGCGGAGCAGTTCGGGCTGGCGTACACGGTTCCGGAGTACCAGCGGAGCTATTACCGGAGCATCCTGGTGAATATTCCTTTTGTGAATGGCGAGGAGAGCTGGCGTTTGCCGGTTCCGGGGACGTTTGTGGTGGGTCAGGATGGGAGGGTGCTGTTTGCCGAGGCGCATGCGGATTTTCGGGTCAGGCCGGAGCCTGAGGAGGTTCTGCAGCCTATGATGGCGATGCGGCGTTAGCGCATGGCAGGGCCAGCGAAGGAAATGGCAGGGTGCGGGCTGCTTCCGGGCCTTTTTTATTGAGTGGAATGGTGTGGGAAGATCGTACGATACGAAGGGAGGTGCGATGCCAGAGGAAGTGGATGCTCGAACCCTGCTTGCCGCCGAGCGGACGTATCTGGCGTGGTTGAGAACCGGGCTGGCGCTGATGGGATTTGGTTTTGTGGTGGCGCGCTTTGGGTTGTTTGTCCACGAGCTTCAGATGCATTATGGCGGGGGCCTGGTTCCGGGGGGATCGGATGGGGCTTCGCTGTGGTTTGGCGTGGCACTGGTGGGCCTGGGGATCTTTGTGGAGATCAGCGCGACAGTGCGTCACAGAGCGTTGATCGCGCGGCTGGGAAGCGGGTTGCCGATGGAGAGCCGTCCTTCGCGGGTGGGTACGGCGGTTGCCCTTTTGCTGGCGTTGGCGGGCCTCGCGCTGGTGGTGTATCTGCTGATGGTGCGTTAGGGCGGTACACGGGGACGATCGGCGGGACTGAATCGCGTTCACAATGAAGAGGCGCAGAAAGACTCCGAAGCTGTTGTGTTCTGCTCACTGGAGTGGCCCGGCTCAGCGGGTTTTGCGAGGCTTCGGAGCATGATCGACGCACAATTGCCGGAAGTGGGTGCAGGAATCGGCAATTGTTAGAGCAATTTCAGGATTGCTATGCCCATTTTGAGGCGCTCCAGGGTCGCTGCTCCCTGTTGGTCGCATCGACTGGAAAGTTGCTGCTTCGGGTACAGTTATCCTGAAATTGCTCTAGCGGCATTTCCAGACCAATCCAGAGGATTACCAGGGTGAGACCGACGACATGGCCCACGATGATGAGTGCGTCGATGACTTCCATCGAGTGCATCACATAGATGAAATGGCGCGACGCGGCTGCGAGTTGCCGATGAGGCGGGGGCTAGATGCGGGGCGCGGTTTTGGGGCGTATGCCGAAGAATTCGTGGAGGAGACGTGAGCGGAATTCGGCCCAGGTTTTGGGTTTGGCGAGGCCGAACCAGAGGACGATGGCGAAGATGACGAAGCCGTGGAGGGCGACGGCGGCGATACCGATGTAGTCCATGGTGCTCATAGCTGATTTATGGATGCTGGCAGCGGTTTTGGGGATTCGCGGTGATGGGGGTCACGGGGGCTATTCGTCCACGAAGAAATCCTCGTCAATACGCTTGATGTGCAGTGTTTCCTCAATTCTGACGCCAATATTGTGGCGGATCATTAGTTTGGTCAGCATTCTGCCGTCTACCAGCACAATTCGGTAGGGGTGACGTTCGGCGAATGTGAGAGCTGGCTGAGTGAACGACGACGTTGTCACGAAAATGCCTTTGTTCGCCTTTGCAGCGCCGAGACTGCCGCTGAAAGCCCTGATTTCCGGTTCGCTGACAGGATTTTCGTGGGCGTATCTTTTTGCCTGGATATATACGCGATCCAAGCCGAGAGAGTCCTGATCGATGACACCGTCTATGCCGCCGTCGCCAGCCTTGCCTACGATTTGACCGGCATCTTCACTGGAGCCGCCATAACCCATTGCGAGTAGTAGGTTCACAATCAATCCCTCAAAAAATGAAGGGCTGGCTGAAAGGATTCGGTCCAATAACTCCTTCGTAAGAGCGCTTTCGATTTGCTTGACGGCTGAACGGATGATTTCGTCGGGTGTTTCTTCGTCGAGCAAACTGGTTGCGCCTGTCGGTTTTTGAGTCGAGGCTTCGTCAGAACTGCGACTTCGACCACGAAAGTCCACAAATTCGGGGAATTGAAGCAGGTATTCAATGTCGATTCGTTGCGGGTTGCTTTCGAGTACTTGGCGGCCTCGATCAGTAATTCGAAAATGCGCCCGCCGCGTCGCTTCTAATAGTCCTGCCTGGACTAGATAGGTTTTCGCCCAAGCGACTCGATTCGCGAATGTTGTCTGGCGGCCGCTGGGGAGAAGTTGCTGCTGCTCGCCCTCAGATAGCTGAAAGTCCAGTGCGAGGTGGCCTGTTATGCTGCTTACTTTGTGTTCGGAGCCGTCACTTGCTGTTCGCAAGAGGGGCAGCATAATCGATTGAAAGTCAGGAACGGGCATGGTTAGGATCTCGTGTTATGTGATGCAAAAGACTATATATGCCCGATGACCGAGAAGCCGAGCCGGCGGTGCTTGCGCACCGCTTTGGTCCCATGGAAATCAATATTTTATAGGTGAACCGAGTGAAGGCAACAACTGCGGGTCCCTCCGCTTCGTTCGCTCCGCTTGCGCGGAGCGAACTTCGGTCGGGATGACAATATTTTCAAGAGAACAACATTTTCGGGAGGACTACATTCTTGAGATTGCGGGACGACTCTCTGGTGAGGGTTATTCCAGGTCGTCGTTGGGGGTTGCTGTGGCGGGGACGCCTCCGTTGCGGCGCATGATCAGGTAGCCGCGGATGAAGGGGTCCAGGTAGCCGTCTAACACTTTGTCTACGTCGCCTACTTCTACCTTGGTGCGGTGGTCTTTGGCGATGCGGTAGGGTTGCAGGACGTAACTGCGAATCTGCGAACCGAAGTTGATGTCTAACTTGGAGTCTTCCAGCTTCTTGGTTTCGGCGTTTTTCTTCTCTAACTCGTATTCGTAGAGGCGCGAGCGGAGCATCTTCATGGCCTTCTCGCGGTTTTTGTGCTGGGAGCGCTCGTTCTGACACTGGACGACGATGTTGGTGGGGAGGTGGGTGATGCGGACGGCGGAGTCGGTAGTGTTGACGTGCTGGCCGCCTTTGCCGCCTGAGCGGTAGGTGTCTACGCGGAGGTCTTCGAGCTTGATGTCGATCTGGATGGAGTCGTCGATTTCCGGCGAGATGAAGACGGAGGCGAAGGAGGTGTGGCGGCGCTTGGCCTGGTCAAAGGGCGAGATGCGGACGAGGCGGTGGACGCCGGTTTCGCCCGAGAGCAGGCCGAAGGCGTAGTCGCCGGTGATGGTGAAGGTGGCGGACTTGATGCCGGCCTCTTCGCCGTCCTGATAGTCGTTGATTTCGGTTTTGAAGCCCTGCTGCTCGGCCCAGCGGAGGTACATGCGCATGAGCATCTCGGCCCAATCCTGAGATTCCGTTCCGCCAGCGCCGGGATGGACGGTGACGATGGCGTTGAGGGGATCGGTTTCGCCGGAGAGCATGGTGCGGGACTCGAGCGTTTCCGTGTAGTCGCGGAGCGCGGCGATTTCGGTGGTGAGGCTGGCTTCGATTTCGGGGTCGATATGGCCTTCGGTTTGGGTTTCACGGGCAAGCTCGAAGTAGGCGTCGATGTCGCCGGAACGGCGGGCGAGTTCGGCGTCATAGGAGAGCTGCTCTTCGATGCGCTTGCGGTCGCGCATGATGGGCTGCGAGAGCTGGGGGTTGGACCAGAGGGCCGGGTCTTCGAGTTTTTTTTCTATGGCAGAGAGTTCGGAGCGCAGGCGGGCGGGGTCAAAGATACTCCCGCAGGTCACGCACCTGGTCGCGCACGGGAGCGTAGGCGAATTCGAGATCAGAAAGCATCTATCGGGGACCTGTCTTTTTTCTTTATTTTAACGGAGGGACTGGCCGTCCGGGCGACCGCGCGCTTTGCGCGGTGCTTGCCGCACGGGCAACCGGGCGCTTTGCGCGCCATTCTACTTTGGAGATTTTTCTGTCCCACTCAAGCGGAGCCTGGATGCGCGGAACGAACTTCGGTCGGAATGACAACCTTTCTTCAGTAATCGAGATTGGTTGGGGTGATACTCGATGACCACCCAGGCAGAGCTTGGATGGGGCACCCGGCACCCGAGGGTTTTCGGCTTTTGAAATGGAAACCGCAGCTTCCTCCGCTGCGTTCGCTCCGCTTGCGCGGAACGAACTTCGGTCGGAATGACAACCTTTCTTCAGTAATCGAGATTGGTTGGGGTGATACTCGATGACCACCCACGCAGAGCTTGGATGGGGCACCCGGCACCCGAGGGTTTTCGGCTTTTGAAATGGAAACCGCAGGTTCCTCCGCTGTGTTCGCTCCGCTTGCGCGGAACGAACTTCGGTCGGAATGACAACATCTTTGGTGGGATGGGAGGGACTTAGAATTCCCAGCGGAGGAGGGCTGCTCCTACGGTGAAGCCTGCGCCTACGCTGGCGATAAGGATGAGGTCGTTCTTTTTGAGGCGGCCTTCTTCGAGAGCGGTGTTCATGGCGAGGGGGATGGTTCCGGCGGTGGTGTTGCCGTAGCGGTCGATGTTGATGACGACTTTGTCCTGCGGGAGGCCGAGGCGCTCGGCACAGGAGTCGATGATGCGGCGGTTTGCCTGGTGGGGAATGAAGCAGGCAAGGTCTTCGCCGGTGACGTGGTTGCGCTCGAGGACGCGGGTGGTGGCTTCTGCCATTTTTCGGACGGCGAATTTGTAGACGGCCTGTCCGTCCTGATGGACGTAGTGCATGCGCTTGTCAATGGTTTCGTGGCTGGGCGGATGGAGGCTGCCGCCAGCGGGCATGTAGAGGGAGCAGCCGCCGGAGCCGTCGATTTCGTGGACGAAGTCGATCATGCCGGTTTCGCCGGGTTCGGCGGGTTCGATGAGGACTGCGCCGGCGCCGTCGCCGAAGAGGACGCAGGTGGTGCGGTCGGTGTAGTCGAGGATGGAGGACATGGTGTCTGCCCCGATGACGAGGACCTTGGAGTGCGCGCCGGACTCGACGAGTTTGCAGCCGACCTGGAGGGCGTAGACGAAGCCGGAGCAGGCGGCGGAGAGGTCGAATCCCCATGCGCCGTGCGCGCCGAGCTTGTCCTGGACGAGGCAGGCGGTGGCGGGAAAGAGCATGTCCGGCGTGACAGTGGCGACGATGATGACTTCCACCTCGGCGGGCGAGACGCCGCGCTTTTCGAGGCAGATGCGTGCGGCTTCGACGGCCATATCGCTGGTGCCGAGGCCTTTATCGAGGATGTGGCGTTCGCGGATGCCGACGCGGGAGGTGATCCACTCGTCGGTGGTATCGACCATTTTCTCGAGATCGGCGTTGGTGAGGACGTGCGGTGGAACCCAGGTTCCGAGTGAACTGATTTTTGCCCGGCGTGACGTGGGCGGGCGCACTTCAAGAGTCAAAGCTACTCCTCCATTTCAAAAAAAGCGGGAGCTTGTTGGTAAAACAGTATTTTCGCCCACGGATGCGCTGAAGTACAGCCGGGGTCATTGGTTGGGGAAAGGGAGGGGGTGTTTGGATGCGGTCACAAGGCGAATGTAACCAAAATCCAAAATGAGTGTCTGATGAGTAGACTGAATTGTGGGGTATGCCGTATGCCATCCAAAAAGTATGAAGCACCCGGGGCGGAGATAACGCCCAAGGAAGTTTTTTTGAACCGCCGGAAGTTTATGGCTGGAGCAGCCGCAGCAGGCGTGGGGTTGGCCGCCGCGGGCGGCGCGATGGAGCTGCTGGAGCCACACAAGAGCGTGATGGCCGCCAACCAGTTGAAGACGGTGGGGAGCCAGTGGAACGGCAACGGGCTGAATGAAACGTCGTTCTACAACATTACGCACTACAACAACTTTTATGAGTTCGGGACGAGCAAGAGCGATCCCGCGGAGTATGCCTACAAGCTGAAGACGGAGCCGTGGACGGTCGAAGTGGGTGGGTTGGTCCACAATAAGAAGACGTTTGATATTGACGCGCTGATGAAGCTGAGCCCGCTGGAGGACCGTGTGTACCGGTTCCGGTGCGTGGAGGCCTGGTCGATGGTGATTCCGTGGGTCGGGTATTCGCTGTCGAAGCTGATCAACGAAGTGCAGCCGCTAGGTTCGGCGAAGTATGTAAAGTTTGTGTCCGTAGACCGGCCGAGTCAGGAGCCGGGGATCATGAATGTGTCGATCCCGTGGCCTTACACGGAGGGGCTTCGGATGGATGAGGCGATGCATCCGCTGACGATGCTGACGGTGGGACTGTATGGGCAGGCGCTGCCGAACCAGAGCGGCGCCCCGGTGCGGATTATTGTGCCTTGGAAGTATGGGTTCAAGTCGCCGAAGTCGATTGTGAAGATCGAGTTTGTGAAGAACCAGCCGGAGACAACGTGGAACGAGATTGCTCCGGATGCTTATGGGTTTTATTCGAATGTGAACCCGAATGTGGACCGGGTGCAGTGGAGCCAGGCGCGGGAGCGCGTGATTGGCGCGCCGATATGGAAGCAACTGCAGCCGACGCAGATGTTTAACGGCTACGCGGATGAAGTGGCGGGCCTGTACAAGGGCATGGATTTGCGCCGCTACTACTAGAGGACGATCGGGAAGAACCGCTGATGCCGAAATGGTTGATTGTAGTGCTGAAAGTTGGCGTGCACCTGGCGTGTCTGCTGCCGGTGTGCTGGCTGGTGTGGGGTGGGTACCAGAACACGCTGGGGCCTGATCCGACGCATACGGTGACGTTTTTTACGGGTCGCGGGACGCTGCGGCTGCTGGCGATTACGCTGGCGATTTCTCCGCTGCGGAAGATGTTTCCGAAGTGGCTGGGCTGGCTGATCAAGTTTCGGCGGCTGGTGGGGATGTATGCGTTCTTCTATGCATGCCTGCATTTGCTGACGTATGTGTGGCTGTATGCGGGCCTCAGTTTGAATGCGATGGTGCAGGACATCAGCCAGCGGAAGTTTATTACCGCGGGGTTGGCGGCGTGGCTGTTGCTGCTGCCGCTGGCGGTGACTTCCACGACGTGGTCAATCCGGAAGATGGGCGGGAAGAACTGGAACCGGCTGCACAAGCTGGTGTATGTGGCGGCGGTGGCGGGGCTGGTGCATTACTGGTGGGGCGTGAAGCCGGGGGTTTGGCGTCCGCTGGGGATCACGATGATTTTTGTGGTGATTCTGGTGGCTCGTCCTCTGATTTCGGCCTGGAAGCGGCGGGAAGATCCTGTGCCTGTGAAGATTGGATAGCTGTTAGCTTTTAGCTTCAGGGGCTGGGGTGTTGGAGCTGGCTCGGGCCCCACTCATGCGCGATGATGCTGCGTATGAATCGGGCGCCCGTCATGTCTATTGAGGTTGGGATTGGCGGGCTTTGCCCAGGGGCTTGGTCATGAGGACGAAGTGGCAGGGCATGGAGACGGGGCCGATCATTTCCGGCGGGATGGGTTGAGTGCCGGAGACGGTGTAGCCGAGGCGGTTGTAGTAGCCGGGGAGCTCCTGGCGGACGTTGACGATGGTGAGATCCATGTGGAGCGCGCCCAGTTCGCGGGCGTATTCTTCTGCGGCGCTGACGAGGCGGGTTCCGAGGCCGGATTTCTGGCTGGCGGGATCGACGGAGAGCAGGCCGAGGTAGGCGCGGTCGCCTTTTAATTCGACGAAGACGCAGCCTTGCAGGTGGCCGGGTTGGCCGGAGACGAGGAATCGGCCGCGCTCGAAGTATTCTCGTGTGGACTCGGGGTTGAGGCGGTCGTTTTGCTTGAAGAATTTTTCGACGGCGAAGGCCCGGTTGACGAGGTCCATGAGGGCGGGGAGTTCGGGTTCGGTGGCGAAGCGTAGGTCGGTCATGATGTTGAATCGAAAAGGTTTTGACGACCCCGGTCTTTTGGTGGGGATGTTGTTGATTCTGTTGGGCTGGTTATTTTCCCAACGGATGATTGCCCGGAAAAGGCTGTTATGGCTGGCCTTTTGTGGGGTTTCTATTTCAAGGATAGCAATTTGGGGGTGAATTACCGGCAGGTTTTTAGTGGATCAATGCTGGCTTTTAACCCCACTCATCGCGAAAGTGCCGCGATGAATGGGGCACCCGAAAGTTGGAGTGGACTGTGCGGTCGGACAATAGAAAAGCGCGCCTTTGGGGCGCGCTTTTTGGATTTTCCGGGTGGGGTTTAGTGGGGGGAGCCGGGGTTTTCTTTGGCGGCGAGGTGTTCGGCGTCTGCCTTGAGGGCTCGCTGCTCGAGGGCTTGTGCCTGTGGCAGCAGGCCGAGAGCGGACTGGATTTCGGGGTCCCAGTTGTCGATGACGATCTGGCCGTCGCGGAAGCCGAAGGTGGAGATGAATATCTGCGACTTGATGGTGGCCTTGAGCCAGGGAAGAACGCCGTTGATGTTTGCCGGAGTGAAGGAGATATTCTTTTTCCTCAGGAAGTTCTCGAACTCGTTGAGGACGGCGTCGTTGACTTCAAAGTCTTTGGAGACCTTGTGGTCGACGATGTAGTGTTCGGCGAAGCGCTGGAAGACGTAGTGGGCGAGCAGGAGGTTCTGGAAGTCGTTGGACCTGGAGCGTGTGAGCTCGACGTCGGGCGTGATACCGCCGCCGCCGTAGACGGTGCGTCCTGAGTCCGTGAGGTAAGCCTTGCGGTCTTTCTTATTCTGGTCGCCGCGGTCGACGTAGTAGTAGTCGTAGAGCGAGACGCCGTTGTAATTACGCTGGATGAGGCGGCCGCTGGGCGTGTAGTAGTGGTAGGTGGTGAGGGTGAGGCCGGTGCCGTAGGAGAGCCGGTAGACGGTCTGGACGAGTCCCTTGCCGAAGGTAGTCTGGCCGGCGACGAGGGCGCGGTCATGATCCTGAAGCGCGCCGGTGATGATTTCGGCGGCGGATGCGGTGCCGTGATTGACGAGGACGACAATGGGGAAGTCTGCGCCGTGATTGCCGCTGGTGGCGCGGTAGATTTCCTCGGGGTAGGCGCGACCGCGCTGGGAGACGATGATTTGCCCGCGCTTGAGGAGGCGGTTGCATACGGAGACGGCTTCGACCAGGACGCCGCCGGGGTTGCCGCGGAGGTCGAGGATGAGGCCGTTCTGGTGGGGAACTTCCTTGAGCGCAGCGGCGAATTCGGGGCCGGTGGTTTCCTGAATCTGCTTGATGTGGATGTAGGCGACGCCGGGACGTATGTCGTAGGCGACATCGATGCTGGGGTTGGGGATTTCGTCGCGGGTGAGGGTGAAGGTGATGGGCTTGGGCGAGCCGATGCGGTCCATGGTGACGTGGACGGAGGTTCCTTTTTCGCCCTTGAGGAGATTGGCTACTTCATCGGACGACATGCCTTTGGTGGACTTGCCGTCGATGGACATGATGACGTCACCGGGATGGATGCCCACTTTCCATGCGGGCGAGCCCTGCATGGGGTAGACGACTACGACGTGCTCTTCACCGTGGATGAACTGGGGCTGTATGAGCATGCCGACGCCGTAGTAATGACCGCCCTCATCCTGCTGCATGGCGGCGAAGGCCTTTGGATCGAAGAAGCTGGAGTGGGGGTCGAGGGTGCGCAGCATGGCGGGGATGGCGCCGTCGTAGATGGTGGTGCTGGGCATTTTGCCGTTCAGGGGATCGGCGTAGTTTTTGGCGACGAGCTGGTAGACGCTGCTGAATTGCTCGAGGCTGGTGCGGAAGGCGGTGTGATTGTCAGAGGACTGTGCGCCGACGCGATGACTGAGCAGGAAGCCGCCGAGGCCGCAAGCTGTGAAGAAAACGACGAGGGAGAGTGCGGTACGGCGAGCTGCGGATGACATTTCGGAGACGGAATCCTTGGGGGCCCTGCATAGAGCTCAGATGCGTGCAGTATAGCATTCGGCAGGCATGGTGCGCCCTGGACGGAGTGCACCGGGCTTAGTGCAGGGCGGGTGCATTGGCTTTCGTTGGACCAGACGTTTACACTCTGGAGAAGCGCTGCCTGACAACTTGCAAGCATGGAAAATGTGACGCCGGGTGGAGCGGGCGCGCAGCTGATTGGGATTGAGATACTGATGAAGCTTCGATCGTTACCGATTTGCGCGATGGTGGCCACCGTACTGGCCGTCTCCGTACTACCGAGTTATGGGCTTGGCCGCAGCGGCGGGGATACCCCGAGCCTGAACAGCACCAGTGCTTTGCCTTATCCAGGCAAGGTTGTGGAGCAGATTGTAGCGCGGGTGGACGACCAGGTGATTGATACGTCTGACTATGCGCGCGCGGAGAGCGATCTGCAGCAAATGGCGAAGCAGGACAACCTGACGCCGGATCAAGTGGCGAGGCAGAAGCGGAACTTGCTGCGGAACCTGATCGACACGCAGTTGCTGCTGGCCAAGGGCAAGCAGCTTGGGATCACCGGCGAAGACGCGCTGGTGCATCGTCTGGACCAGATTCGCCAGCAGTACAACCTGAAGTCGATGCAGGCGCTGCGGCAGGCGGTGGAGTCGCAGGGGCTCTCGTGGCAGGACTACAAGCAGCAGATTCGGCAGAGAATCATTGAGTCCGACGTGATTCGGCAGAAGGTGACGCCGAATATCCGCATCAGCCCGAGTGAGGTGCAGGCCTATTACGACCAGCACAAGAGCGAGTACAAGCACCCGGAACAGGTGAGCCTGAGCGAGATTCTGATTCCGACGGCGAACCCGGATGATACCGCGCAGGTGGCGAAGGCCAAGAGCGAGGCGGATTCGATTTACCAGAAGCTGAAGAGCGGAGCGAAGTTTGCGGAGCTGGCGAAGGCCGATTCGAAGGGGCCGAATGCGAGCAAGGGTGGCGACCTTGGAGCCTTTGGCAAAGGGCAGCTTGCTCCGGTGCTGGAGCAGGACACTTTTTCGCTGAAGCCAGGCCAGTTTACGAAGCCGATTCAGACGCGGCAGGGCTGGATCATCCTGCAAGTGACAAAGCACCAGGACGCCGGGATAGCTCCGATGGACCAGGTGCAGGATTCGATCATGAATGCGATCGGCTACCAGAAGATGCAGCCTGCGCTGCGGCAGTACCTGTCAAAGCTGCGGACGGAAGCCTATATCGATATCCGGCCGGGTTATACGGATACGGGCGCAACGCCGAACGAGATCAAGCCGACGTACAGCGCGTATTTGCCTCCTTCGGCCAAGAAGAAGAAGGTGGTTCACTTCCGGCGGAGGCGGTTTGAGTCAAAGCGGACGCTGGCCAAGCGGGAGCGCGAGCGTAAGAAGGAAGGCACGCAGAAGCTGGGCAAGCGCGAGAAGATTCGGTATGGACAGGCTCCGCGTGAGGCGCTGCCACCGGCGCTGAACCAGACCGACCTGAACAACCAAGGCGGGCAGGTTGCGGCGAACAACGCGGCCGAAGCTGCGATAGGCGACCAGAACTCGCGGATTGAGAAGCCGAGGAAGGTGCGTTACTCCAGCCTGGCGAAGAAGCGGGCCAAGAAGCGGAAGGCGGAAAAGAAGAAGGTCAACACGCACAATCCCGCGCCGGTGGTGGGCCAACTGAACAAAGCGACGCAGCAGGAGCAGGAGCGTTCCCTGGGCCTGGGCGGCGTGACGCCGAAGAAGAAAAAGGCGCATTCCATGCGGAAGGGGCCGAAGCGGCGCTACTCGAAGGTGCAGGAAGAGAAGGATCAGAAGCAGAGAGCTTCGAGTTCTGATTCCGGCACGGGGAGCGGAAGCACGCAGCAGTAAGCCACGCGCAGGGAAGAGGACAGATGAAAGAGCCGATGGTCGCCGATCTTGGACGTTACGAGAATCAGTCGATCACCGGCTTTTTCTGCGTCGCGCAGAAGAGCGTGCGGAGCAAGAAGGACGGCGCGCCTTACCTGGCGCTGACGCTGGCCGACAGCAGCGGGCAGATTGAGTGCCGGATGTGGGACGCGGGCGAAGCGGATGAGTTCGCGCAGGGCGACGTGGTGAAGATTCGCGGTCAGGTGAGCCGGTACAAGGAACAGTTGCAGATTACGGCCGACCGGCTGCGGAAGGCCTCGGCGGGTGAGTACTCGGTAGCAGATTTTGTTCCGGCGACGGAGCGCGACGTGGATGCGATGTGGGAAGAGCTGGAGGAATGGGTGTCCACGATGAAGGACGCGGATTTTGCGCGACTGTCGCGGGCGTTTCTGGATGATGCGGATATAGGGGCGGCACTGCGGGAGGCTCCGGCGGCTAAGGCTCTGCACCATGCCTGGATTGGCGGATTGCTGGAGCATATTTTGTCGCTGATGGGCGTGGCGGATGCGGTGGTGCGGAGGTATCCGGGAGCGAACCGGGATTTGCTGCTGACGGGCGTGCTGCTGCATGACATTGGAAAGCTGAAGGAACTGCGGTGGGGCACGAGCTTTGAGTACACGCTGCCGGGGCAGTTGCTGGGGCACATCACGATGGGCGTGCGGATGGTGGAAGAGAAGATAGCGGTGCTGGGTGATTTTCCGGAAGAGAAGCGTGTGCTGCTGGAGCACATGATTTTGAGCCACCACGGGCGGTACGAGTTTGGTTCGCCGAAGCTGCCGATGATTCCGGAGGCGATTTTGCTGCACTACCTGGACGACATGGACGCGAAGATGCAGACGATGCAGGTGGAGTTTGCGCGCGCGACGGCGAATGGACGGGATGGGGCGGATGTGACGGAGTGGGTGCGGTCGATGGAGCGCCCTGTGCTGAACACGGCGGCGTATTTGAAGTCGGGCGTGGTGGAAGAAAAAACCGAGGAGCATGGGGAGAATCCGAATGGCCTACCTTTTGAAGACTGAGCCGGATGTGTATTCGATTGACGACCTGGAGCGAGCCGGCGAGACGGTTTGGGATGGGGTTGCGAATCCGCAGGCGGTGGGATATTTGGCGCGGATGCCGGTGGGCGAGAAACTGGTGATTTATCACACAGGGAACGAGCGCTGCGCGGCTGGGCTGGCGAAATGCGTGGCGGTGAATGCGGAGAATCCGAAGACGCCGGAGGTGCGGATTCAGTTTGTGAAGAAGCTGAAGACGCGGCGGACGCTGGCTGAGATCAAAGAGTTGAAGCTTTTTGCGGATTCGCCGCTGGTGAAACAGGGGCGGCTGGGTGTGGTTCCGCTGACGGCGGCGCAGTATGCGTGGATTGTGGGCAAGTAGCGGCTGGGCGAAGGGTTAGCGGGAAAAATCATCTACAATCGAAGTAGAACTTACGCCTATGCTTCGATTTTCGACTGCCGGGGAATCTCACGGCGAAAGCCTGATTGCCCTGGTTTCCGGCATGCCAGCCGGAGTTCCAATTGACCAGAATTATGTGAACCGCGAACTGTGGCGCCGCCAGCAGGGTTACGGGCGCGGTGGACGTATGCGCATTGAACAGGATTCCGTGCATATTTTGAGTGGCGTGCGCCACGGGCATACGATTGGGTCGCCGATTGCGATAGAGATTGCGAATCGCGACTGGAAGAACTGGACCGACATACTGCCGGTGGAGGCGGGCGATCCGGAGAAGCACAAGGCTGTGGCTTCGCCGAGGCCGGGACATGCCGATCTTGCGGGTGCGCTGAAGTATGACTTTGCCGAGGCGCGTTATGTGCTAGAGCGGGCGTCGGCGCGCGAGTCGACCGCGCGCGTGGCGGCGGGAGCGCTTGCGAAGCTGCTGCTGAAGGAGCTTGGCATTGATGTGCTGAGCCATGTGATTCGCGTTGGCTCGACGGAATTGCAGCGCGAGGCGCAGTGGGACGAGATTGTTGCGCTCTACAACAAAGAAGAAGTGATGCTGGGCTGTGTGGACGCAGACACCGAAGCGAAGATGAAGGCCGAGGTGGACAAGGCGCTGCTGACGAAGGATACGATTGGCGGCGTGTTTGAAGTGATCGTGCACGGTGCTCCGGCGGGCATCGGCACCTATGCGAACTGGGATGAACGACTGGATGGCGCGCTGGCGCAGGCGGTGATGTCGATTCAGGCGATCAAAGCTGTGGAGATTGGGCGCGGCGTGACCGCGGCGGCTTCACTGGGTTCGGCGGTGCATGACGCGATTGGATATGCGGCCGAAGGTGAAGCGCATGGGCATACGCGGTTTACGCGCGAGCGCAATAACGCCGGAGGGATTGAAGGCGGTATCTCCAATGGGGAAGATGTGATTGTGCGAGGTTATCTGAAGCCGATTTCGACGCTGCGGCAGCCGCTGGCGTCGGTGCGGTTTGATACGCGCGAGGAAACGAAGGCGGCTTACGAACGCAGTGACGTGTGTGTGGTTCCGGCGGCGGGCGTGGTGGCTGAGTCGATGGTGGCGCTGGCTTTTGCGCGGCTGCTGCTGGAGAAATCTGGAGGCGATTCGCTGCGTGAGCTAAAACGTAACTATGACGGTTACCTGGAGCAGATTCGCAAGTTTTAAGAAATGATTCGACCGATTGTTAAATATCCCGAACCGATTTTGCAGCAGCCCACGGAGCTGGTGACGGAGTTCAACGAAGAACTGCGCACGCTTGTGGACGATATGTTCGAGTCCATGTATGCGGCGAAGGGCATTGGACTGGCGGCGCCGCAGATCGGCGTGGGCAAGCGGCTCACGGTGATCGACCTGAGTAATCAGGAGAATCCGGATGGGAAGCTGGTGCTGATCAATCCCGAAGTGGTGGAGACGCAGGGGCGGCTGTATGAAGAAGAAGGCTGTCTGAGCCTGCCGGAGATTCGCGAGAAGGTGGTGCGCGCGGCGAAGGTGAAGGTGCGCGCGCAGAACCTGGACGGCGAGTGGTTTGAGATTGAAGGCGAGGAGCTCCTGGCGCGCGCGCTGCAGCATGAGATCGACCATCTGGACGGGGTGCTGTTTATCTTCAGGATGAGCGCGCTGAAGCGGGATCTGATTCTGCGGAAGATTCGCAAGCTGCAGCGCGCGGGCGAGTGGTAGGTATGAAGCTGGTTTTCTGCGGGACACCGGCCTTTGCCGTTCCGACGCTGAAGGCTGTGCTGGCCGCGGGACACGAGGTGGCGCTTGCGGTGACGCAACCGGACAGGCCGAGCGGGCGCGGGATGCAGATGGTTGAGCCGCCGGTGAAGGTGACGGCGCGGGAAGCCGGCATCGAGGTGGTGCAGCCGGAGAAGATCAAGAACAACCTGGAATTACGGGCGCGGCTGGATACGATTGAGCCGGATGCCATTGTGGTGGTGGCGTATGGGCGGATTATTCCGAAGTGGATGCTGGATTTGCCGCGCTATGGGAATTTGAATTTGCATGCGTCACTGTTACCGAAATATCGAGGGGCTGCTCCGATACAGTGGGCGGTAGCGATGGGCGAGACGGTGACGGGCGTGACGACGATGCTGCTGGCCGAGGGGCTGGATACGGGCGACATGCTGCTGCAGAAGGAGATGGCGATTGGGCCGGACAGGACTGCGCAAGAGCTGTTTCCACTGCTGGCAGAGATGGGCGCGCCGGTGATGGTGGAGACACTGGCGGGGCTGCAAGCAGGGACGATTACCCCGCGGAAGCAGGATGATGCATTGGCTACGCTGGCTCCGATATTGACGCGCGAGGATGGGCGGATGGATTTTGCCCGCAGTGCGGCGGAGATTTATCACCGCTGGCGGGGGTTTTATCCATGGCCGGGCGCCTGGACGATGCTGGGCGGCAAGAAGCTGACGGTGCATGCGATGAAGCCGGTGGAGGGTGTTGCCGGCGCGGAGCCGGGTGAGGTTCGCGTGGACGGCGTGCGGCTGCTGGTGGCTTGCGGCGGCGGGACGGCGGTGGAGATTGTGGAATTGCAGCTTGAGGGTAAGAAGCGGATGGCTGCCGGGGATTTCTTGCGCGGGCATGCGTTTGAGGCCGGCACGCGGCTGGGAGAGTAAGTGCCGATGAGACGATTGCCAGGCAGTCATGATGCTCGCAGGGAGCGCGGGGCTTCGATTGCTCCGGCGCGGGAGGTTGCGTTTGAGCTGTTGATGCGCGTGGCGGCAGGCGATGCGCACAGTGATGAGTTGCTGCGGCTGCGGCAGGTGAATGCGCTTACAGCGCAGGATAGAAATCTGGCGACGACTCTAGTGATGGGGACGCTGCGTTGGCAGATGGCGCTGGATGCGGTGTTGGGTCCGCTGCTGGCGCGGCCGGACCAGGAAGTGGCTTTGCCGGTGCTGACTGCTTTGCGGCTGGGTGCGTTCCAGTTGCTGCATCTGGACCGGGTGCCGGCGCATGCGGTGCTGAACGACAGCGTGGAGCTGGTGAAGCGGACGGATGAGTATGGCGCCGCGGGTATGGTGAATGCGGTGCTGCGGAAGATTGCGGCGATGCCAAAAGGTACGTTACGGGATGCGCTTGCGGCGCATCCGGCGTGGATGGTGGAACGCTGGCGGAAGTTTTATGGCGATGCGGCGGCCGAGTCTATTTGTAACTATGACCAGTGCGTATCCGTTGTAGCGTTGCGGATGGATGATCCTTTTGCGGCGCAGGAGCTGGAAATTGAAGGTATAGAGTGCGCGCCGGGCGCGCTGCTGGCGGGCGCGGTGCGCGTGCTGAAGGGTGATGTAACTCGCACGGTTCCTTATGGACAGGGACGGGCGCGGGTGCAGGATGAGGGTTCGCAACTGGTGGCGGAGCTGGCCGCCACGGCGATGCCGGAGGCGGTTGAGGTGCTGGATGCCTGTGCGGCTCCGGGCGGGAAAACGGCGATTCTTGCCGAGCGGTTAATGAAGGCGAAGATTACGGCGATGGAAGCGAGGCCGCGGCGGCTGGAGGCGATGCGGCGGAACCTGAAGGCGCATGCGAAGCAGGTGGAGTGCGTGGAGGGTGACGCGACGGCGCTGAAGGATGGGGCGGATTACGATTTGATTTTGTGCGATGCGCCTTGCAGCGGCACGGGGACGTTGGGGCGGAATCCGGAGATTCGATGGCGGGTGGATGAGGCGGAGCTGCGGCGGCAGCAGGCGCGGCAGATGGAGATATTGAAGGGCACGGCGCGTGCGGTGCGGCGGGGTGGGCGTGTGGTGTATTCGACGTGCTCGCTGGAGCCGGAAGAGAACGAGGATGTGGTGCGTGCGGCGGTGGCGGAGACGGGGTTGCGGGTGGTTCCGGTGAGGGAAGTGATGGACCGGATGAGCATGGCGGGTTTGTTTGCAGTGGGCGGGGAGGAAATTGTGCGCGGCGCGGTTACAGATGGATTTTTGCGGACGCTGCCGGGTGTGCAGCCCTGTGATGGATTTTTTGTGGCGGTGCTGGAGCGGGTGTAGTCCGGGTTCTCTGGGCT
Source organism: Acidobacteriota bacterium (assembly GCA_021818585.1). GTDB lineage: Bacteria > Acidobacteriota > Terriglobia > Terriglobales > Acidobacteriaceae > Acidobacterium. The sequence continues at coordinate 62,068 of JAKATU010000075.1, read as the reverse complement.
TATTTCCAGATTATTTTGCTACTGTGAGAGTTACGGAATCGCCTGGCTTGACGCGATAGCCGGAAGGCGGCGTTTGTGCGATGACGGTGCCGGGCAGGATGGGCTGCTGTGGCGGGGCGGTGGACGAGACGCTGCCGATGGGGCGGATGGCGGGATAGATCCTTCTGAAAGATGTGAGCTTGAGACCTGCGTGGGTGAGGATTTGGCGCGCCTTCAGGAGCGTTTGTCCCTTGAGGGCGGGCATGACGAGGGTCTGAGCTGAGTTGTGCACGGGTGGTGTGGCGATGAGGAGACTGATGCGGGGGCTGGCGACGCCTAGTGCGCCGGCTTGCGGGCTTTGAGCAAGGACGGCGCCGGAGGTTGCAGTTTGCGAGGGCAGGTAAGCGAGCGAGCCGAGCTGGAGGCCGGATTGGCGGATTTGCCGGATGGCGATGTTGGAGGGTTCGCCGGTGAGGGTGGGGATGCTGGTGGTGCGTGGGCCGAGGCTTTCGGTGATCTGCATGTGCCAGCCGATGCGGACGGTGGTTCCGGGCGCGGGGGATTGATTGAGGACGCGGCCGGCGGGGATGGTGGGCGAGTAAAGGTGGTTTACGATGCGGACGTCGAGCTGGAGCGCGGCGGCCTGGCGGTGCGCCTGCGAGAGGGTTTTGCCTTTGAGGTTGGGGATGGTGACTTCGGCGGAGTGAATGACGAGCTTCATGGTGAGGATGGCCGAGGCGAGCGCGACACAGGCGAGCAGAAGGAGCAGGCTGAGCGCGCGGAAGAGTGAGGTCACACGGTGTCTCCGTTGATCTGGATGGAGTAGTCGATTTTGACGGAGGCTTCGAGCATTTTGGAGACGGAGCAGTACTTGTTTTTGGAGAGCGAGACGGCCCGCTCGGCGGACTCGCGGGTGACGTTGCCGGTGATGGAGTAGGTGAGATGGATGCGGGTAAAGACGCGCGGCGGGTCTGGGGCTTGTTCGGCTTCCGCAGAAACGGTGAGGCCGGTGACGGGCTCGCGCTTCTTCTGGAGGATGCTGACGACATCGACAGAGGTGCAGCCGCAGAGTGCGGTGAGGACGGCTTCCATGGGGGATATGCCGTGGGCGTGCTCGGCGGAGGCGTCGAGCGAGATGATGTGGTTGCTCTGAGAGCGGCCTTCGAAGAGGGATTCCTGCTGCCATTTGACGCTGGCGATCATGGCGCCTCCATGTGGGGTGGATTTTACTGCACGTGTTGATTGTCGGCTTGCGGCTCGGGGTGAATCAAGACACGGTCGATATCTGGACAGTGGAGCTTGAATCGGTCTTCGAGGACGGTGATGACCTCGTGGACGCGCTGCATGGAGAGCTGGTCGGGGAGGGTGCAGTGGCAGGAGAGCGAGGTTTTATCGCCGATGCGTGAGATGTGGACTTCGTGAATGTCGATGATTTCAGGGAGGGTGGCGGCGGCTGCGCGGAGCTGGTCCTGGATGTGGCGGTCGCTGGCTACCGCCTGGACGCGCTCGATGGTGGCAGGCTCGCTTTCGATGTGAGTGAGGACGGAGCGGATCTCGGGGACGTCGTGACGGATTTGATCTTCGATGTCGCGGACGAATTTGTGGGCTTCTATGAGGGGCAGTTTTTCTGAGACTTCGATGTGTTGCTCGACGTCGAAGCCGGCGTATTCGTTATCCGGGGCGGCCTGAATGCTGACATCGTGGAGGACGACGTTGTTGCGGGCGGCGACGGCGCGGACCTTGTCAAAGATGCTTTCTGCGCTGGTGGAGCAGGGCACGGTGTGGATGATGACATCTGCGCCGGGAGTGATGCGCTGGACGGCGCGGGTTGCGTCGAGGACGAGCTCTTCGCTGCGCTGGAAGGTGAGGCTGCGCGGCATGGAGAGGGTGAGATCGGCGAAGAAGCTGTTGCCGGAGCGGCGCATGCGTAGCTGGTCGACGGCGAGGACGCCTTGAATGGAGCGGAGTTCGCGGTGGACGCGGTTGAGGGTTTCGAGGGGGACGGAGTCCGTGAGTGCGTAGATGGCGCGGTGCGCGATGCGGTAGCTGAGAGCGACGATCAAGCCTGAGACGACGATAGCGGCGATGGGGTCAGCGTAGTGGAGCCAGTGCAGGTTGAGGCGCTCGCCGAGCCAGGAGGCGCAGAGACCGATGAGGACAGCGGTGGTGGCCCAGATGTCTGAGGCGAAGTGCTGGGCTTCTGCTTCCAGGGCGGCGCTGCCGTGGCGGCGTCCTACGGTGCGCATCTGGCGGGAGCGCCAGAGATCGACGCAGATGGAGGCGAGGAGAACGAGGATGGGCCAGAGTGAGTAGCGGAGTTCGACGGGGTGGAAGAAGATGCGGCGGATGGCGTCGAGGGTGATCCAGACGGCGGAGCCGGCCATGAGGAAGGTTTCAATGAAGGCGGAGATGTTTTCGTACTTAGCGTGGCCATAGGGATGGTTTGCGTCGGCAGGGCGGTCAGAGAGGCGGACGGAGATGACGGTGATGGCTGCACCGGCGAGGTCGACGGCGGAGTGGATGGCGTCGGAGAGGATGCCGAGGCTGCCGGTGGTGAGGGCGACGGCGAGCTTGAGGCCCGTCATGGTGATGGCGGCAGAGACGGAGAGCAGCGCGGCGGTGCGTTTTTCGCGGGGCGCGGTGAGGTCTGTGTCGCTTTGTGCGGTGGACTGCATGGACTCTTAGGGTACCTCGGGTTGGGGGGAGTTTGCAGCCTTAACGGTGTTGATGTCGAGGTCGATAACTTTTTACGGGGAACGGCAAAAGCAACTGCAGGTCCCTCCGCTCCGCGCCTTCGGCGCTGCGGTCGGGATGACAAACTATGCGGGGGCGAGATTGAAAGCCTGGGCGCTGACTTGAGCGACAGGTACTACGGTTTGGTGGCTCGGTAGAGGCCGGCTATGCCGAAGGTGTAGGGGGTCCATGAGACGTTTTTGAAGCCGACGGCGCGCATGAGGGCGAGCATTTCCGGCGGGGGCGGGAATTTGTGGACGGATAAGGGTAGATATTTGTAGGCGGAACCCATTCCGGAGAGGCGCGCGCCGATGGCGGGCAGGATGCGGCGGAAGTAGAAGGCGTAGAGCTTGCCGGTGAGGCCGGTGGGCTCGCTGAAGTCGAGAATGCCGAGCTCGCCGCCGGGGGCGAGGACGCGATGGAATTCTTCGAGTCCGGCGCGGTAGTTGGCGATGTTGCGGAAGCCGAAGGCGCTGGTGATGAGGTGGAGTGATTGGTCTGCCAGCGGCAGGTGTAGCGCGTCTGCCTCGATGGGAATGATGTTGGCGTTGCGGGCGGCGAATTTTTGCGCGCCGCGGACGAGCATCTGGTGGGAGAAGTCGCCGGCGAGAATGGGCTCGACGGGTGGTTCGGATTGCGTGGGGCGTTTGCGGAGGAGCGCCATGGTCATGTCGCCGGTGCCGCAGCAGATATCGAGGACGCGGGATTGGGGACGGGCGAGGATGTGGCGGAAGGTGCGCGCGGCGCGCCACCACCAGTAGCGGTCGACGTTGCAGGAGAGGATGTGGTTGAGCAGGTCGTAGCGCGGGGCGATGGTGTTGAACATGACCTGTACGGCCGCGGCGGAGGACTGCTCGTCGAGTGCGCCTTCTGGCCGCGCGCCCGGTGATGTCGCTGGTGTGCTCACTTGCCGGCCTCGCGGACGCGGGCGAGGAGCCAGTCGATGGTGGAGCGGAGTTCGGCGTCTGTGATGTCGGGGACGATGAGGGCTTTGCCGATGGCTTCTGCGAGGATGAATCGGCGTGCGCCGGCTCGGTTTTTCTTGTCGCGGGCGGTGGCTTCATAGAGTTTTTCTGCCGTGGCGCGGAAGCATGGCAGCGGGCCGTAGGCGTGGATGACGGCGGCGATGCGGCTGGCCTGGGCTTCGGTGAGGAGGCCGCGCATGCGGGATAGCTCTGTTGCTGCGAGCATGCCCCAGCCTACGGCTTCGCCGTGGAGCAGGGCGCGGTAATTTGTCACAGTTTCGATGGCATGTCCGATGGTGTGGCCGTAGTTGAGGATCATGCGGAGGCCGCCTTCGCGCTCGTCGAGGGTGACGACTTCGGCCTTCATGCGGATGGCGGCGGCGATGACGCGGGTGAGGGCCGCGTCGTCGGCGGAGAGGATGGTCTGCGCGTTGCGTTCCATGTAATTAAACAGCGCGGCGTCGCGGATGATGCCTGCCTTGATGCACTCGTATAGCCCGGCGCGGAGCTCGGGCGGCGGGAGGGTGTGCAGGACGTCTGTGTCCGCAAAGACGGCGCGGGGATGGTGGAAGCTGCCGATGAGGTTTTTTCCGCTGGAGAGATTGACGCCGGTTTTTCCGCCTACTGAGGAGTCGACCTGAGAGAGGAGGGTGGTGGGGATCTGGATGTAAGGGATGCCGCGCATGTAGATGGCGGCGAGGAAGCCGGTGACGTCGCCGATGATGCCGCCGCCGAAGGCGATGAGGATGGAGGAGCGGTCTGCGCCGGACTCGGAGAGCATGGTGGCGAGGGTTTCGACGTTGGCGAAGCGCTTGTTCTTTTCGCCGGAGGGCAGGAAGAGAACTTGCGGGGGATTGGTTGCTGGGAAGCCGGATAGGAGGGTTTTGCCCCAGAGGGACCATACTTCCGGCGCGGTGACGATGAAGGCGCGAGCGTTGGCCGAGGCGAGCTTGGGGAGGCGCTTGCCGATCCGGGGCAGCAGGCCGCTGCCGAGGTGGACGGAGTAGTTGGCGCCGGGGATATCGACGGGGATGGTGCGAGCCATAATTTTCATCGTATCGCAGGGATGGGGTGGAGTCTGGTTGGTGTGGGTTTGGGAGGCATTCGATAGGGTGGGGTAAGTGATAGCTTCAAAACAGATGGCAAACGCTGAATTATTTGACTTTGTTGTGGTGGGCGCGGGGATTGCGGGACTGCGCGCGGCGATTGAGCTGGCGGGCGCGGGGCGCGTGCTGGTGGTGACGAAGGAAGCGCTGGAGGAATCGAACACCTCGTATGCGCAGGGCGGGATTGCCGTGGCGATAAGCGGCGCGGAGGATGTGGAGCTGCACCTGGAGGATACGGTGGCGGCTGGCGATGGGCTGGTGGATGTTGACGCGGCGCGGTTGCTGGTGGAGGAGGGTCCGCTACGTGTGGCGGAGCTGCTGGAGTGGGACACGCGGTTTGATCGCGAGAACGGCGAGCTGATGCTGACGCGCGAGGGCGCGCATAGCCGGAACCGGATTCTGCATGCAAACGGGGATGCGACGGGCGCGGAGATTGGACGGGCGCTGCTGGCGCATGCGCAGGCTGAGAAGAATATCGAGCTGCGGGATTGGACCTCGACGATTGCGCTGCGCGTGGATGGGGACGCAGTGGTGGGCGTGGATTTACTGGATCGCGAGGGGCGCGTGACTACTGCGCGGGCGCGCGCGGTGCTGCTGGCGAGCGGCGGCGCCGGGCAGGTGTATAGCGATACGACGAATCCGGTGGTGGCTACGGGCGATGGAATTGCGATGGCGGCTTACGCGGGGGCCGAGATTGAGGATATGGAGTTTTACCAGTTTCATCCGACGGCACTGAGCTTGCCGGGGGTGCAGAGATTTTTGCTTTCGGAGGCGTTGCGGGGTGAGGGCGCTTACTTGCGGAATGCGGCGGGCGAGCGGTTTATGGAGCGGTATCATGCGCTGCTGGAGCTGGCTCCGCGGGATGTGGTGGCGCGGGCGATTACGCGCGAGGGGATGGGGCCGGAGGGTGAGACGCGGGTAGTGCATCTGGACATGCGGCATGTGAAGGGCGTGGACCTGGCGGCGCGGTTTCCGGGGATTTCGGCATTTCTGGCGAGGCATGGGCTGCGGCTGGATCGGGATTTGATTCCGGTGCGGCCCGCGGCGCATTACCTGATGGGTGGGGTAAGGACGGATGTGGATGGGAGGACTTCGCTGAAGCGGCTTTATGCGGCGGGCGAGGTGGCTTGTACGGGAGTGCATGGGGCGAATCGGCTAGCGAGTAATTCTTTGCTGGAGGGTTTGGTGTTTGGGGCTCGTGCGGCGCGGGTGATGCGCGAGGAGCCGGAGCTGGCCGGCGCGGAGGTGGGTGAAGCGCGGCTGGGGAGGCGCGTGGGATTTGCGAAGGCGGATTTGCAACAGATGATGTGGCAAAAGGCGGGGCTCCTGCGGGATGGGGCGGGATTGCGCGAGGCTGAGGCGTTTTTAGGGCGTGAGACGGCGGGTGAGTTGGAGTTGCGGCGGGATGCTTTGGAGTTGGGGAATCTGCATGCGGTGGCGGGGTTGATAGTGCGGTCCGCGCTGGCGCGTGAGGAGAGTCGTGGGGCGCATTTCCGGAGGGATTTTCCGGTGCGGGATGATGTGGGGTTTCAAAGGCACTCGGTTTTGAGGGGTAGCCTTTAGCCTTTAGCTTTTAGCTTCTGGGTGGTTGGAGTGGGAGGCGGTTTCTGATTGCTTGAGGGGGTGGACCGCAGATTTCTCCGCTTCGTACGCTCGCCTTTTGGCGAGCGTACTTCGGTCGAAATGACCCTTCCAAGGAGGTCAACACGGGCGGGCAGGAGAACTGCAGGTTCCTCCGCTGCGGCGCTTTGCGCCTTCGGTCGGAATGACAATTCATTCCCTGGAATGAGCGAGGGCCGGCGTTACGCCGCTTTGGGCTTGCGGGCGAGGCTCAGGGTGATGAAGGCGGCGACCACTGTGAGGATGACGCAGAGCGAGACCGGGGTGGGGATTTGGATCCAGCTGGCGGCGAGCATTTTGAAGGCGACGAAAGCGAGGATGATGCCGAGGCCGTAGTGGAGCAGGTGAAAGCGATCGAGCAGGCCGGCGAGGACGAAGTAGAGCGAGCGCAGGCCGAGGATGGCGAAGACGTTGGATGTCCAGGCGAGGATGGGTGAGCGGGTGACGGCGAGGACGGCGGGAACGGAGTCGATGGCGAAGACGAGGTCAGTGAGTTCGACCGCGCAGATTACGAGCAGGAATGAGGCGAGGACGAGGCGACCATCGGGCAGCCGGCGCAGGCCGTGATGCTGGAGCCCGCGGATGAGACGCGAGGTGGTTTGCTTTTGCGGGTGGGCAAGGAGCAGGCGGATGGCTCCGATGGCGAGGACGACGCCGAAGAGGTATTGGACCCAGATGAACCGGTCGAGGAGTTGGACGCCGAGGAGGATGAAGAGTCCGCGGAGGATGATGGCGCCGAGGATTCCCCAGAGGAGGACGCGGTGCTGTTGTTCCTTTTCGAGCTTGAGGGCGCGGAACATGATGAGGAAGACGAAGAGATTGTCGATGGAGAGTGACGCTTCAATGAGATAGCCGGAGGCGAATTCGAAGCCGGCTTCGTGGCCGGAGCGCCAGCCGATGCAGAGGGTGTAGGCGGCGGCGAGCAGGACGAGGAAGATGGTCCAGATGGCGGCGGTGCGCGTTGATTCGCAACGCCCTTTGCGATGGAGTACGCCGAGGTCGATGAAAAGCAGGGCGGCGACGATGATGGCGAAGAGGATCACGCGCTCACTATGAGGGATTTCAGGAGTCTTTGTCGCGGGCTTCACGACGCGCTCTGCGACGCGCGGGGTGGACCATAAAGGAGACTCCGATGCTGACGACATAGAGGGCAAGCATGGGCGAGGCGAAGACGCACATGGTGAGGATGTCCGGCGTGGGTGTGATGATGGCCGCGATGACGAAGATGATGAGGACGGCGTAGCGGAAGTTCTTCCAGAGGAATCTGGGCGAGACGATGCCGAAGAGCGAGAGGAAGAAGACGACGATGGGCAGCTCAAAAGTGATGCCGAGGCCGAGGATGACGGTGAGGAAGAGGCTGGTGTACTCGTTGATTTCAATGAGCGGGCGGAACTGACTGCTGTATCCGAGGAGGAAGTCGAGCGATTGGGGATAGACCCAGCGATAGCCGAAGTAGGCGCCGCAAAGAAAGAGGCCGACGGTCGAGAACATGAAGGGCATGACATAGCGTTTCTCGTTCGCGTAGAGGCCGGGTGAGATGAACATCCAGACCTGGTAGAGCACGAAGGGAGACGCGATGATGCAGCCGACCATAAGGCTGATCTCGAGGTACATGTTAAAGGGGTCGATGGGGTTGTGGTAGACGAGCTCAGTGGGCAGGTGATGTGCCTTAAGCGCGAAGACGATGGGCGCCTGCATGAAGCCGTAGATCTGCGAGTGGAAGCCGTAGGCGACGCCGAAGCCGATAATGATGGAGAGTACGGCGCGGATGAGGCGGCGGCGGAGCTCCTCGAGATGCTCCATGAGAGTCATGCCGGGGAGTTCGGCGCGCTCGGTAACGGCGGCGCGGGCGCGGTCGACGATATCAGGCATGGCGGATGGCCGGGTCACTTTCCGGCCGGACGGGGACCTGCGGGGTCCTGGGTTCGGGGGAAGCGTGGGTGGGTGTTTCGGAATTGACCTGTTCGGGCGTGTGCGGTTCGTCGGAGGGTTGATAGGAAATGGGGGGCTGCGGCTGGGCAGGTTCGGCGGAGATTTCCGGGCCGTCATCTACTGGGTCGTGGTCTTTTGACGCGGGAGATTCTTCGAGTGCTTCGGATTTGTAGAAGTCTTCGGAGTGCCCGTACTCGTCGGAGTAGCCGTCGTCGAGGTGAGCGCGATGCTCGTCGAGGAGGTCCACGGGGTCGATGCATTCCTCATCGGGATTGGGTGGAGTGTAGTGCTCGTAATATTCCGAATCGTCGGCTTCGGCGTTGGTGAGAGTTTCGGCCTGGGTGGTTTCACTGGGCAAGGCGTGAGGCTGGGCGATGCTTCCGGATTCCGCTGCCGCAGCGTCGAGTTTTTTGCGGCGGTCCTCTTCTTCGAGGTTGCGGAGCTCCTCGTCGATCTGCATTTTGAATTCGTTGCTGGCGCGGCGGAACTCCATCATGAGGCGACCGACCTGGCGACCGATCTCCGGGAGCTTTTTGGGGCCGAAGAGGATGAGGGCCAGGATGAAGATGAATGTGTAATCGCCGAAGTGCATGAGTATGTATGATACCTGCGCGCAGGGAGGATACGGAATGTTGGAGTCCAACCGGAGGCGTCGTATAGAAGTACGTTGGAATGCCTCGGTTGGATTACACTTATTTTAAGACTGAAATGGAGCCGTGTAGAGCCTGCGACGGTTGAGCCGGCTGGGGCATCCATACAGATAGAAGTAAAGGTTGCAACATCCCCGCCGGTTGGGCGCAGAACGAGGCGCAGCGAACCGGCTGCAACCGGGAATTGCTTTCAACATCCCCGTCCAGAGCTGAAGCAAATTCAGATGGACTGAAGGCGGCTACGTGTGAGTGCAGTTGTGGAAACAGAAGTGATGGCAACCCCTGTGGTTGCGGGAGCGACCTGCTCGCTGGACGATTACCTGGCGATGCCGGATTACAGCATGGATGACCGGATTGCGGCGGCGCGCGAGGCGCTGGGCGAGACGACGGTTTTGCTGGGACACCACTATCAGCGCGACGAAGTGGTCCGGTTTGCGGACTTTACGGGCGACAGCTACAAGCTTTCAAAGATTGCGGCGGAGACCCCGGCGAAGTACATCGTGTTTTGCGGCGTGCATTTTATGGCCGAGAGCGCTGACGTGCTGGGGCGGGACGATCAGCAGGTGATTTTGCCGGACATGAACGCCGGCTGCTCGATGGCCGATATGGCGGAGATCAGCCAGGTGGAGGCTTGCTGGGAGACGCTGGTGCGCGCGGGGCTGGGCGAGACGAGGGTGATGCCGCTGACGTATATGAATTCGACGGCGGCGATCAAGGCGTTTTGCGGCGAACGGGGCGGGCTGGTATGCACTTCTTCGAATGCGCGGAAGGCGTTTGAGTGGGCGTTTGCGCGGGCGGAGAAGATTTTGTTTTTGCCGGACCAGCATCTGGGGCGGAACACAGCGTTTGCAATGGGGATCGGGCTGGATGAGATGGTAGTGTTCGATCCGTGGCAGATTGGAGGCGGCGTGACGGCGGAGAAGCTGCGCGTGGCCAAGGTGATCTTATGGAAGGGACATTGCTCGGTGCACCAGCGGTTTTTGCCGGAGCATGTGGATCATGTGCGGGCGAAGTATCCGGGGATCCGTGTGGTGGTCCATCCGGAGTGCCGGTGGGAGGTTTGCCAGAAGGCGGATGCGCTGGGTTCGACGGAGCGGATTGTTGCCGAGGTGGAGCAGGCGCGGGAAGGGACGATGTTCGCGATCGGGACGGAGATCCACCTGGTGAACCGGCTGGCGAAGGAGTATGCACCGAAAGGCAAGCGCGTGATTACGCTGGACGACACTGGATGCCTTTGCACGACGATGTACCGGATCAGTCCGGGGCACTTGGCGTGGGCGCTGGAGAACCTGGTGCAGGGGCAGGTGGTGAACCGGATTGAAGTGGAAGAGGACGTGAAGCACTGGGCCCGGGTGGCGCTGGACCGGATGCTGGAGATTCGGGGTTAGGCTAGAGGAATGAAGACGTTCACGCTGGATGAAGCGCAACTGCTGCTGCCTACGATTGAGGGTCTGCTGAAGCGGGCGATGGAAGCGAAGGCCGCCGCGGAGACGCTGGAGACGGAGCTGCAGCAACTGGCGCGGCGGATTTTTGTGGCCGGCGGCACGATGGTGAACGTGGGCGAGGTACACACGAAGCGCAAGGCGCTGGCTGGGCTGGTGCAGCGGGCCAAGGACGCAGTGCAGGAGATGGACGCGATCGGCGTGCAGGTGAAGGACCTGGACGTGGGTTTGCTGGATTTTCCGGCTTATCTGGATGGCGAGATTGTGCTGCTCTGCTGGAAGCTGGGCGAGGAAAAGATTGAGTACTGGCATGATCTGGAGGCTGGATTTCGAGGGCGGCAGCCGGTGGATGAGCGATTCGGGACGGGCGGACCGAATAAGGCGAATTAGGGGCAGGCATCTGCGCTTATGCGGGTTGTTTGCGGGCGAAGATGCGGGAGATGGATGGGCGGATGACGAGACCTGTGAGGTCAATGAAGGCGTGGATGGCCATGGCGGCCCAGATGGATCCTGAAAAGAGATAGATGAGCGTCAGGAGCAGGCCGATGATGGTGGTGGCGATGACTCCGATGGCTCCCTGGTAGATGTGAGCGAGGCCGAAGATGAGCGCGGCGAGGACGAAGGCGGGGACGGCGTGGCCGATGAGGATGGCGAGCAGCAGGGGCAGAAGAAGCCGGAAGTAGAGTTCCTCGCTGAAGCCGGCGTTGAGGGACAGGAGTGCGGCGTGGGCGGTTTCTGCCCAGTTGCGCGGCAGGAGTGGGGAGATGTCGCCGAGAACGACAGGCTTTCGAGCCTGTTTTTTGTTTTTGCGGCGGGCGAGGAGGATTCCAACGATGAGGCTACAGGCCAGAGCTGCGCCAAAGCCGATGAAGAAGCCGGTCATAGCGGATGATTGAATGGGAACCAGAGCAGCGAAGAAGTTGGAGAGTCGCTGGAACTCCGGTGGGAAGATGATGAGCGCAGGGAAGCGTCCGAGGATGGCGAGGGCGACGAGCGAGCCGAAGCCGTAGAGGAGGAAGCTTTTGAGGGTCCAGATGCGAATGCGGCGCTGGCGGGCACGGGTATCGGTGAGAGATTTGAATGCGCGGTAGTCGGCGGGGTCCTTGCGGAGGATGAGAAGGAGCGGCGCGAGCGTGAGGACGAGCAGGACGGCGGCGAGGGCCATGGTTTCTCCGGAATGGGTGAAGGCGCTTTTGGGAACCAGTGTATGCCCTATATGTGGACACACCCTGGATGAGCGCGGCGGGGATCTGGCGCGTCCAAGTATGCAACACGCCTGGCTCATACGCGGAGTGGGAAGATAGTAATGCGATGCAAGATTTGGGCGGGAGCCGGAGGCCGAGGATGAGATTCGCAAGGTGGGTTTTGTTGGCGGGGCTACTGGCGCTGAGCGGCTGCGGGAAGTTTTTTCCTCCTCTGAGCCAGAGCAGTGGGGGATCGAGTGGCGGCGGTACCGGATCTACCGGGAATTATCTTTATGTGGCGAATTCGAATCCGAACCTGAACACGGTGGCCGGATTTTCGCTGGCGAGCGGGGCGTTGACGAATACGAACGGTTCACCGTATGCCTCTCCGTTGACGCCAACCTGCATGGCGATGACGCCGAGTGACAGCTTTCTGTATGTGGGTTCGACGGCGGGCGCGATGTATGTGTATTCGGTAGGAAGCGATGGGGCGTTGACGCTGGGCAATGGCGGTTCGCCGGTGTTTACCGGGAACTCGCCGATTGCGATGGCGATTGACCCTACGGGGGAGTGGATGATCTGGGTTTCGGCGTTCTCGGGCGAGGCGTATGTGGAGCAGATCAATGCAACGACGGGCGCGCTGGCGAATGTTAACAGCGCGGGCGTGGGGCTGACGAGCACTTCGGCGAGCGGCCTGGCGATTACGCCGAATGGCCAGTATGTGTACGTGGCGCTGGGAACGGGCGGAGTGGAGACGCTGAGCTTGAATGCGTCGACGGGGGCGCTGGCGGCGGTGAACACGGTGCTGGCGCCGAAGCAGAACCTGGATGCGGACCGGGAGGTCGCGGTATCCCCGAACGGGCAGTATTTGTTTGTGACGGAGACGGGGATCAACGCGGTGCGGGTGTTTTCGATTGGGTCAAATGGGACACTGAGCGAGGTTTCGGGATCGCCGTTCAAGACGGGGCTGGGACCGGCGGCGGTACTGGTGGATTCGACGGGGAGCTATGTGTATGTGGCGAACCGTACGGACAATACGATCAGCGCATTCAGTATTGGGACGGGCGGCGCGCTGACGGCGATTACGGGGTCTCCGTTTTCGACGGGAACGACGCCGGAGGCGCTGGCGGAGGACAAGACGAAGGGTTATCTGGAAGTCGCGAACGAGGGAGGCAGTCCGGATCTGCAGGTGTTCCAGATCAGCACGACGACGCCTGGGGTACTGGTTTCGACCGCGACGAGTTCGACGGGTACAGCTCCGACGCAGGCGATTGCGATTGTGTCGACGCAGTGATGGGGAGTGCCGAGGGTGGTGCGCGGCGCGGTGGATGGAGCGGCTTGCGGTGCTATGTTGAAAGCAGGCTGACTGGCTTTTGATGATGAAGTTTTTACGCAAGAAGGCGCGGCCCCTGCGTCCTGGAATATTGCTGGGAGTGGTGGTTGCGATGCTCTCCGGCTGCAGCCGGATTGAGCACAGCGTTGCTCCGCAGTACGTGTATGTGGCGGCGGAGCATACGTTTCTGCGTAACCGGGTGGCTCCGGTGGCAAATTTTGTGACGGAAGTAACGAATGGCGAGCGGCTGCGGGTATTGCAGCAGCAGACGCGGTTTTACCAGGTCAAGGCTCCGAACGGGAAGGTTGGCTGGATTGAGCAGCTTTACGTGGTGGATCAGGCGGAGATGGACAAGTTTGACGCTCTGCGGAAGGAGTATGCGCATACGCCGGCGGTGGCGAAGGCGGTGCTGGAGGAGACTTCGTACCTGCATGACGGGCCGAGCGTGGATGATCCGCATTATTACCTGCTGAAGTCGAAAGACAAGCTGGATATGCTGATGCGCGCTTCCGTGGCGAGGCGGGAGTCGACGCTGGCGATGATACAGCGGCAGCAAGATATCAAAGAGGGGAAGACGCCGCCGCCTGTGCCGATGGAGGATTACTGGCTGGTGCGGGACGGGAAAGGGCGCACGGGTTGGGTGCGCGGGAGCGCGCTGGTGCCGGATGTGCCGGATTCCGTGCTGATACTGGCACCTTCGGAGCGGATGATCGGGACGTATCTGTTCCGGCAGGTGATGGATCCGACGGCAGATACGCCGGACCATATGATGGGCGAGTATGTGGCGGTGTTTGCGCCTTACCAGGCGGGGCTGCCTTACGACTTCGACGAGGTTCGGGTGTTTACGTGGGATGTGTTTCATCACCAGTACGAGACGGCTTACAGCATTCATCACATAGAGGGATTTTTTCCTGTGAAGGTGGGGCACGAGAAGTTTGGGCAGGAGACGGATCCGGTATTTTCTTTTGAGATTTCGAAAGATCCGAATATTGCTTTGAACCCCGATACGGGGAGGGTCGCGCCTGGACCGCTGGTGACGGTGAAGTACCGGATGGAGGGCGTGATTGCACGCCAGATTGAGGGTCCGATGGTTTTATCGCCGCAGACTGTGACGCGAAAGCCGGTTCGGACGAGGGATTCTCGCGCTCGTGGGAAGTTGCGGCATCAACATTAAGAGCGATTCCGGGTGTGCATGCATCCAAGAGGATGAAGTAAGCTGTCTAACACCGAAGTATTCGGCACCGGAGTTTCGGGAAGGCCCCATCTTTTCATTGCCGGATGGGGGAAGTTTCTCGACAGGTGGTTAGCAATGAGTGGATGCGAAGGATAAAGTTCCGACTTTTTTGCATCCGGGGCAATGAAATGACAGAACAGCATATTGGTACAGGAGATCGGCAACTATGGATACCAAGCCGGCGCAGAACATTCAGGACACCTTCCTGAACACGGTTCGCAAAGATAAGACGCCCATCACGATTTACCTTGTGAGCGGGGTAAAACTTACAGGAAAAATCCGTTCGTTTGATAAGTACTCGGTTCTTTTAGAGAACAACAGTCAGGAGCAGCTGATATTCAAGCACGCTATTTCCACAGTGGTGAGCAGCCGTTCCGTACTGCACGCCGACCATAAGCCGGCGCAAACTCATGGAGTCTCAAGCAGCCATGCGCCTGGCGCATCGGCGGCCGCGGGCAGCCCGGCGCCGACAAACGGAGGAGCCTGAGCTGGAGCCGGTCGGCCAGCACGCGACCAAGCATAGTGAAGCGGAACCGGGCGCCGGATGGTGGCGGGGGTGAGAGCTACCGTCGATCCGTCGGTGACCCGGGAACGCGCCCTGCTCGTGTCTGTAGACTTTGGGCAACGCAAGGCGTCCGTTCCGGCGGCGGCGAGGCAGGCACGCAGTGCCGCGACCATGGCGCAGCCTGAAGCTGACGCTGTGGTGGTGGCCAGAGGGAGCGATGAAGAGTTCCTGAGCGGCGTGGAAGAGTTTCGCGAGCTGGTGGTGAGTGCTGGCGCGGAGATTGCCGGGGAGCTGACGCAAAGGCGTCCCAGGGCGGATGCGGCGACGCTGATTGGCAGCGGCAAGGTGGAGGAAGTGGCAGCGGCGGCTCATTCGAGCAGGGCCGACGTTGTGGTGTTTGGGCAAAATCTGACTCCGACCCAGTTGAGGAATCTTGAAAGAGAGCTTCCGGGGCGAGTGATCGACCGGACGCAACTGATTCTGGACATATTTGCGCGGCATGCGCGGACGCGCGAGGGCATGCTGCAGGTGGAGCTGGCGCAACTGGAGTACATGCTGCCTCGGCTGACGGGGCGCGGGCGTGAGATGTCCCGGCTGGGCGGCGGCATTGGGACGCGCGGGCCGGGCGAGACGCAACTGGAGACGGACAGGCGGCGGATTCAGAGGCGGATTGCGCAACTGAAGGGCGAGCTGGAGAGCGTAAGGCGGATTCGCGGGCAGCAGCGGCAGCGGCGGGAGGCTGTTCCGGTGCCGACGGTGGCGCTGGTGGGGTATACGAACGCGGGGAAGAGCACGTTGTTCAATGCGCTGACGGGGGCCGGGGTTTTGGAGTCTGCGCGGATGTTTGCGACGCTGGACCCGAAGCTGAGGGCAATTACGCTGCCGAGCCGGCGGAAGGTGCTGTTGTCGGACACGGTGGGGTTTATCCGGGATTTGCCGCCGACGTTGATCAGCTCGTTTCGGGCGACGCTCGAGGAAGTGCAGAAGGCCGAGGTGCTGCTGCATGTGCAGGATTGTTCGAGCCCGATGCGGGAGGAGCACCGGGATGAAGTGAAGCGGGTGCTGGACGAGCTGGGCGTGCGGGAGAAGCCGCAGATTGAAGTAGTGAACAAGGTGGATTTGCTGACGGCCGATGAGCAAGCCGGGTTGCGTGCGGGCGTGGGGCGTCCGCTGGCGATTTCCGCGAAGACGGGGGATGGGCTGGAGGAGCTGCTGGAGCGAATGGACGAGGCGCTGCAGGTTGATCCGATGGTGGAGGCGCGGCTGCGGATTCCGCAGGCTGAGGGGGAAGTGATTGCGTCGCTGGAGGCTGGGGCGGTGATTCGGGGGCGGAAATACGAGGGAAATCTGGTGTGGATGGAGGTTTCTGCGCCGGCTTCGCTGGTAGGGCGCTTCAGGAGATTTGTGAAGCAACAATAACGGCCCGGAGAAGTGAGCGTGGTGAGAAACTCACATCTCCGAGCCGCTGGACCCTGAAGCGGGTCATAGGCGATAATTCAAGTGTACGCCGCTTGGAATCAGCGTCAAGCGAGCGAAATTATTTTCGTTCGCGTCGGGGCTTTGGGCGCGTTTGACACACCATTGCGCGCTTTGATAGAAACAGTGGTCCGGGCGTCCATATCTGCTTAGTTCCCAATACTATACGTCGAAGAATACATGCAAGAAATTTTCAGTGATCTCGGCCAACTTGTGCTCGGCTCCGTGCCGACGATGATTTTGTTTGTGCTTCTTGTGGCGGCTTACCACTTTATTTTGTATCGGCCGCTGCGGCGGACACGCTCTGCACGGTATGACCTGACGCAGGGAGCGCTGGAGCGGGCGCATGCGGCGGTGGCTGCGGCGGACGTGAAATCTCAGGAGTACGAGGCAAAATTGCGGGCTGCGCGCGCGGAGATTACGCATGCGCGCGAACTGCAGGTGCAGAAGTGGAATGCGGAACGGGACGCGGCGCTGGCGAGCGCGCGCCTGCTGGCGCATGACCGCGCGGATGCCGCCAAGCGCGAGATAGCGCGGCAGGCGGAAGCAGCGAAGTTGCAGTTGCAGGCAGAAATTGGGCAGATAGCGGCGCAGGTGCAGGAAGCGGTGCTGCCGGTGGTGATGGAGAGCGCACAGTGAAGCGGGTTTTGAGAATGGGAAGTTTGGCGCTGACGCTGTGTTTGGCTGTGTGTGCGATGACGCTGCCGTTGTTTGCGCAGACGGCACATGTGGTCGCGGTGCAGTCGGTTGCGGGGCAGACGACTCGCCAGTCTGAAGTGAAGCAGCCGAGCGGGCCGCCGGAGCAGATGGACTCTCCTGAGACGGAGGCCGAGCACAATGCGTATTTGTACTCGCCTTCGGTGCAGTGGGTTGCCAGGAAGTTGGGGCTGTCTGTGCATACGACGGCCAAGATTTTTGAGTGGCTGAACTCGGGAATTCTGCTGTTTGTGATTTTCTACTTCCTGTTCAAGGCCTTGCCGGGGATCTTTCGGCGGCGCAGGGAGCGGCTTGCGAAGGACCTGGTGGAAGCCAAGCAGGTGGGGGAAGACGCCAAGCGCAGGCTGGCTGCGATTGAAGAGCGGCTCTCGCATCTGGACGATGAAATTGATGCCTTTCGGAAGCGGGCGGAGCATGAGGCCGTGGAAGAAGAACGGCGCATGCATGCGGCGCTGGAAGCCGAGCGCAAGCGCATTGTTCACTCTGCCGAGCAGGAGATTGAGGCTGCGAGCGCGACGGCACAGCGGAGGCTTCACCGCTATGCGGCGGAGCTGGCTGTGGGGCATGTGCGGTCCAGCCTGAAGGTGGACGCGAGTCGCGACAAGGCGCTGATTGCGGAGTTTGGCAGGTCACTGGATGGCGACGGCAAGGGAGGGCGGAGCTGATGAGTGCGTTTGCCCTGCGCTATGCGCGCGCTTTTGCCGATGTGATTGCCGAGGCGCATTTGCCTTATGAGCAAGTGAAGAGCCAGCTAAATGATTTTTCGACGGCGTGGCATGCGGCGGCGGATTTGCGGGAGGTGTTTCTGGACCCGTCGTTTCCGCTGCCGGAGAAGCTTACGATTCTGGACCGGCTGAACGAGAAGATGAAGCTGGCACAGCAGGTGAGGAACTTTCTTGCGGTGCTGCTGCAGCACAACCGGATGGACGTCTATGAGGAGATTCTGGACGAGTTCCGGAAGGAGATGAACGGCAGGCTTGGCATTGCGCAGGTTGAGGTGACGTCGGCGCGTTCGCTGGAGCGGCAGGAGCGCGCAGTACTGCTCGACAAGATTGGCGAGATGGTGCACGGGAAGGTGGAAGCGACCTTTCATGAGGATGCCTCGCTGATTGGCGGCGTGATTGTGCGGGTTGGCAGCACGGTCTACGACGGGTCCGTTCGTGGGCGGCTGGCAGTGCTGGAAGAACAACTGGCCGCGAAGTAGGGCGGCGGGATTCGCAGTAAGGGAAGTAGAAGCAACAGGAATTTACCCGACCAGGGACAGGTAAGCATGGCGCAGATTAAGGCAGATGAGATTACGGCGCTCCTGAAGGAGCAGATTGCAAACTACGACGCGAAGATGCGCGTGGACGAAGTGGGCACGATTATTTCGCTGGGTGACGGCATTGCCCGTCTGCATGGACTGGAAAAGTGCATGGCCGGCGAAATGCTTGAGTTTCCGCACGGCGTAGCCGGCATGGCGATGAACCTGGAAGAAGACCAGGTGGGCGCGGTGCTGCTTGGCGACTGGTCAGAGCTGCGCGAAGGCGATGTAGTGAAGCGCACTGGCAAGATTCTGAGCGTGCCTGTGGGCGATGGGATGATTGGCCGCGTGGTGAACTCGCTGGGCGAGCCGATTGACGACAAGGGTCCGATCAAGGCGAGCGATTCGTTCCCGGTGGAGCGGCTTGCGCCGGGCGTGATTGACCGGCAGCCGGTGCGCGAGCCGATGATGACGGGTCTGAAGGCGATTGACGCGATGATTCCGATTGGCCGCGGACAGCGCGAGCTGATCATCGGCGACCGCCAGACGGGCAAGACGGCGATTGCGCTGGATACGATCCTGAACAACAAGGGCAAGGACCTGATCTGCGTGTACTGCGCGATCGGGCAGAAGCGTTCGTCGGTGGCGGGCGTGGTGCACATGCTGGAAGAGCATGGCGCGATGGACTACACGATCATTGTTTCGGCGTCTGCATCCGAACCGGCTCCGATGCTTTACCTGGCGCCTTATGCGGCGACGGCGATGGCGGAGTACTTCCGCGACAACGGCAAGCATGCGCTGATTATTTACGACGATCTTTCGAAGCACGCGGTTGCGTATCGCGAGCTGTCGCTGCTGCTGCGGCGTCCTCCGGGGCGCGAAGCTTATCCGGGCGACGTGTTTTATCTTCACTCGCGTCTGCTGGAGCGGTCTTCGAAGCTGAGCAAGGAAAAGGGCGGCGGCTCGCTGACGGCGCTGCCGATTATCGAGACGCAGGCGGGCGACGTTTCGGCTTACATTCCGACGAATGTGATTTCAATTACGGACGGGCAGATCTTCCTGGAGACGGATCTTTTCAATTCGGGCGTGCGCCCGGCGGTGAACGTGGGTCTTTCGGTTTCGCGCGTGGGCTTTTCCGCGGCGATCAAGGCGATCAAGCAGGTAGGTTCGACGCTGAAGCTGGACCTGGCGCAGTATCGCGACCTGGCGGCGTTTGCGCAGTTTGGCAGCGACCTGGACAAGGCGACGCAGAACCAGCTGAACCGTGGGCAGCGTTTAACGGAGCTGCTGAAGCAGCCGCAGTTCCAGCCGCTTTCCGCCGAGCAGCAGGTGGTGATTCTGTTTGCGGGCACGCAGGGCTTTCTGGATGAACTGAAGGTTTCGGCGATCAAGGACTTTGAGGTCGGGCTGTACAAATATTTGAGCGCGGCGCGGCAGAGCCTGTTGAGCGACATTGCGAGCAAGAAGGCACTGGACGACGATCTTCGCAGTCGGATACGGGAAGCTCTGACCGAGTACAAGAAGATGTTTCTTGAGGAGCACGAGGACGCGGCTGTGCAGAAGCAGGCCGCGGCAGCAGAGACCGCGGAGACAGCGAAATAGGCACGCATGGCAAACATACTTGATTTACGACGCCGGATTCGCAGCGTGAAGAATACGCGCCAGATCACGAAGGCGATGAAGATGGTGTCGGCAGCGAAGCTGCGCCGAGCGCAGGAGCAGATGGTTGCGACGCGTCCCTACGCGGCGATGCTGGCGAGCGTGCTGGATTCGCTGAAGCGTCGCGTGGAGACGTATGATCCGGAGACGCGGAAGCTGCGGCATCCGCTGCTGGCCGAGCGGCCAGAGAAAAAGCTGACGCTGATTGTGATCACGGGGGATAAGGGGTTTGCGGGCGCGTTCAATACGAATGTGATTCGCGCGGCGGGCCAGTTTATCCGGGACAACGACCACAAGCAGATCGATATCGAGCCGATCGGGCGAAAGGCTCGCGACATCTACCGGAGAAGCTATCGCGTGGCGTTGTCAAAGGAAGATGGCGGGGTTACGCGCCGGCATCCGCGAGCAGCGCGCTGCCGGCATTGAAGTGACCGGGGATCATCCGGGCATGCTGGAGAAGCTGGATTTCGCAGAGGTGCGGAACCTAGCCGATGACCTAGCCAACCGCTACATGATGGAAGAAGTGGACGCGGTTTACATGGTCTACAACGAGTTCAAGTCCGTGATTCAGCAGCGGATTGTGGTGGAGCGGATTCTTCCGATCACGGAGATCGGGAAGCACGCCATTACCGCAGCCGAGGAGATGGCGAAAGAGGCGCGTGAGCAAGCGGCGCAGGCGGCGATCTCGGCGGGTCTGAGCCTGTATCCGATGGAAGCCGAGGCCGCGCAGAAACAGTTTGAAGAAGAGCGGGAGCGGTTCGGCACGCAGTCGGTGGATTTTACTTATGAAGAGTCCGCGGGGGATGTGCTGCGCTTTCTGATGCCGCAGTATGTGGCTTCGCAGATGTATCACGCGATGTGCGATTCGGTAGCGGCGGAGCATGCGGCGCGCATGACGGCGATGGATGCGGCGACGAATAATGCTTCAGAAATGATTGACTCGCTGACGCTGACGATGAACCGGGTGCGTCAGGCGGCGATTACGAAGGAAATTATCGAGATTGTGAGCGGCGCGGCCGCGATTGGGTAAGAAAGAGATTGATATGGCAGAGAACATTGGCAGAGTGATTCAAGTTTCCGGGCCGGCGGTTGACGTGCAGTTTCCCGAGGCGTCGATACCAGCGATTTACCAAGCGCTGCGCGTGGTGAGTGATGGATTTGTTGTTCCGAAGCCGCTGAGCGTGGTGCTGGAAGTGCAGCAGCACCTTGGCGAAGGACGCGTGCGCTGCGTGGCGATGGAAGCCACGGACGGCATGGTGCGCGGGATGAAGGCGATCGACCTGTGCGGACCGATTTCGGTTCCGGTGGGGCGCGAGACGCTGGGCCGCGTGCTGAACGTGATTGGCGAGCCGGTGGACGACCTTGGTCCGGTGAACGCGAAGACGCACATGCCGATTCACCGGCAGGCGCCGGCGTTTGACGAGCAGGCGATCACCGAAGAGATGTTTGAGACGGGCGTGAAGGTCATCGACCTGATCCAGCCGTTTTTGAAGGGCGGCAAGATCGGCCTGTTTGGCGGCGCGGGCGTGGGCAAGACGGTGGTGATCCAGGAGCTGATCAACAACGTTGCGTCGAAGCATGGCGGCTTCTCAGTTTTTGCCGGGGTTGGCGAACGTACGCGCGAGGGGAACGACCTTTGGCTGGAGTTCCAGGAAGCGGGCGTGATCGATATTCACGACTACAAGAAGTCGAAGGCCGCGCTGATTTACGGACAGATGACCGAGCCGCCGGGTGCGCGCTTGCGCGTGGCGCTGACGGGTCTGACGGTGGCCGAGTACTTCCGCGACCAGGAGGGCGCGGATACGCTGCTGTTTATCGACAATATTTTCCGGTTTACGCAGGCAGGCTCCGAGGTTTCGACGCTGCTGGGCCGCATGCCTTCCGCAGTAGGCTACCAGCCGAATCTGGCGACGGAGATGGGCGAGCTGCAGGAGCGCATTACGTCGACGAAGAAGGGTTCGGTGACTTCCGTGCAGGCAGTTTACGTGCCGGCTGACGACTTGACCGATCCGGCGCCTGCGACGACGTTTGCTCACCTGGATGCGACGACGGTGCTTTCGCGTCCGCTGAGCGAGCTAGGTATTTATCCGGCGGTGGACCCGCTGGCTTCGAGTTCGCGGATTCTTTCGCCGCGCATTGTCGGACAGGAGCACTACGATGTGGCGCAGGGTGTGAAACGGATTCTGCAGCGGTACAAGGACCTGCAGGACATCATCGCGATTCTGGGCATTGATGAATTGTCGGAAGAGGATCGCCTGACGGTTTCGCGTGCGCGCAAGGTGCAAAAGTTCCTGTCGCAGCCGTTCCATGTGGCGGAGCAGTTTACGGGTATTCCGGGCCGCTACTGCAAGATTGCGGATACGGTGCGGAGCTTTAAGGAAGTGATTGAAGGCAAGCACGACCATGTTCCTGAGCAGGCGTTTTACATGAAGGGGACGAT
The DNA here is from genome assembly GCA_021818585.1 of Acidobacteriota bacterium. Classification (GTDB taxonomy): domain Bacteria; phylum Acidobacteriota; class Terriglobia; order Terriglobales; family Acidobacteriaceae; genus Acidobacterium. Next base: position 39,850 of record JAKATU010000075.1, on the reverse strand, counting down.
TGAGGAAGTGCTGGAAGAAGCCGAGAAGATGCAGGCGGCGGCGAGATAACCATGGCCAACCAGGGAAAGCTGCAAGTACGACTGGTGACACCGGACAGGATACTGGTGGACGAGGAAGTTTCCTCTGTGGAGGTTCCTTCAAAGGCCGGCTGTATGGAGGTGTTGCCGAGCGCCGCGCCGCTGCTGGCGCGCATCGGGGCCGGTATTCTGCGGCTGAAGGGCAGCGCAGGCGGCGACAAGAGCTTTGTGATTTCCCATGGGATTGCCGAGGTACTTCCGCAGCGTGTGACGATCCTGGCGAACCGGGTGGAGATGCCGGGCCAGGTGGACGCGAAGTTTGCTGAGGAGCTGGAAGTGCGCGGCCAGAGACAATGGGAACATGCCGGAGATGACCCGGCGGCGTTCCAGGAGGCGAATGACCTGATTCTGGAAGGTCAGACGCTGATGGAATTAGCGAAGCAGCGGCACTGATGATTATTGATAACGCGAACAATTCGAGCGGCGAGGGGCGGAAAGCCCTTCGCCTTATTGTTTTGCGAGAACTATTTGCGAAAAAGAGTTAGAAAAGGTGACCATAAGAATGCGAGTGAGTGAAGTTATCGGGTCTAACCCGGTTGTTTTTGTGTATTGTGTTGCAGACTGAGATTTTTACTTTTGCCAGTGGGTTGAGCTGAGTCGCTGGAGCGGTGCGATGAGATGGAGTTAAAACTGGAAGCGGCCGGATGCACAGATACAGGCGCGCTCCGCATGAATAACGAAGACGCCTTTTTGTGCTGCCAGGAGCAGGGCATTTTTGTGGTCTGCGACGGCATGGGTGGTGCGGCGGGCGGTGAAGTTGCGAGCCGCATGGCGGCCGAGTGTGTGTCCAAGGCGTTGTGCGCGAAGACCGAAACGAGCAGGCCGAGCGAGGATGAGCTGGAGGCTGCGTTGATTGACGCGATTGCGGATGCCAACCGCAGGATTTATGAGCGTGCGCAGCGCGAATTGGAAGTGATGGGGATGGGCACGACCATTGTGACCGCGCATGTTTCTCCGGATATTGCGCATTTGGCTCATGTAGGTGACAGCCGGTGCTATTTGTTGCGCGAAGGGCAGATAGAACTGCTGACGCAGGACCACTCGCTGGTGGGCGAGCAGGTTCGGCTGGGCCGGTTGAGCCTGGAGGAAGCGGAGAATTCTCCTTACAGAAATGTGATTACGCGGGCGCTGGGCACGCAGTTGACGGTGATGACGGAGTACCAGCGGGTGCGGGTGCAGAACGGGGATGTGTTGCTGTTGTGCTCCGATGGGTTGACACGGGAACTGAGCGATGGAGAGATAGCAGGAGTGCTAGTGCGGGCGGCAGGCGGAGAGAGTCTGGAAGCTGTGTGCCAGGCGCTGGTGGAGCGTGCGAACGTCGCGGGTGGGCGGGACAATATTACATGCGTGCTGGTGAGAATTTAGCCGGAATATTTTCGACTAACAGGCGGTAAGCCTGGCTGCGGGTAGAAGTGCGTCGCGGCTAAGAAAAATCTTGAAATTTGATGGGATGGGCGTGCATTGCAGGACAACTGCGATGACGGGGTGCTAAGCTGTCAGGTTTTCGCTGCGAGGCGAAGCGAGATTGACCGGAGGGCTGCATGAGCGCTACGACCCCGATACACGATACCGCTGTTTCCACCTATCCCTTTCATTTGACCGACGAGCAGGAGCAGTTGCGGAGGGAGATCCGCGAGTTTGCCACGCGTGAGATTGCTCCGCATGTTTCGGAGTGGGATGAGAAGAGCACGTACCCCTTGACGGTGGTGAAAGAGATGGGGCGGATGGGTCTGATGGGAATTATCTTTCCGCCGGAGTATGGCGGCGCGGGGATGGGTTACGTGGACTATGTGCTGGCGGTGGAGGAACTGTCGGCGGTGGATGGCTCGGTGGGGATTATTGTGGCTTCGCATAACTCACTTTGCTCGAACCATATTTTTCTGGCGGGGAATGAGGAGCAGCGGCGGAAGTATATTCCCAAGCTGGCGGCGGGGGAGTGGATTGGCGCGTGGGGTTTGACGGAGCCGGGATCGGGCTCGGATGCTGCGGGCGCGCGGACTGCCGCAGTGAAAAAGGGCGACAAGTGGGTGCTGAACGGTTCGAAGATTTTTATTACGAATGGGTCGTACGCGGATGTGGCGGTGGTGATTGCGGTGACGGACCGGGATAAGGGGACGCATGGGCTTTCGGCGTTTGTGGTGGAGAAAGGCACGAAGGGATTTCGCGCAGGCAAGAAAGAGAACAAGCTGGGGCTGCGGGCGAGCGACACGGCGGAGCTGATTTTTGAGGATTGCGAGATTCCGGAGGGGAATCTGCTGGGGAAGCTGGGCGAGGGATTTGTGGACTCGATGCGGATTCTGGATGGCGGGCGGATTTCGATTGCGGCGTTGTCGCTGGGGATTGCTCGCGGAGCGCTGGATGCGTCGCTGAAGTATGTGAAGGAGCGGCGGCAGTTTGGGAAGGCGATTGCGGAGTTTCAGGGAATCCAGTGGAAGCTGGCGGACATGGCGACGGAACTGGATGCGGCCCGGCTGCTGACGCAGCGGGCGGCGGTGCTGAAGGATGCGGGGCATCGCGTGACGAAGGAGTCTGCGATGGCGAAGCTTTACGCGAGCGAGGTTGCGGTGAAGATCTGCAACGAGGCGGTGCAGTTGCACGGGGGCTATGGGTTTATCAAGGATTATCCGGCGGAGAAGTATTACCGGGATGTGAAGCTGTGCACGATTGGCGAGGGTACGAGCGAGATTCAGCGGATGGTGATTGGGCGGGAGATTCTGAAGGTGCACCCGTCGCGGGGATAGCGTCTTAGAGACCATGCGCAGCGTGAACTGGCCGGTGAATCGGGCTAATATCTGGATTTAAGAGATATTGCCGGAATGGACAAAAGCTAGTGCAGATTCCCTCGGCTTCGCTCAGGCCAGGTTCAACTGCGTTTGGCTTCTGTCGGAGCCAAAGGCCGCTCGGGATGACAACATCTCTTTTTAGCTGATTTGTGAAACGGAACATTCAGGGGTGAGAGGATTGGGGACGGGGATTTCAGCCGAGGCTGTTGCGGCGCTGCTGGAGCGGGTTCGCGCAGGAGATGCGCGTGCGGTGGCGCGTGCGATTTCCGTGGTGGAGGACGATGCCGCGGGCGCGGCGGAGGTGTTGTCGGCGTGCTTTCCTCATACGGGGGATTCGCTGCGGATTGGCGTGACAGGGTCGCCGGGCGCGGGCAAGAGCACGCTGGTGGACAGACTGGCGCGGAGTTGTCGCGAGCGCGAGGAGACGGTGGGCGTGCTGGCGGTAGATCCCACGAGCCCGTTTACAGGCGGGGCGATTCTGGGTGACCGGATACGGATGGCGGAGCGGTTGAGTGATCCGGGCGTGTATGTGCGGAGCATGGCAACGCGGGGCGCGCTGGGTGGGCTGGCGCAGACGACGGCCGACGCGGTGACGGTGCTGGAGGCGAGCGGCAAACAGAAGGTTCTGATTGAGACCGTGGGCGTGGGGCAGGATGAGGTGGACATTGTCCGGCTGGCGGATGTTACGGTGGTGGTGCTGGTGCCGGGCATGGGCGATGACGTGCAGAGCATCAAGGCCGGGATTATGGAGATTGCAGATATTTTTGTGATCAACAAGGCGGATCGCGAGGGCGCGGATCGGGTGGAGAAGGAAGTGCGCGCGATGCAGTCGCTGGCTAGCCGCCATTCGGGCGATGAGGAGTGGGTTCCGCCGATGGTGAAGACGGTGGCGACGACCGGGCAAGGCATTAAGGAATTGATGGCGACGATTGACGAGATGCAGGAGTGGCTCAGCGAGGGTGACCGGCTGGCGGCGCGGCGGCGGCGGTACTGGCGCGAGCGCATTGTGGAGATGATGCGGACGGCGCTGCTGCGTGAGGTGAGGCAGCATGGGTTTTCGCAGAATGAGATTGAGGAATATGCGGCGCTGGTGGTGGAGCGGAGGGAAGATCCTTACCGGCTGGTTCCGCGGCTGATTGCGGAGCGATTTGCCGTGATGGAAGAGGGAAGCTAGATGAGCGACGGGCTGACGGGCGCGAAGATTGACCACCTGGGGATTGCAGTGAAGAGCATTGCGGAGGCGCGCGGATTTTACGAGGCGCTGGGCCTGGGCGTGACGCAGGAAGAGACGGTGGAGCATGAGCGGGTGAAGACGGCGATGCTTCCTGTGGGCGAGAGCCGGGTGGAGTTGCTTGAGCCTACGGAAGCGGATTCGCCGGTGGGAAAGTTTCTGGCGAGGCGCGGCGAGGGATTGCACCATGTGGCGCTGCAGGTGAAGGACATCCATGCGGCGATGGAGAGGCTGAAGGCGCGCGGGTCGCGGTTGATTTCTGATGAGGTGAAGATGGGCGCGGGCGGACATTTGTATTTCTTTGTGCATCCGGCGAGCGCGAACGGAGTGCTGGTGGAGATTGTGCAGCCGGTTGGGGAGAACGGACATTGATGCGAGTGCTGGGGATGGATACCTGCGGAGCGGAGGGCAGCATTGCGCTGGCCGAAGTGACGGCGGCGGGCGTCAATGTCACTGGGGAACGGCGGCTGGTCGGGAGGACCTGTTCGGAGGAGCTTTTACCGGCAGTACGGGAGATGCTGGAGGCCGGCGGGCTGGCGGTGCGAGATCTGGATGCGATTGTGGTGGTGGTTGGTCCGGGGAGTTTTACGGGAGAGCGCGTGGGATTGAGCAC
>JAKATU010000075.1:0-35135 GCA_021818585.1 Acidobacteriota bacterium | reverse complement strand
AAGGGTTTGGCGCAGGCGGCGGGCCTAGCGGTGATTGGAGTTTCGCGGTTGCAGGTGCTGGCGCAGAAGGCCGGAAGCCGGGCGGCGGTGCTGGATGCCGGGCGGGGCGAAATGTATTTGGGCGTGGCCCGTGACGAGGCTGGCGAGACGCTGATGAGTCCGGACGAGATTCGCGGGCTGATGGAAATGGGGGAGATTGCCTGCTGCGAGGCGAAGCCGGCGCAGGCGCTGATGGGGGCGCGGGTGGTGGATGCTCCGATGGCGGAGGATGCGCTGCGGTATGCGCAGGGGCGGATATTGCGGCGGGAGTTTGACGACCTAGCGGGTCTGGACGCGCATTACCTGCGGCGGTCGGAAGCGGAAGTGGCGGCTGAGCGGCACGCGGCTGAGGCAGGGCGCTGATGGTGCTGCGGGAGATGGATTGTGGCGATCTGGAGTGGGTGCTGGCGCTGGAACGCCAGACGGAGTGGGCTCCGCGCTGGACAGAGATGATCTACAGGGGATACCTGCCGGTGGAGGCTCCGAATGCCCTGCGCCGGTTTGCGCTGGTGGCAGAGGTGGATGGAAGGCGAGCAGGCGTAGCGCTGGGGCGGCTGCTTCTGGATGGTGTGGAAAACCTGTGTGAGCTGGAGTGGATTGCCGTGGACAGGGGGTTGCGGCGCCAGGGTGTGGGACGGGCGCTGATGGATGGCGTGGAGGCGTGGTGCCGGGAGCATGGCGGACGTCTGCTTACGCTGGAGGTTCGCGCCGGAAATACAACGGCGCAAATGCTTTACCGTCGGGCGGGGTGGGTGGAAACGGGTCGGCGAAAGGCATATTACCAGGGACCGGTAGAGGATGCGGTGATGATGGAGCGGCCGCCGGCAGGCTTGCCGGGCGGCGGTGGAAAAGTGGATTGCGAAATTGGTTGAAGATGCCACTTGCCAGTGGCAGGGTGGAGCATCTAAAAGGTTAGATCAAGCACAGGAGGTGTCATCTATGGCTACGGACGTAGATGTAATGCCGGACGGAGAAGCGATTCGCCGTCTGGAAGAGCAACATCACCACTATGAAGAACAGCTTCAAACCCTGATGCGTAAGCCTTACCTCTCAGCCGAAGAACAACTGGAAGAAGTCCGGCTAAAGAAAATCAAACTCCGATTAAAAGATGAGATCGCCGCGATGAGTTCGTCCGCGGCGAATTTGCATTTTGCCTGAAACCCTTTTGGGTTGCAGGGCAAGATTTGAAGCGCGAACCGCGTTACCGGAGTTCCCTGTCTCCGTGCGATTTGAGATCGGCGGAGGCAGGGACGCAAATCCAATGGACTTATAATCAAGGCTGTCAACGATATGGTTCGAGACGGCTATTATTACGGGTTTGCATTGATCGCGGTGGCGGCAGTGGTGTATCTGCTGACCGGCGGATGGGTCTGGGCAGCGATTCCGCTGCTGCTGGCGGCGTTTTTTCTGTGGTTTTTTCGTGATCCGTACCGGGAGATTCCGCAGGGCGCGGGACTGGTGGTTTCTCCCGCGGATGGAAAGCTGACCGAGATTGCGAAGGTGCAGACGCCGGAGGGTGAGCGGCTGCGGTTGAGCATCTTTTTAAGCGTGTTTAATGTGCATGTGAACCGCGCGCCGGTGGCGGGGACGATTCGCAGCGTGAAGTACCAGCATGGACTGTACCTGAATGCGATGAATCCGGATTCGGCGGAGAAGAACGAGCAGAATACGGTGGTGATTGGCGCGGATGAGGGTGTAGAAATCTCGTTCAAGCAGATTGCCGGATTGCTGGCCCGGCGCATCGTATTCAAAAAGCGCGCAGGCGACCGCGTGGAGCGGGGCGAGCGCGTGGGGTTGATCAAATTCGGTTCGCGAACCGATCTGCTGCTGCCGGGCAATTATGATGTGCTGGTGCGGAACGGGCAGACGGTGAAGGGCGGCTCGACGGTACTGGCGCGGCGGCCTGAGGCCGCGAACCGGCAAACGGAGAATGAAGGTTGAACGGTTTGGCGCGTTTGTCCAGTCTGAGGACCGGCGAGCGCGGCGGGGCGGCGGATGAGCGGGACCGCAAGCGCCGGCGCGGAATGTACATTCTGCCTTCGATGTTCACGGCGTTGAACATTGGCGCAGGGTACTTCGCGATCATGCAGAGCCTGCAGGGCTCTACACTGCACCCGGAGCATTTTGATTATGCGGCGCTGGCGATTGCGTTCGCGATTCCCTTTGACGCGCTGGATGGGCGCATTGCGCGGATGACGAACACGACGAGCGATTTTGGGCGTGAGCTGGATTCGCTGGCAGATGTGATTACGTTTGGAGTGGCGCCGAGCGTGCTGGCGTTTACGTGGGGCTTTCGGGCGCTGCCGCCGACGATGGATTCCGCGCTGCACCAGAAGATTCTGCAGTTTGGCGCGTTTTTGTGTTTTCTGTTTCTGCTTTGCGGGGCGAGCCGGCTGGCGCGGTTCAACATCAGCCATGATCCGGTTCCGAAGAATCCGGGGCGGCCTGGACGAAAGTATTTTGTGGGCATGCCGATACCGGCGGCAGCGGGCGTGATTGCGGCGGTGGTGCATTTTTTCGGGGGGATACCGGTGTCGATGGCGCCGGTAGCGATTGTGTGGATGCTGCTGGTGGGGTTTCTGGGTTTTCTGATGGTGAGCACCTGGAGATTCTGGAGCGGAAAAGAATTAAACTTTACGAACCGGCAGCCATTCCAGTGGATTGTGCTGTTCGGGCTGGTGCTGTACGCGCTGGTGGCATTTTCCGATTACGTGCTGGCCGTGATGGCGCTGGTTTACATGTTCTCCGGCGTTCTTGCGCGGCTTGCGTACTCCTGGCAGCGGCATCGCAAGGCTGCCCATACCCCTGATGTTTCTGGTACGACTACTCACTGATGGCCAATCCATACAAAATCGCGATTGTTGGGGCCTCGTCGTTGCGAGGCAAGGAATTGAGTGAAGCGCTGACGGAATCTCCGTTTGCCGCTGCGGACTTTGTCCTGATGGACGAAGAGGAGCAGATTGGGCAACTGGAGACGGTCGGCGACGAGATGACGTTTGTGCAAAGGATCGATCCGGCGGAGTTTGAGCGCGCGGATTTTGTATTCTTTGCCGACTCGGAGGCGTCGACGCGCAAATACTGGAAGGCCGCGCAGAAGGCGGGCGCGAGCATTGTGGACATGACGGCGGGCATTGAGAGCGAGCCGGGTGTGCTGCTGCGTGCGCCGTGGGTGCAGGATTCCGGTGAAGCCGAGGGCGAGACGCCCGGGCTGGCGACATCGGCGGTGGTTCCGGCGCATCCGGTGGCGGTGGCGGTTGGCCTGCTGACGCAACGGCTGGAGCAACTGGGCGCGCTGCGGTTTGCGTCCGTTACGGTGTTGGAGCCAGCGTCAGAGTACGGGCGCGAGGCGATGGACGAGCTGCACCAGCAGACGGTGAATTTGCTGAACTTTCAGACGCTGCCGAAGTCGATTTATGACACTCAGGTGGCGTTTACCGCGACGCCGGTGTTTGGCGAAGCGGGGAAGTTTCTCCTGCCGGAGCGTGAGGCGCGGATACGGCGACATTATGCGGCGCTGCGCGGGCAGGCACGGGCTGTGCCGTTGCAACTGGTGCATACGCCGGTGTTCCACGGATATGGACTTTCGATGTCTGCGGAATTTGCGCAGCCGGTGGCACTGGAGCATGTGGAAGCGGCACTGCAGGGCGAGCATGTTGACGTGATCATGGGCGACGCGGATGCGCCGACGAATTTGAGTTCCGCGGGGCAGGGCGACGTGCTGGTGCGGGTGCGAACGGCGAGCGGTGCGGCGGAAAAAGCGACGCAGTTCTGGATTTGGGCGGCGCTGGACAACCTGCGCGTGGCGAGCCTGAACGCGGTAGCGTGCGCGATGGAGCTGCAAAAGCTGCGGCCACGGGGCAAGGTGCAGTAGTCCCGGCCGGCTGGGGCGCGATAAGAGTAACTTAATCGGTTGCTTTTTGCTCGATTGGCGCGGGCAGGCGGAATTGCTCATAATTTTTGTCGAGTTCGAGGCAGATGGCCTCGACGGCGAGTTCGTGATCGTCGCGCTGGGGCAGGCCGGAGACGGTGACGCAGCCGATGATGCCTGCGCCCTTGACGCGAATGGGGAAGCAGCCGCCGTGGGTGGCGTAGTCGATGGTGGGGAGCCCTTGTTTTTCTTCGAGAGAGGAGTGAGAGCGGGCGAGCTCGCGACCGATGGCGTAAGAGCTGCGGTGGAAGCGCGCTACGACGTTGACTTTGCGGCGGATCCACTCGGCCTGATCGGGGACTGCGCCGGGAAGCGCGCAGTAGAAGAGCTGCTGGCCGAAGCGGCGGACATCGATGGCGAGACTGCAACCGCGCTTGACGGCGAGAGAGCGGAGGCGCGAGCCGAGGTTCCAGGCGGTGGCTTCGTCGAAGGCTTCGAAGACAAGTTCCGATTCCTGGCGGGCGATGGCGGCGAGATCGTCGTGGGTATTCATGTTGGAACGTTTTACTCCGAGTGCGATGGGGAAGTATGGTTTCAGTTGCAGAGTAAGAGTAGCTGAAGACAATCGAATCGTCGATGGAGGGATCGGTATGCGGAGTGGTGTGAGGCGCAGGGAATTTTTGAAGATGTCGGGTGCGGCGGCGCTGGCAGGGGTCGCGGCATCGGCGATGACGGGATGCGCTTTTCCTGTATCGGCGGAAGAGTGGCGTGCGCAGGCCAGGATGAGCCAGGTAGGTTTTTTGCCGGGCTCGGATAAAGCGGCGACGGTGCAGTGGCCGCAGGGTTCGCGGGAAGCGGCGAGAGTGTTTGCGGTGCATCGGATGAGTGGCGGCAAGGTGATGGAGGGTGCGCCGACGATGGCTCGGGCGGATGCTATTTCCGGCGATCGAGTGCAGGTTGCGGATTTTTCCGCAGTGCGGGAGCCGGGTAAATATCGGCTGGAGGTGGAGCATGGGCATCCGGTGGAGTTTGCGGTTGAAGAAGATGGATACCGGCATGCGCTGTGGTCGGCGGTGCGCGGATATTACGGCCAGCGGTGCGGCTGCCATGTGGATTTGGGCGGGGGATATGCGCATCCGCCTTGCCATTTGCACGATGCGTTTGATGCGAGCTCGGGCAGGGCTGGCAAGTTTGTGAATCATGGAGGATGGCATGATGCGGGCGATTACGGGCGGTACGTGGTGAACTCGGGGATCAGCACGGGAACGCTGCTGTGGGCGTGGGAGTTGTACGGGGGCGTTTTGCACTCGTTACGGTTACAGATTCCGGAGTCGGGTGGAGCGGTGCCGGATTTCCTTGCGGAGGTGCGCTGGAATCTGAACTGGATGCTGTCGATGCAGGACACGGATGGAGGCGTGTGGCAGAAGCTGACGAGCCGCGAGTTTTGCGGATTTGTGATGCCGCAGGATGATCCGCTGGAGATTTATGTGATCGGGTCGGGTGAGCCGCCGTACAAGGTGGCAACGGCGACGGCGGATTTTGCGGCGGTGATGGCGATTGCGGCACGAGTGTATCGAGCGCATGACGCGAAGTTCGCGGAGCGGTGTTTGCAGGCGGCGGAGCGCGCGTGGACGTGGGCGATGGCGCATCCGGATGCGCTGTTTGTCAAGAATCCAAAGGGAGTTTCAACGGGGACGTATGGCGATGCACATGACGGCGATGAACTGAATTGGGCGAGCGCGGAGTTGTGGCGCACGACGGGCGAGGCGCGGTATGAAGAGGCTTTGTTGAAGAAGATGCCAGGCATGCTGAAGATTGGCGTGCCGGATTGGGGTAATGTGGCGTCGATGGCGTGGTGGACGTATGTGCTGGCGGAGCGGGGCGGCAGGCCGCGTGTGGTGGAGCAGATCCAGCAGGCGACGCTGGCGACTGCTGACGCTCTGGTGGCGCGGAGTGGCGAGAACGGCTATGGGCAAACGCTGGCAGTCGCGGATTATGTTTGGGGATCGAATGGCGTGGCGGGGAACCAGGGATTGCTGCTGATGATTGCGGACCAGTTTCATCGACAGGGGAAGTATCGGGATGCGGCGGTGGCGAATGTCGGTTATCTGCTGGGGCGGAACTGTTTTGGGGTTTCGTGGGTGACGCAGGTGGGGACGAATCCGTTTCAGCATCCGCACCACAGGCCGAGCGTGGCGGATGGAATTGCGGCGCCTTGGCCGGGTCTGCTTTCGGGCGGGCCGAACCGGCATCCGGGAGACCCGACGGCGAAGCAGGTGCCGCAGCAGGCACCAATGCGGATGTGGGTGGACAAGTGGCAGGCTTACAGCATGAATGAGATTGCGATCAACTGGAATGCTCCGCTGGTGTTTGTGCTGGCCGGCGCGTTGGCGTGAGATTGCAGGTGAGAAATGAAGAGGCGCTCTGTGAGCGCCTCTTTTGCTGGTAGATGGGTTGTCGGGATCAGGCCATGATGTTGAAGCCGCTGTCCACGTAGAGGGTTTCGCCGGTGATGCCGCTGGCGAGATTCGATGCGAGGAAGGCGGCGGTGGCGCCGACCTCAGACTGCGTGGTGTTGCGATGCAGAGGTGCGCGTTCGGCGTGGGCCTTGAGCATGTCATTGAGTCCGCCGATGCCGCGCGCGGCGAGGGTCATGATGGGGCCGGCGGAGATGGCGTTGACGCGGATGTTCCGTGCGCCGAGGTCGGCGGCCAGGTACCGGACGGTGGATTCCAAAGCGGCCTTGGCGACGCCCATTACGTTGTAGTGGGGGCAGACCCGTTCGGCACCGTAGTAGGTGAGGGTGATAATGGAGCCGCCATCGGTCATGAGCTCGGAAGCAGCGCGGGTGAGGGCGATGAGCGAGTAGACGCTGACGTCGTGTGCGACGCGGAAGGCTTCCCGCGAGGTGAGGACGAAGTCGTTCTTGAGAGCTTCAGCGGGGGCGTAGGCGACCGAGTGGACGAGGATGTGGAGCTTGCCGTATCGCTCTTTGAGCTGCGCGAAGAGCTTGTCGATTTCCTCGTCGCTGGAGACATCGCACTGAAAGGCTTCTGCTCCGGGGAGGTCGTGGATGAGGCCTTCGGCTTCGGAGCGCATGCGCTCATTCTGATAGCTGATGGCGAGTTTTGCTCCGGCGGCGTGGAGCTGCTGGGCGATGCCCCAGGCGATGCTGCGCTTGTTGGCAAGCCCGAAGATGACGGCGACGCGGCCTTGAAGATCAATCATGGAGACTCCTTACATTCACCATTCGAAAGGATAACAGCAATGGAATCAAGCCCTGGTGGAGGATTCGAGATCAATGAGTTCGACGTGGTGGATGGGCTGTCCGAGGAAGCGGCTGCCGAGGCGGCGGAATTTTTCGGGCGAGTCCGTTGCGAAGAAGCGCGGCGGCGGTGGAGCCGCGACGGCGGCAGGCAGATGGACGGCGGCGGCGACCTGCGCGGCGGTGACTTCGGCGGAGTCGATGACGTGGATCGACTCGGGGAGCGCGGCTTCAATCTGGCTACGCAGGAGCGGGTAGTGTGTGCAGCCGAGCAGGAGAGTGTCCGGGTGGAGCGCGGCTTCGCGTGCCTGGGCGAGCAACTCAGAAAAATAGATGCGCAGGACTTCGCTGGTGACGGGGTGGTCGATCCAACCTTCTTCGACGAGAGGGACGAGCAGTGGGCAGGCTTTTTCGATGGCGTGGAGGCCGCGTTCGGCGCAGGCGGCGGAGTAGGCGTGGCTTTCGACGGTGGCGGCGGTGGCGATGACCATGACGTCTCCGGAGTGGGAGTGGGCTTTGGCGGCGTTGGCGCCGGTTTCAACGACGCCGAGTACGGGAACTGGGGCGGCGGCGCGGATGTCGTCGAGGGCGAGCGCGGAGGCGGTGTTGCATGCGATGACAAGGTATTGCGAGCCTTGATCGAGGAGGAATTCTGCGGCGGAGACGGCGTAGCGGGCGATGGTCTTGCGGGATTTTGCGCCGTAGGGGAGGCGTGCGGTGTCGCCGAGGTAGAGGAATTCGGCGGAGGGAATGTAACGAAGGAGTGCCTGGAGGACAGTGAGTCCGCCGAAGCCGGAGTCGAAGACGCCGATGCGAGCAGGGTGCGAGAGTGGTTGAGCCATGCAGTTACGATTGTGGACCGGAAGAGGTGTTTTGCGCCAAGTAGGTGCGTGTGAGGTCGGCATGACCGGCGAGGGTGGCGCGGGGCTGGCCGTTGACGAGGAAGCGTACCTGGGTGATGGCGGGGATGTTGGTGTGGAGGGTCTGGATGATGGCGAGAAGAGTGAGGGTTTCCGGTTCGATGCCGGAGGGCTGCGCCTGCGGGAAGGCTGCGTTGAGATTGACGACGGCGAGCTGATGGCCGGGCTGGCCGGGGATGGGCAGGAGGAAGACGCTGTCGACGTCGGCGGGTGGCTGGCCGGCGGGGGAGTGGATAAGGTGGGGCGAGTTGGGAGCGCGCCAGGCGGCGATGAGCTGATGGATGAGGGCTCCGGCACGGGCGGATTCGTCTTGTGGGAGGGCCAGGGTTTGAGAGACGGGATTGAGCTGGCCGGTTTTGTCGTCGGGCATGAAGAGAATTGCGGTGATGAGGGGTTCGTCCGGAGTTTGCGCGATCGGAATGCTGCCGGAGAGAGGAGCTTCCAGACGCGCGTTGGCCTGGCGACGGAGATGGATGAGAAAGGCAGCCATGGCGGCGCAGGCGAGGACCATGAGCAGGAGGATGGTCTGGCCGAGGCGCGAGGGCCAGTTGCGAAAGGTCATGGTTGGCGGCTCCAGTCCTGCTGCCACTGGAGGATGCCGGCGACGATGGCGTTTAGAACTGCGGATTGATAGGCGGGATTGTCAACGGATTTTGCACTGGCCAGGCCGATGGAGGGTTTGGGAGCGAGTTCGATGGCGATGGCGGGGCAGGTGAGGTTGTCAAGTGGCTGGAGGAAGGTTTGGCCGACGACGGTGGGGATGGAGGTGTGATCGAAGGCGGCGTCAACGTCAGATGAGAGGCGGATGCTCTGGTGGATGTAGGCGGATTGTGCTGTGTCCCATGCGGGGGCTTGACTGGGCGGCGCGGGGGCGAGCGATGAGGTGAAGAGATGGACACCGACGCCGGTGGCGGTGGCGTGGAGGATGACGCAGGCGGCGGCGTGAGCGTGGTTGGCGATGCCGGCGCGGGTGGCCATGGGGATGTTGACGTCACTGGTACGCGTGAGGATGGCAGCGATTCCGTGGGCGGCTAGCAGGGCGCGCAGATGCAGGGCGAGGTTGAGGTTGACGGATTTCTCGTTGAGGGTGGGGGAGAGTTGCGCGCCGAGGTCGGAGCCTCCGTGGGCTGCGTCAATGACTACGGTGAATTTAGCGGCGCCGGATTGGGGCGTGCGACTGGAAATATTTACACGCTGTGCGGGGGCTGCGGCGGCAAAAACGAGGCAGGTACAGACGGCCGCGAGACGGTAGATGGGAGTGAGCGGCCTGCGCGGGCAGATGGGTGAGGGATATCCTTGCCGGCGGCGGATGCGTCCAAAAAATGCGAGGAACGAGTTGCGATGCGTGTTGCGAGGTATGATCGCGCTCCGAAGGGCAGATTTGATGGGATGAAGCGTTGTACGAAGCGATTGTAACGCAGCGGTGACGGGCTTTTGCGGGGATGCGTGGAGTCTGAACGGGTAAAGGGGGCTGGGCTGGGCGAAGTCGGCAAGCGGATTGCAACTACATGACTTAGAAGCGATTGGCGTAAATTGAAGAGAACCGGCGCGAAGTGCGCGAATGGGCAGGACCATTGAGAAGATTGATACCGGACAGAGTGCGAGCGAAGATGCGAAATTACCGACGGATGAGCGTTGTGCTGGCGCTGGTGGTTTTCTGCGCCGTGGGACTGGGGTGGTCGCAGTCGCTGGTGGACACGCAGTCGCAGACGACGCCAGAGGTGCAGGCAGGGTCGACGACGAGTCAGGCTGCGCCTAATCAAAGTTCGGCGGCGCCGGGTGAGGCACCAGTGTTGCAGAACCCTACGGAGCCGGAGACGCAGCCGAGCCTCCTGGTGGATCGGGATCCGGTGCTTTCGCCTGATCTTGAAGACGACCAGCCGGTGAGCCAGACGATGCCGCTGAGCCAAAATCGCGCGAACGAGATTCAGAAGCTGCGCGGCGGGATGTTCACGATGCGGCAGAATGTGGACGAGGTGGTGCTGAACTGCACGGTGGTGGATTCGCGCGGGCGGCTGGTAACGGATTTGACGCAGGATAATTTTAAGGTGTGGGAAGACAATGTGCCGCAGACGATCAGCTTCTTCCAGCATGCGGACGTACCGGTTTCGATGGGAATCCTGGTAGATAATTCGGGGTCGATGCAGGACAAGCTGCCAGCGGTACGTGAAGCGGCGCTGGACCTGGTGCGAGCTTCGAATCCGAAGGATGAGGCGTTCATTGTGAATTTTTCCGATGAGGCTTACCTGGATCAGGGATTTACATCCGATATTGCGAAGATGGAGACGGCGCTCTCGCACATTGACGCGCGCGGCGGGACAGCGCTGTACGATGCGGTGGTGGCGTCGGCGGATCAGCTGGCGAAGCATGCGAAGAATTCGAAGCAGGTGCTGTTGATTATCACGGATGGGGAAGATGATGCTTCGACACTGACATTGCAACAGGCGATTCGGCGGGTGCAGAATTTGCACGGGCCGGAGATTTACGCGATCGGTTTGCTCTATAACGACTCAGGCGAAGAGGCGCGGATGGCGCGCAAGGCGCTTGAGGCGTTGACATCGCAGACGGGCGGGTTGGCTTACTTTCCGCGTTCGCTAGAGAACGTGGACCAGGTTGCGGAAGAGGTTGCGGTGGATATCCGCAATCAGTATTCGATTGGATATCATCCGACGAAGCCATTCAGCCAGGGCGGATTCCGCGCGGTGCATGTGGAGGCTTCGGCTGCGGGACGGGGACGACTGACGGTGCGGACGCGCACGGGCTACTATGCGACCGTTTCGGCTGCGCACAAGGCGAATGTGAACCAGCGATAGCGGCTGAGGCCGACAGAGCAGCGGTGTTTTGCGGCGATGCGCACCGGAGAACGACTGGGTTGGACTCTTCCTGCTACACTAGGCAGTTTTGAAACGGAGCCTATGTGCATGAATGAGAAGCTGCGTGTTGCGACGAGCGTTACGGACCTGATTGGATGCACTCCTTTGCTGCAGATTGGCAGGCTTGCCGGGCCTGATGCGGCAGATGTGTTTGCGAAGCTGGAGTTTCTGAATCCGGGCGGCAGCATCAAGGACCGGGCCGCGCTGGGGATGATTCTGGACGCGGAGCGGCATGGGAAGTTGCATCCGGGTTCGACGATTGTAGAGGCGACGGCGGGAAATACGGGCGTTGGGCTTGCGCTGGTGGGGGTGAATCGCGGGTATCGCGTGGTGCTGTTTGTTCCAGAGGGATTTGCCGAGGAGAAGTGCATTCTGATGCGGGGCTTTGGCGCGGAGGTGCATCGGACGCCGGTGGACGAGGGCATGGCGGGCGCGATTCGGCGGGCGCTGGCGCTGGCGAAGGGAAATCCCGATGTGTTTGCGGCGCTGCAGTTTGAGAATCCGGCGAATCCGGATTTTCACCACGACACGACAGCGGCTGAGCTATGGGAGCAGATGGAAGGCCGCGTGGATGGATTTGTGGCGGGCGTGGGCACGGGCGGGACGTTTGCCGGTGTGGCGCGTTATCTCAAGGAGAAGAATCCGCAGTTGTGGACGGTTGCGGTGGAGACGGAGGGCTCGATTTTGCAGGGTGGCGAGCCGGGGCCGCACAAGGTGGAGGGAATTGGGGTGCATTTTGTGCCGAAGACCTTCGACTATGATGTGGCGGATGAGATTGTAGCCGTGACGGATACAGATGCTTTCGCGATGGTGAAGAGGATGGCCTGCGAGGAGGGATTGCTGGGCGGATCGAGCGCGGGCGCGATGATGTTTGCTGCGGTGGAGCTGGCGAAGCGGCTTGGGAAGGGCAAGCGGGTGGCGACGATTGTGCCCGATTCGGCAGAGCGGTATTTGTCAAAGGAAATATTTAACGGTGGGATTTAGAAACTGAGCGGCGGTTGTCCCGGTAGATGCAGAGTGGAGGAGATGCGGTGAGCGATTGGGCAAAGAAGGGATTTGCGACGCGGGCGATTCATGCAGGGCAGGAGCCGGATGCGCAGACGGGCGCGGTGAATGTGCCGATTTATTTGACCTCGACGTATGCGCAGGAGGAGATCGGCAAGCATAAGGGTTGGGATTATTCGCGTGCTGGAAACCCGACGCGGGATGCGCTGGAGACGAGCCTGGCTGCGCTGGAAGGCGGAAGGAGCGCGCATGTGTTCGGCAGCGGCATGGCGGCGATTACCGGGCTGATCACGATGATGCGCACAGGCGACCATGTAATTTGCGGCGAGAACGTGTACGGCGGCACGACGCGGATGTTTAACCAGGTGGCGACGGGCTACGGGATTGAATTTACGTATGTGGACACGTCGGACGTGGAAGCGGTGCGGAAGGCGATTCAGCCAGCGACGAAGCTGGTGCATATCGAGACGCCGACGAATCCGCTGATGACGCTGACGGATATTCGCGCGGTGGCGGATATTTGCCATGAGCATGGGGTGGAGCTGAGCGTGGACAACACGTTTATGTCGCCTTATTTCCAGCGACCGATTGAGTTTGGCGCGGATATTGTGATGCACTCGACGACGAAGTTTTTGAACGGGCACAGCGACGGGCTGGGCGGCGTGCTGGTGGGGACGAAGCCGGAGCACAAGGAAAAATTTGCGTTTGTGCAGAAGTGCACGGGGGGGATTTTGTCACCGTTTGAGTGCTATTTGATTCTGCGGGGCGTGAAGACGCTGGCGGTGCGGATGAAGCAGCATGACGAGAACGGGCGCAAGGTGGCAGAACTGCTGGCGAGGCATCCGAAGGTGCTGCGGGTGCATTATCCGGGGCTGGAGGCGCATCCGCAGCATGAGCTGGCGCAACGGCAGATGAGCGGGTTCGGGTCGATGCTGGCGTTTGATGTGGGATCGCTGGAGCATGCGAATGACATGCTGAAGCGGGTGCGGGTGTGCACACTGGGCGAGTCGCTGGGCGGGGTGGAGACGCTGATTTCGCATCCGGCGACGATGACGCACGCGGCGATTGGCGCGGAGATGCGGGCGAAGCTGGGGATTACGGACGGGCTGGTGCGGATTTCGGTGGGAATTGAGGACGTGGGCGACATCCTTGGAGACCTGGAACAGGCGATGGAGTGGATGGGCCGCTGAGAAGTTCGGCGGCCCGGCTATGCGGGTGGGAAGGGTTCGCGTTTGGCGGAGCCGTCGCGCTGCTTGAGGAGGATTTCGACTTTGCCTTCAGCGGCTTCGAGGTGCTTTCGGCATTCTTCGGAGAGGCGTGAGCCTTCCTCGAAGATTTTGATGGCTTCTTCGAGGGGCAGGTCGCCGCGTTCGAGCTGGGAGACCAGCTCTTCGAGGCGCTTGAGGGATTCTTCAAAGCTAGGCAATGGCGGTTCCCCCGGTTGCTAGTGAATTTTGTTTTGTTTTCCGGCCGAGGACAACGGAAAGGACGTCAGCCGCGGCGGAGTAGCGGCCAAAGGGCGCGCTGACCTGGACGCCCTGCACCATGGGCATGGCAGTGAGGAGCATTTCCTGCGCGATGCGGATGCCTTCGGCGCGTGCTTCTTCCGGCGTCGAGGCTTTCTGCATGCGGAGGAAGATGCTGTCCGGCACGCTGACGCGGAGGTCGTTCTTCATGAACTCGGCGTTGCGGAGGCTGGTGAGCGGCCAGATGCCGGCGATGATGGGGATGCGGAAGCCTTCGATGCGCTTGAGGAAGGTTTCAAGGATGCTGAGGTCGAAGACGGGCTGTGTGATGGCGTATTCGGCACCGGCTTCGACCTTGTAGGCGAAGCGGCGGATCTCGTTTTCAATGTCCGGCACGCCGGGGTTTGCGGCGCAGCCGATGGTGAAGCCGGTGGACTCGCCGATGGGGTTTCCGCCTATGTCGAGACCGTGATTGAGGCGGTTGACGATATTGACGAGGCCGATGGCGTCGACGTCGAAGACGGCTGTTGCGTCGGGGTAGTTGCCGAGCTTGGGCGGGTCTCCGGTGAGGCAGAGGATATTTTTGAGGCCGATGGAGGATGCGCCGAGGAGATCGCTCTGGATGCTGAGGACGTTGCGGTCGCGGCAGGTGTAGTGGAGGAGGGTCTCGATGCCGGCCTTTTGCTGGAGCTGGATGCAGAGGCTCTGGGCGCTCATGCGGGCCGAGGCGCGGGGCGAGTCCGGAATGTTGATAATGTGGACGCCGAGGGCGGCGAGGCTGGCTGCGCCGTCGATCTCCTTTTTGCAGTCGATGCCGCGCGGGGGCACGATTTCGACCATGCTGACGAAGGCGCCTTCCTGGATGAGCTTGCCGAGCGGCGAGCGTTCGGCGAGGGGCGCAGGTGGCGTTTCCGTGACGATGGGCTCGCGGGTGGTGTGCGGGACGGCGTTTTTCTGGGCCTCAGAGGCGCGCAGAAAGGACTTCATGGCGCGGATATGGTTGGGGGTGGTTCCGCAGCAGCCGCCGAGGAACTGGACGCCCGCCTTGTGGAACTTGCGGGCGAAGCTGGCCATGTACTCGGGCGAGCAGAGGTAGATGTTGCGGCCTTCAATGGCGCGGGGCATGCCGGCGTTGGGCATGGCGGCGAGAGGCAGGCTGGTTCCGGCGGCCATGCCTTCAATGGCGGTGAGTACGGTGGCGGGGCCGGTGCTGCAGTTGACGCCGACGGCGTCGGCACCCCAGGCGGCGAGGCGGGTTGCGGCGATTTCGGGGGTGGTTCCGTCGAGGCAGCGGGCCTCTTCGTCAACGGTAACCATGACGATGACGGGAATGTCGGGCGCGATTTCGCGAACAGCGAGGAGGGCCTGTTCGGCCTCATTGAGGGCCGGCATGGTCTCGATGATGAGGAGGTCGGCGCCACCGGCGACGAGTCCGCTGACCTGCTCGGCGAAGGCGGCGCGGGCTTCATCGAGGCCGACTTTGCCGACGGGTTCGAGGCGGACGCCGAGGGGGCCGATGGAGCCGGCGACGAACGCTTTTCCGGCCTGTTTTTCCTCCAACTGGTTGACGGCGGCGCGGGCGATGCGGACGCCGGTGGTGTTGATTTCCGCGACTTTATCCTGCAGGCCGTAACGGCGGAGGCGGAAGGAATTTGCCCCGAAAGTGTTGGTTTCAATGACTTCCGCGCCGGCCTGGAGGTATTCCTCGTGGATGGAACGGACGAGATCGGGCTGGGATAGGTTGAGTTCGTCGTAGCAGCGGTTGATATAAACGCCGTGAGAGTAGAGACTGGTTCCCATAGCGCCGTCGCAGAGGACAGGGCGGTCACCGAACAGGGATTGAAGTCGATTTGTCAAGCGGGGATCCTTGAGAAGATGCTAAGACAAGCAAGGAGCGAACGCCAGCGGACCCCGCTGCTTTGTTATACTTGGCTATTCCACGCAGGATTGTGAGCTGGTGAGGTTTAAGGTTTGAAGAAGAGAAGTGTTGCGCGTGTTTCTGCTCTTGTGAGCGTTAGTTGTTTTGTCCTGTTGACGCTCGTAGCCTGCGGGAAAGATTACTTTATTGCCGGTCGTTCGCTGCCACCGAGCGGCGTGTTGAATCGCGTGATGATGGCGGAGCAGAACCCGGACGCGCTTCCGTTTGTAGATGCTTATTACGACGTGCGCCACAACACGACGGGCTCGATTAGCCAGTTTGAGATCAGCAACTTTTCAGGCAAGCTGCCGGTGACGATTCAGAATTTGCCGGAGCAGCAGGTTGGCGCGGTGTACAACGCCGGGAATGGCGCCCTGACGTTGGTGAATTATGCGGCGGAGAAAGTTTCGAGTTCGATTACTGTTCCTGGCGGATTTTCCGACAGCATCTTTATCACGCGCGATCTGAACTATGTGTATGCGGCAAATGACGCCAACCATGTTGTGTCCGTTGTGGACCGGGCGGCGGGCGCTTCGTATGTGCTGAACCTTCCGGGCGTGTACAGCGTTTCTGTGAGCCCGGGCGGGTCCGTTGCGCTGGCGTTTGTGCAGAACAGCGACCAGGGAGCAGGCGAGTCGACCGCGACTGGAACGCCTTACGGGAGCTTCTCGGTCTACAGCATTGTGAAGCTGACGCAGTCGCAGTCGCTGGCGGCGGCGAATAATCCGCACTACACCTACACGGACGCAAACGGAAACTCGAACACTGCGGAAGACTGCGAGCCGCAGAATCTGCCGGCATACTGCATTTTCCCGGTGAGCACAGGGCCGAATGCGAAGTTTGTGCATCCGATGAAGGCGGTGTTCTCTTCGGATGGCTCGACGGCTTACGTGCTGGATTGCGGTCCTGAGTGCGGCGGTACGGAGTCCGGGATTACGGCGATTCCGTTGACGGCTGCGGCGTTGAACCCGAACAGCATTGGCGCGAGCGGCATCAACCTGGTGGCGAGCACGTTTACGCCTATTCCAGGCGGTGCGACGGATGCGATATTTAACGGGAACACGATGTATATAGCCGGGCAGCAGTGTCAGAATTTTGTGTCTGGGCAGCCGTGTACGGGCTTGTTTACGGGCTATCTGACGACGTTTGACACGACCACCGGGCAGATACAAGGGCAGCCGGTTCCGATCAGCGACGGATTCCACGACAAGATGGTGTTTGGGGATGACAATACGCTGTGGATTGGATCGAACATCTGCAATGCCGGAGTTCGCTACCAGGAGGCGCAGGCCGGCCAGAATGTGAATTATGGCTGCCTGACGATGTTCAACACGGGAACGAATACTGCGACGATTGATTCCTACAAGGGCGATGCGACGGGGATCGCGGCGGTGGGTACGTTACACAAGGTGTACACGGCGGAAGGCGGCCAAGTGTATATCTACAGCACGAAGGATATGTCTGAGCTGGATAACTCGAATGTGACGGTAGCCGGCACAGTGACGGACGTGGCGTACATGGACTCCGGCACGGACGCGGACAATACGTACTACTAAGCAGAGATATCTGCATACAATGGGCACGGCGGATGTAGTCGCCGTGCCCATTTTGTTTTGAGGAGCGAGTGATGTACTCAGAGTCGATGGCCGAGGTGCTGGCGATGGCGGCGCACCGTGACGATGTGGAGCAGACGTGTGGCGGTACGCTGCTGCGGATGCGCGCACAGGGATACCGGACCGCGATTCTGGACATGACGCGGGGCGAGGCGGGCACGCGGGGTTCGGCGGCGGAGCGCGAGGCCGAGGCGAAGGCTGCTGCTGCGATTCTGGGGGTGAGCTGGCGGGATGCGCTGGATATTCCTGACGGCGATGTGGAAAACACTTACGAGAATCGGCTGAAGATTGTGGAAGTGCTGCGGAGAGTACGGCCTCGGGTGGTGATTTTGCCGTATTGGACGGGACGTCACCCGGACCATTCCACGACTTCAACGCTGGGGTATGAGGCGTGCTTCCTGGCAGGGCTGGCGAAGGTGGATACGGGCCTGCCGCCGCATCGGCCATTCAAGATTTTGTACGCGAGCCTGTATGCGGATGTGCGGCCGAGCTTTGTGGTGGATATCACTCCCTACATTGAGGATCGGCACCGGGCGCTGATGACTTACACTTCGCAGTACGCGAACCAGGCGCAGGGCAGCGGGCTGTTTGTTCCGGAGGAGGAGATTCGGGAACGGACGTTTGCGATGGCCAGGTATTTTGGGTTGCTGGCGGGGGTTCGCTACGCGGAGCCGTTTGTGCAGAAGGAAGTGGGGCTGGTGGAGGATGTGGCTATGCTGGGTGTGGCCTCGATTTGAGGGACTTGGTTACGGGGTGGGTTTCTGGAGGTCGGCGATTTCGAGTTCGAGGCCGCCGTACTCGGGGTGTTCATTGAGGCGGAGGCGGTAGGCGATGTGGATGAGTTCGTCCTGTTGGAGGTTGAGGGCGGCGACGCGTTCGGCCCAGCGCCAGCCGAGGGCGGAGTAGCAGGCGCCACGCGGGCCCTGGGCGAGGTTGAGGCGGACGTGCTTTTCCTTGATGGTGCGCACGGGGCCGGCGAGGCGGACGTTGCGGGCGATGAAGACGGGTTCGGGATTGCCCATGCCGAAGGGCTCGAGACGGCGCAGCGAGGAATAGAGATCGGGCGTGATTTGATCGAGGGGCAGCTCGGCGTGGCAGGTGAGCGGGCCGGCGAGATCGTCGTCTGTGATGCGGGTGCGGGCGTGTTCGACGAGGTGGGCGCGGAGCTCGGGGACGCGATCTGAGGGCAGCGAGAAGCCGACGGCGTGGGCGTGGCCGCCGAAGCGGCTGAAGAGGTGGGCGCAGCTATCGATGGCGTCGAGGAGGTGGTAGCCGTCTATGGAGCGGCCTGAGCCGTGGGCTTCGCCATTTTCGTGGGTGATGATGATGGCTGGTTTGCCGGTTTGATCGACGATGCGCGAACCGATGATGCCGATGACGCCGCGATGCCACCGTTCACCGTCGATAACGATGCAGCGTGCGTCGGCGAATTCGGGTTGCGCGAGTTGCGCGGTAATGTGCTCGAGGATGGAGGCTTCTGTTTCGCGGCGCTCGGTGTTGAGTTGCTCGAGGTGGGCGGCTAGCTCGTGAGCGCGGGCTGCGTCGCGGGTGGTGAAGAGCTCGACGACTTCGGAGGCGATATCCATGCGGCCCGCGGCGTTGATGCGAGGTGCGATGCGAAAGGCTACGTCGGTTGCGGTGAGTGCGCGGCTGGAGGTGTCAAGCCTGGCCTCCTGCATGAGTGCGCGGAGCCCGAGGCCTACGGGTCGGCGGAGTTCCCGGAGGCCGATGGCGACGATGGCGCGATTTTCTCCGAGGAGGGGGACGGCGTCTGCAATGGTGGCGATGGCGAGGAGCTTGAGGAAGGATGGGAGAATCTTGGTGCGGGCGCGCTCGGGGTCTTTCTTCTCAAGAAGGGCTTGCGAGAGCTTGAAGGCGACGCCTGCGCCGCAGAGAAATTTGCAGGGGTAGGGGCAGCCGGGCTGGTTGGGATTGACGACGGCGAGGGCCTGGGGAATGCCCTGGGCTGCTTCCGGCAGGTGATGGTCGGTGACGATGAGATCGAGGCCGAGCGCGGCTGCTGCTTCGGCTTCCGCCAGTGCGCGGATGCCGGTGTCGACACTGATGACGAGGCGTATGCCTTCCGCGGCGGCGTTGGCGAGGATTTCGCTTTGCATGCCGTAGCCCTCGCGGAGGCGATGGGGTACGTGGAAGCGGACTGTGCCGCCGAGGGATTCGATGGCGGTTTTGAGGAGGACGGTGGCGGTGGTGCCGTCCACGTCGTAGTCGCCGTAGATGAGCATGGGCTCGCCGCGCGCGATGGCCCGTTCGATGCGCTCGACGGCCGGGGTCATGCCGTGCATGGCGTAAGGGTCGAGGAGGTGATCGAGGCTGGGGGCCAGAAACGAAGCAGCCTCCGTGCCGGAGGTTACGCCGCGCGTGGTGAGGAGTTCTGCGATGAGATGGGGCAGGCGTGCTTCGTGAGCGAGCGAGGCGACCTGCGCGGAGTCAATTTGTGGGAGCAGCCAGCGGCGAGGCCGGAGGATGGGCGTCGTCACAGGAGGCTATTGTCATCTCCCTGATCGAAGACGATGTCGCTCAGACCGTCGATGCTGTCGAGGAGCCACTGGTATTGGTCGTACCATTCGGTGGTGGTTTCATGGACGAACATGACGCCCTGATGGGCGAAGCCGAGCTGGAGGAAGCCGATTTTGCCGGCGTGCGTCTTGAGTGACTGGGCCTGGTCGAAGTCCATGTCCGTGGTTTCCTGATCGGGCAGATCGAACTCATGCATTTGATCGATGAGCAGATCGACCTCGTCTGCTTTGATGGAGGCCTCGGACATTGTGAGGAAGACTGCTCCGGCGGCTTTTGCGGTTTCGACGAATTCTTTCCATCCGTCGGGATTCTCTTCGTCCTCCCAGAGGACGCAGGGGAGATCTTCGCTGACGAATGCAGGGATGCGGCGGAGACCGTGGCCTGCGATGTAGGCAATCATGTCGTCTTTGAGACTGAGCAAACTATCGGAGTTCATATGGCTCTCCCATTGTCGCAGATGCGATGGTGCGGTGCGCAAGTGGAGCCAGTGCGCGCGACGCAACATGGGCAGACGCGGCTGTGTGCTATATTTTGAACAAGATACATGATTTTCTCGCGAGATTACGTCGATTATCTGGCCCGCCGCACTGTAAAACACCTATTGGAAGCGAAGATGATCCGCACCGACAAGGTGAAGATGGTGGAGGAGCGGGTCTACAAGGCCATTCTGGAGGAACTGTCCCTGGAAGACCGCATCAATGAAGAGGTGCGTGTGATTCTGGAAGCCTACCAGGAGGAGATGCGTCGCACGGGCGCGAGCTACCCGGAGATGTTCAAGAAGGTGAAGATGGAACTGGCCCGGAAATACAAGGCGGTACTGTGAGAATCAGCCGGGACAAGTTGAACAAGCTGGCCCACACGGTGGCCGATACGCTGGCAGATATGGACGATGTGGAGTTCCTGGAGGACCGGAACACGATTCGGCAGGAAGCGCGCAAGGCGATGGAGCACGACCTGCTGGAAGAGATGAAGATTGACGCGGCGGCGCGGAAGAAGATTGAGTCGCAGCGGAAGATCATCCTCGAAGGCAGTCAGGAGTGGGACATTCTTTACCGGAAGTACTATACGGACGAAGTGAAGAAGCTGGGCATCGACCACTAAGCTGTTTTTCGAGCGGTGCAGGCCGTCAAAATGGGCTTGCAACTTTGGTATACTCAACCAGTTGGCTTCGTGTCTGGTTCCGGTTCCGGGGCTGGATTATCGGGAGCAGCGTTCTTTCCATTAAGGCGCTATGGTGTAATTGGTTAACACGCCGCCCTCTCAAGGCGGAGAGTTCGGGTTCGATCCCCGATAGCGCTACCAAAATCACTCTTTCAATCAATTGCCTGCGACTTGGCACGATTCGGCTGGATGAGAATGTCGAGTAAGCGATGCGCTTCCTGTCGATTTTCGATGAGATGGTTCGTCTGAGCATGTAGACGTTAACTGTCTTCGAAGACGATTTGTTGCTCGTGAATGCGTAGCAGGCGAGTGGACTAGATGATCTCTCAGTCCTTTGCCTATGCGGGTCCGTTGACCATGTGGATTAAATCGCCCACCGTCTTTGCCGCCTCCACTGGATGACGAAGGTGTGGTTCGCCGCAAACGGTGTAAACATTGCGCCGGCCTTGTTTGGAAATCGTGACGTAGCCGCCTTGCTCGAGTTCGTCGATGATGCGTTGTACGGCGCGCTCGGTGATGCCGACTTGTTCGGCGAGGTCGCGCATGCGACTTTCCGGGTGGCGCGCGATGAGCAGTAAGACATGTGAATGGTTGGTGAGGAAGGTCCAGGTAGCCTTGTTCGGCGCTGCCTGGGTGGATCCGAAAGCGGGAGATGTCGGTCGGGATGCGGTCTGGTCCGTTAGCGCACTTTTGTGATTGGAATCGGCGGTGGACGAAGACATGGGATTCTAGCCTCTTTTCGGAAAAATGAAGAAATATAAATCACGACTTGCAATATAGGAAATATATTTCGTATATTGAGTATCGGGCGTTGAACCCAGTTTAACTCCAGGAGGGATACACCGATGAGGATGCAAGTTGTTGAAGACGGCAAGCCGGGTCAAGCAAGCGACAAAGACAAGCTGCCCGCAATTCCGATTACCGTGGCAGGGGGCGATGGAATAGGGCCGGAGATTATGGCTTCTGTGCTATCGATTCTTGTTGCAGCCGGCGCGCATCTGGATGCCGAATTTGTGGAGGTGGGAGAGCAGGTTTATCTGAGGGGGAATACGTCTGGGATTCCACAGGAGGCGTGGGATTCGATTGCGCGAACGGGAGTGATGCTGAAGGCTCCGATCACGACGCCGCAGGGAGGTGGTTACAAGTCACTGAACGTGACGATGCGAAAGACTCTGGGACTGTATGCGAATGTGCGGCCTTGCCGGACGTACAAGCCAGTGGTGGAGACGCGGCATCCTGATATGGATGTGGTGATCGTGCGCGAGAACGAAGAGGATCTGTATGCGGGCATTGAGCACCGGCAGACGCAGGATGTGGCGCAGTGCCTGAAGCTGATTACAAGGCGCGGGTCCGAGCGGATTGCGCGCTACGCTTTTGAGTATGCGCGGAAACAGGGACGCCGAAAAGTGACCTGCATGGTGAAAGACAACATTATGAAGGTGACGGACGGACTGTTTCACCGGGTGTTCGACGAAGTTGCGCAGGAGTACCCGGAGATTGAGGCTAAAAGCCAGATTGTGGACTTCGGGATGGCAAATTTTGTCCATCGTCCTGAGGAGTACGATGTGGTGGTGCTGCCGAATCTCTACGGCGACATTCTTTCTGACATTGCGGCACAGATGACCGGCTCGGTGGGGCTGGGCGGCTCGGTGAACATTGGGTCGGGTGGTGCGATCTTCGAGGCGATTCATGGGTCGGCACCTGACCTGCCTGGGGATGTTGCGAACCCTTCGGGGCTGCTGCTGGCCGGCGTGGAGATGCTGCGGCACCTGGGACGCGGCGCGGTTGCGGCGAAGGTGATGAATGCCTGGCTTTGCACGCTGGAGGATGGCATCCACACGCGGGACATTGCGGGGCAGCACACGGCCGAGCATGCGGGAACGCGGCGGTTTACCGAAGCTGTGATTGAGCGGCTCGGGAGCCGGCCTGAGAAGCTGCCTGCGGTAGCCGAGCCTGCGGAGAGCGCCGAGGTTGAGGAAGAGTCGAGTGCGATCGCGATTGAAATTCGCAGCAGGGTGCGCGAAGAGAAGGTGCTGGCGGGCGTGGATGTGTTCGTGGACTGGGACGGCATTGGCCCGGATGAGCTTGCGATCCGCCTGCAGGCGGCAGCCGGTGTGCTGTTTGAACTGAAGATGATTACGAATCGCGGCGTGAAGGTGTGGCCGAACGGACGCGAGGAGACGCTGTGCACGGACCACTGGCGCTGCCGGTTTGAGGCTGGCGGCAGGAAGATTGAGGATGTGGCGGAGCTGCTGCTGAAGCTGGCGAACTCGGGGATTGAGTTCATCAAGACGGAGCATCTGTACCGGTTTGATGGGAAGCCTGGGTATTCGATGGGTCAGGGACAGTAGTCGACTGAAAAGCGTGATGAAGAGCGGCGCAGAGGAGTTGTCCTCTGCGTCGTTTTTTTGAGGGCACATGGAATATTTATGGCCGCGCGGCCTATGATATGTGTTTGCTAATAACCAGGAGTACACATAATCCCGTGATGAAATCAGTCTGTCTTGTTTTGGCTTCCTCTGTTTTGCTGGCCACTGGCGCGCTTGCGCAGAAGCAGCCTCAGCCTCAACCACAGCCGGTTCCCTGGCCTCCGTCGATTCCGCAGCCTATGGATAAGCCCTATGTGGGGCCGATTCAGCTGACGGTGAATGTGACGAACACGACGGATCGCGTGGAGCATGCGCATGAAGTGATTCCGGTGGAGCCGGGATCGAAGCAGATGATTCTGCTTTATCCGCAGTGGCTGCCGGGGGATCATGAGCCGGATGGGCCGATCAAGATGCTGGGCGGGATTGTGACGACGGTGGATGGGCATCGGGTGCAGTGGGTGCGCGACCGGGTGAATATGTATGCGTTTCATGTGCCGCTGACGCCGGGCGCGAAGACGGTGGGGCTGGATTTTGACTACCTGTCGCCGATTAAGCCGAGTGCGGGGCGCATCGAGATGTCAAAAGCGCTGATGGACCTGGAGTGGAACGAGGTGCTGATGTATCCTGCGGGGTATTTCACGCGGGATATTCCGTTCGACACGACGCTGATTCTGCCGAAGGGATGGAAGTATGCGACGGCGCTGGAGACGGCTTCGGACGAAGGGAACACGGTGCGGTTCCAGCAGACGACGCTGAACACGCTGGTGGATTCGCCGCTGTATGCGGGGCTTTATTACGCTCGGTTCAACCTGTCGCCGACGAAGACCGATATTGTGCACCTGAATATTTTTGCGGACAAGCCTGCGGACCTGAAGATGACTCCGGAAGAGCTGCAACTGCATAGAAATCTTGCGGTGCAGGAGGACAAGCTTTATGGGTCGCACCACTACAAGCACTATGACTTTCTTCTGCTGCTGAGCAGCAAGGTGGGCGGCGTGGGGCTGGAACATCACCAGTCGAGTGAGGACGGACTGGGTGAGAATTATCTGACGGACTGGAAGGCCGGTGTGCTGGAGCGCGACCTGCTGGCGCATGAGTCGACGCACTCGTGGAATGGAAAGTTCCGGAGGCCGGATGATTTGTGGACGCCGAACTTTAACGTGCCAATGCGCGATGATCTGCTGTGGGTTTACGAGGGCATGACGCAGTACTGGGGCAACGTGCTGACGGCGCGCGCCGGAATGCGGACCAAGGCGCAGACGCGTGATATTTTTGCGAGCGTGGCCGCGGGCTTTGCAGCGGCGAAGGGACGCGACTGGCGTCCGCTGATTGATACGACGAACCAGCCGATTATTTCGCAGCGCACGCCGGTAAGCTGGGTGAGCTGGCAGCGACCGGAGGACTATTACACGGAAGGAATGCTGGTGTGGCTGGCCACGGATACGAAGATTCGGCAACTGACCGATGACAAGAAGAGCCTGGATGACTTCTGCAAGAAGTTCCTGGGCGTGTACAACGGCAGCATGATTACGGACCAGTACGACTTTAACGACATTGTGAAGGATCTGAATGCGGTGACCCCTTATGACTGGGCGAAGTTCCTGCGGACGCGGATCTATGACCTGCATGCGAAGGTGCCGATGAGCGGCATTACGCGCGGCGGCTACAAGCTGGTGTATAACGACACTCCGGTGAAGTGGGAGCAGGATGAGTTTGCGAAGATGGGGTTCGCCGACTTTTCGACGTCGCTGGGGATTTCCGTTGGCCAGTATCGCGGGCACGGCGGTCCGGGAATGATCAGCAATGTGTGGTGGGACAGTCCGGCTTTCAAGGCGGGGATGGTTCCGGATACGCAGATTGTCTCAGTGAATGGCGAGGCGTATACCGCGAAGGTTTTGCGGGAGGCTATTTTGCAGGCTGAGCAAGATAAGCAACCGATTGAGATACAGTTCCGGCGCGGGAAGATGTACAAGACCGTGGCTGTGCCGTATTACGGTGGGCTGCGGATTCCTCATCTGGAGCGGGTGGCCGGTACTCCGGATTACCTGGACCAGATTCTTTCGCCGAGCAAGAGTCCGTTGCCCGCGTTCTAGGCTGGTGGCAAGGCATGCATTCGGCTGTCCCGCGTGAGCGGGGCAGCCGTTTTGCTTGTGTGAATCATCTGTAACGACGGGAGGGTTGCGGCGTGAGGCGGTTGTTTACCGGGATTGCGGTGGATGCGGTTGAGGTTCCGATGCTGGTGGAGCGGGTGGATGCGCTGCGCGCGGGGCACGGTGATTTGCGATGGAGTGAGCGGGCTGGATGGCATGTGACGCTGCAGTTTTACGGGATGGTGGATGCGGCGCAGGAGACGTGCTTGCGTCAGCAGTTGTGTGGGGTGGATGCGCGCTGCGTGGAAGTTGCTTTGCGGGGGATCGGTACGTTTGATCGGGCTGGTGCGTTGTGGGCGGGAGTGGAGCTGACGGCGGAGTTGAAGGCATTGGAGCGGAGGGTGGCGGCTGCGGGCGAAGCGTGCGGATTTGCGCGCGAGGAGCGGCCATATCGTCCGCATGTGACGCTGGCGCGGCGCAGAGGGCGGGGCGGGCGATGGGACTTCAGGAAGGGGTGGGAGATAGATATGGGGACGGAGTTTGGAGTGGCGCGGGTGAGGGAGTTTTTACTTTATGAGTCTGTAGCGGGACCGGGTGGGTCCCGCTACGAGGTTGTGGATCGTTATATGCTGCGGGGTTAGTTGTGCGCGGGAACTTTGAGGCCGAGGGCTTTGAGGTATCCGGCGTTGACGTTTTCGTGGCTGTAGCGGACGTCTTTGAGGAGCGCGGCGAAGGCTGCGTCGATGTCTGCCTGTGACGGGCGTGCGGCGGCGAGGGCCTTGGAGTTGCCCGTACCCTGCGGGAGTTTGGCGTAGGCGACGATTTCGTCCCAGTGAGGCGGGCGTGGGAAGCTGACGACGCTGGAGGTTGCGTCCATCTTTTTATAGGGCCAAAAACACCAGCCGATGTGGTTGGCGTTGAGGGTGTGGACGAATTGCGCGATCCATGCATCGGTGTTTTCTCCGGACTCGCCGAGCCACATGGGGACGTTATATTTTGTGCCGAAGTCGATGTACTTCTGGATTGAGGCCTGGACGGGCGGCATCCAGTAGGCGTGGAAGGTGTACATGGAGTTGGGGTCGAAGGGCGGGCCGAAGACGGTGAAGTTGGTGTCCCATTGCGCGCCGCCCATGATGAGGACGTGGTGGGTGTCCACGCTGCGGATGCCTGCGGCGACTTTTTTGTAAACGGGTTCGAGATCCTTGTTGAATTTTTCGTAGCTGGGGTAGTTGGCGATGGGTTCATTGAGCAGATCGTAGCCGAGGACAGCAGGATTGTTTTTGTAGCGACTGGCGATGCGGGTCCAGACGGAGACGAGCTGGTTTTGCGCTTCTGGGCTGCTGTAGAGCCAGGGGTAGTTCCAACCGTTGTCGATGTTGGCGCCGGTCTGGCCGCCGGGTGCGTCGTGCATGTCAATGACGACGTAGATGCCGGCCTTGCGGCACCAGGAGACGAGGTGGTCGAGGATCTGGAAGCCGGCGGAATTATTGGTGATGAAGAATTCGTAGTCGATGGGGACGCGGACGGAGTTGAAGCCGGCGCGCTTGAGGAATTGAATGTCTTTTTGAGTAATGTAGGCTTCGCGATATTTCTGCCAGAAGACTTTGGATTGCTCGGGGCCGAGGAGGGATTTGGTGAGGTCGTAGATTTCGCGCGGAGCCTGGGGTCCATCTTTGAAATGGAACATGTAGCCTTCGGGCTCGAACCAGTTGCCGAGGTTGATGCCGCGGAGATGGAGCGGCTTGCCCTGCGCGTCGACGAGCTGGCGGCCCTGCGTGTGGACAAAGCCGGTGAGGGGCTGCGCGAAGGCGAAGGCGGGCAGGAAGATGAGCAGCAGGAAGAGTGCAGGGAGGATTTTTTTCATAGGTTTGCTCCTTGGGGGCCAAAGACGATGACCGGGGTACTGTATCGGATAGAGCAAACGATTGTCTATCAGACGACAGGGGGCACGTTGGCCATGCCTGCGCTGCCGAAGACGCGGCGGTAGCGTGCGACTTCACTGGCGGGGCCGAGGGCCTTGGCGTAGTTGTCAGAGAGTTTGACGGCGGGGCGGCCGTTGACGCTGGTGACCTTGCAGACGAGGCTGATGGGGTCAAAGTCCGGTCCGCCAGCGGGGTCGCAGCCGCGGAAGTCGTTGGTGAGGAGCGTGCCCCAGCCGGCGCTGAAGCGGATTTTGCGCTCAGGCAGCCAGCGGGCGGTATCCAGAAAGTCTTGTGCGGAGCGGAAGTCGTAGGGGCTTGCATTGTTGAGGATGGTTCCTGAGAAGCGGGCGTGGAGGGCGAGGATGTCATCCACGTCGAGGCCGTCTGAGGCGATGAGGAGTTTTTTGCGGGGATCGCGACCGCGCTGCTGGAGCCATTGGATGTATTCGTCGCCGGCGATGAAGGGATCTTTGCTGTCGATGCGCTGGCCGGTCCAGTCGGCGACCCAGTCTGGCGCGCCGTTGAGGAACTGGGTGGTGCCGAAGGTGTCTGGCAGCATGACGAGGAGCGATCCGCCGTAGGTCTCCTGCCATAGCTCGAGCATGCGGTACTGAGCGCGGCGGAGGGATTCGTCGTCTTCTGCCATGGCGGCGAGGGCCATGGGGATTTCATGGGCGTTGGTGCCGATGGCTTCGAGGTCGTGCTTGTACGCGAGGAAGGTGTTGGATGTGCCGGTGAAGTTTTCACCGAGGGTGTCGCGCATGGCCTTGATGACGTATTCCTGCCAGAGAAAGCTGTGACGGCGGCGGGTACCGAAGTCGGCAACCTTGAGGCCGGGCACGCCACGGAGGCGTTCCATTTTGTCCCAGAGTTTGCTTTTGGCGCGGGCGTAGAGGATGTCGAGGGCGAGCTCGCCGCGGTGCTTGAGCGCGGCGCGGGTTTTGAGCTCGGTGAGGATGGAGAGTGAGTAGAGCTCCCAGAGGGTGGTTTCTGCCCAGCGGCCCTCGAAGGTGAGGGTGAGTTGGCCGTCGCGGAGGGACAGGTCGTATTCGGGGAGCCGGAAGTCGTCGGCGAGCCATTCGATGAAGGCCGGCTCGAAGATTCCGCGAACGCCGTAAAAGGTATTTCCGGCGAGCCAGATGAGTTCTGAGCGGCTGAAACGGAGGCGGCGTACGTGCTCGAGTTGCTGGACGAGCTCCTGACGCAGTATGGTGCCGCCGAGGCGAAAGTGTGAAGAACGATTGACGGTGGTGAAGGTGACGCGCGCGGTGGGGAAGTGCTTCCAGATGAACTGGAGCATGAGTAGTTTGTAGAAGTCGACGTCGAGCAGGGAGCGTATGATCGGGTCGAGACTCCAGTTATGGTTGTGTGCGCGTTCTGCGAAGTTGACGATCAACGCGGTCGTTCCTCCTCACGGTGCCGTGAAGGATAAAGGTATCGCAATGCTTTGCATCAGAACAAAGAGATAGAGATTTTTGGGAGCCAAGTAAGAGATGATGGAATTTCATATTTCCCGCGACGTGCGTAACCGCTATCAATTTGCGGAGACGCTGTTCTCGTTTAATGGAAATGTCGTATTTGCGAATCTTTCCGCGTGCCGTGATTTTGCACAGCGCATGAACGTGGTGCGGGACGCGAAGAATCATCCCGAGCGGCAGGTGCGTCCTGGCGCGCTTTACGCGATGGGGCTGATTGACGAGGCCAGCCATGTGCTGATGGAGCAGTATCGCAAGCAGTTTGATCCGGCGGTGATGGCGGAGGGACTGGAGTGGCTGGCGGGGAAGTTTGAGACCGAAGAAGTCGATAGGCTGCTGTTGAAGTTTGTGGAGCAGTACCCTGGGATTGAGGTGTATCGGGGGGAGCTGACGGCGCAGGAGTGGCTGGCGGGTTCGACGGACGGTGTTGCGCACCGGGAAGTGGCGCTGGAGGAGATGGTTCTGCTGTGGATGGCGAACCGGAATCCGGCGTTTCAGCCGTTTATTGAGCTGTTTGACGATTCCAAGCTGGCTGAGGAGTCGATCTACCGCAAGGCGACAAAGAGCCTGCCGGATTATTTTGCGACGCGGCCGCTGATTCCGGTAAGCGATACGGAGAAGATGGATCTTTTCCACCTGCTGCTCGCGCCGGTGATGGATGCTCCGGATTCGCTGCAGGATCAGCTGGCGATGATTCGCGCGAAGTGGACGAAGCTGCTGGGCGACGTGCTGGACCGGTTTTTGATGATTGCGGGTGAGGTGCTGCGGGAGGAGGATCTGGCGATATGGACGCAGTTTAACCCGGCGTGGGATCCGGCGCGGCTGGCCGAGGAGCGGCGGAAGCATGGACACCAGTGGGGTGGACTGGAGAGCAAGTCAGAAGTGCCTGTGTTTGGCAGCCGGGATGTGGAGTACGAGAAGTTCAGCCAGGATGTGGAGTGGATGCCGCGCACGGTGCTGATGGCAAAGAGTACGTATGTGTGGCTGGCGCAGCTTTCGCGGTTTTATGGGCGGCATATTGATCGGCTGGATCAGATTCCAGATGAGGAGCTGGACGCGCTGGCGCGGCGAGGATTTACGGGGCTTTGGCTGATTGGCTTGTGGGAGCGCAGCCGGGCTTCCAAGACGATCAAGCAGCTTTGCGGGAACAGCGATGCGGTGGCGTCAGCGTATTCGCTGTTTGACTATCGCGTGGCGGATGACCTGGGCGGGTGGCATGCGTATGAGAATTTGAAGCACCGGGCATCGCAGCGCGGGATTCGGCTGGCGAGCGATATGGTGGCGAACCACATGGGGATTGATTCGCCGTGGGTGGTGGAGCATCCGGAGTGGTTTTTGTCGCGGTGGGATACGCCTTATCCGAATTACTCGTTTGATGGACCGGATCTTTCAAGCGATGGGCGGGTGGAGATCCAGATTGAGAAGCATTACTACGATCAGACGGATGCGGCTGTGGTGTTTCGACGGCGGGATCGCGCATCCGGCGAGGTGCGATACATCTACCACGGCAATGACGGAACGAGTTTTCCGTGGAATGACACGGCGCAGCTAGATTATCTGAATCCGGCGGTGCGGGAGCATCTGATCCAGACGATTCTGCATGTGGCGAGGATGTTTCCAATTATTCGTTTTGATGCGGCGATGACGCTGGCGAAGCGGCATTTTCACCGGCTGTGGTTTCCGGGACCGGGCGCGAGCGGTGCGATTCCTTCACGCGCAGAGTATGGCCTGACGGACGCGGAATTTGATCGCGCGATGCCGCATGAGTTCTGGCGCGAGGTGGTGGACCGCGTGGCGGCGGAGGTTCCCGGGACGCTGCTGCTGGCCGAGGCTTTCTGGCTGATGGAGGGTTATTTTGTCCGGACGCTGGGGATGCACCGCGTGTATAACAGCGCGTTTATGAATATGCTGCGCGACGAGGATAACGCGAAGTACCGGTCCGTGATCAAGAACACGATTGAGTTCGACCCGGACATTCTGAAGCGCTACGTGAACTTTATGAGCAACCCGGACGAGCGGACTGCGATTGACCAGTTCGGGAGCGGGGACAAGTGCTTTGGCGTGGCGACGATGATGGCGACGCTGCCGGGTCTGCCGATGTTTGGGCATGGGCAGATTGAGGGCTTTACCGAGAAGTACGGAATGGAATATCGCTGGCCGCGGTACGAGGAGAATCCGAATTCGTGGCTGGTGGAGCGGCATGAACGGGAGATTGCTCCGCTGCTGCATCGCAGGTGGTTGTTTGCCGAGAGCAGCAATTTTCTGCTGTACGACTTTTACCGGGACGATGGGTCGGTGAATGAGGATGTGTTCGCGTACTCCAACCGGAATGGGAGTGAGAGTGCGCTGGTGATTTATCACAACCGTTATGGCGAGGCGGAGGGTACGATTCACGTCTCAGCGGCTTACGCGGATAAGGGCAGCGGGCAACTGACGCAGCGGAGTTTGCGCGACGGGTTGCAGTTGGAGACGGGAACGGATTCGCTGATGCGCTTCCGGGATGCTTCGACGGGGCTGGAGTATCTGCGGCGGACGAATGAGCTGGTGGATCGCGGCTTCCGCATCCGGCTGCAGGCTTACGAGTGCCATGCGTATATTGACTGGCAGAGGGTATATGCGACGGCGGAGAAGCCCTGGGGACGGCTGTGCGAGCATTTGCAGGGCCGCGGGGTTGCTAATCTGGAAGAGGCGCTGCTAAACCTTGAGATGCAGTCAGTGCATGAGGCGATGAAGCGGCTGTTGCGAGCGGATGCATTGCGGCATGTCGCGGACATGGTGTCACAGCATGTGACGGATGGCGATGTGAGGACGGCTTCGAAGTCGAGGACAGCGCGGAGAGCGGCGCTGGCCGAGTTGTGGGAACCGGTTCGGGAGTTTCTGGAGGAAGGACAGGCGGCTTACCGGGAGCGACTGCTGAAGGCGGAAGGAAAGCAGGCGGCGCAGGAAGCGATGACGTTGCCCGATGCGATGCAGCCGTCTTTCCACGAGCTGTTTGGTACGGTGCTGCAGATTCCTGAGATGGAGTTTTTGTTCCCGCATGTATGGCCAGCAGCAGCCAGGCATGTGCTGCCGAGCGAGAGCCCGGAGGTACCGGCGGAGTTTGTGTGGGCTCCCGTGCTTGCGTGCTGTGCGGTGATGCTTTTCAGCGAGTCGCTGCATCCGGGGGAAGCGCCGGAAAAGGCATGGGATTCGGCTGCGGACGTGCTTAGCCGGCTTCGACTTAAGCAATCGATGGCTGAGGCCTTTGAAGCACTGGGTATGAAAGATGATGTGCGCTGGAGGGCGGTCGCGCGGGTGCGGCTGGCGCTGCGGCGCAAAGATGAGACGTCGGCGGCAGCTACATCTGCATCCTGGATGGGGCTTGCGAAGACGCTGTGGGACGACCCGGAGGTGCGCTGGCTGGTGGGATGGAACGAGTGGCAGGAGCATGTCTACATTGCCAAGGAGCCTTATGAGGAGTTGCTGTGGTGGCTGATTCTGCCGGACCTGTGTCGAATGAGCGGCCGGAAGGCCGGGGACAAAAAGCTTGCGGCAGAACTGCAGGCGGCGATTCAAGCTGCATGTCACGGGATGGCGGAGTTGCACTACCGGGTAGACGAGATTGCCGGGATCAAAAACGAGGATGCTACTGACGCCACGGGTGCAAAAGCAGCTGCGGCGGAGCCTGCTGTGAAGGATTTCGCGCAGGGGAGTTCGCTGTCAAGGCGTGGTAAGGCTGGTGCGCCACTCATGAAAGCGCGGAAGCATCGCAAGAAAAAGCCAAAGAAATAGGTGGATGCAGAGACGGGCAAAAGGAAAAGCGGTGGAGGATTCCACCGCTTTTTTGTTCCGAGTGTGATTTGCGCCAGCGGTCTATGGCTCGCCAGAGCCGGGCGCATGACTTTGAATGATGTAGTTGTTGACGAAGGCAGTGGATGATGCGCCGGCGTATTGCGTGCTGGTGCTGATGCCGGTGATATTTCCCTGGACCTCGATCTGAGTGTCAATGATGTCCGTATCGGTGCGGATGACGGTGAGAAATGGGCTATTCGGAGAAGCGACGTAAACCTTGCCTTCCGGATAGTTGTAGATGGACTGAATCATGCGCGGATTGGAGTTGAGCGGAATGGTCTTTTCAACCGCGAAGCTCTTGAGACTCACAATGGTCACGCCGCCGTCGTCGTTGTAGGTGGTGGTTCCATTCGCGCTGGACGTGGTTCCCTGATCGGCGACGTAGATGCGGCTGCCATCCTGAAGGATGGTGAGTGCCGCCGGGTGCACGCCGACGGGAACCGTGGCAAGAACCTTGCCGAAGGTGGGGCTGTCGTTGCCGTAGACATCCTGACTGACGTCAATGATGCTGATGGTGTTGTTATCGTAGTTCGCGGTGACCAGTTCCTGGCTGTTGCCGTAGATTTCCGCGAAGACGGGACCGGCATTGCAGGGAGATACCCCGCCGCAGAGATTGATCGTGCCGTTTCCGGTGAGGTAGCCATTATTCGTGGTGTCGATCGTGTTTTTCTGCGCGTCGATGACGGTAATGGTTCCGCTGCCGCGATTCAGGATGAAGGCGCGATCGCCGTTGCTGGACATGACTCCGTAAACGGGGCAGACACCGACGGGAATGCGCGAGGAGACCGTCTGATTGGCGATGGAAATATTGTTGGAAGTGCCGGAGACGGCGAGGTCGATGCCGTCCGCCTCACCGTCGGTGGTGACCGACGAAGGATTGCTGCAGGCTCCCCATGCTGGCTGAGTACCCGTGCCGGAGTTGCCCTGACTGATGGAGTATATGCGCTGGGCGTCGTTGATTCCGACGAGGTTGATGACGTCGGGGGCAACCGGAATCTCCTGCACGAGTGCCGGAGGCTGGGCGCTGCTCATCTCCGCGATGGCGTTGTGGCCCTTCTCAACCGCGAAGATGGTGCCGCTCATCGCGAGAACGTTGTAGGGAATTGCGTTCGACGAGGCCGTGGGGTAATTGAGCAGAGTGCTGGTGTAGACATCCTTGGTCTGGAGCGTGGAACTCACCAGAAACGAGCTGATGGTTCCGTCACAGTTGGGCGCGTAAGCCAACCCGCCCGTGGGATCCATGGCGGTGATAATGGGTCCATTGCCAATGAGCGCCTGGGCCGCAATGCTGTCGCCGGAGAAATTGACGATGGTTGCCACGCCGGGTTCGGGGTAGGCGGTAGCGGAAGTCGTAGCGGGATCAGAGGACGCCGGTACGACGCATGGATTGTCCTGAGGGACATCCAGCAGGTTGTAATTCGGCTCAGACGTAACAGCGACATAGGCCGTTGGCTGACCGGCTGGTCCGGTTGGATTGATGGGAGTGACTACAGGTAAGTACCGGTTGCCGCATCCCAAGGTAAACGCCATCAGCAGTCCGCAGACTGCCGGCCATGCCATCCTTCGCACTCGCAAAAATACCTCTCTACCCTTTTGTGCTGTAGAACCTTGATTGTAAATCAGTGTACAGACTCTACAGAATGGCCGCACAGTGGAAGTGCGAAATGAAGGAATGGAATTGAGCCGAAGCCGAAGTATTCCATGGCAATCGAAGACGGTGCTTTTGTTGATTCTGCCGGTTCTTGCGGCTCGCCTGGTGCTGGAATCGGGCCGTGAAATGGCTTTGCGGCCCGTGACGGTGTGGACGGCGGTTGGGATTTCCGTGACGTTTGGGGTGGTCGTGTTTTTGCTGCGTGCTGCGACGGCAGGCGGCGCGGCTACGGGGGCGCTGGTGGCCGCGACGATTTATTTGTGGACTCCGGGGTGGCGCACTGCGCTGTGGCCGCTGGGGGCGCTGCTGGTGCTGACATTGCTCGCAACGCGGTTTGGGCGTCGGGTCAAGGAGACGCTGGGGATTGCAGAGGGCCGCCGGGGACGGACAGCGGCGCAGGTGGCTGCAAATATTGGAGTTGCGGCGATGTGCAGTGTTCCGCTGACGCTGGCGGCCGTCTCCAGCGCTGGGCCTGTTGCGCACATCTGGCTGGTTGGGATGATGGCGGCTCTGGGCGAGGCGACGGCGGATACGTTGTCCTCAGAGCTGGGGCAGGTATTGGGCGGTGAGCCGAGGATGCTGACGACGCTGCGGCGGGTGCCGCGAGGGACGGATGGTGCTATAACGCTGGTGGGGACGCTGTGCGGGGTTGCCGGGGCTGCCGTGGTGGTAGCGGTGGCGATTCCAGCGCTAGCTTTTGGGCCGCAGGAGGTTGAGATTGCGTTTGGGGCGGCGGTGACGGGGCTTTTTGTGGACAGCCTGCTGGGGGAATGGGTGGAACGCAGGGGATGGCTGGGCAATGATGCCGTGAATACGCTCTCGACCCTGTCGGCGGCGCTGGTGGCTGTTGGGGCGATGCGGTGGTTGAGTTAGGTTGAGGTTAGGAGCCTCTGATCAAGCCTTTGATTTTGTGTGCGGCAAGAGAATGGGCCGGACAAGGGCGGCTCCTCGATCGGGGGCTTGGTTTTCACGAGATTTCGAAGGGGTTGGCGGCGCCGTTTTTCTTCTCAGCAGGCCATTTTCCGGCCTGCGAAGACACTACGCCCCCTGGGGAAGCAGCCGATTGCGGTGCTGGTAGAAATTCACCAGTGCGAGCCTGCCAGATGCCAGTGGTGATTCTTCACGATGCCG
>JAKATU010000029.1 GCA_021818585.1 Acidobacteriota bacterium | reverse complement strand
ATGATTTTCCAGAAAGGCACCGGCGAGACAAAGTAAAACTGCAGGCCGGAGCCTTCCCCGCCAAGACTGTTGCAGGTGAGGCGCGTGAGCCCCAGGAAGGCGTAAAAGACCGCGAGTAGAAACAGGAATCGCGTGGGCGTGACCATGGCGCCGGGGTCGTGGTGCTCCCGTGTGCCGGTGAAGACCAGCATGAGGATGAGGGGCGCCACCAGCCCGTAGAGCAACTGGTAGCTGCGCATGAGGTAGCGCGTCTCTTTTACGATGACGGCGGCGACCGGGCCGGATACTTCAAACCACGCGGCGCGGGCTTCCGCTTTTGCACGGACCGGCGCGGTCGCTCGTGCCGGTGCTTCACTTAGGCTCTCTCCGCGATACTGCGCGTGTAGCCGCTGGCCGAGTATCAGGGCGGGTAGCGCCGTCCAGATCAGCAAGCCGGCGAGCGAGGTAAAGACGCTTGTCGCGTCGGAGTTAAGAACGCCCTGCATGCCGCCGCAGATCAGGCCCGGAGGCAGCAGCGCATTGAGCGGCAGCAGATCCTTCAGAATCACCAGCAACGGCGCAGGAACGTGACCGTCCATGTGGTTGATCGCTGGATTGATGAACTCCATGGCGATCACGAAAAACAGGAAGAAGACGCCCAGCATCTCACGCGAGCGCCGCTTTGCGAGCCAGCGGCTGATCCACGCAAAGATGGCGCGATTGAGCAGGATGTTGAACGCGGCAAACATCGCCAGTCCGGTCAGCGCCACGGGCAGCAGTTGAGGGCGCGCAAGACCGACGCCGACGGCGATACCGGAGAGCGCGGCGAATCCGAAGATGGTGGAGAGGTCGAAGAAGCCGAAGAAGAGAAAGAGAATGTAATATGCGCCGAAGCCGAGCGGGTAGCGTGCCAGCCCTGACAGGTCATGCTCTTCGCGGAAGGATATGGCCATGATGGGCGTGAGCTGCCACATGGAGAGCAGGCCCCACAACACCAGCGCAAAGTAGGTAATGTGCCGGGTGTGGAGCGTGTAGTAAGCGCCAGCACCGAACCCCCCGGCGAAGACTGCGCCGATGACCACATAGCTGGCCCAGGTCGCGAACTGGGCGAAGATGTCGAATTGCCCGCGGCCGGTCCGGACGGAGTGCCCCATCATCTGCAGGCGCATCTTTGCGACCGCGCCATACTGCATCATGGAGCGGCGCGAAGCTATGCCAGCCATGAGAGTTCCTGCGTCTCTTCCGCGTTGTCGCCGCCGACTACGTTGAGAAAAATTTCTTCCAGGGTCAGTTTTTCTTCGCGTTGCGTGCCGGGCAGAGTGGAGGCGACGCCCTTTCGCAACTCTTCAAGCGAACCATTGGCGACCAGGCGGCCCTTGCTGATGATGGCTACGTGGGTGCAAAGCCGCTCAACGATTTCCAGCACATGCGAGGTCAGAAAGATGGTTGCGCCGCGGCTGATCATGCCCTGCAGCATGTTTTTGAGCGTGACGGCGGCCACGGCATCCACGCCCTCAAAAGGCTCGTCGAGAAACAGCACGCGCGGCGCGTGAATCACAGCCGCAGCCAGCGCGAGCTTCTTCTGCATACCGTGGGAGAAATCGGTGATGAGCTTTTTCGGCTCGTTGGCCAGATGCATGAACTCCAGCAGTTCGTCGGTTCGCTGGTGGGTGGTTTCACGGTCCAGTCCGTACATGCGCGCCACAAAGTGCAGGTACTCGGCGGCGGTGAGACGTCCAAAGAGGGCCATGCCTTCGGGCACCACGCCGATCTGCTGCTTGATGCCTACCGGATTCCGGCTCATGTCTTCCCCGAGCACGCGAATGCTGCCCGAGGAGGGCGCCAGCAGGCCTGTAAGCATTTTGATGGTGGTGGATTTTCCAGCGCCGTTCGGTCCGAGGAAGCCAAAGAACTGTCCCGGCGCAACATCGAAGCCAACCTGGTCGACCGCGACGAAGTCGCCAAAGCGGCGCGTCACATCCTGGGCGGAAATGGCAGGCGTACTCATGTCAAGCCAGCATAAGGGGTTCTGCCGGAAGTCTCAAACACTCTTTTGCGATGCCTAAGTGGCGCAGCACCGTTTTGGTCACGAATGAAGTTGGATGCCAAAACCGGAAAGCGTGAATGAAAAAATGCAGGCAGAGATGAGGATGAGCATCGCCGGTGCGACGCCCACATGGTTGAGCGCTAAGCGCTGATT
Source organism: Acidobacteriota bacterium (assembly GCA_021818585.1). Taxonomy (GTDB): domain Bacteria; phylum Acidobacteriota; class Terriglobia; order Terriglobales; family Acidobacteriaceae; genus Acidobacterium. The sequence continues at coordinate 2,477 of JAKATU010000029.1, read as the reverse complement.
TGAGCAGCCGCCGGAGTGGTTAACGGGGCCGCCGCGGTGGCGCGTGGTAACTGAATGTGAATCTGGATGCCGCGCGTGGGGAGGTTGGATGCTTCGATGGTGCCTTCATGGGCGCGCACCACCGCTTCCACAAACGCCAGTCCCAGGCCGGTGCCGCCGGACTGACTGCCCTTGGCATACTTCTCGAAGATGCGCGAGGCCACTTCCCGTGGAAAGCCCGGGCCGTTGTCTTCGAGGAAGATGTTGCAATGGCTGTTTTCCGCCTCCATGCGGATGAGCACCGTGCAGCCGGGGGGCAGGTGCTTCAGTTCGTTGTCAAAGAGGTTCATCATCATGCGATGGATGAGCGAGGGGTCTGCGTCGACGATGACCTGCGAGGTGCTGCGGAGGGTAAGATCGAGGCCGCGTTCGGCCATACTGGGCTCGTAGAGGTGCGCCATGGTCTGCAGCAGTTCGTCGAGGTTGACAGGCTCTTTTTGCAGGCGGAGGGCATCGGCGCCGGCTTCGGCTACGTCGAGCGATTTGGTGAGGAACTCGCAAAGGCGATCAAGCTCGTCGATGGCCGAGGCTACTGGCTCGGCCCATCCGTCTTCCTCGGTGCGCAGCAGGGCAGCTTCCAGACGACCGCGAATGGCGGTGATGGGGCTACGCATGTCGTGCGCGAGCGAGTCGGTAATGGTATGCAGTTGGCGAACGGTGTTTTCCACGCGGTCGAGCATCCGGTTGAGCGTGAAGGCCAGTTGCGCCACTTCATCGGCGCCCTGCACTTCGGGCACGCGGCTGCGCAGGTCGTCATGGCCAATGCGCGCAGCGGTGTCTGTAATGCGCTGCACATGGCCGAGCATGCGCTTGGTGGTGAAAAAGATGATGAGGAAACCCAGCAGAACGATGCCGACGCAAATAATGAAGAAGTAGAGGCGCAGCGTGTCGAGCGTCTGGCTTTCATCGCGACCGGAAAGGCCGAGGTAGATGACGTCGCCGTTGTCCATGCGATCGGAGGCCACGCGGAAGTCGCTGGCGGCGCCGGGAAGCTGGATGTCCACCGGATGGTCCGGGACAATCTTCTTGCTCAGCACGGCTTGCAGCACATCGACCCTGTTCTGTTCACCGACCCATAGTTTGAGCTTGCCCGCGGCGTTGGTCTGCAGGAAGAAGACGGATTTGCTGGGGTCCTGAGCCGGGCCGCTCTCGTGCGGAACTTCTTTGGTGGCGAGCTCGGCCACTTCGCTCACGATGCGGTCGTAGAGCACGCCCTGCGGTGTTTTTTCCGCCACGTCACCCAGCGTGCCCACTTCGCCAGTGAGCCAGGAGTCGGCGCGGCGTTGAATCTCATGCGCGACAAATTGATGCAGGAAGACGAATAAGATAATGGTTCCCGCCGCGAAAGCTGCCGTGCCCCAGAGCGAAATGCGCCATGCGGCTGTTTTGACGCGCGGCCTATTTGTCGCGTAGGACATAGCCAACTCCTCGAATGGTGCGGATCATCGTGGGCAGGTCGGGCCGCTCCACCTTGCTGCGCAGGCGATAGATGTGCACGTCGACCACGTTGGTGTCCGGCTGGATGCGCATGCCCCAGACCTGCTGCAGAATCATGGAGCGCGTGACGACGCGGCCGGAGTTGCGACACAGAAATTCAAGCAGGGCGAACTCCTGCGTGGTGAGCTGCAGGGTTTCTCCCGCGCGCGAGGCCTCGCGGCGCAGCAGGTTCAGCTCCAGGTCGAGCACGCGCAGCACGGTGGACTGGTCCGTTGGAGTTGAGTTGCGGCGCAACAGGTTGCGCAGGCGGGCCAGCAGCTCCGGCAGCGCGTAGGGTTTTACTAGGTAGTCGTCTCCGCCCTGTTCCAGGCCGCGCACGCGGTCGTCCAGCGCGCGCCGTGCGGAGAGAATTAGCACCGGAGCGGAAAACCCACGCGCCTTGAGACGCGTGATGAGCGTGAGCCCGTCTTCGTCAGGCAGGCCGAGATCGAGGATCACGGCAGCATAGTCGCCGTCGAGAGCGAGCCGGTCAGCCATGGCGGCATTGTGCGCCAAGTCGATCGTGTAACCATTTTCGGTCAGGGCTCGCTCAAGAAATTTCGAGTTCGCCAGATCGTCTTCGATGACGAGTAGCTTCATGTTTGCCGGTCGTACACCCCGGGGATGGGCCATGAGAGGCCCCCACGGGTTACTTTCCTTCCGAAAGGGTACCTTCGAACGTTACATCTATTTTTACGTCTTTTGCTTCTTTCATGAACATCATGGAGGGCTGCTTCATGCCCCAGGAGACATAGGGCAGGGTAAATATGCCGTGCGCGGCGCACTGGTTTCCGCTGACCTCGACCGTCATGGGCACCACGATGGCATGCGGCTTGCCGATGAGCGTGAAGGTTCCATGCACCTCTAGGAGCGTGTCTGAGTAATTGCGTGGAGCAGGTGCGCGGTAGTTGAAAAGCGGAGAAGAAGTTGCGAGTCTTTAGATATGGCGAAGGTCTACCGGC
>JAKATU010000067.1 GCA_021818585.1 Acidobacteriota bacterium | reverse complement strand
GCCGCAGAATAGTTAGTCTCGCTGAACGCTCCGGCAATCAATCCAATCCCACCCCAATACATCAGTGTCGGAACATTCCGCACCCCCGGCATTGTCGTAAACAAAAGCCCATCCAGCAAGACAATCAGCGCCACCGAAACAGCCGCCCACGTGCCACGCTCCATCCAGCCATTCGGCTGCCCATCCAGCCCAAAGTGCACCGCCACCCGCTCCGGCATCCGACCATAGTTCACTACCAGCGATCGCACGTAATAAATCGACGCCGCCGCAGGAGCAATCGCCACAGTTGCATACCACCTGGCGCTCTCTCCCGGATATATCCCCATCTGCAGGCCCTCCCTTCAGCTACCTCTATTTTCCAATGCAGAAAGTAGAAACCTCGCGCTTAGCCTTTATTCATGCGCACTTCACAGCCACCGCCAGCTTCAGAGTCCCGTTGGAGTCCCGTTCTGGCTTGCTGCCCTCGGCCCGCTGCGTTCAAATTCCCTGCGCCGATCCTGGCCTGAAGACTCGGGCTGCCGGCGCAATTCCTCGGGCAAATTGTCACGATGGGTTCAACTTTTGAGAGTCCGTGCTTCCTCACGGTTTCATGTTCCAACAACTATCGACGCGAGCGCAATTGCACCAGCACGCTTGCGCGCTTTCCAGAGATGATTTAGGGTCAGGGTAAATGAGAGGCGTGCTGCTACTCGGCGCTCTCTAACACCTGAAGTTCCCCTTAAGGGCCCGGTGCCGCGAGGGTGATGGAACTGGCCGCAGCGAAGTCGGCCAGACACCGGGATCAGAGCTAAGCTCCGATTCGTGCACTTGATCGTGATCTACAAGTTCGAGGATCCGAAATGCACAGCCAACTTCGCAATACCGACACCCGTGCTATGAACACGCCCACGCCAGGGCGACAGGCGAGCTGCGTCTTTGCCGGATCCCCGTTTTCTCAAACCACCAAGCCGCCCATCGCGGAAAAGGAGATCTCGTGGCCGAAAAATTCTTGCGCCTCCCCGAAGTACGATTGAGGGTTCCATACTCACGCAGCCAAATCTACCGCCTCGTCGCAACAGGCGATTTTCCGAAGCCATACAGCCTTGGCGCCCGAGCGGTCGCATGGCTCGAACGCGACATCGAAAGCTGGATTGCCGAGCGCAGCCGCAGGAACCTCGGCACATATCCGCCGCCGGCTTCACGTTCCAAGGAAAACACCGTCTCTCCCGCCGGAACAGGGGGCATCTGGTGAGCGCGGGGGCGGGTGTCGCCCTTTGTGGCTCGCCTTCGCTTGAATCACCCGCAAAGGTTCCAGCCGCCGCAACCGTCGAAGGAGAGGCGTGGCCGGGCGGTCCATTGCGCCGCTGGTCGCAAACGAGGCGGGCGGCATGCAAATTGCAACTCGATTCCGGCGGATTTGCGGGTTCGTACATTTGCCAAGGATGTCACGCACCAGCGCAGGGCGTGTATCGCTCGTTTGACCGGGTACAGCGCCGGGAATCGTGGCTCTGCTCAAGATGCCGAACTCGCCCGGCCCTGGCTACTGCTCCACCAAAGGAAAAGGGCCACTCGCGCGCCAACGCAAGCAGCCCCAGGGAATGGCCATAGCCATTCTATCCGGCACCAGCAACCCAAGAAAGGCAGGGCATGGCCAAAGCGACGTCACATCCCTCGATACCCGGACCACGTGAGTCGCGGCGAACGGTGGACCTGGGGCCGTTCACTAAGATTCCGAACAAACTATTCGGCAGCGGTAAAGCGGCGGCTCTCGGGCCATCGGCGACTCTACTTTACGTTGCGCTATGCGAACAGGCGAATCGAGCCGCGAACACCGTGTTTTCGATTTCGGATCGGTCTTTAGCAGCCGATACCGGATTGGCGGCCCGAACAATCTGCGACGCCCGCAAGCGGCTCCAAGAACAGAAAATGCTCTCCGTTACTAGGCAGAATGGGCGCAGCTACTCCTACTCGCTTTTCAAGTGCGACCTGTTGTGGATACAGAGAACAGAGCGTCAGCGGCCAACGAGAAAGCCTCGCGCCAAGTACGCGACCTGAACTATAACCGCAGCAAACTTTGCTAGGGCTGATTTGCTGTATGATCCGGCAAAGTTTGCCGCACCTTCAGCAAAATTTGCTGAACAGTCTAGGTTCTTCTATCTAGGGTGGAGTTTGTGTTGTGGTCTTCGTCTAGCCACTCATCCAAGTTGACCGCCATCAGCCGGCGCCAGCGATCCGTTGCAACGAAATTGTTTTTGAAAAACTCGCAGCGCCGCCACAAAAACCGATTCTTCTTTTGAAAAACCGAAATCTCAATTAGTCACCCTCATGTGCCGCGACCATTTTAGAAACCGGACTCAGATAGCTCTTTGGCTTCTAAATTTCTTTCAGACTTTTCTCATGTCTCGCTTGCCCGAAGAAGGGCGTTCTATCCGCACACCAGGCCGCCGCTGAGAGAGCCAATCCGATGATGAAGGGAGAAAATGCGGCAGCCAGATACAACACCGCGTCGATCCAATCATGGCGCAGGATGGCGATTCCAACGGCAATTGCTCCAGGGCCCGCAACCTGCAATATTGCTGACATGAACGCCGTAAGCCCCAAGAACCAAAGTAGATGTGACCACCAATGCGTGGCCGGCGTGTACAACCACGCCTCGATTATGCCGGTATAGCCCACCGCAAGCACGAAGTATCCGGCGCACCACCCCGCAAATCGAGAAAGTGATCCACGCCAGCGCGGCACCCCTGAGGCAACAATCAAGAGAGCCGTGATAGGGACAAGACAAACGCCGACAATCGTAGCGATGGAGGCAATGGCAACTAGAACCCTTAAAATCACGATGAGCCCCCTCGGGATCTGGATGCGAAGGTATACCGCCTAAACATGCGCGGGCCTACTTCAAATGGAGATCGATTCCTCGGGCACCATGCTAATCTGATTTTGTCCTTTTCGATAGCACAGAGGGGGTCAGGGGGTGGGTATGCCCTTACGTGCTCTGATTCGGGATCTTGCCTCCCCCAAATGTTTACCCTCCTAAAGACCCTCGCTGCTGGTGTTCTGCGGCCGTAGGCTGGACGCGCTAGCGCCCCCAAATTGGCATACTGCCACAACACATGAAAGCCGATGGGAGTGCCGGCGCGCCACCGAGTCCCGGGTTCATACCAGGGCGGATTCAGAAGAGCGAAAGATGCCGTGCACAGATACGCGACAAGCGTCAGCACCTTGATCTGACGGAGCAGAAAGAGTTGCCCCAGGAATAGGCGAATCGTCATGATGCCCGCGATTATAGTCCGGAGTCCTCGACCGCGGCTCCGGGCATTCTCCGATGCCGTCTAGCTCTGTGGCTTCTCTTCGTATAGCTCTGGCGATAGTTCGATCACGTAATCGATCAGCTCTTGCAGCCTGGCCCTCCGAAACGTGGAGATGAGCGCCGGAAGCCATGAGCTGAATAACTCCCCGCACAGCCGGCGGCGCAGCAGGCGGTACTCAAGATGGTCGATTGCCTGTCGGTTTCGGCGAAGAGCGGCAAAAGCGAGACGGAATAGGTACAGGGTTGAGCGCGGCTTTTCCAGATGCGCGCCCTTAGCGGGAAAGGCAAGAATTTTACTCATCCGAAGTTCCCCACGATCACCTTCGATTCGCTTACGATCGAATCCACACAATTCGCCCACCATTGAAGCATTTTCTTTCGCTGGTCAGCGTATTCGGCGAGAATGTACACCGCCCGGATGCCCTCACGCTGGTGACTCAGCGCCTTCTCAATCACGTCCTTGTTGTAGCCCCGCTCGGTCAGCAGGGTTGCGCCAGTGCGCCGCAAGTCGTGGATGGTGAGCGGGTCCATGTCGAACGTCAGACCCTCCAGCGCCTTATTCAGCGAATTGCTGGCAAAGGGCTTCGTACCCGCGCCCCTGCCGGGCAGCACAAACTCAGAATCACCCGCGAGCTCCTTCAACTCGCGGAACATCTGAGCCACTTGCATTGACAGGTACACCAGATGCGGCCGCCCGCCCTTCGAGTTCTCGGCTGGAATCAGCCACTCGCCCCGCTCCAGATCCACATCCTTCCACTGCGCCAGCAATAGCTCTGACTTGCGGGAGAGCGTCAGCAAAATGATGTGCAGCGCCAGCTTGAATTGCTTACGCATGTTGGACTCGTAAACCGTGCGGAGGTAAAGGCGAATTTCGTTTGGGGTCAGCACGCGGGACCGTTTGCGGGCTCTGCCGATGAATCGGGACGCCACCATCGCGGCGGGATTCACGGTCACCAAGCGCCGCTCTATCGCGTAGTCGAACATCTGCTTCAGGACGTTGCGAAGCTGCATCGCCGCGGCAATGCGCCCGTTGTCCCGCTTCCGGTACACCAGTGTTTGCACGTCCAGCGCAGTGACATCCTTGAGCAGCGTTTCTCCAAGTGTGGGGAAAATCTCATTGTCCAAGTACCGGCGAATCTGTTGCGGAGTCTTCCAGCGTTTCAGCACGACCTCGCTGTAGTAGCTCTCCCCAAACTCACGGACACTCGGGTTTGTAGCGATCCCCGCCCGCGCCAGCTTTTTCTCCTGGGCTGGTGACTCACCCCGCGCCACCTGCGCAGCCAGCTTGTCGCGCTCTCCGCGCGCCGCCTTCAAAGACAGGTCAGGATACCGGCCCAAAACTACCTTCTCCCGCTTGCCGTTCAGCCGATAGCGGAACACCCATGAGCGAACGCCGCCCGGCGTGATGTCGAGCAACAGGCCGCCGCCGTCTGCCTTGCTGTACCGCTTCCCCGCCTTGGGCTTCAGCCCCTTGATCTGAGCATCTGTGAGCGCCATTGTGCCTCCCATACCGGGACTCCAGAAGCGATGTGACAGACTTTCTGCTCTCTGAGTCCCGCTGGAGTCCCATCTTGGATACGCTGCTATGGGACTCTGAGAGACATTATGGGGTCATATATCCAGTGTTTACAAGGGCTTTTTTCGACTATCGACATTTTGCGGGACGCCGCTAGACCCGTTTCTACTTTCCAATGCAGAATGTAGAAAATATCCGATTCAAAATATCGTCCGCCGTAGTCTCACCCGTCAACGAATCCAACTGCCGCAGCGCCTCATAAAGATCCAGCAGCACCATCTCGTGCGGAATCCCGCTCTCCGCCGCCGCCCGCGCCCTCACCAGCCCCGCCAGCGCGCCCTTCACCGCCTCATGATGCCGCAGCGTCGTCAGCATTCCCGTCTCGCTGCCATCCCCCGCGCCCTTCACCAGTTCCAGTAGAACGCTCCGTAACGTATCCATCCCCTCACCCGTCATCGCGGAAGTCCGCACCACCGGCACATCTGCCACTGCTTCAGTTACATATTCACCGGATATACCCTCCAGATCGAGGTCGCACTTGTTCCGCACCAGCATCGCGCGCCGTCCGCGCAGCCTCTCCAGCAGCCCGCGCTCCTCATCGCTCAGCGGAACTCCTGACTCCACCACCACCAGCACCAGGTTCGCATCTGCCAGCGCCTCCCGCGACTTCTCAATCCCAATCGTCTCCGCCTCGTCCGCGCCCTCGCGCAGCCCCGCCGTATCCACCAGCTCAATCGGAATCCCGCCCACCGCCAGCCGCTCCGTCACCAGGTCCCGCGTCGTCCCCGGAATCGCCGTCACAATCGCGCGATCCTTGTCCAGCAGCCGGTTGAACAGCGAAGACTTGCCCACGTTCGGCCTGCCCACAATCGCCAGCGTCAAACCACTGTGTACCAGCCGCCCGCGCCCAAACGAACCCGCCAGTTTCTCCAGACCCGGCCTTATCGTATCTATGCGAGTTACAATTTCCAGGTTCGGAGTCACATCCACGTCATCTTCGGCAAAATCAATGCCCGCTTCCAGCACCGCAATCAGTTCCACCAGCCCCTGCTTGGCCGGCTGCACCCTCCGCGAGAGCGCACCGCCCATCTGCTCCGCCGCTACCCTCGCCTGGTACACGGTCTGCGCCTCAATCAGGTCCCGCACCGCCTCGGCCTGCGTCAAATCCATCCGACCGGTAAGAAACGCCCGCTCCGTAAACTCCCCTGGCCGCGCCAGCCGCGCGCCATGCTGCAACGCCATCCGCACCAGCATCTCCAGCACCACCGGCGACCCATGCGCTGCTATCTCCACCAGGTCCTCGCCCGTATACGAACGCGGCCCGGCAAAATACGTCACAATGCACTCATCCAGCTTCGCCAGCTCCTGCGTCTCACCCTCCGCACTCGCCTCCGGCACGGCATAAATCTCCCCAAACCGTGCCTGCGCATGCTCCATGCCATGCCGCAGCTGCACCAGCGCCACTGTCGTCTCCACCGCCTTCGGACCGGAAATCCGTACAATCCCGATTCCGCCCCGCCCCGGCGGAGTCGAAATCGCCACAATCGTCTCCTGCGCCACCATCTCGCTTGCCGCCACCTGTGGATGCACCTGTATCGGATTCATAAATTCAGCCTATAACGCTTCGCCCAAAACAAAATGGCCGCGGGGCTCTCACCCCCGGCCATCTCAATTTCCAATCTGCTACAAAATCGGGCTATCGTCTCCGACCGCGCCCCATGGCCGGCGCTGCCGGGCGAAACCTCCGCTGGTCATACCCTTCCGGATACGCCACCACAAACCGCTGCAAGCCCTCGCCGCTCGACGACGTCTCGATATCCTCAAAGCTGCGAAGCGCTAGGTGCAGCATCCGCCGCTCCCGGGAGCTCATCGGAGCAAAGCTGTAAGGCTGCCCCGTCTCACGAACCTTGTCCGCCGCCGTCTGCGCCGCCAGCTTCAGCTCCTGCGCCCGCAGCGCCTTGAACTGATTCGCGTCAAACGAAATCTTGTCGTGCTCGTCGTTGTCCAGCCGAACCATCTTCGCAGACACGTGCTCCAGCGCCCGCAGCAGCTCGCCCCCGCGCTGCGTCAGCAGCCCGGAATCCGGTCCAGCCATCTCTACGTAAATCTCACGCGCCTCCAACCCATCCGGATCGGTCGCGCCCGCGCCTGCCGTAATGCGAAACTTCAGCCGCAATCCGCCAAGCGAAATCAGGTGCTTCAAAAAGGAAGCGATCTTCTCAGCCGCTTCCCGATAATCTTCAATCGGCATCGAAATTTAGTATCGCACCCTCCGCCCCTTTGCGGTAAACCCACTCTGACTCCCGATCCCAACTGGGCTAGAATGGCTGTGCAAGGGCGAGTAGCTCAATTGGATAGAGCACCAGCCTTCTAAGCTGGGGGTTGCAGGTTCGATCCCTGCCTCGCCTACCACCTTTCGCCCTGCCCAGTGACATACTGGAACCATGAGCGCCATCCCGCACCCCATCCGCGTCCCTCTCAGCGAGTACCTCGCCACGAGCTACCGCCCGGACTGCGACTACGTGGACGGCGAAATTCTGGAGCGCAATTTCGGCGAAAAAGAACACGCAATCCTGCTGCGGGCATTGATTTTGCTCTTCGGAAACAACAGCCGCGACTGGAAGATCGAAGTCTTCCCCGAGCTGCGAGTTCAAATCAACCCACCCGCTTTCGCGTGCCGGACGTAACCGTCGTCCCCTCCGGCCTCGAATGGGAACGCATCCTGCGCACACCAGCCCTGCTCTTCATTGAAATTCTCTCGCCGGAAGACACCATGGCCCGCATCCGCCAGCGCGTCGATGATTATCTCCGCTTCGGCACCGAACACGTCTGGGTCATCGACCCCGAACTCCGCAAAGCCTACGTCTGCTCCGCCACCGGCTTTCAGGAGCCCGCCAGCGCCGTCCTTGAAATCCCCGGCACACCCATCCGCGTCATCCTCAGCGACCTCTTCGCCGAACTCGACCGCGCCTGACCAGCGGACAGCCCACCAGTAATCCGTCGCCTACCAGCTAACCCAAACGCCGCGCCGCTTCCTGCGCAAAGTACGTCACAATAAATCCCGCACCCGCGCGCCGTATCGACAGCAGCGACTCCATCATCGCCCGGTCCCCGTCAATCCAGCCCTTGCCTGCCGCGGCCTTCAGCATCGAGTACTCGCCAGAAACCTGGTACGCGCCAATCGGCACGTCAAAGCGCTCCCGCGCCGCACGAATCACATCCAGGTAAGGCAGCGCCGGCTTCATCAGAATCATGTCCGCGCCTTCGCCCAGGTCCAGCGCAATTTCCCGCATCGCCTCGCGCAGATTCGCGCCGTCCATCTGGTAGCCGCGCCGGTCGCCAAACTGCGGCGTCGAGTCCGCCGCCTCGCGGAACGGTCCATAGAACGAAGAATCAAACTTCGCCGCATAGGACAAAATCGGCGTCTGCTCCAGCCCTTCGTGGTCCAGCACTCCGCGCATCACCGCCACCCGTCCGTCCATCATGTCGCTCGGAGCCACAATATCCGCGCCCGCCTTCGCCAGAGACACCGCCGTCTTCGCCAGCAGAACCACGCTCGTATCGTTCTCTACCTCAAACCCTTCAGGCGTCTCCCGAACCACGCCGCAATGCCCGTGAGACGTGTACTCGCAAAGACAAACATCGGCAATCAGCAGCATCCTCTTCGCCGCGCTGCTCTGCCGCAGCGTCCGCAGTCCGCGCTGCACAATCCCGTCATCGGACCACGCACCGCTCGCCTCTTCATCCTTCGTCTCAGCATCAGGCACGCCAAACAGCAGAACGCCGCCAACGCCCAGCGCAGCAGCAGCTTCTACTTCCTTCACCGCTTCGTCCACTGACAGGTTGCAAACGCCCGGCATCGAAGCGATCTCTCGCCGCACACCCTCACCCGGACAAAGAAACAGCGGTAGAATCAGTGCTCCCGGCTCCAGGTGCGTCTCCCGCACCATCGCGCGAATTGGGTCGGTCCGGCGAAGCCGGCGCATGCGAGTCGTTGGATATTCCATGCACACATTGTATGGCGGCAAGTCCATCTTGCAGTTACAATCTGCAACTTTCCCGCCATTCACCCCTCAGCTCGGCATCATTCCCGGAAATCCGGGCGTCGTCATCTGTTCCCATTCCTGCCCGGAAAGACGCGGCGCCAGAACCCAAAGCGTATAAATCGCCAGCGCTGTACCCGTAATCGGCTTCAGTATCGTTAAAATCGCCGCCACTATCGCCAAAACCCGCGCCCAGGGCTTCCGCTGCATCAGCGCAATGCCCGTTACAACGCTCAAAATCGCCCGCACACCCAGAATCAGCGCCACCACCGGCACCAGCCACGGCACATGACCACCCCGGAACGGCCAGAACATCATACCAGTGTGCCCATGCATCCCCCACAGGCTCACGCCGCTGAGTACCAATACCACAATCAGCCCCTGCAACACCGTCCATCCCGCAAATACCAGCCACAACACCCCCAGCGTCTGCACATGCCGGTGCACCCGCTTGTAAATCACAGGAAACGGCGTCACCCCCGCTGGACGTCCGCATCGTGGACAAACCACCGCGCCTTGAACCAACTGCTGACCGCATGCTGTGCAATACATATTCCGCCTCCACGCCTCAAACTTACGCACCCCAGGCCAAAACGGTTCCCTGAAATCCCGCCGCCATTCACCCCTCGGACTCGCGGACCCGCTAACTCCCCAGCCTGCTCCGAGCTCCCAGCCAGCTCTCAAGAATCAGCACCGCAGCCACCTGGTCCACCACCTGCTTGTGCTCCGTCCCCGCGCGCCCCGCCGCATGCAGATGCCGGTGGGCCTCCGTCGTCGTCAGCCGCTCATCCCACAAATGCACCGGCAGCCCAAAGTCCTCCCGCAGCCACCCCGCAAACGTCTGCGCCTTCACTGCCTGCGGACTCAAATCCCCTGACATATACAAAGGATTCCCCACCACGATCTCCCCACACCCATACCGCCGCAATAGCCGCCCCAGCGACTTCATATCCTGCTTCCGGTTCGTGCGCACCAGCGTCAGTACCGGCTGCGCCGTCAGCCCCAGCTCGTCGCTCACCGCCACGCCCACCCGCCGGTCGCCCACATCCAGCCCCATCACTCTCAGCGGCCGCCCTGCAGGATCCTGCGCCTCCATCCCGTTTTCCCTGTCTCCGTCCGTCATGTCTGCCAGTTTAGAGGCTGTATGCCTTTTCCGGTGTTTGCCGCACCTTACCTCCATGGTTTTGAATCAAATAAGATAAACATTCTTCGGATCTGTCTTTTGCGCAAATTTCTCACTCTCCTGGGCACTCTGCTCCTCATCTATGCCGCAGCCTGCGGCGCTTTCGTCGTCGAAGCCCCCATCGTCCCACCCTCCGCCACCATCATCAATCTCCCCACCGGCACCACCACCCGCTCCATCGCCGTCACCCTCCAGAACAAAGGAATCATCCGCAGCAGCATCGCCTTCCTCATCCTGCACTATATTGAGGGCGGGACACTCAAGGCCGGCGTCTACCGCTTCACCCAACCCGCAAATTTGCCCAATATCTATGGCCGCCTGCGCCGGGGTGACGTCTATACCCTCAGCGTCACCATCCCCGAGGGCGACAACATGTTCCAGATCGCAGAGCGCCTCGCCGCCGCCCACATCACCTCCAAAGCCGCCTTCCTTCAGGTCGCCCAACACGACACATCCCTCATCTCCGACCTCGACCCACAAGACCCCACCCTCGAAGGCTATCTCTTCCCGGACACCTACAAATTCACCCCCGGAACCTCCGCCAAAGACATCGCGGAAACCATGGTCGAGCAGTTCCGCGTCGAGGCCGCCAGCCTCGGCATCGGCCTTACCGACGGTGTCGCTGGCCAGCCAAAAGCCGCCCCCCAGGGCGATGCCAATCCCGCAGGTCACACAACCTCGCCAAAACTCCATGAAATCGTCACGCTCGCATCCCTCATCGAGCGCGAAACCCCCATCCCCTCCGAACGGCCTCTCGTAGCCAGCGTCTTCTATAATCGACTCAAGAAAGATATGCCACTGGCGACCGATCCGTCGGTCATCTACGCCGCGATCCTCCAGCACAAGTATCGCGGCGTCATCTATGAGTCGGACCTCAAGTCCAACTCGCCATACAACACGTACACCCACCTGGGACTGCCGCCTGGACCTATCTGCAATCCTGGCCTCGGCGCGCTCCGGGCGGCGTTGCACCCGGCAACGACGAACTATCTCTACTTCGTCGCCGCCAGCGCTAACCCCAGCGGACTTTCCCGCTTTTCCAGCACGCTCGCACAGCACGACAAAGACGTAGCGGAATACAGAAAAGCAGTCAGGGAAGCAAAACAGCACTGAATTGTTTAGGGAGAGACCGGAAGATTGCTCAAGTTGTTAAAAACCAGAGGGACTGCTCTTGCGCTGGCCATGCTCTTGCCCGCGCTTACGGGATGTTTCGTGCATGTCCGCCGCGTGCCCCGCGCCCGCATGCCCAAAACCATCCTCAATGCCAATGCCGAGCAGCTATCCGCGCTCATCAATGAGCGCTACAGCCAGATCCACTCCATGAGCGCCCAGGTCAGCTTCCAGCTCACGGAAGGCGGCATACTCAAAGGCAAGGAAAAAACCTACGCCTCCTTCAACGGATACGTCCTCATGCGCAAGCCCGGAGACATCCGCGTCATCGGCTTCCTGCCCGTCATCCACTCCCAGGCCTTTGACATGGCCTCCAACGGCCAGACTTTCACCATGATCATCCCCCCAAAAAACAAGGCCTTCGAGGGCGACAACAAAATCACCGTGCAGTCCAGAAAGCCGCTCGAAAATCTCAGGCCCTACATCTTCTTTGACTCGCTTCTCATCCAGTCCATCGCGCCCGATGACCTCGTCACCCTCACCGCCGATACCAGGACCGTCATCACCCCCAAAAAGAAGCACATTGACATCCTTCCCGAGTACCTGCTCACCGTCCTCCGCCGCAAGTCACCCGGCAGCAACGTCCTCGTCCCCGAGCGCGTCATCCACTTCGACCGCGCCACCCTCCAGCCATACGAAGAAGACATCTACGACGCCCAGGGCAGCGTCGAAACCGAAGCCACCTTCGGACCCCTGAAAACCTTCGACGGCATCGAATTCCCCTCGTCCATCACCATCAAGCGACCCCTGCAGGAGTACCAGATCCTCGTCACCTTCCAGAACATCCACTTCAACCTCCACCTCACCGACGACCAGTTCCACGTCAAAATTCCCCACGGCATGCCCGTCAAAAACCTCCACTAGCCCATTCCAAAACACAGCCACCGGCCATCACCACCAACCTCTTCACACCGCCTGAACATCTCAAACAGCAACCACCCCATGTCCACCACTCCCCCCGCCGAGCCATCCCCGCGCTACCGCTACCTCACCGATAGCTACGTATTCCGCTGGGAAAATCAAACCCTCCGCGCTGACCTCATCCTCACCCTCCCGATCGCGCTCTGCCTCATCCTCGGCATCACCGTCGGCCATCCGGCAGTTGGTATGATCGCCGCCGGCGGAGCCATGAACACCGGCTTCGGCCGCAAGCAGACCATCGCCGGCAGCTATCTGCCGCCCATGATCTACGTAACCCTCGGCATGTCCGTCGCAGGATTCCTCGGCGTCCTGATAGGCCATAGCAGCCTGCTCATGGTCGTCGTCGCCGCGCTCCTCGCTTTCGGATACGGCATGCTCACCTCGCTTCCGGGCGGCTACGGCTGGGTCGGTCAGCAATGCGTTATCACCTATCTCGTCGCATCCGCATTTCCCGCATCGCCCGGCGAAGCCCTGGGCCGCGGCGCTCTGCTCTTCCTCGGCGGTCTCATTCAACTCGTCATCTCCTCGCTGCTCATGCACATCTTCGCCGACCTCCGCGCCCGTGTCGTCGCTCTGCGCCATACCCTGCTCGAAGAAGAAGCCACCCTACGCACTCTCATCCTCAATACAGCCGACTCCATCCAGCAGCGCCGCATCCTCGACTCCGCCATACCCTATTCCCTGCGCCTGGCCTTCGTGCTCACACTCGGCACTGAAATATACCGCGAGCTCCACTACCCCAGCGGCTACTGGATTCCCATGACCGCGCTCATCGTTCTCCGGCCCGCCGTTACGGACACGGTCAACCGCGCACTCGCGCGCGGACTCGGCACCATCGCCGGCGCGGCCGTCGTCACCCTCTGCCTCGCCCACATGCATCCTGACCTCATCACCATCGCCGCCTTCACCACCCTCTTCGCCTGGATCTCTTTCGGCGTCGTCAACGTCAACTACGCGCTCTTCTCCGCCGCCGTCACCGGCTACATCGTCTTCCTGCTTGGCCTCATCCAGATTCCAGGCCCCCTCGTCGCGGAACGCCGCACCGTCGCCACCCTCATTGGCGCCGTCATCGCGCTCACCGTCCGCCTCATCGTCATCTCCCGCTACCGCCACGTTTGGAACAAAGCCATCAACTCCCTGGCTCATTGAAGCGCCTCCACCATCCACGCCCGTCACCAACCAACAGTCCTGGCGAACCCGCTCCGGCTACGGATTTCTCGGCAACTCCCACAACGATTCATCGTTTGGACCCGGACTCCACGTCTGCCGACCGCGCCGCATTCTTCTGCCGATAAACGGCATGCTCAATATCCGCAACAACAACGGCGGCATCTCACTTGTTTCCCCGCGCTTTGGCTGCCCCTGTGGAAGTCGCGGAAAACCCGCCCCCTGTGCAATTCCCCGTCTCACAGACCCCGCTCACCGCCGCATCCGGAACGCATTTCCCACACCCGCGCCACATTTTCCATAGCCTTTCAAAACCCTGCGGTGCAAAAGCAGGAGAACCGCGGGCAGGTGTCAGCCCTTTCCACCCCTCTTTCCTACTTTTGCTATTTCCACGTACCCGTTTTTAGAAAACTGGACACTCTCTCATCCCCGCTCCCCACGCGGTTTTGCCGCACCTTTCCACTTTTCCTAGCCAAACGGATACTGCTACTGGGAAATATATAAATTTTGAATTCGTAGTATCCGTATCGCCCGCGCATCTCTGCTGCCCCGCTCGCAAAACCCATTCCCGGCGCCACGTGCATTCTCGCCACACCCGCTTCACCGCTCGTTTCCGCTCTTCACACAATCGCCGCGATTTCCACCACTCCATCCTCCCTACAATGAATCCACATCACAGAAATCGCTCCATCCTGCGGGATTCGCTTCTAACATCCCCTCAAGGTGGTGTAGATTTGGGTCAAAACGTAGTGGGGGAAAACAAGCATGCCCGTCGGAGTAGAACAGGAAAAAGCTGCAGGTAGCATGGAGATCAGCCTCAGCCGCCAGGATCTCCTTCGCGAACTCACCGCCACGCAAAGTGTCGTCGAGCGCAGAACCACCATCCCCATCCTCTCCAACTTCCTCATCGAGGCCGAGGAAGATCGCCTCACCATCACCGCTACGGACCTCGACCAGAGCATACGCACCTCCTGCACCGCCAAGGTCAAAAAGCCCGGTGCCTGCACCATACCCGCCCGCAAGCTTTACGACTACGTCAAACTCCTCCCCGAAGGCGACGTCAGCATCAAACTCATGGACAACCACTGGGTCCAGATCCGCTCGGGCCGCTCCAACACGAAGATGGTCGGCATGGCGCGCGCCAACTTCCCCCAGGTTCCAGAGTTTCCATCGAGCGGCGCCATCACCATCCCTGTCGCTTCCCTCAAAAACCTCATCGCCAAAACGATCTTCGCCATCTCCAATGAGGAATCCCGCTACACCCTCAACGGCGCGCTCCTCATCCTCAAGGCCGAATCCATCGCCATGGTCGCCACGGACGGCCATCGCCTCGCACACATCGAAAAAAACGGCGAAAACTTCCCCTCCATCGGCGCGGAAAAGAAAGTTCTCATCCCCCGCAAGGCCCTGTCGGAACTTCAGTCCCTCCTCGCCAACACCGACGCCGAGTCCATCGAGTTCGCCGACGACGAAAACACGCTCTTCTTCCGTGTAGGCCATCGCGCCCTCACCAGCCGCCGTCTCAACGGCCAATTCCCCAACTACGAGGCCGTCCTGCCCCGCGACAACAACAAGTTCGCCATCGTCCGAAGTGAAGATCTCTCCCGCTCCATCCAACTCACCTCGCAGTTTGCTGACGAGCGCTCCGGAGCCATCAGGATCCGCCTCGAGCAGAACGAGCTCAAAATCTCCGCTTCCTCCACTGACTCCGGCGAAAGCGAAGACACCATCGAAACCCCCTACAACTTCGACCCCATCATCGTCGGCTTCAACTCCATCTACCTCCTCGACTTCCTCAAGGCCATCGGCAACACCGGCGAAGTCCGCCTCGAGTTCAAAGACGCACAATCCGCCGGCCAGATGCGCCCCGAAGACGGCCAGGAAGACTACAAATACCGCTACATCATCATGCCCATGCGCATCTGATCCAAATAGTGGTGAATTAAAACGATGGATCAAAGGAGGGAGCTTCTTGGAAAACATACCTCCCAACTGCTCTCAGGAGTCCTTCTTTGGGTTCATGATGAGCGATGAAGATGTCGGCCCAGGGAAATACAGGGATTTGGCAGTAGAAGTAAAGCAGCTATTCGAAGGATTGGTGATAGAAGCCGACGAAAAAAACGAAGAGATCTTCCTTGATCGAAACCTTGAACGCGCATTGCGAAGATTTATCGTTGACCCAAGCCAACCCAACCTCGACCATCTGCTTGAGGTGAGTCCAACCCTATTAGAGCCCTTCGAAGAGCTGCAAGCTTTAATCCGCATGGTCAAGTAGCAGTAGCTACTAGAAGAGCGTGCCCAACCACCCTCAAAATCCGCCTCTCATTCCATAGATGCATCACAAGCAAACAAGACCACGCCGCAGCGTCATCGCGCCGCATGCACCATCTTGTTCACGTCCTCATCCGTCATCCGCTCCGCCGCCTGTTTCACCGTACGCTCCTTCGACACCTTCGCAGCCCAGGCTTCCAGCTCAGCTACGGCGCGGCTCCGCGATCTGCGAACGTCCAGCAGCTCTTCCATATCCCGCGGAGAAACAATGAACGCAGCCGCCCGGCCATGCCGCGTTATCAATACAGTCTCCTGCTGCGCAATATCGATTAGTCGCCCAAACCGGTTCCGTGCCTCCACAGACGTAACCTTCATCATGACTGAACTTCTCTCCTAACCCCCAGCAAATACCCGCTACTACCCCTGTAGTCCCTAACTCACTCGATCCACCCGCCCATCCCGCCCAAAATCCTTGACCTCGTTCTTGTCCGAATACATCGCCACATCTGCCGCAATGCACAGCGCATCCGCCGCCGTAGCATCCTCCGGATATATCGCCAGTCCAATGCTCGCGCCCATCTGCACCACCCCGCCGTCCACCTCCAGCGGCTCGGCCAGCATTGCCTTCAGCGCATTGGCTACTTCCCGCGCCTGCTGCCGCGTCACCGGGCCCTCCAGAATCACCGAAAACTCATCCCCGCCCGTTCGCGCCAAAGTGTCTGACAGCCGAATCCGCGTCAAAAACAGGCTGCTCACATGCTTCAGCACCTCATCGCCAACGTGGTGACCCTCGGCGTCATTCACCTGCTTAAAGTTGTTCAGGTCAATCAGCAGCAGCGCCACATGCTCTCCCTGCCGTTGCGCCCGTGCCAGCGCCCGCTCCAGCCGGTCGCAAAACAGCCGCCGGTTCGCCAGGCCCGTCAGCTCATCATGCAGCGCAAGGTGTCGATTGTGCGCAATCTGGTCCTCCAGCAGCAGCAGAATCATCCCGATCGCCACCATGTACTTCGGCAGATTCCAAACCTCGCTCTCAATATGCGCCTGCGGCACGTAGCTCTGCGTCAACGGCCCCACCACAAACACCAGCGCCCAAGCCAGAAAACCGCCCGTCGTCAGGAACGCCCCCGTCGTCTTCATCCGGTACGCAATCCAGAACACAATGCAGCACGCCAGGTACGCCACAAACAGAAGCGCGTTCACCGTCAGCCACGCCCCGTTCGCGCGCGGCTGCACCGCCAGCGCAAATACAGCCAGCAGCGCATATAGCACCACAACAATCCAACGCTCCGGCCGCTGCAGCCGTCGCATCGTCATCAGAGTGACCGCGAGCGGCAGCGCACCCAGCAGCGCTGCAGACGTATCCAGAACCCACAGCGGTGGCGACGCCAGCGTAACCAGGCCCAGATAAAGAGTACCGCTCACCAGCAGGGAGGCCGTCATCCAGCGGCTCGATATCTTCTGCCGGTTCGGTACCGCCGACCAGACAAACAGGACCCCTGCCGCGCTCAGCGACGACAATGCAATCCAGTCCGCTACGTTGGCAACCGTCCCCGAGACCTTCAGAAATAGCGATGCGCCAAAATGCGCCGCAATCAGGATCCATCCGGCAAGCCACACCTTCGAGTGCTTGATCTGGCTGTTCCGCGACACCGATGCGAAGGCAAAAATCAGCAGCGTCACACACACCAGGTCCGGTAATGGAGTCCAGTCCACTGTATTGCCCTCATTCCCTGACAGACGTCAGAAAAATCACTCCAAGACTACTACGCAGATATCTCGCCACAGGATTACTTTTCATACATTTTGATCACTCAGGTTACCGTATCGGCAATCCGCGCAGAATGTATCGCTCAGTCATACCGTGACCGCCGTTATGCATGGGCCGCTGTCTCTAAAAGCTGTACATCGCCCGAACCAGCCCCAGAACCGTGTTCGGCGTACCCCCGCCGCCCGGATGCTGCCACAACTCCACATCCGGCTGCACCGTCAGTCCATGACCCAGGTCGAACTGGTAGTAAACCTCTACCTCGTTCTCAAATCCATGAGTAAACGTGCTTTGCTTCGTCAGCAGCCCATCGCTGAAGGCCAGCCCCATCTCGTCCTTCGGCCGCGCCCGCAAAGCCCCATCCCACACCACGCCCGCACCCACATGGTGGTGCAGCGCCGCAACGGAAGCCGGCGCAGAACCATACTGGAAAAACATCCCCACGCCCCGCCTGCTGTTCCCACGCGGTTGCCACAGCTTGTCGCTCGCCACCACGTACAGGCCGGAGGCATGATGCACCGTCCCGCCCGCAAACCGCTTAAACTGGCCCGTATCCCGCCACCCGCCCACCTGTAGCCGATAGGGCCGCCCGTGCCACTGGCTGTCCCACGCTTCCTCTGTAATCAGCAGGTTCCCGCCCGGATCATACGGCAGCTCCGTGCTGTGGTTGTTGTATATCCCGCCCGCAAACGACAATCCCTTCACCGGAGCCACCGTCACATCCCCGCCCCACGCACCCTTCGGATACGTCGGCAGCACAAAAGTGCTGATCGATCCGTCCGAGGAAAAATCCAGCGAAACAAAATTCCCCCCATATGGAACCGTCAAAAACCGGCTGTCCACATACATCCGCCCCGCCTGCGCCTGCAGCTTCTCATGCAGCAGATTTTGCTGGTACATCAGTTGCGCCAGCCACGTCCCCGGCGGCGCGTCCATATTGTCCGGATCCTGGAAAGCATGGAACTGCCGATCCAGAATGTTTGAGCCGCTGTGCGTCTGCCCCTCCACCGTCAGCGTCCCACCCGGCCAGTGCATCAGCTTGTTCGTATCCACCGTCGCCGCCAGGTCCACCAGGTACTGCCCGATAAATCCATCTGCATTCGGTTGCCCGCCCGCCGCTACGCTCGAGCCATCCATCTGCACCCATCCGCCCACGCTCAACCCGCGCTCGCTAAGCCTCGCCTTCGTCCTCTTCCATCGCTGCCATGACGAGGAATGGCCCATCCCAGCACGCGACCCATCCACCCGCGATTGCCCCCACGCAGCCCCGACAAACCACACCCCCAAAACAAAACCCGTCACCGTCATCCCGCAAATCTTTCGCGGAACTCCCCGCATAACCCTCCTCAAAAACGCAGAGCCTCTCACACCCTCACGCTTAGCTCACAAAGCAAAAAACGCCGGCCGCGGCATCCCTAACCGCGCCGGCGCTTCCCATTCCGTTCCTCTTACGAACTCTTCTTCGCCGTCACAGGAACCGCCGTGTTCCCGTTCGTCGCCGAAGCCTCCACCGCCCGGGCGATCAGCGTCGGGTCCCAGTCATCCCCGCTCCACGACTGCTGCAGCGTGTTGTCCGGGCCAATCAGCGATATATCCATCGTGTGCTCAATATCGCCCTTCTTCGACCGTTCGTAGGAAACACCAAAGTCCGTAGCCAGCCGCTTCAGGTTCTCCGGCGACATGTGCACAAACTGCCAGTGCGCAAACCCCGAAGCCTTGCCGTCCAGGTAATTCAGCCCATACGCATGCAGCACCGCGGGCGT
The DNA here is from genome assembly GCA_021818585.1 of Acidobacteriota bacterium. GTDB lineage: Bacteria > Acidobacteriota > Terriglobia > Terriglobales > Acidobacteriaceae > Acidobacterium. The sequence continues at coordinate 5,819 of JAKATU010000067.1, read as the reverse complement.
GTCATGTGCTGGATCAATGCTGATAGTAATAAGGTCCGTATACGGATAAATCTTCTTATCCTTTGCCAGCTCCCGGTCAACTTCCGCGAAAAGGTGCGAAACAATCGGGCAGTCATCCTTGCACTGCGTGTCCACAAACGTAATCAGCACAGCCTTCCCGCGAAAATCCGTCAGTGCCGTCGCCTGGTCGTCCTGGTTCACCATCGGCGTCGACGGAACGCCCTCGCCCACCAGCAACTGGTGCGGCGGCAGATCCGCCATCGTCATCCTGTGGCTCGGCTGCGACACCACCTTGATGTGGATCAAATGCTTGTAGCTATAATCGTCCGGAACAATTACCTCCGCCGAAATCCGGTCCCCCGGCTGCAGCTTGTTAAATGCATCCGCATTCGACAGCGTGTACGTCGCGTCCATCGCCGGCTCGTATCCCCGTATCTCGTCCTGTGCCAGCGCCACCTGATCCGTCTGCGCGCTCTTGCCCAGCACCATGCCTCTCACGTCATAGCGCTTCACCTTCGCGCTCCGGTTCACGCTGTCGGATTGAGGCTTCATCCCATTCAGGCTCATCAGTTTTTTGCACCCGGACGTGCCCATCATAAGCACGCTCAGCGCAACCGCACCCACGCTCATCCTCTGGCGGCGATTCATAACCCAATCTCTCCTCTCGAAACGAATGCCTTCGTATCGTGCAGGGAAATCATCCTTCAGATGCCGGCCCGTACACACGCGCCTGCGGCGCGGAATCAGCATCCGGCGGCAGCCCGCACAGGGCCGTCCATCCCTCTCGTCAGTATATAAGCCGCAATCAGCGCTTCCACTCAATCAGACGAATCCGCGCCGTCAGCGCACGCCCGTAAGGCTCCGTAAACTGCAGATAATCCGGTGAATCCACATTCGCATTCACCACCGCCGGATTCTGCGCATCTGTCGCATTCACCATAATGCCCCGCAACCCGAAGTAAAATCCCCGCAGATGAAACCGCCACTCCAGCCCCGGATTGAACGACACAAAATCCGGAAAACGCTCTGACCCAACCGCCCCCACCACCTCGTTGTTCGCATTCACCGACGTAATCGGAAACCCCGTCTGCCACTGCAGCGAATACACCACGCTCCAGTTCTTCCGGAACCACGGCAGATCAAACGGCATCCATCCCCAGCTCACCACGCGGTTCGGCACATCCCACGGCAGCGGACCACCCCGCTGCGCACCCAGCAGCGAAACCGTCGGCGAATACTGAATCGCCGCATTCGTATGCGCATACGAGTGCGTATAAGCCGCAAACAGCGTATATCCCTTCCCAAAGGTCTTCTTTACTGAAACCTGCGCGTCGTAGTCATGGTCCTTGCGCCCGTTCGTCAGCAGGTAATCCCCATACAAAGCCTGCGGCCCGTTCTGGTTCACATACGTAAAAATGTTGCCTGTCTGCTTGTGGAGAAAGCTCAGCTTCGCAAACACCTGCCACGGCAGCGCCCGGGCAACGCTCACGCTCCAGTTCACCGCTCGCGCTTCCTTCAGCGTTCCCTCGTCATAGGTAAACCGCGTCTGCTCTGCCGGCCCCGCCGGTGTCACTCCGTCCGAATTGTAATACTGATCGTTACGAATCCCCGCCAGCGCTTCTTCCAGGTACGCCAGTTGCGTGTGCTCGTAGTAAATTCCAATCCCCGCCGCAATCTTCGTCTTCGGCGCCGCACCCGGCGCATACACCACCGCAATCCGCGGAGAAAACAGCGGCCGCCGCACCACCTCGTCCCAGTCAAAACGCAGCCCCGGATCCACCATCAGCCCGCGAATTCCGTTCCACTGCCAGCGGTCCTCGATATATCCGCCCACTTCCACGTTGTGCCGTGTGAACGGCGCAATCGGCGGAAACGTGCTCTCCCGCAGCAGCGTACCATCCTCGCGCAAATAGCTCACCGGCGCCCGCGTCTCTCGCTGGCTGTACTCAATGTGGTCCACATCCACGCCCAGCCGGATATCATGCTCCCCATGCCACTCCTGCCGAGGTAAAAACAGCGTGGCATTTCCCGCCTGCCGCTGCGAGAATCCCGTCAGGTTCTCAAAGTAGCTGCCCTTCGATGTCTCAGGAGTCAGCTCATACGGCAGCGTTCCATGCGGTTCGTAACCGTCACGGATACGAACTACCGAGAACCCCGTCTGCAGCATCCCGCCGCCCGGCAGCCGCTGCTGGTCCCGCACATACGGCATCCACGCAATCGTGTCCCGGTTTGTCGTGCTCTCCTGAGGATTCAGCGGCGAAAGCCCCTCGTACGGCGAGTGGTAATCGTTAAATAGAACCGCCGCGGTCACAGTATTGCTCGGCGTCGCGTCCACGCTCAGCTTCAAAAAATTACTGCCCCGCGCCGGATGATTCGTCCGCTGTCCCGCCGGCAGCTCCGGAATATAAACATTCGCGTAATCCCCCTCCAGCGCGTCAAAAAACCAGGCTTTGTTCCGCACCAGCGGACCCGAGAACGTAAATCGCGGCACCACCTTGTCAAATCGCAGCCCATTCAACTCGTGGAACGACGGCAGAAAATCCGTCGCGTTAAACCGGAACTTGTTCCCGCCGTCTCCCGTCTCCAGCGCCACCACACCGCCCGTCGTCCGCCCGTACTGCACTGGATACCGCGTGCTCTCCACTGCAATCGAACGCACCGCATCCGTGCTGATTCTCAACGCCAGCGCGCCGCCCACCGGCGACCGTATGTCGAACCCATCCAGCGTATCCAGCGTCTCCCACGTCTCCGATCCCGCCACATGCACCTGCCCGCTCTCGTCGGCCACCACTCCCGGAAAATACGGCAGCAGATTCCGAATATCCCGGTTGTTCAGGTAAGGGATATTCACAATCGCTGCCGTCCCCATCGTCACCTTGTTCGCAGGCTCCTGCGGGTTCAGCCCCGTCTGTTCTGCGGATACTTTCACCTGTTGTTCCAGCAGCTCTACCGGGGCCAGCGTCACCACTACGCCTGTCTCCCTGCCATGCGCGATCGTCTTATCCAGCGCATAAAAACCCGTCTTGCGAATCTCCAGCCCGTAACTCCCCGCACCATGGATCAAATAAGCGCATCGCCCCGCATAGTCGGTCCACACATGCACTGCCGCGCCACCCGCCTCCTTCACCGTCACCTCGGCGCCCTGCACCGCCTGTCCGCTTGTGCTCAGCACCGTCAGCGTCACGCGCGTCACCCCTTCCGCCTGTTCGCTCCCGGCTGCGGTCTGCGCATGGACGCACACTCCGCTCATCCATCCCGCCACCAATCCTGCAAGCACCACTCGCCTCAGCAGTCTCATCGGCTCAATACGCCTCATAACACTCATGCTCAACCATTTACCCACCGCATGACCAGACCACTCCCGCATCTTTCCTTTTGCTCCCCTCAAACTTCGTGTCATCGCGACACCGCAAGCGTCATATCATGGCAGGGAAGCAAGCACTCATGTTCTCAAACATCCGGCTGTTGTTCTCAAAGCGGTACTGGCGCCACATCCTACTCGGCTCCACCTGGTACGAAGCATGGCTCAACCTGCGTCGCATCCATAAAGACCGCCGTGCCCGCCGCCATCTGCTCCGCCTGCTGCTTCTCGTCTTCTATCCGTTCTTCCTCGTTCTTTACATCGTCTTCTTGCTCGCCTCCGGCGCATTTCCCATGGCGGCCGTCTTCCTCGTGCTCGCCATACCCGTCGTCTGGTGGATCCGCCGGCGTGCCCGTCGCGCCGCCCCACTCCACATCGCCCCGCAGCCAGACCCCATCCCGCTGCCGCCGCCCCTCACGCCCGAGGCAGAAGCTTCCCTCCGCGAATACCTCGCCCGTGTCGCCATCCTACACGCCGTCCTTCTTGACCGCGCCGGCAGCGAATCCTTCCTTCGCAATCAGGAGCTCCCGCCCGGAGTCGAAATCATCTCACGCCGCACTCACATTGACCTACTGAGAAACATCCACATCTGGGATGACCTCGCAAACTCCGAGCGAGAAGCCATCATGATGCCCGACGGACACTGGGAACCCGAACGCATCCACCAGGTCAACTTCGGCATGGAAACCCTCCGTCTCCTGCGCTGGATACTCCGCATCGACTTCTTCCTTCCCGCCGTCGGCCGCCAGCCCAAAGGCGATTACTCGCTCGCCCACGACCTCGTCAACACACCAAAGAAAGCTCTCGAAGCGAAAAACATCATTCCCCTCGATACCCTCCAGCTCGCCATCAATGCCGCCGAGCAGTATTACCTCCGCTGCCTCGCGGAAACCATCCATCGCGGGTACACCGAGCCCGCCAGCGACGAAATCAAACAATGGGCCGGCAACGCCGTCGCCTCCGTTCAGGGCAAGCAGGATGAAGACCTCACCCTCGGCGCAAAAATCATCAGCGAAGCCGAGCAATCGGAACTGCTCATCATCTCCGCCTACTCTCAAATCCGCGTCCACTTCCTACGCTGGGTCCGCGATCTTCTCCGCCAGGAAAAACAACCCGAAATCCCCTTTCGCTTCCTCACCTGAATCACAACATTCACCCTTCGCGCCCTCCACCAGCGCACCCCCCGCCACACATAAATCCCCAGGTTCAGCAAACAAACCGCCACGCCGCACCCAATAATCAGGTCCACCGGTAGATTCGGATAAACAATCAGCTCCAGGTAATGCTCTAGAAAACCTCCGCGCAAACCCTCCATGCCGGCCCGCGTCAATGCCCAGTCTTCGGCCAGCGTCAGCGGGCAAGGCCACGGACCTGCTTCCGCAAAAATCCCCCAGACCAGCGCCGCGATATGAAGCGCACTCCACCAGGGTCGCCCGCGCGTCCATAACGCGCCAAAAATCACCCATCCTATCCAGATCAGGTGTACGGCCAGAATCATATCCACCAGCGCAACCAACAGCAGCCTCCAGCCCGCAAAATTCCTGCCCGTGCTATCGCTATCCCTCTCTTACGATGCGCCTCATCCAAAGCCCGTCTAATATGGTCTCGACGGAAAGGATCAAACCCCCATGCTGAAGCTCCGCGTCGCACTCCTCGCAGCCGCGCTCATCGTCACCGCCGCCTGCCGCTTTGCCATCGCCCAGCCGCGCACCGCTCCCGGCAGCGGAATGACCCTCGTCGCCACCATCCCCATGCCCGGCCCCGCCGTCCGCTTTGACTATCAGTCCCTCAACCCCGCCACCGGCATGCTCTACATCTCGCACATGAACGCCGGCCATCTTGTCGTCTTCAATGTGCGCGCTCGCAAAGTCGTCGCCAACCTGCCCGGATTCCCCAGCGTCCACGGCGTCTTCGTCGTGCCAGGCCTGCATCGCGTTTACGCCTCCGCCGGAGGCCTGCATCAGCTTCGCGTCGTCAATACCCGCACCCTCGGGATCATCGCCAGCGTCGGCCCCATCGTCTCGCCCGATGGCATCGCCTACGCTCCTGGCCCCAACCGCGTCTTCGTCTCCGATGAGCACGGCGACGTCGACGTCGTCATCAACGCCGCCACCAACCGCCTCATCAAAAAAATTCCCCTCGGTGGCGGCTCCGGCAACACCGTCTATGATCCCCGCACCGGCAACATCCTCGTCGCCATCCACCACCTCGACGAGCTGGCCACCATCGACCCCGTCCGCGCAGTCATCACCCATCGACTGTTCCTGCCCGGCATCGCAGACCCCCATGGCATCGCCCTCGACAACGCCGCCCATCTCGCCTTCGTCGCCGGCGAATCCAACCACTCCCTCGCCGTCGTCAACCTCACCTCCATGAAGATGCTTGGCGCATACCAGGTCGGCGGCGACCCCGACGTCCTCGCCTTCGATCCCGGCCTCCATCGCCTCTACGTCGCCTC
>JAKATU010000086.1 GCA_021818585.1 Acidobacteriota bacterium | reverse complement strand
ATCCCAAAGGGCGTGTCCAAACCCTCCCGCCACCTGAAGCAGCCGCCCAAATCAGACAATTTCCCGCCCGACTCGCACCCGCAAACCATGCTTCCGCTTAGTGCCCCTTACTCAGACGGCCTCCTAGCCAGAATCTTCATATAAGGTTGCGGACGATTCTGAACTGTGAACAGACAACGAGAACGAGCCTTAATCTTCGTCTTCACCCCCGGCCATCTCTCATCGATTCACTGCTCCATTGCCAGGCACGTACTCCAATAGCAGCCAAGCCAGACAGAGAGCTACTGGTTCTGGAGGTTGGCCCCGAATCGTCGGCAGCGATAACTTCCTTCTTATCCGCAATTTCGCATTCATCTCTCTGCGTGTTACCCTTTTGGCCGTTATGAAGATTGTCTATTCCTGTGTTTTGGCATTGCTCTCAATCTCAGTTTTCACGGCGGCAAGCGCTGAAGCCGCCACCGCCACATTCCAACCCGGCGAATGGCAAATCAACTCCACCGTTACTCCATCCACAGGCAGGCCGGTGCACAGGGAAATCAGCGTCTGCGCAAAAAGCGCGGACCAGGCATGGCAGGCCGAAAGCCGCAATCAAACCTGCTCCGCTCCCACTCTCACCGCGATTACGAATGGATTCAACATCCAATTGACCTGCAGCGGCGGAGCGGGACCCGTGCAGTGGAAATCCATCTCAAATATCAAAGAAACATTTTCCAGCGGGGGCTCAAACCTCCAGGCGAGCGGCGTCACAACAACAACCGTCACCTATGCAGGACACCCACCGATGACCACATCCTCAAAGATTCTCGCCACCGGAAAACGCACTGGCGACTGCAAATAGCAGAAGCTTCGTAAGGCAGGACCAGCCTGATCCGCACGACTCGCTTTACCCCTGAGTTGTTCCACACGCCGACACGCGCGCTGGTCCAAGCGTTTGCGGCAGTGTGATATCCAGCCTGATGCGGACCAGCACAGGAAGCATGACCCGTGGCATCGCCACCACCGATACCGATGTGCGCTGATGCCCCGAAACCAGGCAGCCGATAGCCCAGCCAACGCCATCGCCGCGGACAACTCTGACAACATCCGAAGCATATAAATCCACTGAGGAAATCCTGGGGCCGCATCCCGGACTTTTCTCGCCGCACTGCGGCTATTCATCAGAATGCAAATTCTCGACCCCCTCTGGAGGTACGCAATGAAGAAACTTTATTCACTCCTTCTGATTTCGTTGATTGCTATCACGCTGCACGCCCAGAACACCCAGGCTTCCGGCAGCGTCCATGCGGCGGCAAACGCAAGCGCTGCCGCTTCCCGCCAACTGACCCATGCAAAGGCCACTCAGGCTGACAGCGCCGCCGCGCAGGCAGGCCGATCCTCTGCACAAGCCGCCGAAGCCACGCACCTGTCCGCCGAACTCACCCGGCGCGTGAACACCCGTCACACGAAAGTAGGCGACAAAGTATTTGCAAAAACGACCCGCAAGGCCAGGCTTGCCAACGGCCTTACCCTGCCTCGCGGAACCCGCCTGATTGGCCATGTAACCAGCGTGCAGGCACGCTCTCATGCTAACCACGTCGCTAAGCTGGCCTTCACCTTTGATCGCGCCATTCTTCGCCACGGTCGGACCATTCCTGTCCACGCCGTCCTCACTTCCATCTCCGCCCCGTCCGCCATGGCAGCCGCAAACTCCATGGGTGACATGAACGCAGGCCCCGTGGGTGCCGGTGGAATGGCTGGTGGCAGCGCCATGGCAGCCCCGGCTCCATCTCGCGGGGGCCTGGTTGGGGGTGGCATGGTCGGGGGTGCTCTGCATGGCATTGGCAACGTGGCCGGTCAAGGCTCGGCCATGACAGACAACAACCTTAATGCGGCAGGGCGCATGGGAACAGGCATGGCCCATTCCACCATGGCGGGCGCCATGGGCAATGCCATGGCGAGTGAGAGTACCATCGGAGGACTCAGTCGTACAACGATTCCCGTCGCGCATCTGCCAGGCGTCATGATGACCAGCTCCTCAGGCAGCGACACCAGCGGAACCTTCACCTCCAATCGTCGCAACTTCTCTCTCGATAGCGGTACTCAAATGATGATGAATATCTCCGCAAGCCCATCCGGCGTCTCCGGCAGCGGATCAGCCGCAGGGTCCGCTCATGGTTCAGCGCAACGCCCGAGCCAGCGCAAGCAATAAGCCTCCACTCGTCCACATGCACAAAGGCCCCGGTTTCCCCGGGGCGTTGTGCATTAGAAACGCTTCCGTTTTAGGTCTTCCAGGCCGGCTGGAATCAACCTAACTCTACCACTCCATCGCATACTGCGAGCTGCTCTCCGCCACGGAAGCACGAGGCTCGCTCGCCAGTTCCAGCACCAGCCGCTCCAGCACCAGCCGCTTGTCCGGCGGTTGCGAACGCAGTTCCAGGTCTGCCCGCGCAATCAACCAAAGCGCACGCGTCAGTTCTCGCCGAGACTTATATCGCCGCGCCTGCCGGATCAGATCCTCCGCTGCAAACGGCGGCATTCTGAAGCCCTGCCACAGCGCCTGCCATATCGCCCGCGAATCCCGCACGTTATTCTCAAGAATGACCAGCAGCTGCCGAAACGTTCTCGCCAGCATGTACAAATGTCCAATCGCCGAATCCTCTCCGCCATCAGAAGCATTCAGCAATCCGTGCAGCAGCGCGAGCGCGCGCACTTTGTCCTTGGCTGAGATCGCATCGGTCAGCTCGTACAGCGAACGCTGCTTCGCGGCCAGCACCATCGTCTCCACATCGCCCAACGTAATGTGCCGCTTCTCAGCCACGTACAGCACCAGCTTTTCAAACTCGCTCGCCACCAGCATCATGTCCGCGCCCAGCGCATCCACCAGCTCGCGGGCCGCATCGCTGTCCATCTGTACCTGTCGCTGTTTCGATTCCCCGCTCAGCCACCGCAGAGCATCCGCTTCGTCCACGCGGGCCAGCTCCACCATCCCGCACCACTCGCCAAGTGTCTCGCGCAGCCGCTCATAGCGGTTCCTGTCGTCCATGTCCATCCGCCGCGGGTCGGCCGGTATATGAACATGGTCCGCAACAAACACAATCAACGCCTGCAGATTCGGCTCCCGGAAATAAGCCTCGATCGCGGCAAACTCTTCCTTCTTCGCGCCGCGCGTGTAAAGCGTCTTCAAATTCCGCACGAACAAAACCTGGAAAGGAGCCATCAGAGAAGGTGTCCGTGCAAGATCCAGCGCCTCAAAAATACTCGTCTCGCTCAGGTCCAGCTCTGAGAGACAAAAATCGCGCATCTCCGGCGGCGCCAGCGCCTTCAAAATCGCCCGGCGGCAGCGCTCATAAAGAAACACCTCGTCGCCGGCCAGCACATAACCGGGGCGCAGCCGATTCTCCTTCAGCTCCGTCAAAAATCGCTCAGTCGATGCGAATCCAGCGCCCATCAGAAGGACTCCAGAATATCGGACACTGCCGACGACGCAAAATCATTCGCCAGCCGCCGTTCGGCGGCCGGGTCTTCCTGGATAAAGCTCGCCAGGTTCTGCGTCTCCTCATACTGCTGCCGAAAGCGGTACGAATCATTCCGGTACAAGACCTTGTGATTGCGCCCAGTCAGCGTAATGCTCGCCGTAATCGTCACCAGGAAACTCGACGAGCGCCCCGTCGTATTGTCATAGGTCAGAGGAACCACGTTGAAGCTCGTAATCTCGCCACTCAGCGTGGCATTCGCTTCCGCATCAGGATGATTGACGATCCGCCACTTTGTCCGTGCGGTCAGTTGCCGAATCACGGCCTGCGTAAAATCCGTATCAATCTTGTAGGCATTGGTGTGGTTCAAAAAAATCGGCACCGCCACCGTCTGCAGCGTCGGAGGCAACTGCGCCGGCGTCTCCATCGCGTGGTACGAGCAGCCGCTCATCAGCAGCAGGCAAAATGAAAACAGAACAGGCGCGAAACGGAACATGCTGGACCTATTGTCGCATCGCGAAGCTCATTCGCTCCTGCGAATTGCAGATCAGCCACATGGGTCTCATCTCCCTAATCAGGGCTACCCGTCGGTCCGGTAGCCGGTGACGGCACCTGCAGGTTCAGTTTCGGCTCAGGCTTCGGATTGTTCGAACCGCTTCCACTCTGCCTGCTCCCATCCGTCGGAGCTTCGCCGGGAAGCCTGTAGGGTGCTTTTAACCCGCTCTGGGCCGCCTCAATCGTGTCCTGCTGTCCGTCCTCGAAAAGCAACGCTTGTTTGTACTGTGCAATCGCCGCCTGCCGGTCGCCGCCGACATCGTCAATTCTTCCCAGGTAGATATGCGACCACGCAACCAGACGCGGGTTCTTCGATAGGACAATCGTCTTATGGAAGGCCGTAATCGCATCCGGCACATTGCCCTTCAGCAGGTCGGCGCGTGCCAGAATGTATTCGGCCCTGTCCGGATGCGCGGTATGATCTGCCAGCGCCTTTTCTGCAATCGTGTAAGCGCTGTCAGGATCGCCGCTCATCAGCTTGTTCTCGGCGGTATCCAGTTCATCCGGTGCGGGTAAAGACTGCACCACCGCGCTCGAAGCCGGTTCCGCGGCAAACTGAATATGCATATTCTTGATCGCTCCAATCTCCGATGGAACATCCATGCCATACACCATCTGCCCAATGCTCTGGGAAAGCGAAGCCGGCGAGTGCTCGAAAGGAATCAGTTCCTGGTAAAAATACTCCGTCAGAATAAACCCCTGCTCCATAGCGTGATTCACATACGCCTGCCTCGTCTCCGCTACCTTCCGCAGGTAAGCCTGTCGTTTCTTGAATTCGACCGTATATTCGTGCCGTGTAGCCACATGATGGATCTTGTATTCCGGAATGCCCGTATTCATCGTGCGCGCCTCAATCGCCCGCACCAGGCACTCCACCACAAAGGCGACCAGGTCGTTCTTGAAGTGGAATGCAATCGGGGCATTCTGCACCATCCCCAGAAAAGGCTGCAAGCGGTCAATGGCGCCGGCACGCGCATAGAGCAGCGGATCAATCTCATAGTGAAGATAGGCATCGCGCACATTGTTCATGTGGATCTTCCCCGTCTTCGACGGAGAAACCACCACGATGTAACGCCCGTCATAAATGCGCGCATTCGTATCATTCGGATCGAAAAGCGGCTCGACGACCACCTCAAAACGGCTCGTTGAATAGTTGTTCAACGGCTCCTTAAGATAAACGTCCGTGTTCAGGGTCATTTGCGAAATCGGCCCGTGCAGTTCCCGGATGTCCTGGTCGTAAGCCAGCCGGTTGTTCACCCAGATCACATGCAGTTGCGTCGCATTCACAAATTGCTGCAACAGCGGCAGCACTTGCTCCACCCCAATCGCATCCGGAGGAAGTTGCTGCAGCGGAACGCTCAACTTCAGCGATGGCGGAGGCGTCAGGAAAAGCGCCAGCGAAACGTATTGCGCCAGGTTCTGCGCGGAATTTCCAAACTGATGGTTCGTAATAAACGCGCAAAGCTTGTCCCGCAGCGCGGTCGCCTGCTGGGACTGCGACACATCCTGCTCCACCTGTCGGCGGATCTGCATGCGTACCGGCTGGGATATGGACAGGCCGTCGTTGTATCCGCAGGCATTGAACACCACGCCTATGTCAAACATGGCCTCGCTGGTATCAAGGCTGACCTGCGGCCCTCCCTCGGCTACCAGCGCCTGAGCCGTCCTGGACCCGGCGCTGGACTGTGCATGGGCAAAGGGAACAAAGAGTACCGCAGCAGCGGCAACCATACTCAAGGGAAGGCGGAAAAAGCGGTAAATGCGTGGCATAGAGAGGAACTTTGCTCCTTAGTCTATGCACCCAATGCGGGTGATGCAACGCAGAGAGAGTTAGCCGTGAACAGCCACGCCGGAAAAGGAGATCAGCGCTACGCCACGCACCGGCTGCCCATACAGCGTCGCCGGACGGAAAACGCTGAACAGCAGCAGGTTTTCAATCGCCGCGCGGGTCTGCGGATCCTTGGGGCCAGCCACAATGTGGTAGTCATAGACCTCGCCCCGGCCATTCACGTAAGCCTCCACCACAACCGGCTCACCCTGGCTCAGCAGCACGCTCGTTCCTGCGGTGCTTGTATATAGAAAATGCGGCGCCGTCGCACTCCCAACCGGTGAATCCCCGGCAACAGCCTGCTCCGGAGCAGCAAATGCGCCAATGAGCATCGCCACCGTGCCAATCAGCAGAATCGAACTCACCAGGCCCGCCGAAGCCTGCAGCAGATAAGGCTGAATCGCGTTCTCCCACCGAACCCGCAGTTGGCGAAGCATATTCCTTGGAGTGCGGGCCCGTTCGCGCGATACCGCAACGCGCAAACGCAATGCCAGGTCCGCCGGAGCCTTCGCCGGCCCAAGCGCATAGAGCGCATCCTGCATCTGCCGCCATTCTGCAAACTCATCGGCACAATCCCGGCATCTCGCGAGGTGGCCGCCAACCTGCTGCATTTCAATACCTCGCAGCGAACCATCCAGATAGCTCGAAAACGACTTGCGAACGGAGCGGCAGGAATTCATCTTGCCTCCTCTGCGGACTCAAGCAGACCAGCAGCAGAAACCGGCTTCCGCCGCGCGGCCTCTACATAAGGCGTCAGCCGCTGGCGCAAATGCGCGCGGCCGCGCATCAATCGGGATTTCACCGTTCCGATGCTCGTCGCCAGGATCTCGGCGATCTCCTCGTAAGAAAATCCCTCAATATCGCGCAACACCACCACAGAACGGTAAGGTTCGGGAACCAGCCGCAACGCAGCCTCTACCCGGGAACTCACCTCCTGCTGTGCTGCAAGTTCAAACGGTGAGCCTCCATCGTCCGCCAGGGTGTCCTTCAGGCAAACGCCTTCCCCCTCGTCCGAATGTGCAACCTCCGCTTCCATCGTGATCTCACGCTGGGAATGGCGCGACCACCACCTCCGCTGGTTCGACGCTTCATGCAAGGCAATCCGATAAATCCAGGTCCGCAGGCTTGCATCGCCGTGAAACTTCCCAATGCCGCGATAGATCTTGATAAAGATCTCCTGCGTCAAATCCGCCGCATCCGTCGGATTGGGAATCGTGCGCGCAACAAGACTATATATCGGTTGGTGATACTTCGAAATGAGCCACGCAAAGGCTTCCTCTGAGCCCTCGCGAAGCTGCGAGATGACTGCGACTTCTTCCGGGTGCGACCCGATCGCACTTGCTAAATTTCCCACGGCGGTCCCTGCGTTCAACTTGCAACCCCCCTACACTATCAGGAAAGCGATTGCCTTGGCTCCCCCGTCCGTGTTTCCAGTCATTTAGCTCGCTACGCGGCACTTCCCTCGCGAAGCCCGGTCCGGTAATGCCGAAATTCTCAGCATTCCTGTAGACACCGGAACCCCGCCAAACGTTCCGCACTTTTCTGGAAATCCGACTGAATTCCTCTGCTGGAGCGATTTCAGGATAACTGTCCCCGAAGCAGTAACTATCGAGTCGATGCGGCGAGTTCGTTCTGGGACGCGGCGAGATTCCAGGGCGGGAGTTCCTGGATGCGGTGGATGGGGTGGTAGGCGATCTGTTCGAGCCCGCGTCGGAGATAGAGCTCCGGATACAGACCGTTGAGCATGGCCGTTCCCGGTAGCGGGTAGGTCGCGGCAGCGCGGTCACCGCCGGCATCGGCACCACAGAACACGAAGTTCTTCTTGCCTGGCGCAACGGTTCGCAGAGCCCGCTCGGTCGCCGCGTTGTCCATCTTGACGCGTCCGTCGTCAAGGCAGCGCGTGAGCGCACGCCAGCGCGACAGCGCATAGCGAATCGTCGCAGTCGTGTCGGACTTGCGTGACAGTCTGGTGAGAATTCCGTTCAGCCAGCGGTGCGGTTCTTCGATCAGTGGCCGGGCATGGCCACACCGATATCGAATTTGCCTCGCTTCTGCTGCTTGCCGGTCTGATTGCACTCTCTGGGCTTCTTGACAATAGTGCCGCGGTCATCATCGGAGCAATGCTGATCTCTCCCTTGATGAATCCCATTTTGTCTGCAGCCTTGGCACTGCTTCTTGGTGATGGAAAGATGGGGAAGCGCGCGGCCATAGTTCTCATGGTCAGCATCGCTGCTAAACTCAACCGCCAGTGCTCTCACTTAACTGGACGAAACCAAGGGGGCAGTTCACTCTGTAAAGGCATCTCAACTATTACTGAGCCGCACCATTCCGATTGAAGGAGATGCATATGGCTGCTTCCGCTCCCATTTCCCTGTCAGATCAGCAGGAACCGCTGTCACGCGAAGAGATCGAACGGATGAATGCCTATTGGCATGCTTGCAATTACCTCGCTGCGGGAATGATTTATCTTCGCCATAACCCGTTACTGCGCGAACATCTGAGGCCCGAACACATCAAGAACCGGTTGCTGGGTCATTGGGGATCTGATGCAGGTCAAAGCTTTATCTGGGTGCATCTCAATCGCCTGATCTGTAAGCATGATCTAAACATGCTTTACATTTCAGGTCCCGGTCATGGCGCTCCGGCCATGCTGGCCAACAGCTACCTGGAAGGCACGTATTCTGAAATCTATCCTGACAAATCTCAGGACGAAGCGGGCATGCAAAAATTCTTCCGTCAGTTCTCCTTCCCCGGGGGAATAGGAAGTCATTGCACACCTGAAACGCCGGGTTCTATTCACGAAGGTGGCGAACTGGGCTATAGCCTCTCCCACGGATTTGGAGCGGCCTTCGATAATCCGGATCTCATCGTCAATGTGGTCGTAGGCGATGGCGAGGCGGAGACTGGCCCGCTTGCAACTTCCTGGCACTCCAACAAATTTATAAATCCTGTCCGGGATGGTGCAGTGCTGCCATTTCTGCACCTCAACGGTTACAAAATTGCCAACCCGACGATTCTGGCTCGAATTACCAAAGATGAACTGAAAGCGCTATTTGAGGGATACGGCTGGAAACCGTATTTTGTCGAAGGCGATGATCCCGAATATATGCATCAGCGCATGGCTGCCACCCTGGATGCGTGCATTGCTGAGATAAGGGAAATACAGGCCACAGCACGCCAAACCGGGAGCTTTGAACGTCCGCGATGGCCTATGGTTGTGCTGCGCTCGCCGAAAGGGTGGACCGGCCCTAAAGAAGTGGACGGACATAAGGTAGAAGATTTTTGGCGTGCTCATCAGGTGCCCATTCCCAACGTTCAGGAAAACGCCGAGCACTTGGCTCAGTTGGAAAAGTGGATGCGCTCTTACCAACCCGATAGGCTGTTCGACCAACAGGGCAAGTTAATTCCAGATCTGCGCGCGCTTGCCCCGGAGGGCGATCGTCGCATGAGCGCCAATCCCCACGCAAACGGTGGAAGCCTCCGGAAGCCGCTGGATTTGCCCGACTTCAGGGAATTCAGTCCGAAGCTGAAGCGTCCCGGAGAAACTTATGCAAGCGCAACCGAAACATTAGGCAACTACCTGGCGGAAGTCATGCGCCGGAACATAAAGACTTTTCGAGTCTTTGGGCCTGATGAAACCGCCTCCAATAAGCTTGACGCCATTTACGCCGCGACGAAAAAGACCTGGGAGGCCGAATTCAAGCCGGAAGATCTTGATGGCGGAGAACTCGGTCACGATGGCCGCGTCATGGAAATGCTCAGTGAACATACCTTGGAAGGCTGGCTTGAGGGCTATCTGTTGACAGGGCGTCACGGCTTCTTCGCCACTTATGAAGCATTTGTTCATGTCATAGATTCGATGTTCAATCAGCATGCCAAATGGCTCGAAAAGTCCAAGGGCGAAATCCGCTGGCGTGCCCCGATCTCTTCGCTGAATCTGTTGATCACTTCCGTTGTCTGGCGCCAGGATCACAATGGTTTTACACACCAGGATCCGGGCTTTCTTGACGTCGTTGCGAATAAAAGTCCCGAGGTAACGCGCATTTATCTGCCGCCTGATGCCAACTGTTTGCTCAGTGTCGCAGATCACTGTCTGAAAAGCGTTAACTATGTGAATGTGATTGTGGCGGATAAACAGCCGCATCTTCAATACCTGACTGCTGAAGAAGCCGTGAAGCATTGCACCAAGGGCATTGGTATTTGGGAGTTGGCCAGCACTGACCAGTGCGAAGAACCGGATGTGGTCATCGCCAGTGCAGGAGATATTGCAACGATGGAAGCGCTGGCCGCCACGGCACTGTTACAGGAGCACTTTCCCAAACTGAGGATTCGATTTGTCAACGTGGTGGATCTCTTTCGTCTGGTTACAGAAGCAGAACATCCTCATGGTCTTCCGGACCGGGATTATGATTCTCTTTTTCCGCCAGACAAGCCGGTCATTTTCAATTTCCATGGATATCCGCAACTCATCCATCGTCTTGCATACAAGCGGAACAATCATCGCAACCTTCATGTTCATGGTTATCGTGAGCGCGGCAATATCAATACACCCCTTGAGCTGGCAATGTTGAATCAGGTAGACCGATTCCATCTGGCCATGAATGTCATCGACCGAGTGCCCTCCTTGCGTTCGATTGGCGGACACGCCAAAGACTGGTTAAGAGATCAAGTGACCGAACATACACTCTTTGCCCACGAACACGGGATAGACCCCGAAACCATTACCCACTGGACCTGGCCTGCGTGAACATCAAGAGACTTTCTGCCGCCAACCCACGTGTTCTTGCTGTCAATAGTGGGTCATCCTCGCTGAAAGTTGGATTGTATGAGAATGACGACGGACAGTTGTCGAAGCTTGTTTCGGGTTCAGCCAGTGGTGTCGGGCGCGTTGATGGCTCCTTGAAGTTGGTGGCCACCAACGGTGAGGTATTGCTCGACCGCAGCTACTCCTTGTCGACGCAGCAACAGGCGCTTGGGGAAATCATGCAGGCTCTCACGCTTGTTTCTCCCGGAGAGATCTATGCCATTGGACATCGTGTGGTGCATGGAGGCCCAAACCTCCATGCGCACCAGATAATTACACCCGATGTGTTGGAAACGCTCAAAGATTCCGTACATTTCGCGCCTCTGCATATTCCGCCCTCGGTGGTGCTGATCGAGGAGATGAGCCGACTGCTGCCCGATGTGCCGCAATTTGCGTGCTTCGACACTGCATTCCATGCGACGTTGCCGCCTGTTGCATATCACTATGCGCTTCCTGAGCGTTTCCATGAACAGGGATTGAGGCGTTACGGCTTTCATGGGTTGTCCTACGAGTCGATCGTAGCCCGCCTCAAGGAAGACGGTGAACTGCCACGACGGCTCATTTGTGCGCATCTGGGATCGGGGGCAAGCCTTGCCGCAGTTCTGGATGGAAAATCTGTCGATACCTCCATGGGGCTGACTCCGCTGGGTGGAATTCCAATGTCTTCACGCCCCGGCGACCTTGATCCCGGTGTTCTCATTTACATTTTGCGTGAAGAACGTTTCACGGCCGATGCACTGGAGCAGATGCTGAATCATCAGTCCGGCTTGTATTCACTGTCTGGAGGGGAGACAGACATGCAGTCGCTGGTTGCCTCCAGGAACAAAGGCGGCCCGCGCGCCACGCTTGCGGTGGAAGTCTTTGCAATGGGTGTCCGGAAGTTTATTGGCGCCTATGCCGCCGTGCTGGGGGGCGTGGACATGCTGGTATTCAGCGGCGGCATCGGGGAGCACAGTGAAGAAGTGCGGGCACTCTGCTGCCAGGGATTGGAGCCTCTTGGGGTCACGCCGGAACAAGCACGCCATCCTGAGTCAGGAGGCAAGGTCAGGGTAATGCAGGCAGACGAGGAGAAACAGATTGCGGGTCACTGCTTCCGGTTATTGCAAGAGGCCGGCCCTGTCCTGGTTCAGCCCTCCACTGGCTCTACATAGAACATTTCGTTCGTCGGTCGGAATCCATTGGCGACATACAGCGGGCGGCCTTCTGCGGTGGAGTGCAGCGAGACCACACGAATTCTCCGCCTTCGCGCCTCGGCCAGAGCCATCTCAATGAGGTGGCTCGCCAATTTTTGTCGTCGATAGGGCGGTTCCACGTATACGTTGAGCAAATATCCGCGTTGCGTCGCAACCGGATCGAGAGGATGGGGCGGCCAGTCGAGCAGGAGAAGGCCGGCTCCAGCCACGACTTTACCCTCAGCTTCTGCAAGCCACCCGATGTATTTGCCATCCTCCAGCATGCGCGCCACCCATGGGGTGTGCGCATCGGCCATGCGGTCCAGCACCTGATTGTCTGGCCGCCCGGCATCCACGAACATGCGGCGGCGGTGGTGAGTGATCAGCGCGGCATCGGCGGCGTTAGCAGAGCGAGTGGTAAACATGGCAAAAGTATAGAGCGAAATGGCTTACGGCTGGGATCGCTGCATGGCGCGGTGATCGCAGTTACGATATTTCCATGACTGCATCCATGGCTCTCGACGCCTCGCACCTGCGCGCTGGCATGCGTGTGGTTCTTGCCGTGTCCGGCGGAGCGGATTCGGTCGCATTGCTGCGCGTCATGGTCCAACGCGCTCCTGAGATTGGAGTCATGCTCTCGGTGGTGCATGTGCATCATGGCATCCGTGGTCAGGCAGCAGATGAAGATGCTGCGTTTGTTGCGGCTCTTGCAGAACAATTCGGATTGCCTTTCCATCTTCATAAGGTGGATACACCGGCTTATGCGGCTGAGCATCGTGAAACGCTGGAAGAGGCTGCCAGGAACCAGCGCTACACGGTTTTTGGTGAACATCTGGAGCAGGGCCTTGCCGATGCCGTGCTCACGGCACACACTCTGGATGACCAGGCCGAGACAGTTCTGATGAAGCTGCTGCGCGGCGCCTGGACGGAAGGCCTCAGCGGCATTCATCCGGTCTTGAGCCTTCCGCACGGAAAGATTCTTCGTCCGTTGCTGGGTGTGCGGCGAGTTGAAATCGAAGCCTGGCTGCGGCAACTGGAGCAGACGTGGCGGGAAGATGGAACGAATGCCGACACAGCCTTCACACGCAATCGGGTCCGCCATGAGCTTCTGCCGCAACTGACTACTTACAACCCTCAGATCGCTAAATCGCTGGCCCAGCTTGCGGAGCTTGCTCGCGATGAGGACGCGTATTGGCGGCGGGAGATGAATCGTCTAATGCCCGCGCTGCTGCTGCCTGGCAAGGCCGTGCGCGGGGGCGGACGCGCGGTGACGACCCATCCCGGCGATGGAAGCCTCGGTATGGAACTGGAGCGGCTCCGCGCTCTCGATCCCGCAGTGCGTCGGCGCGCTTTGCGGGAGGCTGCTCGCCGGCTCGGTGCAACGCTCGGCTTCGAACCGGTGGAACGATTGATGGCGATGGTGGCCACAGAGAGCGCAAAGCCGGCGTCGCGCCGGGAACAACTTACGGCGCAGCTTCGAGCGGAGCGCACTCCGCGAGAGCTGCGCCTTATTCTTGAAAGTGCGGTCGCAAAGGATGCTGAGCGGCAGGCAGCCCAAAGTTCCAGACTTGAGCCCGTTGAGATTTCTGTTCCTGGTGAGAGTGATGCTGTTGCATACGGCCTGCGGGTCCGGGTGAGCTTGCGTGGCGAGTGCGAATTGGCGGATGCTTCCGTTGCGAAAGTTGAGCCGCTGGTGTTGCGAGTTCTGAAGGCTGGGGATCGCGTGCGTTTGCGGTACACGGCGGGGAAGAAGCCGCTTAAAGAGGTCTTTGCGCGGCTGCATCTGGATGCCTCGCTGCGTTCCACCTGGCCGTTGATCATCTGGCGGGGAGAAGTGGTCTGGATGAAGGACGTGGTGCTGGAGCCTGATCCGATGCTGCCGTTTACGCTGGAAGTGAGTTCGCTGGGGGAGGGTTGATGGAGCCTGTCACTCATCTGCTTACCGGAGCTTGCATTTCGCGCGCCGGGATCAATCGCAGGACCGGCTGGGCGACGTTTGCGCTGGTGATTGGGGCGGAGGCGGCGGATGTGGACATGCTGTGGGGTGTCCGCGGGCCGGTGGCGATACTCGAGCATCATCGGGGTATTACGCATACGTTGATTGCCGCTCCTTTCATGGCGTTGGCGGTGGTGGGTTTGACGGCGCTGGTTGCCGCTGGGTGGGGGCTTATCCGGCCAAAGAAGACGCGGCCGGGGTTGCCCATCCACTGGGGCTGGCTTTGGTTTGGGGCGCTGCTGGCGGATTTAAGCCATCTGGCGCTGGACTATACGAACAGCTACGGTCTGCGGCCCTTTGAGCCGTTCAACATGCACTGGTATGCGTGGAGCATTGTTTCGATCTTCGACCCGTGGATATTCGGAGTGCTGGTGCTGGTGCTGGTAATTCCCGCATTGCTGCGGCTGACGGACCAGGAGATTGGGGACCGGCGGCGTCGGTTTCGTGGACGTGGCTGGGCCTGGTTTGCGCTGGTTTTTATGCTGCTCTACTGGAGCTTGCGGAATGCGGAGCATCTGCATGCCGAGGCGCTACTGAGGAACGGGAGCTACACGACGGCCGACATTGAGCGGGTGGCGGCGGAGCCCTCGATGACGGACCCGTTCCGCTGGGTGGGGCTGGTGGAGACGCCCGATGCTTTCCGGATTGTGCGGGTGAATACACTGCACGACCGGCTGATGCTTTCTCCGGTGCGGATTTACAAGCCTGCCGTGACGCAGGCTGTGGCCGCGGCCAGGCAGTGCTACCTGGGGCGGATCTACCTGGACTGGGCGAAGTGGCCGGTAGTGGAAGACATGGGCAAGATTCCAATTCCCGGTGCTCCCCCGCCGCAGGGGGCGGACTGGCACGCGGTCCAGTTCCGGGATCTGCGATATGCGCGGAGGCCGGGTGGCAACCCGCCGCTGAGCGGCTGGGTCTATGTAAATGTAGCAGCCGGACAGTCCCCGCAAGTGGAGGCGATGTACCTGGATGGACATCCACAGCCTTGAGGGGCTGGTGCGCGGTAGCGAGGCGAAAGTGAATTCCGGGAAATTCCGGCCCTGTGCTTGACCGCGTGGCCACGGGACCGGAGAATAAGGATTCCGCTGTATTTTTGATACGAGGCTAACCATGTCAGCATTTCTCTGGGTCATTGTCGCCGTTTTGAGCCGGGTTCTTCCTCATCCGTGGATGAACTTTACCGCCGTCGGGGCGGGGTTGCTTTACTTCGGCGCGAAGCGCTCGCTGCGCTGGATCTTTGTCCCGGTGCTGGCGCTGGCGGCTACCGACTACTACCTGACGGTGTTTGCTTACAACTACCCGTTCCACGTGGACGCCTACCTGGTGACGTGGGGCTGGTACGCGGCGGTGGTGGTGCTGGGCTATCTGCTGCTGCGGAACAAGATTACGGTGGCGCGGGTGGCGACTGGCGCGGTGCTGGCTCCGACATCGTTCTTCCTGGTGAGCAACTTTGCGGTTTGGTCGAGTTCGATGATGTACCCTCACACCATTGCTGGCCTCATGACCTGCTATGCGGCGGGGCTGCCGTTCTACCAGAACGACCTGCTTTCGACAGGGATCTTCTGCGGGCTGGCGTTTGGCTTGCCGGCACTGGGGCGGAAGATGGCCGAGCAGCGGCATGCGGGCGAGCACGCGACGCTGTAGAGCAGGCTTTCCTGCTGGATTGAAAGAACCACCGGCGATTTGCCGGTGGTTTTTTCGCTTTGGAGTGCCGGCCGCAGGGGCCATCGGGCTCTTTGCGCGCCATTCCTGTGGGGGCTTGGTTGCTGGTGGGCTGTGGAGCAGGTACTCTTGGCCCCGAACCCACCCTGGCTTTGCTAGGGTCGGCCAACCCAATCTTCTTCAATTGCACTCCACTTCGCTGGCGCTCGACCGCCCGCGCGGCCAACACCAAAGTGCGCGAGCGTCTAAACGGCGAATCCCCTGCATCGAAACCCATATACCCATGAACCTGACCACCCTCCTCCAGAACCGTGCCCGCCTCCGCGAAATCCTCTTCCGTCTCAGCGTCCTCCTCAAGGGCCTCGACGCCATCCTTGAAATCCTCGGAGCCGTCGCTCTCTGGCTTGTCAGCCCCGGTTTGATTGCCTCCACCGTGCATTTCCTCACCCAGGACGAGATCGCCGAAGACCCCCATGACCTCGTCGCCAACGCGCTCCGCCACGCCGCCGCCCACTTTTCCCTTTCCAACGAGCACTTCATGGCCGTCTACCTCCTCGCCCACGGCATCATCAAAATCGCCGTGGTCGCCGCCCTCCTGCGCAACCGCCTCTGGGCTTACCCCGTCGCCATCGCCGTCTTTTCCGGCTTCATCGCCTACCAGCTCTACCGCTACACCCTCACCGGAGGCATCGGACTCATTCTCCTCACTCTCTTTGACCTCATTCTCATCGTCCTCATCTGGCTGGAATATCGCGCCCAGCGCCGCCACCGGACCCCCGTTTTTTAAAGGAAGCATCCACAGAAAATGTGCCGGGAATTCACCCCAGAATCGCTACTATAAAACTAGAGGGTAGAAACAGAATCTGCCGGTTTGTCTTTGCGCCAAAGGTGCCTTCGCGCGTGCGGCAAGCACCGCCGAAGGCGCGTTTGCCTGTACGGCAGCTCCTCCCGGCGGGATAGCGAAGACAAAATCCAAATTTCCCGTTTCGGTACCCCCCAGCGGCCTTAGAAGGTTAACCTATCCCATAGAATCAAAAAGATACCCACAAAAACAAGCGATGCAATGTATCGTTAGAGGGTTAACCTATCCCATAGAATCAACAACTTCCCCACAAATTAGTAGGGGGTCGGGAATGTTCTTTTTTTGAAATAACCGCTCAAACCACGACCACAGGGGCGTCCCATCCAGGCTCCGCTTGGGTGGAACAGGAAAGATTCTCAAAGTGGAATGGCGCGCAGAGCGCGCAATCGACCGTGCGGCCAGCACCCTTGCTAAACTGGAAGTTCTATATTCTCTGTACGGAAGCCATCTTGCCCACAAAAAGCGCCAAGCCTGCCCCCGCCAAAGCCGTATCCGCTCCTAAATCGCGCAAGGTCACCTATGCCGAAGCCGGCGTCAACCTTACCGAGGCCGAGCGCGCCAGGCAGCGCATCAAATTCCTCGCCCATAAGACCTTCAATCGCCGCGTCCTCAGCGACATCGGCTCCTTCGGTGGCCTCTTCCAGCTCGACAACAAGCTCAAGGAACCCGTCCTCGTCTCCTCCGCCGACGGCGTCGGCACCAAGCTCAAGCTCGCCTTCCAGACCGGCGTCCACCACACCGTAGGCGCTGACCTCGTCAATCACTGCGTCAACGACATCGCAGTACAAGGCGCGACGCCGCTCTTCTTCCTCGACTACCTCGCCTCTGGACGCATCGAGAATGCCGTTATCGAAAAGATCGTCCAGGGCATGTCCGAGGCCTGCAAGACCAACGGCTGCGCCCTCATCGGCGGAGAAACCGCGCAGATGCCCGGCTTCTATGCCGATGGCGAGTACGACCTCGCCGGCTTCATCGTCGGCGTCGTCGAGCGCGAAAAGCTCATCACCGGCAAGCAGATCCAGAATGGCGACGTCCTCATCGGATTCCCCTCCACCGGTCTCCACACCAACGGATACTCGCTCGCCCGCAAGCTCATCTTTGAAATTGCCGGCTACAAGCCCGGCCAGTACGTCCCCGCTCTCAAGGACAAGGCCGCCGCGTCCCTCATGAAGATTCACCGCAGCTACCTGCCCGTCATCCGCAAGCTCACCGCCGGCGGATACACCACCGGCATGGCCCACATCACCGGCGGCGGAATCACCGAAAACCTGCCTCGCATCCTGCCCAAAGGCCTCGCCGCGCAAATCGAACTCGGCTCCTGGCCCTCGCTTCCCGTCTTCGATCACATCCAGCAGCTCGGCCAGGTCGACCTGGACGAAATGCTCCGCACCTTCAATATGGGCATCGGCCTCATCGCAGTCATCCCCGCCGAAAAGTTCAAGCGCCTCAAGTCCACCTTCGACCGCGCCGGAGAAAAGTTCTACCAGATAGGCCGCATCATGAAAGGCGACCGCCGCGTCATCTACCAGTAACCCTCTTTGCTAAACAAACAAGGGAGTGGCCGCGGCCACTCCCCTTGCTGCTTCTAGTCATCGTCATCATCGCGGCGCGCATGCCGATAAACATGCTGGTAGCCATGCTGGAAGCCCTCGCGGAACTCGCCCCGCGCAGGCGGCGGCACAGGCGGCCTACGGAACTGACCATGCCGGTCGGCATCAGGCCGCAATCCCCGGCGCAAATCTCTGCGCGCAGCCTCCACGCCTTCCTCATAGCCCTCATGCTCGGCCTGCTGTTCCATGTTCGGAGGAGGCCCCTGCCGGTAGACCGGCGGCGGCGGAGCACCATAGTACGCCGGACGCTGCGGCGCGCACCCAGCCAGCAAAAGCGGCAAAACCGCTCCCAACCCCAAAGTCAAAAGCTTACGGCTCATCCTGCTAATCCCCTTTCCTACTGCTTGTGGTTTTAACCCCACCCCTGCCGATGAGTTGCACTCTCAATGCCCATTCGTTGCCAATCCCATTAAGATGGAATTCATGACCCGTCTCGGCATCCTGCTCTCTGGCCGTGGCTCCAACTTCCTCGCCATCGCAGACAACATCGCCTCCGGCCAGCTCGCCGACTGCGAAATCGCCGTCGTCCTCTCCAACAAAGCCGACGCACCCGGCCTCGACGCCGCACGCCGGCGCGGACTCAAAGCCATCGCCATCGAGGCCAACGGCCGCAAGCGCGCCGAGCACGACGAAGAAATCATCGACATCCTCCGAGCCCACCACGTCGATCTGGTCATCCTCGCCGGATACATGCGCCTGCTCTCGCGCGGTTTCATCCAGGCCTTCCCGCTGCGCATCCTCAACATCCATCCCTCGCTGCTCCCGGCCTTCCCGGGCCTCGACGCGCAGCAGCAGGCCTTCAACTACGGCGTCCATGTCGCCGGCTGCACCGTCCACTTCGTCGACGAGCAACTGGACCACGGCGTCATCATCACCCAGCGCACCGTCCCCGTCCTGCCCACCGACGACGAGCCCACCCTCGCTCATCGCATCCTCGAGCAGGAACACATCGCCTACTCCGAAGCCATCGCCAAAGTCATCTCCGGCAACTACGAAATCCAGGGCCGCCGCTACATTCCCAAAAAGTAATCAATTGGATTACAAAAACGAACGGGTACCCCATTCATTCACACACCCAGCTTCAGGCCCGCCGCCGCCGTCAGCCGCTCGTCCGCAAACCTGCCCGCCACCAGCTTCGGCCACGCAGCCGCCGCGATCATCGCGGCATTGTCTGTCGACAGCTTCAGCGAAGGAAACGCAATCGGCAGACCCTGCGCCTCTGCCTCGGCCGTAAACCGCTCCCGCAGCTCGCGATTCGCCGCTACCCCGCCAGAAACTAGCACGCTCGCAGCCCCAAACCGTTCCGCCGCCTTGAAGGTCTTCCGCCGCAGGTCCTCCACCACCGCATGCTGAAAACTAGCAATCAAATCCAGCGTCTCCTGGTCACATAGCGCCCGCACCGCCTCCAGATCCCGCTTGGGACTCGCCTCCGGCATCGCCGCCAGCGCCGCCCGCCGCTCGGCAATGCGCACTTCCATCGCATGCACCTGCGTGTACCGCAGCACCGCCGTCTTAATCCCACTGAAGGAAAAATATGTCGCATCATTCGGATCCAGCGCACCCGCATCGCCCCGCCGATGCGCCTTTGCCTTGACCTGCGCAAACGAAAACGCCACCGCCCGTGCATCGCCAAAAGGAGCCAGCGCATCCAGCCACGGCCCACCCGGATACCCGAGCCCCAGCAGCTTCGCCACCTTGTCAAACGCCTCGCCCGCCGCGTCGTCCACCGTGCGCCCCACGTTGCGGTACTGCCAAACCCCATTCTGTACCTGTGCCAGATATAAATGCGTATGCCCGCCGGAAACCACCAGCGCCAGAACTGGCCGCCCAGTCTCCAGCATCTCCCTGGGTGGCCCATTCAAGCCGTCCTTTGGCTTGAGTGGGGTTTGCGATGCAGCCGCGTCCGCCCGTGCGGGCAGCGCTTCCAGAAGAACCGCATGAATATGCCCCTCCAGATGATTCACCGCAATCAACGGCTTCCCCAGGCCAAACGCCAGCGCCTTCGCATAGCTCACGCCCACTAGCAGCGCCCCCGGCAATCCCGGACCCTCGGTCACCGCCACCGCGTCCAGCTCCTCAAACGCCACGCCCGCCTCGGCCAGCGCCGCCTCCACCACCGGAACCACCGCCCGCAAGTGCTCCCGCGAAGCCAGCTCCGGAACCACCCCGCCAAACCGCGCATGCAGCGCAATCTGCGAAGCCACCACATTCGACAGCGTCTCCCTGCCGCCGCACACCACCGCCGCCGCCGTCTCATCGCACGAGCTCTCGATTCCCAAAATCAAACCACCGCGGCTTTGCGTTGCTTCCGTCACAATCATCCTCTTATCTCATTCTATTGACCGTGACCTGCTCCGGTGCATCATGGAAGTGAGAGCAGGCTTGCATGACATTGTCCAACGCCAATCCGCCATCCCCAGCTTTCCAGGCTGCAGACCACATCGTCCGCACCCTTCGCGACCACGGTTACCAGGCCTACTTCGCCGGAGGCTGCGTCCGCGACCTCCTCCTCAACCTCACCCCCAAGGACTATGACGTCACCACCAACGCGCGCCCCGCCGTCGTCCTCGACCTCTTCCCGCAAACCTTCGCGGTCGGTGCCCACTTCGGCGTCGTCCTCGTCCGCCAAACCATCGACGGCGAGCCCATCCTCACTGAGGTCGCCACCTTCCGCCGCGACGGAGCCTACCTCGACGGACGCCACCCTTCCACCGTCACCTTCGCCGACCACCCAGAAGAAGATGTCCTCCGCCGCGACTTCAACATCAACGGCATGCTGCTCAATCCCCTCAAGCTCCCCGCCACCTGGCCACCGCCGCCCGAAGCCCTCAACGCCGCCGTCCTCGACTACGTCCAAGGCCGCCAGGATCTCCAAGCCGGCATCATCCGCGCCATCGGCGACCCCATCCTCCGCTTCACCGAGGACAAGCTCCGCATGCTCCGCGCCGTTCGCTTCGCCGCGCGCTTCGGCTACACTCTCCACCCCGAAACCGCCGCCGCCATCCGCCGGCTAGCGCCCCAAATCACCCAGGTCAGCCGCGAGCGCGTCCGCGACGAACTCACTCGCATGCTCACCGAGGGTCACGCCCGCTGCGCCTTCGAGCTCCTCGACCAAACCCTCCTGCTGCCCGAAGTCCTGCCCGAAATCGACCGCCTTCACGGCGTCGAGCAGCCCCCGCAATACCACCCCGAGGGCGACGTCTGGATACACACCCTGCTCCTGCTTGAAAAACTCCCCGCTAACTGTTCCCCCATGCTCGCATGGGGTGCTCTACTGCACGACGTCGGCAAGCCCGCCACATTCCAGCGCGCGCCAGACCGCATCCGCTTCAACGGCCACGTCGAAGTCGGCGTAAAAATCGCCGCCGAAATCTGCCGCCGCCTCCGCTTCTCCAACGACGAAACCGATCAGATCCTCGCCCTCGTCGACAACCACATGCGCTTCGCTGCCGTAAAAGAGATGCGCGAGTCCACCCTCAAGCGCTTCTTCCGCCTGCCCCACTTCGACGAGCACCTCGCCCTGCACCGCCTCGACTGCCTCTCCAGCCACGGCGACCTCAGCCTTTACGACTTCGCCCGCCAGCGCCTCGCGGAGCTGCCGCCCGACTCCGTACGCCCCAAACTCATCCTCACCGGCCGCGACCTCATCGCCGCGGGATGCCAGCCGGGCCCGCGCTTCAAAAAGCTCCTCGCTTTAGCCGAAGACGCCCAGCTCGAAGGCCGCATCCACACTCTTCAGGAAGCCCTCGACCTCGTGCGCTCCGCTGAATCTTCCGACAAGAACCGACCGACTCCTGACCACCCCGGTACGAGGTAAGGTCGAACCATCTGCGCCTCAAGGTTCCGGGTTCGGGACCTCAGCTGCCATGCCGTCGATGATCTGCCACCGGTCACCTGCTCGCATCCAGGTATGCATCATCCTCAACGTATCGGGCGGCAGGTCGCCGTTCTTGCCAGTCCAGACGGTTGTCGCCCAGTAATAGTCGACGACAAGGTTTTTGCCGAACGACTGACCGGCAGCAAATTTGAGTTGGTAGGACTTCACCCGTCGTCCCTCACTGACTGGACGCTTCATCCAGTCGGTGATGTGGTCCTTATGGACGGGATGTGCAGAGCCAGCAGGCCAGCCAACAAAGTTGGTATTCCAGAGGGAGCGATAGCCCTTTACGTCAAGAGCCTTCACATACCTCCAGTAAACGTGCTCCACCTTCCACTCCTTGCATCGGGCAAGCAGCGTAAGGTCTTGAGCACGCAAGCTATTTCTGTCGCAATCGTCATTTATGACATTCCCGAATGCTGGCCACGCTTGCGGAGTAATGATCTCCGTACCGCCGGCCGCAAACAGGAGAAGCGGCCATATCAGCCACTTCTTCCCATTCTTACCGGCTCCCAATCAGCGAGCCAGCCTGACTAATAGCTCATGACGCAGCCGCCTTTGTTGTTGTGGTAGGCGTTACTCCACAGGGACTGCACAGGGAATGTCTGCCCGTCAGGGAACGTAACATTCGCCACGGCTGCCTTCCCAGACGTGATCCAGGCGCACTTGTCGGCGATTTCCTGATTGTTCGCGTCTTGCCAGCCAGTAATCGGAAAAGGATCCGTGATGGACTCCGTCAGATCTTGCCCCTCCACAATCGTGATGCCTGCGTCAGGCCCCAGGCCATTGAAATTCGCGCCACAGAATGTACCGCCGTCCGTAATATAGGGCAGATCGGTATACGAAATATTGCCGGAACTGGAAGCCGTGAAACTATGGAAAGCGCAGAACTGCGTGCCGAACCCCACTGTGCTGTCACCGTTAGGCGTGGCAATAATGTATTGAGTGTTCTCATTGCTTCCGGCTGCCGTGTTGCCAAAGAAGGTGGCTGCATTCACAGCTTCCGCCGCGACGTCTGCCTCCGTCGGATTCGTGGGAGCGGCGCTGGCATTGTCAAACCAGGCTCCGCCGAAAACTATGTTGTTACCAGCCGGAGTCCCCGCGCCGCCGCACGTATACGTTCCGCTCGCAACCCCCTCGCAGTACTGCGAATCCACATTGGACCACGGGCTGCCACCCACTGATTTCAGAAAATTGACCAGAATCGCCTCTTCCCCGCTTGGGTCATTGTTGTTCCACTGCGAGCCCCAAAGAACCAGATACACGACGGGAGCCGTCTGAACCCCAATTCCAGACGTGCCACCGCCATAGAAAAGGTTCAGATTGCTCGTATTCTTGCCCGCTCCGTGGGCACTCTTGGTTGCCACCTGCGTAGTCTCAGAGGCTCCGACAGTCGGTTGAATCATGACAGGCGGCATACCGGGCGACAGGTAGCGAAGACCGCCAGCAGCCGTGTTCGTTGACTGCTGAGCTTCCGCATGAAAAGCGCAGAATGCGGCAGCCGCCATGAAGCCGAGTGAAAGCATAAAAAACTGTAAAATAAGCCCGTTCTTGCGCATATGTGTGATCTCCCCGGATTTTAAGTTTGATTTTCGCCCTTAACGGACAAAAGTTCCTCGGGCGAACTCTTTAGAGCGCACCAGCCGGTAACAGCTATTAACTGACTTAGGAATCTACCTTGCACTCCGAAATGGGTCAAGCAATAAATTAAAATGGGTACCTAGGTAACCTGACATTTCACTGAATGATACGGTGTGCAGACGATTCCGTAAGACTGGCAGGCATAACCAGAAAGAGCGGCCCAAATGGGCCGCTCTTTCTGGTTTGCGCTGACAATGCGTCAGCCAGTTGTCAAAGTTAGTAGCTCAGCACGCAGCCGCCAGCATCGCTGTTGAAGGCATTGCTCCAGAGCGACTGCACCGGGAACGTCTTGCCATCCGGGAAGGTCACGTTCGCCGAGGCTCCCTGACCGGAAGAGATCCAGGCGCACTTGTCACCAATTTCATATCCATTGGAATCAAGCCAGCCGGAGCTGGGGAACTGGTCCGTGATGGTTTCAGACATCTCGTGACCTTCAACGATCGTAATGCCGGCGTTGGCGCCGAGACCGTTAAAGTTGGCGCCGCAGCTCGCGCCCGCGTCTGTGATGTACGGCAGGTTGGTGTAAGCAACATTGCCATAACTCGAGGTCGTAGAGCTGTGGTACGCGCAGTACTGCGTGCCAAAACCGGACGAGCTGTTGCCCGTGGCGGTGGCAATCACGTATTGAGTCGTATTGTTGCTGCCAGCAGCCGTGTTGCCGAAGAATGCCGCTGCACGAACCGCCTCAGCGGCGATCTGAGACTGTGTCGGATGGGAAGGAGCGGCACTGGCATTGTCATACCACGCGCCGGCGAAAACAATATTGTTACCCGCCGGTGTGCCAGCCCCATTGCAGAAGTAGGTCCCGCTGGCAACACCCTGGCAGTACTGAGTGTTGGTGGCAGACCAGGTGCTTCCACCCACGGAGCTGAGGAAGTTCACCAGAATCGACTCTTCGCCGCTCGGGTCATTGTTGTTCCACTGCGAGCCCCAAAGGACCAGATAAATCTTGGGCGACGTCTCTACCCCGATACCACCCGTGCCGCCATGGTAGTACAGGTTGACACTGCTACCGCCGCCACCGCCGTGCTTACCGCCCTTCGAACCCTTGGCGGCGCGCACCGTCTCAGAGGCTTGGACCGTAGGATGAATCATGACCGGCGGTTGGCCGGGTGTGAGGTAAGTAAGGCCACCGGCCGCCGCGTTGGCGTGCGATGACTGTGCGTGTGCCTGGAACGTACAAAAGGCGCCGGCAACCAGAAAGCACAGCGAGAGGGCAAATATTTTTGAAGACATCTCAATGTTACGCATATTTTGTGTTCTCCATAACTGCATTCTTAGAAGTAATTTTTGCCTGGAAATCCATCTGGCCTTCCCGGCGGACTTGTTAGAGCACGCGGGTCAGTAACAAGTATGAGTTGTCATTGGAATTTATACATCCCAAGAAACTAAGTCAACGAATAAATTACGCGGACTCTAAGCAATGTATGGTCCGCCGCCGTGTTGCAAGCGAAAAGTGAGAATGACAGGAAGGGTCTGCGCAAATGTATACGGCATTTTGTGGAGCAAATGGCTCCTTGCCAGGATGGAATGCGCTGCCCTCTGTACCT
>JAKATU010000017.1 GCA_021818585.1 Acidobacteriota bacterium | reverse complement strand
GCCATGGAAGAGTGGAAATCGCAAACTGCGCGATTCCCACTCTCCCACAGCCCCGACGACGGCGACGGGGTTGAAAATCCCCTCAAACCAGACGCATATGGAGTACGCATCCTGAGGGTAGGGTCAGACACCAGACAATAGGGGTGCCCCATCCAAGCTCCGCTTGGGTGGGACAGCAAAGATTTCCAAAGTGGAATGGCGCGCAAAGCGCGCGGTCGCCTGGACGGCCAGTCCCCCGTACGGCCAACACTTAGAGCATTAACCTGTCCAATAAAATCAACGACTTCCCCACAAAAAAGAGGGGGCGTGAGCGCTCTTTTTGGGTACCGCCCGGGAACACCCCTGGCATCCGGAAGCGGATCGAGTCTTGATCGCCGCACCGGAAGGAATGGCGCGCAAAGCGCGCGTCCGCCTGGACGGCTAGTCCTCCCAGGACAGTACCACCTTGCCTGTCTGGCCGCTCATCATCGCCTCAAAGCCCTGCTCAAACTCCGTGTAAGGGAAGCGATGCGTAATCACTGGCGAAATATCCACCCCGGACTCGACCAGCACGGACATCTTGTACCAGGTCTCATACATCTCGCGCCCGTAGATCCCCTTGATCGTGATCATGTTGAAGATCACGTTCTTCCAGTCAATTTCCATCGGCTTCGCAGGAATCCCCAGCATCGCCACCTTGCCGCCGTGGCACATGTTGTCCAGCATCTCCACAAACGCAGCACGGTTGCCGGACATTTCCAGTCCCACGTCAAAACCCTCCAGCATGCCAAGCTGCTTCTGCGCCTCGTCCACCGGCGTCTCCCGGGGATCGATCGCCAGCGTCGCGCCCATCTTCCGCGCCAGTTCCAGTCGGAAAGGATTCAGATCCGTAATCACCACATGCCGGGCGCCCGCCTTACGCACAATCGGAATCGACATCAGCCCGATCGGCCCCGCGCCCGTAATCAGCACGTCCTCGCCCAGCACCGGAAAGGTCAGCGCCGTATGCACCGCATTGCCAAACGGATCGAAAATCGCAGCCACTTCCTCCGGCACGCCCTCATGGTGGTGCCAGAGGTTGGTCATCGGCAACGAAATATACTCGGCAAACGCGCCCGGCCGGTTCACGCCCACGCCCTTCGTCCGCGCGCACAGATGACGCCGCCCCGCAAGGCAGTTCCGGCAGCGCCCACACACCACGTGCCCCTCGCCGCTCACCAGGTCGCCCACCTTGAAGTCGCTCACATTCGACCCCACCGCCGCAACCTCGCCCACAAACTCATGCCCGATCGCCATCGGCACCGGAATCGTCTGCTGCGCCCACTCATCCCACTGGTAAATATGCACGTCCGTGCCGCAAATCCCGGTCTTCTTCACCCGAATCAGCACATCGTTGATGCCATACTCCGGCACCGGAATGTCTTCCAGCCACAAGCCGCGCTCTGCACGGCTCTTCACAAGCGCTCGCATCCATTCTCCTCTGGGCTGAAACTCCAGCCGTGGAACCTAATAGCCTACGACACGCTTCGAACGGCGACAACAGCCGCCCTCCCGCGCGGAAACGCCCATCCTTACTTGCCCTTGCGAAGATCCTTCATCGCACCGCGCGGAAACGCAGTCGACTCCCGCACCACCAGCCCTGTCGAAATCTTGTACTCACGCGGCCCGGGCTGCTCCATGGGTTCAACCGCGGCCCGCAGCGCCGCAACCGCAGCCTTCGCCAGGTCATACCGCGACATCCGAATCGTCGTCAGCGGCGGAATCGTCACCTCGGCGATATGAATGTTGTCGAAGCCGATCACCGAAAAATCATCCGGAACACTCATCTTCGCCCGATACAACTGGTGCAGCACTCCAATCGCAGTCATGTCGTTCGAGCACATCACAGCCGTCGGCAAATCCTTGCGCAACAGTAATTGCTCCATCGCCCGCGTTCCGCCCTCCAGCGTATGGTCGCCTTCTAGAATCCACTCGGGGTTGGGTTGAATCCCGCACTCCTTCAGAGACTTGGCAAAAGCCGTCAATCGCGACTTCGCCGAGTGCAGCCTCGCCGGGCCAGAAATAAACGCAATCTTCCTGTGCCCCAAAGCCGCCAGATGCTGCACACCCTCCCGGATTCCATTGTGATAATCCACCTTCAAAACGCTCACGCCCGGTCGCTCAGGCCCTACGTCAATAAACACCAGCGGAATGTTCCGTTGCGCCAGTTGCTCCAGCAAGGGTTCCTCAATGCCGAACGTCATCACCGCCACGCCTTCCACCTTGCGCTCAATCATCCTGCGGATGCTCTGCGCCATGCGCTTCGGGTCGTAGTTCGTCGAACTGATCAATACCTCGTAGCCATGCTCGATGGCCACATCCTCAAATCCTTGAATCAACTCCGGAAAAAATGGATTCGTGATCTCGGAAACAATCAGCCCGAGAATCCGGCTACGCCCGGAAACCAGTGCCCGCGCCTGCGTATTCGGGAAGTAATTCAGTTCCTCGATCACCTCCCACACCTTCTTCGCCAGCTTGGGATTCACCGTCGGAACCCGGTTCATCGTCCGCGACACCGTCGCAATCGAAACGTTCGCCAGCCTCGCAATGGTCCGAATATCCAGCCGAGCAGGAGCCTCTTGCGCCCCTTTCTTCACTCCATCTGCTTTCTTTGGCATTTTGGCCGCCATCCCCCATCCGCAATTGTCTGATGCAAACCCTTCAATATCCAGAGACTCCCTTGCTGCAGACCCTGCCCCGCCTGGTAAATCTCATGAAAATACTCACATTACGACGGAGGAGTCGAAGCTGTCACGAAAACAATTTCCCGCTGCCACAACAATCGTTTTACCAGACGAACCGCACCCGCCTTTCATCCATCTGCCTCAAAAAATCTCTGCCTCTGACTCATAGACAGGGATCTTCCACCAATCCGGTCCAACTGCAAATCACTGCACATGCAACTTCAACACGTTGATCGAGTAGGGAGCAAAGGTATGCTGCACATCCGCCCCAAACCAACTCACCGTGCGGGTTTCAGGAACAATATTCCTCGGGTCTGCAATGGAGTTCGTGGCATGGGTGCTGTCCGCCTGCAACGTCACCAGCGTTCCGCTGCGATCCACTCCCCCGGCGCCCTTAATGTGCAGCGTCAATGGCTCCGCCTTCGGAGAAGCATTCACGATCTTCACATAAAGAGTGTGCGTACCCGCATCCCGTGTCACCGACTCAAAGCACAGTGGCCCGGCACCCGTCAGCTTCGACGCCACTACCTGGTTTCCGAGGTAGCTGCCAAACATCACCTGCGCGTAATAGCTCGGCGAGCCGTAGCTGTGCAGCGAGTCATATCCAATCAAATCTGGAACCCATTGCGAAGCCATCGGATTCACATTCGCAAACAGCGGAGCATAGCTCGCCATGATCACCAGGTCGCTGTTCCGCTCCAACCCCGTCATCCAGGCCGCATCGCTCAGCGCCGCGCCAAAGTCCGGCGTCGGAGATCCCTCCATCGTCGCCCACTCGCCAACAAAAATCTTCGGCCCCTTGCGGCTCACCTTGTCGTAATGGTGTGTATCGTCCAGAAACTGCTGCGGCGTCCGATAAAAGTGATCGTCCACCACATCCGGCTGCACATCACCCTTCACCGGCATCGTCGCAATCAACTGCAGCTTCGGATAAGCCTTCCGGATCGCCCGCGCAAACTGCGCAAATCGCCCATGCGACCCGCTGTAACTGTGCGAAGGATCAAAAAAGTCTTCGTTGCCAATCTCCACATACTTCAACTGGAACGGCGCAGGATGACCATCCCTCGCACGCACCGCGCCCCACTTCGTCGAGGTGCTGCCCGTCACATATTGAATCTCTTCCAGCGCATCCTTCACATACGGCGCAAGCTCCGGACCCGGCGGAATGTGCTGGTGATCCAGCGCGTACCCCGCGTAAACAGCCAAAACAGGTTGGATGTGCAGATCCTCACACCACTCCAGGTACTCGAGCAAACCCATCCCGTCAGAAGACTGATATCCCCACGGACTCGGATGCGTCGGACGATCCACAATCCGGCCAATCGTGATCTTCCAGTCATACCAGTCCGCCAGAGTGTTCCCTTCCAGATAATTCCCGCCCGGCAGGCGCAAAAACTTCGGATGCATCGCCGCCATCCTCTTCATCAGGTCAATGCGATCCCCATTCTTCTGGTTCTCATAAGTAGGCGGAAACAAAGACGGCACATTCATCAGCACCGAACCCGGATAGCTCACCGTAATCCGGACAAAATTATCCTCGGACTCAGCCACATCGCCGGTCCGCATCGTCGCCGTGTACTGCTTCCACTCCGGCCCCGCCGCCGGAAACGTCACGCTGGCCATCACCTTGCCCGTCGACTGGTTCACGATGGCCATCGTCACCGGTCCGGGATTTTCAGCCCCCGCCGACTTCAGATAAATCGACGCGCGATACGTAGTATCCGGCCAAACAGGGACACCCCAATAGCCCGGATTATCCAGCCCGCCCGGATCTGACGGACTCGCCTTCGTTGCCGTCAGCTTCAGGCTGTAAGGCAAAGCCGAGCTCGGCCCGGTCTCATCATCCACCCCAATGGAAATCCCATTCTCCGCGTTCTGATCCAGCTCCCAAACCTTGTGAAAGCTATGGTGCTCACGATGAAAAAACGTCCGGTCCTGAATCAACTCCGCATAAAGTCCGCCGTCGTAGGAGTGGTTGATCTCCTCAGTCATCAGTCCATACAGCGTCGGGCTCACGGCATGCAGCGGATGGTCATACTGCACGGTGAGTTCGGCTGACCCGTTGTGGCTGGCGGCGCTTTGCGCAAAAGCTCCCGTGACTGTCATAGCGGCGGCTAGCACTGCGGCAGATGTCAGCCCTGCGTGGAATGGCAGGCGAAATTTCATGAGTTAAGAACCTCTGGGAAACGTTTCATCCCAGAGTTTAGCCCATTTTTCATTCTCCTTGCCTCGCAGCCACTTACGATTTTTTTGATACCAACCTGCAACTCAAACTTCCACATACACTATTGACAAGTCAGCGGCAGATGCTTAATCTCCGTCTTGTCCAATCGGGAAATGTTTTCTCAAGCCGGCAACGGAGGCTCCTTACTGCAATGCTGCAACATCTCAAAGAACAAGTTCTCGAGGCCAATCTCGACCTCGTGCGCCAGGGACTCATCCTGTTTACCTTCGGCAACGCCAGCGGAATCGACCGTGACGAAGGCCTCGTAGTCATCAAGCCCAGCGGCGTCCCCTACGAAAAGCTCCGCCCCGAAGACATGGTCGTCACCGATCTGGATGGAAAGATCGTCGAGGGCAAACTCAAGCCATCCTCCGACCTTGACACCCACGTCCTGCTTTACAAAGAGTTCCACTCCATCGGTGGCGTCGCCCATACCCACTCCGAATTCGCCACCGCCTGGTCGCAGGCCCGCATGGCTATTCCGCCCCTCGGCACCACGCATGCCGACTATTTTTATGGCGAAATTCCAGTCACCGAGGATCTCACCGACGAAGAAATCAATGGAGATTACGTCTTCAACACCGGCGTGGCTATCGTGCGTCGTTTCAAGAATCTCGATCCGCTGGCAGTACCCGGCGTTCTCGTGGCTGGACACGCCCCCTTCGCATGGGGCAAGGACGCTCTCTCAGCCGCCCATCACGCCGCACTGCTGGAAACTGTCGCGCGCATGGCATTTCATACCATAACCGTCAATGCCGGCTACCGTCCCATTTCTCAGGCGCTGCAGGACCGGCACTATTTTCGGAAGCATGGAGCAAAGGCAACCTACGGTCAATAGAAAATCCCTTTACTAAAGCCAAAGACACCTCTTTTCTGATACCGTTTCTTGAGTGCGATTTTGCGCCAGCTCCATGCGTTCCTCGAACAGGCAGGACTATGACTCCAGTTTTGGCAAGGAAGACATAAAAGCCGTAAAAGGACAACGAAGAAGGACTCCCGCCGCTCTCGGCGAGTTTCCATTTCGAAGCAAGGTGAGGATCCAGGACTGATGCAACCCATAACGCATATGCGAGCAAACGATCCAGCCATCAGCGGGAAAAGAAAACGCAACCTCGCATTTATCTATTTCTTTGGTGCCTTTGGCGGCATCCTGTTCGGCTACGACATCGGCGTCATGACCGGCGCTCTGCCCATCCTCCAGCAGCGATGGAGCTTGCAGAACAGCCCATTGGCGCTTGGCATGATCACCTCGGCGGTGATGTTTGGCGCCATTTTAGGTGGAGCCATGGCCGGTCGCCTCGCGGACCGCTACGGCCGGCGCAAGCTCATTCTCATCGCATCGCTCGTATTCATCGTAGGAGCCGCACTTTCAGGAATCGCACCAGATAACGGCGTTACTTTCCTGGTAGCCGCGCGCATCATCCTCGGCTGGGCAGTGGGCGCGGCCTCAGCGCTCGTGCCTGCCTACCTGTCAGAGATGGCCCCGGCAGACATCCGCGGACGCCTGTCCGGCCTCAACCAGGTCATGATCGTCTCCGGCATGCTTCTCTCCTACATCGCCGACTATTTCCTGGATAACCTCTCTCCGACATGGAGTTGGCGCATCA
The DNA here is from genome assembly GCA_021818585.1 of Acidobacteriota bacterium. GTDB lineage: Bacteria > Acidobacteriota > Terriglobia > Terriglobales > Acidobacteriaceae > Acidobacterium. The sequence goes on along the minus strand of JAKATU010000017.1, from coordinate 95,379 downwards.
TGCTCGGCGCAGCGGTCCTTCCCGCAATCGTCCTTTTCATTGGCACGCTTGAGTTACCCGAGTCGCCCCGCTTCCTGGTCAGTCACGGCCTCGTCAACGACGCCAAAAAAATTCTCACCACCATCCGGCCAGCGCGCTGGCGCATTGACGATGAGCTGGAAGAAATTCAACGCACCGTTCGCCACGAACACGAGCAGGACCACGCAAAGGGGCATTACAAAGCATTTCTGCAACCACAGTATCGGTCGCTCGTGATGGCAGGTCTGGGCATCGCAGCCTTGCAGCAGTTTCAGGGCGCCAACGCCATCTTCTATTACCTGCCGCTCATCGTCGAGCGGCTCAGCGGCGCATCCACCCACTCCGCGCTCATGTGGCCCATGCTCGAAGGCGCCATACTCGTATTAGGCTCGCTCATCTTCCTTCTGCTGGCGGACCATATCAACCGTCGCACCCTGTTGACCGTCGGCGGCGCCATCATGGCGATTTCTTTCTTCGCGCCCGCCGTCCTGCACATGCTCATGCCTTCGATGAGTGGCAACACCGTTGTCGTCTTTCTCAGCATCTATGTAGCACTCTATTCTTTCACGTGGGCGCCTTTGACATGGGTCGTCGTCGGCGAAATATTCCCCCTCGCCATTCGCGGCTCGGGCACAGGTCTCGCATCCTCATTCAACTGGATCGGATCATTCCTCGTCGGCCTCCTCTTTCCCATCATGGCCGCCGCCATGTCTGAGTACGCCGTCTTTGCCATCTTTGGAGCCGTGTGCGTCTTCGGCGTCCTCTTCATCCGCGTGTGGGTTCCTGAGACGCGTGGCCTCACCCTCGAAGAAATTGAGGCGAGCCAGGAGTGCATATGATGCAAGGCCGGCTCATACCAACCACCACAGGCTCGTACTGCTCCGCCTGCGCCCCTCCATCCGGTGGGTCGGATTCATGGATATCGCGGCTGCGGCTTGTATCGCCCGCTGCCACCCCTTAAAAGTCAACGTCGAAATAAGGACACTGCAAAATGAAAAAGCAACTCACATTTGGACTGATTGTCGGAAACCGCGGCTTCTTCCCTGACCAGCTCGCCAAGGAAGGCCGTGAAGAAATGCTCTCCGTTCTTCAGAAAGCCGGCCACAAAGTCATCACCCTCGGGCTCGAAGACTCGAAATTCGGCTCCGTCGAAACTCATGATGACGCCATCCGCTGCGCCGAACTCTTCCGCAAGCATCGCGATGAAATCGACGGCATCATCGTCACCCTGCCCAACTTTGGCGACGAGCGTGGCGTAGCCGACTCCATCCGCCTGTCCACCCTCAAAGTGCCCGTCCTCGTTCAGGCCACGCCAGACCGCAGCGACAAAATGAAGATCTCCCATCGCCGCGACAGCTTCTGCGGCAAAATGTCGGCCTGCAACAACCTCAAGCAGTACGGCATCCCCTACTCCGTCACCGCAAAGCATACCGTCCAGCCAGACTCCGACGAGTTCAGCACCGACCTCGACTGGTTCTCCAAGGTCTGCCGCGTAGTCGGCGGATTCACCAACCTCCGCATCGCCGCCATCGGCGCGCGTCCGCAGGCCTTCAACACCGTCCGCTACAGCGAGAAGCAGCTCGAGCGCTCCGGTATCTCCACCATCACGCTCGATCTTTCCGACGTCTTTGGCGGCGTCTCCCGCCTCAAGGACAACGATGATGCCGTGCAGCAGAAGCTCGCCGCCATCAAGGCCTACGTCCCCACCAACAACATTCCCTCTAACGCGCTGCTCAAGATGACCAAACTCGGCGTCGTCATCGAGCGCTTCATGGCAGAACAGCACTGCACCGTAAGCGCCATCCAGTGCTGGACCTCGCTCGAGGAAAATTACGGCGTCGTGCCCTGCACCATCATGAGCATGATGAGCGAAAGTCTCCTGCCCTCGGCCTGCGAAACCGACGTCATGGGCACCATCTCCATGTATGCGCTCGCCCTCGCCAGCCAGACGCCCAGCGCCCTGCTCGACTGGAACAACAACTACGGCGACGATCCGGACAAGGCCGTCTGCTTCCACTGCTCCAACCTGCCCAAGCACTTCTTCGCAGATGTCATCATGGACTTCCAGGAGATCATCGCCGGAACCGTCGGCAAGGAGAATACCTTCGGCACCTGCGTCGGCCGCGTCAAGGCCGGAGACATGACCTACGTCCGCTTCTCCACCGACGACAACACCGGCGTCCTCAGCGGCTACGTCGGCGAAGGCGCCTTCACCAACGATCCGCTCGAAACCTTCGGCGGAGCCGGCGTCTGCCGCATCCCGCGCATGCAAAAGCTGCTCAACTTCATCTGCGAAAACGGCTACGAGCATCACGTCGCCGCCAACTTCTCGCAAGTGGCAAGCCCCGTCTGTGAAGCCGCCACCAAGTACCTCGGCTGGCAGATGTTCTACCACGAGCCCGGCGCGCACGACCGCGTCACGATCCGCACCACATAATCCAAACTGCTTAGGAGAAACTGGATGGTGATCGTTGCCGGTGTCGATTTTGGAACTTTGAGTGTTCGCGTAACGCTGGTGGATAGCGCTCGCGGACGCCTCGGCACCGCTTCTGCGGAATACCCCCTTGCGCGCAGGCGTGACGACCCTGACTACGCGACCCAGTCGCACCAGGATCAGATGCAGGCGCTCGTCAAAGCCATGCGCCAGGCCTGCGAGCAGGCTAAGGTTCCAGGCAACGAAGTTGCAGCGATCGCCATCGACACAACCGGCTCCAGCGTCATCCCGGTCGATGACCAGCTCCAGCCCCTCAACGACTACTACCTCTGGTGCGACCATCGCGCCCACCGCGAAGCCCGCGAAATCACCGAACTCGCCCATCGTGAAGAACTCGAAGCCATCGACTGGTGCGGCGGTGTCTACTCGCACGAGTGGGGCTTCGCCAAGTTGCTTCACTGGCTCCGCCACAACCCTGACAAGCGTGACCGCTTCGCCACCGCACTCGAAAACTGCGACATGGTCGCAGCCACGCTCTGCGGCATCACCAATCCCCGCCAGGTCAAGCGCAGCATCTGCGCCATGGGCCACAAATGGATGTGGAATCCCAGATGGGGCGGTCTGCCACCACAGGAATTCCTCTCCAAACTCGATCCCCTCTTCGACGGCGTCCGCGCCAAGCTCGATGGCGAATACCTCACCTCAGACAAGCTCGCCGGCCACCTCTCCCCCGCATGGGCAGAGCAAATGGGCCTCCGCGCCGGCATCCCCATCCCCGTCGGAGCATTCGACGCACACTGGGACGCACTCGGAGCCAACTGCAGGGAAGGGGACGTCGTCAACGTCGTCGGCACCTCCACCTGCATCATCGCCATGCAAAGTAAAACCAGGCTCGTCCCCGGCGTCTGCGGCGTAGTTCCCGGCAGCGTCCATCCAGCCTACACCGGCGTCGAAGCAGGTCTCTCCGCTACCGGCGACATCTTCGAGGCTATCGCCAAACGCGCCGGAACCAAAGTTTCCGAGCTCTCAAAGGACCTTGAAAACTATCGCGCCGGGCAAACCGGCCTGCTCCGCCTCAGTTGGGACAACGGCGACCGCACCGTCCTCGTCAACCCAGAACTCGGCGGCATCACCCTCGGCTGGAACCTCATCCACACCGCGCAGGACGAGCTCTTCGCCGCCATCGAAGGCACTGCCATGCACACCCGCATCATCCTCGAGCGCATGGCAGAATACGGCGTCCCCGTCGAGCGCGTCATCAACGCGGGCGGCATCCCTCAGAACAACACCAGGCTCAATCAAATCTACGCAGACGTCCTCGGCAAGCCCGTTCTCGTTCCCGATGGAATCCCCACCAGCCTCGGCTCCGGTATCTTCGCCTTCCTCGCCGCAGGAGCATTCCAGTCCGTTGAAGAAGCTCAGGCCGCAGTCTGCCTGCCCTTCAAGACCTACACACCCGATCCGCAGGCGCACGCCGTCTACAATCGGCTCTTCCCGCTCTACCGCAACGTCTACTTCGCCATGGGCAAGCCTCACGCTGAAGCCATCCCCCTCGGCGACGTACTCCCCACCCTCCGAATCATCGCCCAGCAGCAGATCAGCTAGGGAAAACTCACGTGGGTTGGCAGATTCAAGGTCCAAGTGCAATATTTTCGATTTGGGAAATAGTTGCCACTGGGCACAAACAAAAATGCCTAAGCTCTCAACGCTGTCATCCAGAGCGAAGCGAAGAATCCCGACAATGCCTCGTCCGAAATTGCACGCAAAAGTTTCTCCCGAAACTCCCCGCTCTCCAGCGCACCAGCGCTGGACCAACACCAACCCGCCGATTGCACCCGCACCCAGAACACTCTCAAGCACCCAACACACTACCCGGGCCGCATTTCTCTTTCAACCGAACAAAAACTCCTTCGTCCGCATCTCCTTGATCGTGTCCCGCAGCTTCGCGGCCTTCTCAAACTCGAACCTCTTCGCCGCCTCGCGCATCTCCGTCTCCAGCTTCGCAATGTAGACATCAAGTTGCTCCTGCGAAGCAATCTCCGGCATCTCTTCGGACTCTTCCTCCATATCCGCGTACTCGGCCTTCAAAATCTTCGCCAGCGACATATCCGCGGAGCGAATGATCGACGTCGGCGTAATCCCATGCTCTTCGTTGTAAGCCCGCTGTACCGTGCGCCGGCGCTCGGTCTCATCCATCGCCTGCCGCATCGAGTCCGTAATCCGGTCCGCGTACAAGATCGCCCGGCCGTTCACATGCCGCGCCGCGCGTCCAATCGTCTGGATCAGCGACCCCGTCGAACGCAGAAAACCCTCCTTGTCCGCATCCAGTATCGCCACCAGCGAAACCTCCGGCAAATCCAGCCCCTCGCGCAGCAGGTTAATCCCCACCAGCACGTCATACTCGCCCTTGCGCAAATCCCGCAGTAGCCGCACGCGTTCCAGCGTCTCAATCTCCGAGTGCATATACCGGCACCGCACACCCACTTCGCTGTAATAACCGGACAAGTCCTCCGCCATCCGCTTCGTCAACGTCGTCACCAGCACCCGTTCGTTCTTCGCCACCCGGTCCCGAATCTCCGCCAGCAGATCATCAATCTGTCCGCGAATCGGACGGATCTCCACCTCCGGATCCACCAACCCCGTCGGTCGAATAATCTGCTCCACCACCACGCCCGCTGACTTCGTCAACTCATAAGCACTCGGCGTCGCGGAGACATAGATAATCTGGTTTGTCCGCGCCTCAAACTCTTCGAACTTCAGCGGTCGGTTATCCATTGCAGAAGGCAGCCGAAACCCATAATCCACCAGGTTCTGCTTGCGCGAGCGATCCCCGTGCCACATTCCGTGCAACTGCGGCACCGTCACGTGTGACTCATCAATGAACAGCAGAAAATCCCGCGGAAAGTAATCCAGCAGCGTCGGCGGTGGCTCACCCGGCAGCCGCCCAGAAAAATGCCGCGAGTAATTCTCAATCCCGTGGCAGTACCCCATCGACTTGATCATCTCCAGGTCAAACCGCGTGCGCTGGTGAATCCGTTGCGCCTCCACCATCCGCCCCTCAGTTTCCAGCTGCGTCTCCCACTCGCCCAGCTCTTCCAGTATCGAATCCATCGCGGACTTCTTCCGCTCCGGCTGCACCACGTAGTGGCTCTTTGGATAAATCGGCAGCCGCGAATACTTCTGCTTCACCGTCCCGAACAGCGGATCGATCTGCGCCAGCGAATCAATCTCATCCCCGAACAACTCAATGCGAAATGCGTTCTCGTCATACGTCGGGAAAACCTCAATCACATCCCCGCGCACCCGAAACGTCCCGCGCCGAAAATCCGCATCATTCCGCTCGTACAGAATCTCCACCAGCCGCCGCGTAATATCCTCGCGCTTAATCCGCTGCCCTTTTTCCAGAAGCAGCAGCATTCCGTAGTACGCCTCTGGAGAGCCCAGACCATAGATGCATGACACCGAAGCCACAATAATGCAGTCCCGCCGCTCAAATAGCGAACGCGTCGCCGAGAGCCGCAGCTTGTCCAGCTCCTCGTTGATCGTCGCTTCCTTTTCGATATACAAATCACCCGCCGGAATATAAGCCTCCGGCTGGTAGTAGTCGTAGTACGAAACGAAATACTCCACGGCGTTATCCGGAAAAAACTGCTTGAACTCGTGGAAAAGCTGCGCGGCCAGCGTCTTGTTGTGCGCCAGGATCAGCGCTGGCCGGTTCAATTCCTCAATCACCTTGGCCATCGTGAAGGTCTTGCCGGAACCCGTCACGCCCAACAGCACCTGGTGCTGCTCGCCCGCGTTCGCTCCACCCGCCAGTTCCCGGATCGCCCGCACCTGGTCGCCCTTAGGCTCGTACTCACTCACTAGCTGAAAATCCATAACCCTTCATCCTACCCAAACCGCAATTCCCCGGCGATGACTCACAAAAAAGGCCCGCCAGCGGCGAGCCAAATCCGCTCCATGCCGGCGGTTACTCCACCGCCGCACGCGTCGTAAATGCCTCCACCCACTCCACCGGCTCATCCACCAGCACATCCGCCGGAATATTCTCAATCGTATGCGGAGACAGCCCATACCGGCAGCCCAGTGACCACGTCCCCGCCCGCTGCGCGGTCAGTAAATCCACATCTGAGTCACCCACCATCAGCGTCTCCTCCGCTGTCACACCTGCTTCCTCAATCAGCTTTAGCAAACCAACCGGATCCGGCTTCTTCGTCTCGAAGCTGTCCCCGCCATATATTTTGAAAAAATACGGGCTCAACCGGAGCGCCTCGCAAATCGCCACCGACGGCCCGATCGGCTTGTTCGTCAGCACCGCCATGCTGCGTTTGCCTCCGCCATTTGGCAGATGCCGCAATGCCGCCAGCGCATCAAATACTCCGCTGTAAACATGCGTGTGGTCCAGCTTGTGCGCCCGGTACCACGTCAAAAAATGCTCCAGCGCATCCTCTATCAGCGCCTCGTCGTGCGGATCGCCCAGCGCCCGTCGCACCAGCATCCCCGCACCATCCCCAATGTAGCTGGCAATAATCTCGTCCGGAAGCGGCTGCCGGTGAAACTCCACCAGCATCGCATTCACTGAGTTCACAAGGTCCTTCCGGGAATCAATCAGAGTCCCATCCAGGTCAAACACAATCAGCCGAATCTGCTCCACAGGCAGTGGTCGAAGCACAGAAATCATACTTACAGTCTATCCAGAACCCCTATGTTTCCCGCGGGCCTTGGCGTATCCTTCCGCCATGCCGAAACTTTCCTGCCGCCACGCCCTCGGCGCGCTGCTGAGTGTTACCCTCACCATCCCCATCAGCGCGCTTGCGCAAAAGTCCACGTTCCCCAATAACGAGGCTCTGCGCCACGTCCGCGCGCTCGCAAACCCTCAGCTCTCGCCAAACGGAAAGCTCGTCCTGCTTGAAGTCGCTGACTCCACCGGGAAAGGCGGCAAAAGCCATCTCTGGCTGATCAAAATACAGCAAAACTCTGCCCGTCAGCTCACCTTCACCCCAGCGGACGACTCCCCCAAAGACATAAAAGGCGAATACGATGCCTCCTGGATGCCCGACGGAAATAGCGTGCTGTTCCTCGCACATCGTGGCAAGCACACACAGCTCTTCCGCATGCCACTCAGCGGCGGCGAAGCGCACCCTTACGACTTGAAAGTCCTGCCCGCAGTCGACGAATCGAAATTGCCCGGCGCCATCCCACCTGTAAAAATACCCTCTCGGGCAAAGCCCGAACCACTCGCCATCGACGTCTCCTACTACTCCGTCTCGCCCAACGGAAAGTACATCGCCATCACCGCTCATGACCCAGAAACACCCGGCGAGAAAATGGAAAAGAAAGAGAAGGCAGACGCCATCTGGGTCGATCACAACCCGCATGGCATCCGCCTCTATCTGCTCAACCCCGCCACCAGCAAGCTCACTCACACCGCAGTTCCACCAGACGTCAAACGCGTCTCATGGAGCAAAAACGGCGATCGTCTCATCGCCATCGCGACCGGCATGAACCACATAGACGAACTGCATCCGGCAAACAGCGCGTGGCTGCTCAGCGTCTCCAACCCCAGCCACCCGCAAAAACTCGCGGAAATTCCCGCCACGGTTCACGGCGGAGTATGGTCCCACACCGGCGGCACTTTCTACTTTCTCGCTCAATCCAAAGCCGATACGCCTCCCGGCTACGAAGACCTTTACGCCCTCAACCTCGCCACGCATCACGTCGCCAATCTCACCAACGGCTTCTCCGGCTCGCTCTACTACGGCCTCCCCTTAGCCAGCCGCAGCGGAGTCCTCCAGCCCATCCAGATCGGCACCAGCGTCACTCTGCTTCATCAACATAACGGCACGCAGCAAATCCTCCACTTCCCCACCCCCGTCACCCAGCACTTCGCCACCAATGCCAGCCAGTCCGGCTGGGTCTGGCTCGGCGCCGGCAGCACTACTCCCACCACGCTCTATTACGCAGCCAGCCTCACGCAAAAGCCCGTCACCCTGTACACACCATCCGTCCTCCCCGCCGCATGGACACCCGTCAAAGCCAAACTCATTCACTGGACCAACGAAGGATTCCATCTCGAAGGTCTTCTCTATCTGCCGCCGCACGCCAGCGACACCCGCAAAGTGCCTCTCATCGTCGATGTCCACGGCGGACCCACAGGCGCATGGGTCAACGACTACGGGCAATTCAACGAATTCCTCCTCGGCCACGGATGGGCCGTCTTTGAGCCCAACCCGCGCGGCAGCACTGGCTACGGAGCAAAATTCGTCGCGGCCAATCACAACGATCTCGGCGGCGGCGATTACCGCGACATCATGACCGGCGTCGACGCAGTCATCGCCCACGCTCCCATCGACTCCAACCGTCTCGTCCTCATGGGCTACAGCTACGGCGGAGAGATGGCCGGCTTCGTCGAAGGAAAAACCACCCGATTCAAAGCCATCATCTCCTGCGCACCCGTCATCGATCAGGAAAGCGAATACGGCACAGAGGACGGCTCATGGTACGACCGCTGGTTTTACGGCCTGCCATGGGAGCACGCAGCCGCCGCTTGGCGTCAAAGTCCCCTCTCTTTCGCTGTTCACGCAAAAACGCCACTGTTACTGTTACAAGGGCAGGCGGACACCACGGATCCCCTGGGACAAAGCGAGGAAATGTATCGAGCACTGCGACAAATGGGAGTTCCCGTCGAACTCGTCGAATACCCCCGCGAAAACCACATCCCGCTCGCCCGCGGAATCTTCGGCATGCCCAGCACCGAACCCTGGCACGGCTTCGATGCCCGCCAGCGAATCGTAACCTTCATCAACGCGGCTTTCGCTAAGTAACCACAAACAGAAATGGCAGGCGCAAAGCCTGCCATTTCTCTTCACATTATCCGGAGACGATCAGCCCTTTCGACCTAACGCCCTGCGCAGCACAATCTCCAGCGCACTCTTGATCTCCGCATACTGGGCATCGGTCAGCTTACCCTCCACATGCTCTGTCTCCACGCTGAACAACTCTTCCTTCAAAGCGTTCAGTAAAGACGGTGCGGACCCTCCAACCGCCGCCACGCTCCTCGCAGCCGCAGACGAAGGACTCGCAGCAACCTGCACTGGACGCTTCACATCGGGCCCTGCAACCTTCTCTGTTGCAACCTCACCTGCGCCGCCAAAGCCTGCCGTCGGCGTCAGTGGAGATTCCTCCGCTTCCGGTTCCGAACCCGCTTCACTCTTCTTGCCGCCTAGCAGAAACGCAGCCACCACAACCAGAATCAGACCCAAGGCGCTCACAATCCACCAGCGGTACTTGTGCAGCGGCCCGGGCGTATCAATTGGCGGGCCTAATCCTCCGCCCGGACGATCATTCTGAGACGCACCAGCATCAGCCTGGCTCTGATTCGCGGTCTGCGCCTGCAATTCCCTCGGCATCGATCCCGTTCCCGAAACCGTAAATGTCAGGTCCTGACCAGGCGTCGCATCCTTTGAAACAAACGTCTGCGCCTGAATCTTGTTGTCCTGAATCTGCTGAAATCCTGCGGAACTGGAAGACTGAAAGCTCATGCTGTTCGGCAGCATCACCGCATAATTCCCTGTCGGCAGCGAAACTCTCGCATGGAAAGTCATCGAACCGCTGTAGGGAATCAGATAGCTGATCCCAAAACGGGTCTCGCCCGGTCGCAGCGGAAACACAAATGCATAATGCCCTTTGCCCGCCAGTGGTACCGGTGAAACCGATACAGGCATTCCCTGCGGCCCCTCAGCCTGCGCGCCCTGGATTTGCGCGCCCGCCGGCAGATAAATCGGGTAAGCCTCCGAGCTGAACTGCGTCTTCGGCGGCGTCGAGTCGTTCTCGACAAAATAATTCTCTATTACATGCAGACCCTGCGAATCCGTCTCCATCCGCAGCACGTCTGCCTCGGTTCTTACTCCCGGCACCTTGGCCGCGGCGTCGTAAACCGTAACATTCACATGCGTCGTGCCCGGTGGAACAGGCTCGTAGTAGTTCGCCTGGTCGTGCGTCACCCGAATCAGGTGCATGTTATTGTCGGGAATGTTGATCGAAAATTGCCCCTGCGCGTCCGGCTTCGCGGAAGCCACCTGCTGCATCCCCTGGGAAAGTGAAAGCAAAACGACCGAATCAGTCGAATCTGGTTTCCCGGTGGTTTTATTCGTAACCGTACCAGTTACGGTTGCAGCTTGCGCGGCCAAAGGCAGCATGAGCCCCGCCAAAATAACCCAGCGGGAAACAGAATGAGTCGATTTATTTGCTTTCAAAGGATGTCGTCCTGTTGATTCAATTTCCGCGTTGTCCCAGACCGCTTCACGCCTGGCCGCGCTGTTTCAGGCCGGTAGACTCGATCAGATCAATTTCCGCAAGCACCGTCGCAGCTTCATTCTCCATCAGCGCGCGTTGCGCCACATAGTCGTCCTCGGAATACTTGCCGGCGCGATTCTCAAAATTCAGGTCGCGGAGATTGTCATAAAGAGTCGCCTGCCGCTCCCGAAGATACTCCAGCCGCGTCTTCTGCCGCTGCGCCGCCACATGCCGTTCCGGATAAAACATGAAAATCAGCGTGCCAACCGTCAAAAGGATGCATGCAAACAGCGTCATAGCTCTGTCTCCTTGCGAATTCTCGATCGCAGATGATCAAAATGCTCTACGTTTGCCGCCGCTGGAACAGCCGCCGCGCGCAGTCTCCACTTCCGCACCAGCCCCATCACCCCGACGATGCCAAGCACCAGCAACAGCGGAGGAACAATCCAGGCCACCATGTTGAAGCGGGTCAGCATCGGAGCGGCCAATACCGTAGCACCGTATTCCGCCTGGAACGCAGCAAAGATCTGGTGGTCCGTCATTCCTTTCGCCAGATCGGCCTTCAACTCCGCCAGTTCCACTGGAGAATCAGGACAACTGTCGTGATTGCACTCTGCCAGAATCTCATTGCAGCCACATACGCACATCAGCTCATGGCCAATCCTGTGGTAACGAACATTCGGACTTGTCGCTCCCATGGAAAGCAGGAGAGCAATGGCGATCGTGGGAGCTACTGCAAACTGCATCAGGCGCGTCATTACTGGTTTCATGATTCCGCCTTTCCAGCGGTAACCAGCTCACGCTTGCCAAGGCTCTTTGCAGCCTCGTTCGCACTGCCTGGCTGCATGCTCGGTACCAGCGCGATGAGCGTTCCCCATATCACAATCAGCACGCCCACCCAGATCCACATCACCAGAGGATTCAGATGCGCGCGGATAATCGGCTGCCCGGTCTGCGGATCCTTCCCCGCATACACAACGTAAAGATCCCACTCCGGAGTCGAACGTTCCGCCACAATCGTCGAAGCCTGCTGGCTCGCCTGATAAAACCGCTTCGCCGGATCAAGCTGCGTCACAAACTTGCCGTCGCGATAAACATTCAGCAGCGCATATTCGGTGTCGTAATTCGGATTCGTGTCTTCCGAGTAATCCAGGCACTCCAACCGGTAAGGACCGATATTCATGCTCTGGTGAAAATCGAGCTCCTTTTCCACGCTCTGGTTGAACGCAGAACCGGCAAGCCCGATAAAAATCACCACCACGCCAAAATGCACCAGGTAGCCGCCGTAACGGCGAGTGTTGCGGCGGGTCAAGCGTACGACGGAAGCAAACAGATTCTTCCCCGTTTGCTTCTGAATCACCCGCGCGCCACGGAAAAACTCCGACCCGATCGCCGTCGTCACAAACGCCGCCAGCATAAAGGTCATCCATGCGTAGAAGGTACCCGGTGTGCTCGTGAAAATACTCCACGGATGCACGCCAATCGCAATCACCACAATGCCTGTCAATACAGCCGCAACCGTCGGAGCCACAAGGTTCTTGCGGATGCTCCGCATCGAGGTGCTGCGCCACGCCAGCAGCGGACCAACGCCGGTCAGGAACAGCAGGAACACGCCAATCGGTACCGCCACCCGGTCGTAAAACGGTGCGCTCACCGTCACCTTGTTTCCCTGCACGTACTCTGAAAGCACCGGGAACAACGTGCCCCATAGCACAGTGAAGCAGGCCGCCATCAGCACAACGTTGTTAAACAGAAAACTCGACTCGCGCGAGACCAGAGCCTCCAGCTTGTGGTCGGCCTTCAGGTGGTCGCGATTCAGGAAGTAAGTGAACAGGCATACCGCCACGCAGATCACCAGGAACGGCCAGAACCAGTTCCCGATCGACGACTGTGCAAATGCATGCACGGAGCTCACCAGTCCTGTGCGGGTCAGCATGTCGCCCAGCAAAGCAAGCAGAAACGCTGAAAAAATCAGCCACACGTTCCATTTCTTCATCATGCCGCGCTTTTCCTGCATCATCACCGAATGCAGAAATGCGGTCGCTGCCAGCCACGGCATCAGCGAAGCATTCTCGACCGGATCCCAGCCCCAGTAGCCGCCCCAGCCCAGCACTTGATAAGCCCAGTGCGCGCCCAGAAAAATGCCGCAAGTCAGGAACAGCCAGCCCACCATCGTCCAGCGCCGCGTAATGTGAATCCACTTTTCACCCGGATACCGCATCATCAACGCGCCCAGCGCAAATGCAAATGGCGCGCTCAATCCCACGTAGCCCAGGTACAGCATCGGAGGATGAATCACCATCTCCGGATACTGCAGCAGCGGATTCAGCCCGAACCCGTCATGCGGCACCGCGCCCTGCACCAGAGCAAATGGAGGCGCGGCAAAATTCACCAACAGCAGAAAAAACACCTGGATGCCCGCCAGGATCGTGGACGCATAGGCAGACAGTTTCACGTCCACCTTGTGCCGCAAACGCACCACCAGCCCATAGCCTGCCAGCAACCAGGACCACAGCAGCAGCGACCCCTCCTGCCCCGACCACAGCGCGGCAAACTTATACGGCGCCGGCAACGCCCGGTTCGAGTGGTGAAGAATGTAAGCAACGGAAAAATCGTTCGTGAAGGCGGCCCAGACAAGCGCAAACGCACCGCAGGTCACCGCTACAAAACAAGCGATCCCGGCACGGCGCGCAGTTTCTGCCAGTCGTTCGGGCGAAAGACGTCCGCGTTTGCGAGTGGCTATCTGGCGTAGAGCTACAGCTCCTGCAAGCAGGTTATAGGCGCTGAGCACGAGGGCGAGAAGTAGCGCGTAGGTGCCGAATGTAGGCATGGTGAACTCAGGGACCATTCTCGCAGAGTCTAAAGGCGAGCGGCAAACCAAAGCTGTGACGAATCGCACAACATAATAGGCGTAAATCCCGCGGGCCCACGTTCCAGAGAAGTGTGGTCCATGCTTTGACCTACGCCCGACAGGTTTTATGCGGTCTGTGCGACCGATCCATCCAGGAGTTCATTGACCAGACGAATCAACGCATCCGGAAGCAGTGGTTTCATGCGGAATACCACATCGTAAGGCTCATATTCCGCTTCTGCCTGCGGCAACCCGCTCAGCACAACCACTGGCATCTCCGGAATCATCTGGCGGAGTCGTCTCACAAACTCCGGTCCATTCATCCCCGGCATCAAATGGTCGGTAATAATCAGCGCAATCTGGGTCGCAACTTCTTCCATTGCCAGCACCCTGAGCGCCTCGGAGCCACTCTCCGCAATCAAAACCCGCCGTCCCGTTCTCGTCAGGATCGCCTTCCGGGTTGCGGCCTGAATGGCATTGTCGTCAACTAACAGAATCTGTGACATGGGCCTCTAAATGTTTATGAAATCCACATAGTTTTGACTTCCGAGCCCAATACTTCCCCTGAAATTTGGGCCTTCAATCTCCGATGAGCCATTTCCCGTCCACGTTGCCCGCCGTTACCCGACTTCTCAATCTTTTGGCCTATGATCATGACCACCCGGCGAAAACCGCACGAGCAGGCAGGAATTCTCAATGGAACGCTTAGATGTATAGAAAATCGCAGCCAGATTAGGCAAATCAGCCGTCTTCCATACAACCTGCCAAGGCATATCCATGCATTGGGGCAATCGTCGCAAAGCAAAATCGAGTTCAGCGGAACCGGTACCCCAAAGACAAAGCTGCCTGGGTGGAAACCGAACGCCTCTCAGCCACTGCCAACACACTTGGCAAATCTATATAAAGATAAGGTGAGCGGTTGCAACGGCTTGATTCGAACACAACAGCATGGCTCCCCGCAATGGCCGCTCCGAATACGCCCCGGCATCTGCTGAACGGAGACTTCATCCATCATGCGATTTCTACTGCGCTCCCTCATCTTCCTGCTGCTCATTCTGTGGGTGGGCGGCTTCCTGTTCTTCCCCATCGTGGCGGCTTCGGCCTTTTCCGTTCTGCCCGTGCATCAGGCCGGCATGGTCGTCGGCAAAAGCCTCAAAACGCTGCAATTTGAGGCCATCATCGCAGGAATCCTCCTGTTCGCGTCTCTCGCCTTCGCCCAGCGAATCCGCGCCTTTTCGCGCAACCTCATCGCGCCCATGCTGCTGGTCATCGTCATGCTCGGCCTCACCGGGTTCTCGCAGTTTTCCATCATTCCCCGCATGGATAACGACATGCTCAGCGCTGGCGGCATGATCGAAGCCGTTCCTGCGAGCAACCCCTACCGTCAGGACTTCAATCACCTTCACCATGAGTCTGTCGACGTTTTCAGCGCTGTCCTTATCGGTGGAATCCTGGCCTCCATCGCCGTCGCCTGGGCCGCCACTCCCGGCGCGAAATCCACGTCGCAACCATGACCCGGTCCACGACCTCCAGCCCTTCAGCCAATTGCTGATATCATTAGCGATTGTCCAACAGGTCGAGAAACCTTCTTCATCTCGGCACCGTTGCCACATTCTGATTCACCATGCTCGTTTCTCTCATCCTCGGCTGTATCGCTGGCTCGGCAAACCTCTTCGGCGGACTTATTCTTGTCCAACGCCGCTGGAATAATCACGCCCTGCGCTACTTCATCGCCCTCGGCGCTGGCTTCATGATGTCCGTCGCACTGCTCGACATGCTACCCGAGAGCATGCACTTCTCTCCCAAATGGGCGCCGCTCCTTGTGCTCGCTGGCTACTGCCTCATCCATCTGCTCGAGCACACATTAACCCCTCATTTCCACGTTGGAGAAGAGACCCACACCGAGGAGTTCATCCACGCCCACACCGGCATCTCTGTCCTGTTCGGTCTCTCTGCCCATGCCTTCTTTGACGGCGTCGCCATCGCCTCTGGCTTCGTTATATCCAGTTGGCTCGGCTGGCTCATCTTCACAGCCATCATCCTCCACAAAATCCCGGAAGGCTTCACCGTAGCCTCAGTCATGCTCGCGTCAGGACGCACTCGCCGCACCGCTGTTCTCGCCGCTTTACTTCTGGCCGCTTCCACCGTTGCGGGCGTTCTCATCATCGACCTTCTGCCCCACTGGGTCTTCGGCGGACTGCCACTCTCCGCTGGTGCCGCCATCTACGTCGCCGCGTCTGACCTCATCCCGGAGGTCAACCGCGAGCACAGTCTCCGCATCGCGCTCGTCTTCTTTCTCGGCGTCATCCTCTTCATTGCGATAAGAAGCATTGCCCCCGTGTAAGCCCCCTTCCATCTGCTGGAAACAGATTCACCGCAGCATCCGCATCATTTGGTACGATTGCAGCCACCACACCGTGGTTCCTTGGAGCATTCATGAAATTCCGGGCACTTTGCTTCGCCCTGTCCCTTGCAATCCTTGGCCTTCCCAGCTTCGCAGCTCGCCTCCGCGTCAAAGACCTCAACAACATCGTCCGCATCAGCGATCCTCAAATCTCGCCGGATGGCAACTCCGTTGTCTTCGTTGTCGCTCACACGGATCTCAAAAAAGATCGCTACGACTCCGAAATTGCCATCATCAACCTCGCCACCCGTCACATGCACATCCTGAGCCGCCGTCAGGACGCGAGCTTCCCGCGCTGGTCCCCCAACGGCAAAACCCTCGCGTTCCTCGCCGTAGGCCACAAAACCGGCAAAAGCAAACAGCCCACTCTCCAGATATTCCTTCTCCCCATGGATCACAGTGGTGACTCCGTCCAGCTCACTCACTCCCCCACAGACGTCGAGCAACTCTCCTGGCGGCCAGACAGCAAAGCCATCGCCTACGTCGCCCAGAACAAGCGCCCCAAGCGCAAGGGCGAAGCCAAATTCCTGGACGCCTTCCAGGTCGGCGACAACGACTTCCTCAAGCGCTCCAGCACCATGCCGGCTCACATCTGGCTCATCGATCTCCCATACTCGCTCGGCGCAGCCACCATGCCGAAACCCAAACGCCTCACCTCCGGCTCGTGGTCCCTGCCTATCAGTATGCCTCCAGGCCCGCCCGCGTCACCGCTCCAATGGAGCCGCGACGGCAAAAGCATCTACTTCGTCAAAGTCCCCACGCCCGACTCCGGCGACATGGAACAAAGCACCATCCAGGTCCTCAACGTCGCCACCGGCAAATTCCACCCCTTCAATTCCGACAAAAAACTCGACGGCTTCCCCGTCATCTCTCCTGGTGGATCGCAGATAGCCTACCTCCGCAATCTCCACGGAGAATCCTGGAATGAACTCGCCGTCCATGTCGCTCCAGCAAGCGGAGGCGAAGGCAACAACATCACCAGCACCCTCGACCGCGACATATTCCGCGAAATCTGGATGCCCGGCAGCAAATCCCTCCTCGTCTCCGGCCACAACGCTACCAGCGCGGCTCTCTGGATTCAGCCCGCCGACGGCGCTCCCGCACAGCGCGTGAACACGGGCGACATCAACCCCTCCGAGTTCTTCTGGCTCGACGCCAGCGTCGGCCCCCACGGAGCCATCGCCTTTGCCGGCAGCGCGTCCAACGACCCCAACGAGCTCTACTACCTCAGCTCGCCGCGCGCCACTCCTGTGCAGCTCACCCACCTCAACTCCGAATTCAGCAAACTCAACATCGCAAAGCAGAAAACCATCACTTGGCCCAGCCTCAAAGGCGGCCCCATGTCCGATGGCGTTCTCACCTACCCCATCGACTACCAACCCGGCAAAAAATATCCGCTCGTGCTTTACATCCACGGCGGACCCACCTACGCGTCACTCCAGACCTGGACCAGCTTCTCCCAGCTCTTCGCCGCACAGGGCTGGCTCGTCTTCGAGCCCAACTATCGCGGCAGCGATAACCTCGGTAACACATACCAGGCCGCCATCTGGAACGACGCCGGGCAAGGCCCCGGCGAAGATGTTATGGCCGGAATCGCCAAACTTGAGAAAATGGGAATCGTCAATGAGAAAAACATCGCCGTCAGCGGATGGTCCTACGGCGGCTTCATGACTAGTTGGCTCCTCGGCCACTCCACCATCTGGAAGGCCTCCGTCGATGGCGCCGCTGTCAACAACTGGCTCGACATGTATAACCTCAGCGACGGTAACGTCAGCGTAGCCGACAACTTCGGCGGCTCACCCTACACCAGCACCAAACGCATGCAGGCCTACATCGACCAGTCCCCCATCCACTACGTCGCGCGCGTCCGCACGCCAACCCTCATCATGAGCGACGTCAGCGATTACCGCGTGGTGCCCACTGAGTCCTACGAGTTCTACCACGCGCTCAAGGACAATCACGTACCCGTCAGATTCATTGCCTATCCGGTATATGGACACTTCCCCAGCGACCCCATTCGCCGGGCAGATATCGCCGAACGCTGGATTCACTGGCTCGGCAAATACCTGCCCACCGCACCCGGCGCCGAAGCCAAGGATCCCATGTATCCCGCAAAAACCAAAAAGTAGTTCCTTCAAACCCTCAAAAGCCCACACTGGCGCCGCCACGGGGAAGCCTACGATTACTTGCGAAATAACTTCTTTGACGCCCGCAACTACTTCAACCTCCAACTACACCGTCAAAGGAGTGCACATCCGCCAGTCCCAGTTCATCCGCAACCAGTTCGGTGGTGATGTCGGCGGTCCTGTCTGGAAGAACCACACCTTCTTTTTCGCCAGCTATGAAGGCACCCGCCAGCGACAGGGCGCTACCGTCAACCGCGGCGTACCTCCAGCCGGCTCACAAGGCGCAGACAGCACCATCCAAAAGCTGCTCCAGTTGCTGCCCGCACCCAACTCCGGCAACTTCTTTATCGGCTCCGTCAGCGCTCTCGTCTCCATCGCTCAGGTCACAATTGGCGTCTCTCACCAGTTCAGTGAAAACGACCTTCGGCACGGCCACTACGCCATCCAGCAGGACTCCAGCAACGAGCCGCTCTCGCTTGCAGTTGCCGACACCATCTCCGGATACAGCGACCTCCGGCCCGCCCGGCATAAGTTGATGACCCTGGTGGAAACACACGTCTTCGGCCTCAACGCCGTCAACGAAGCCAGACTTGGCTTCAACCGCATCCATATCACCTTCACCCCGCCTTCAAAGCCAACCCGGCAGACTACGGCATCAGCAATGGCGTCACCACAGACATTGGCCTGCCGCAGATCAGCATCTCCAGCCTCGGACTCACCTTCGGCGGGCCGGGCGGCGAACCAAAAAGACGCGGCGACACCCTCGGCGTCTTCTCCGATACATTCAGTTGGCTCCACGGAAAACACTCCTGGAAGTTCGGTGGCGAGTTCCGCCGCTTCATCAACAGCAACTTCACCAATAACACCAGTCCCTTCACCTTCAGCACGCTCAGCAACTTCCTCAACGATCAGGTCAGTGCCTTCAGCTTAACGCCCGGCAGCCGCTCCAGCCCCATCTTTGTCAGCGCGCTCGGGGCTTACACAGTCGACTCATGGAAGGTACGGCCAAACCTCGACCTCGGCTTCCGCTTTGAGTGGAACGGTACTCCCTCCGAGGCGGAAAACCGCATGGTCGTCTTCCAGACCGCTACGGATTCGCTGGTACGCGTAGGCACCAACGGCTTCAGCAATGTCTACCAGCAGAACTACGACTACGAACCCCGTGTAGGTCTCGCCTGGGATGTCAACGGCAAAGGCGACACGGTCCTTACATCGGCTACGGTATCCTCTACAACGAGCCGGAAACCAACCTCGTCACCGGCCTCGCTTCCAATCCACCCTTCACAATTCCCGTGTTGCTCAACACCAGTACACCAAGCACTTCCGGCATCAGCATGCAGAACGCCTTCGCCAGCGTCAATGCCGCAAACAGCATCTCCCCATACTCGGTGACGCCTAACTTCCGCAACCCGCAGGTTCAAACCTACAACACCATCGTCCAGCAACGCTTAGCAGCAGCATGGGCTTGCTGATCGGCTACATCGGCTCCAAGAGAACCTACCTGCAGATGTACCTCAATCAAAACCAGCCCCTGAACGGCGTTCGGCCCTTCCCCACACTCTCTGGAAACAGCCCCATCGATCCCGGAACGAACCTCAACAACCTCCACACCAGCACCAGCGTTGGAAACTCCAACTACAACGCGCTCTGGGCAACAGTCACCCGTCATTTCAGCAAGGGACTTCAGCTCAGCACCTCCTACACGTGGAGCAAGTCGCTTGACTACAACTCGCATAACCTGGCCTCGTCAGGTTACGGCACACCGCAAAACAGCCTCAATCCTCGCGAAGACTACGGCCCCTCCGACTTCGACGTCCGTGACCGCTGGGTCATCAGCGGCGTGTATGCACTGCCCTTCCAGGGCAATCTCGCCGTCGAAGGCTGGCAACTCTCCGTCCTCGCCTCCACGCAGACCGGCAATTCCTTCAGCGTGCACACCACTCTGGCCAACAACGGCATCGCCGGCCTCACACGCCCGAATATCCTCGGTCCTGTGCCTACCAGCGAATCCCTCGCCTCCAACGGCAACATCCAGTACATACCCCGGGCGTTTTGCAATACTCCAACCCACCGGCTGCGTCTTTTCAAGTCCCGGCGCCGGCTTCGGAGACAGGGGAAGAAACGCCCTCTAAGGGCCCGGCTTTGAAGATGTTGGTCTCGCGCTGCAAAAAGACACCCCGATCAAAGGAAAACTCGCCTTGAGCTGCGCACCGACGCCTTCAACCTGCTCAACCACCCCAATTTCAGCCAGCCCGCCACAACCTTTTCCCCAACAGCCACCTCACCTGGAACCTTTGGTCAAATCGGCTCCACCCGCTTCCCAATTGACGATTCAGGCTCCTCACGGCAATTGCAGGTTTCAGCAAGAATCAAGTTTTAACCTGCTTCTTCCACCCGCCCTGCCCGTTGATCCTCGACGGGTAGGGCGTTACTGCCTCCGCTCCAGCCACAGCCGGTACATGCCCCACGCCGCAACCGTACTCATATCCTCAATCGTCCCATCCAGCAGCATCTGCTCAAACTCCGCAATCTTCACCTTCTTCACTTCCAGGTCGTGCTCTTCCTCGTCCCGATCCGTACTCTCTTGCCGCAAATCCATCGCCAGGTAAATATGCTGCTTCTGCCGCGCAAACCCATAAGCAACCCAGTTCATCCCCAGCCGAACGACCTTCCCCGCAACCAGTCCTGTCTCCTCGCGCAACTCGCCCCGCGCCAGTTCCTCGGGATCCACATCCGTCGTCTCCCATCCACCCTGCGGAAATTCCGTATACCGTTGCTGCACCGTGTAGCGAAACTGCTCCACCAGGTACAAACAGTCCCCATCTATCGGGATCATCACCGCACAATCGTCCTTATCCACAACGGAGTAAATCCCCTCCACCCCGTTGCTGCGCTCAATCCGGTCCTCCCGCAGCCGCATCCAGCGGTTCCGGTACACCTCTCGCGTCCCCAGTGTTTTTATGCTCATGAAGCTTCCATTCTCCCACGATCCGGCTCTTCCTGAATCCTGCACTTCACGATTCAGCCCTCCACCATGTACTCTGTTTTCGGTCCACTACATCGATTTATGTCAGGCCGATCAACCACTCTACCGGCCTGCACATTTGGGGGCTTCTCATGTTTCTTGGTCTGGATGTCGGCACCGGCGGCACGCGCGTCGTTCTCGTCGATAAAACCGGAGCGCTCATCGCCTCAGCTTCCTGTGAGCATGAGAACTTCCGCTCACCCCAACCTGGCTGGGCAGAGCAGGACCCGCAAGACTGGTGGCGCGCCGCACAAAAGGCCATTCGCGACACCCTTGCCCAGACTCCCGGCGCACAAATTCAGGCCGTCGGCCTCACCGGCCAGATGCACGGCGCCGTCATGCTCGACAAGAACGGCAACATCCTCCGCCCCTCGCTCATCTGGTGTGACCAGCGCACCCAGCCTCAGTGCGACTGGCTCCATGCGCAGTTCGGCCCCGGCAACATTGGCCGCGAAAAGCTCATCGAGCTCACTGCCAATCCAGCCCTGCCCAACTTCACCCTTACCAAGCTCCTTTGGGTCCGAGACCACGAACCTGAAATTTTCGCCCGCATCGCACACGTCCTCTGCCCAAAGGACTATGTCCGCTTCCGCATGACCGACACCTACGCCATTGACGTACAGGAAGCCTCCGGCACCCTCATGCTTGACGTCGCCCACCGCCGCTGGTCCAGCGAAGTCCTCAAGGTCGCCGGCATCCCCGAATCCTGGCTGCCTAGGCTTTTCGAATCAACCGAAGAATGCGCTCACATCAGTTTCGAAGCAGCAGAGCTAACCGGCATCCCCGCAGGCACACCCGTAGTCGCCGGAGCAGGCGACCAGGGCGCTGGAGCCATCGGCATGGGCATCCTCTCGCCTGGCTCCGTCTCGGCCACCATCGGCACCTCCGGCGTCGTCTTCGCCGCAACCGCCGCACCCACGCTCGACCCAAAGGGCCGTCTCCACACCTTCTGCCACGCCGTCCCCGGCCGCTGGCACGTCATGGGCGTCACTCAGTCTGCGGGACTCTCGCTTCGCTGGCTCCGCGACACCTTCGCCCCTGGCATTGATTACGACGAACTCACCGCCGGAGCCGCCAGCATCCCCCCCGCCAGCGACGGCCTGCTTTGGACACCCTACCTGCTCGGCGAACGCACCCCCCACCTCGACCCCGAAGCCCGCGCAGCCTTCGTCGGCATCCACGCCGGCCACACCCGTGATCACTTCGTCCGCGCCGTCATGGAAGGCGTCGCCTTCTCGCTCCGCGACACCTTCACCCTCTTTTCTGAGCTGGGAATCCCCGTTAAAGGCGTCTGCCTAGGCGGCGGAGGCGCGCGCGGCATACTCTGGCGTCAGATTCAGGCCGACATCTACAACCACACCGTCGACGTTCTCAAGGCAGAAGAAGGCGGAGCCTTCGGAGCCGCGCTCCTCGCCGGTGTCGGCTGCGGAGGATGGGCCAACCTCGACGAAGCCTGCGCCGCCGCCATTCACGTCGCAAACCAGATCCCACCCCAGCCCGAAGCCGTCAACCGTTACGAAAAGGCCTACCAGGCCTATCGAGCCGTCTACCCCGCCCTAAAAAACATCCACGCCTGACCCCAAAACCAAACGGGACACCGCCCGGTGTCCCATACAAAACTCGTATCAAAGAACGCGCATCCCTTTCCCGCCTGAAGCACCCAGCCGGTGACTCATCAGCAAAAATCTAACAGCTATAAGCTGCCGGCGCGCCAAGCGCTGGCAACTACTGCACCGGCAGCGGAGCCTTGTACCCCTGCTTCGCAATCACCTCATACTTCAGCGGCCGATGGTGCTTCTTGTCCACAATCACCAGCGGCTGCCCTTCGTCATTCACCAGCCGCACCTGGATATGCCGGTAAGTCCCATCCTTCTTCTGATCCGTCGGCGTGTAGCTCAGCTCATATTTGTTCCGGATCGCCTCATTGATCTGCCGGAAAATATCCGGCATCTCCGTCTCAAAGCGCGGCGCAAAATACTCACCACCCGTCATTCGCGCAAACGTCCGCAGCTCGTTGTCCCCTTGCAGAAACGTAATCTCCTGCATCGAACTCATGCCGCCAAAAGGCCCAAATCCGCCGCCTTCGGCCATAATCCGCGCATAGTGCCCGGTGCTGATCGAGAAAATCGTCACATCAGGCGTCTGCCGAATCTTCCGGAGCACCTGGTCCAGCGTCAGCTTTGAAAAACTGTTCAACCCCGACGAAACCAGGATGATGTACTTCCTGCCCTTCACCCGCGCCAGCCTGTCCAGCGTCGTATACAGCGCGTCGAACATGTCCGTCTCATCCCACGTCGGAATCACCATAGAATTCAGCGCATCCATCACCCGCTGCTTGCTGTCCGTAAAGTCCGTCAGGATGTTCGTATGCATCGCATACGTCACCACCGCCACCTCATCGTGTGGCTGCATCTCATTGGCGAACGTATACGCCGCGTTCTTCATGTCATAGATAAAGTCGTAATTCGTCTGGGCAAACTCCAGCAGAAGCACCGCCGTTATCGGAGCCTCCACCTGCTCAAAATGAGTAATCTTCTGCGGAACCCCGTTCTCGAACACTTCAAAGTTGTCTTTCTGCAGGTTTGGAACAAACTGGTGCGACTTTTCGAGCAGCACCCCCACATCCACATTCACCAGGGGAGCGCTCACGTTCAGCGATAAATGACTCAACCCCGGCGGATTCCTGAACCGGTTCACCGGCGGAGGCGGTGGCGGAGCCGTCTCCGGCTTCACCATCCTCGGAATCGCAATCGCACCGCTGTTCGCATCCGGCCCGCCCAGCTCAGGCCCGGCCTGTGCGGGTTCGGCCTGCCCAGCTCCAGCCTGACCCGCGGCTCCAGCGTCTGGCGCAGCCGCATTCGATCCCGGCACAGATGAACTTGCTCCCTGCCCAGTCGCAGCAGGGCTCTGCTCCACCGGCTTCTTCTGCTTCTTCTTCGTCGATGTGCCCTTAGGAGCAGGAGCCGTCGCTGGCCGGTCATACTGGGCCTGCATCGCCGGAGTCCACATCCAAAGCCCCGCCGCGATCACGGCAGAGGCCAATACACGATGCCCCAGGTACTTCATCACAACTCCTTGCCTAACATTCTCCGGCTCCAAACTCCCTTCCCGCAACCTCATACCAACGCTGGCTCCGGCAATTTCCATATCCTGAACGCCATCCCAAATTGAAACTAACCACCACCGACATGCCCCGACCATAATCAGGCGCCACCAATTCCCCGCACACCCGCCAGCCTTACGCCCGAAAATGCCATAATCATAAGTACCGTGTCGCAGTTTTTTTCGAGACTCGCCTTCCTTGCTGCCGCTTCTCTCCTGACGTCGCTTGCCCCATCACCCCTGCTCGCTCAGCCCGTCGGTCAGCCTCACGCGCAGTTACCGCCTCATCCTCCGGCGCAAACCCGCTTCTTCCCGCTGAGTCAGATCCGTCCCGGCCAGCAGGGCGTCGCCTATACCGTCTTTCAGGGCGATACACCCCAGCCCATGGGCGTCAAAATCCTCGGCGTCCTCCACGGCGCGCTCGGCCCCAATCAGGACATGATCCTCGTCAAACTCGAAGGCTCCAAAGCCGACTTTGACGGCGTTGTCGCCGGGATGAGCGGCAGCCCCGTCTACATCGACGGTAAACTCGTCGGCGCACTCTCGTACCGGATCGGCCAGTTCAGCAAGGAACCTATCGGCGGCGTCACCCCCATTCAGGAAATGCTGCAGGTCGCCAAACTCAAATCCCCCACCCAGCAAATCCTCCTCGCCAGCCACCCCGCTCCGCATGATCAAACCATCCCCAACCCAACCTTCACGTCCAATATCACCGCCGCCTCGGCCTACGGCTCCATCCAGCCCATCGCCACGCCGCTCGTCTTCAGCGGATTCACCCCCTCGGCCCTCCATTTCTGGAAGCAGCATGCCGCCAGCCTCGGCCTCACGGACGTTTCCGCCCTCGGCGGCTCAGACAGCAGCGCCGTGCAGCCCGGCCCACTCCGGCCCGGCGACGCCGTCAGCGCCCTGCTCGTCAGCGGCGATCTCGAAATCTCCGCCACCTGCACCGTCACTTACGTTGACCCGCATCAGATGCTCGCCTGCGGCCACCCCATCACCCAGTTCGGACCGGTCTCCATGCCCATGACCAAGGCCGAGGTGCTCGCCACCCTCGCCTCGCCCATGAACTCCTTCAAGATCATCAACACCACCCAGACCATCGGAGCCATAACCCAGGACCGTCAGTTCGCCATTAAAGGCGTCTTCGGCCGCAAGGCAGACACCATCCCCGTCGTCGTCCACCTCGACGGTGCATCCGTCGCACCCCGCACCCTCCACCTCAATGTCGTCGATCAGCCCTCGGTCACCCCGCTCGCCGTCATGGTCGCCGTCTATCAGGGCCTCATGCAGCAGAACGGCTACTCTGCAGAAAGCAGCTACCGCGTCACCGGCACAGTCCGCCTTGCGGGATATCCCTCCGTCAAGCTCGACGACCTCGTCGCACCCACCGACAGCGCGCCAGCCAACCTGCTCGCAGCATTGGTGGTCGGCCAGCGCTTCATGAGCCTCTACTCCAACGCCGCCAGACGCACCGCCATCCAGGGCGTTGACCTCCACGTCCAGCAGATTCCCCGGCGCCTCACCGCGCAAATCATCGCCGCACACGCTGACAGAACAACCCTCCAGGCCGGTCAAAAAGTCACCCTTCAGGCCTCAGTGCTGCCCTGGCATGGGGAGATCTACAACCTCAACATACCCATCACCCTGCCGCTCAATCTTCCGCCCGGCCCCGTCCGTCTGCTCATCAGCGACGGCGCCACCCTCGACCAGCTCAATCACTCATCCGCCCTCGGCGCACGCCCGCTCAGCGTCGCGGCCACCATCGCCCAGCTCAACAGCGACCACCCCAGTGACCGCCTCTACGTCACCCTGCTCGCGCCCGAGCCGCAGGCCACCCTGGACGGCCGCACCCTGTCCGCACTGCCCATCTCCATGGCAAACGTATTAGAGCCGCTCCGCAAGGACCATGCGCTTACCCTGCACGGAGAATCCACCACACCCATCACCTCCATCCCGGTCAACGCCATGCTCTCCGGCCACCAGCTCATCACCCTCCACATCATCAACTAAGGTGTATCCCGCCAGGTTCGCCCCGCCTGCAAGACTCCACCGCAATTCTGTAGACTAGAAGCCAGCATGATGCGCCGTCTGGCTTTCCTGTCCCTCCTTGGCTTTATAGTCGTCTCGCCCTTGTCTTCCGCCTTGGCTCAGGGCACCCGTCTCTGGACGGAATCCACCTTCCAGCAGCTCGAACAGGGAACGCCCCATGGCGTCGCCATCGCCAGCGATGGCCGCCTGCTGCCCGGCCCGGCCTCCAAACTCGTCTACACCTCGCCGTCCACGTACATCTGGAGCGTCGCCGCCGACAAGCACGGCAATGCTTACCTCGCCACCGGCGCGCCAGCCTCGGTCATCAAGGTCACGCCCAAAGGCAAGGCAACCACCCTCTTCAAAACCAAGGACCTCAACGTTCAGGCCGTCGCCGTCGGCCCCCACGGCAGCGTCTATGCCGCCACCATGCCCTCCGGCAAGGTCTACAAGCTCAACCCCCACACCGCGAACGCTACGGACGCCACCGCCCAGGTCGTCTTCAATCCCGCCCAGACCAAACTGAAATCGAAATACATCTGGGCACTCCAGTTCGGCCCCCACGGCGATCTCTACATCGCAACCGGCGAACCCGCCGCCATCTTCCGTGTAGCCCCCGGCGGCAAGCCCACGCTCTTCTTTAAAAGCCATGAAGTCCACATCGACGCCCTCGCCTTTGCTCCCAACGGTGATCTCATCGCCGCATCCGTAGGCTCCGGCCTTATCTATCGCATCAGCAAGGCAGGCAAGGCCTTTGTCATCTTCGACGCACCCAAAAAGGAAATCACCTCCGTCGCCGTCGCCCCCGATGGCACCATCTACGCCGCAGGCGTCGGTCAAAAAGGCCAGAACACCCTGCCCCCGCTGCCAGTGACCAACAGCAGCGCCAGCAGCGTCACCGCGACCATCACCGTGGTAGCCATCGGCTCCACCCAGGGCGCAACCCAGAACACACTCATCCCCAACGGAAGTCAGATCTACGCCATCTCCCCATCCGGCGTGCCCCGCGTCCTCTGGAACAACGTCAGCGAAGTTGTCTACGACCTGCTCTGGACCCGTAACGGCCTGCTCGCCTCGACCGGAAACAGCGGTCACATCTACCGCATTTATACCAACGGCAACTACGAAGACATCGCCCACCTCGAAGCCTCACAGGCCATCAGCTTTGCCGACACACCCTCCGGCATATATGTTGGCACCGCCAACGCCGGCAAGCTCTACCGCCTCAGCCACGGCCAGGCGCCGCAGAGCACCTACGTCAGCCCCGTCTTCGACGCCGGCGTCTTCACCCAGTGGGGCCGCGCAGAAGTCCAGACCAACACCCCCTCCAATATCCAGATGTTCGCCCGCTCCGGCAACATCGAAAATCCCGCGCGCGGCTGGAGCGACTGGCAACCTGTTACCATCAATCGCGGCCAGCTCGGCGTCACCAGCTCCCGCTTTGTTCAGTGGAAGCTCGTTCTCAAGCCCGGCGCATCCATCAGCTCCGTCGGTCTCGACTTCCTGCCCGTCAACATCGCTCCCGTGGTCGATCAGATCGTCGTAGTCCCCGGCGTCCGCGCCAGCAAGCCCGCCGACGACTCCACCGCAAACGCCGTGACCATCAACTTCCAGTCCGCACAAGCCAACGGCGTCGACCTCAGCCAGCAGGACACCGCCAGCACTGTCACCGGAGTTAAAGACAAGTCCGCCGTCGCCGTTCGCTGGGCCGCTCATGACGACAACGGCGACAAGCTCGTCTACTCGCTATACTATCGCGGCCAGCACGAGCGCAACTGGCTGCTCCTGCGCAAAAACCTCCACCATTCCTGGACCACCTTCAGCGCAGACATGCTCCCTGACGGCGTCTATCGCATCAAGGTCGTCGCCAGCGACCAGCCCTCCCACAGCCCCGGCAAAGGCCTCACCGGGTCCATGGTCAGCAACAACTTCACCATTGACACCACCCCGCCCACCATCTCCCAGATGGTAGCCACGATCACCGGCGGCAATCTGCATGTCTCATTCACCGCCACCGATCCCATGTCACCCATCGCTCGCGCGCAGTTCTCCGTCGATGCCGGCCCATGGCAATACATCGCACCCGCCGGCCGCATCTCAGACTCGCTTACCGAGCACTACGACTTCACCGTTCCCGTACCCGGTTCGCACAAACAGCCGTCGGCACAAACCCCTGATCCTGGCCAGCACGTCATCACCGTGCGAGTCTTCGATCGCTACCACAACGTCATTCTCGCCAAATCCCTCGTCCAATCCGTGGTCCAATAACCGCCATGCGCTTTGAGCTTTTCGTCGCCGCGCGCTATCTGAGGGCCAAACGCCGTCAGGCGGTCATCGGCATCATCACCATCATCTCGGTGGTCGGTGTTGCCGTCGGCGTCGCCTCGCTCATCATCGCGCTTGCCATCACCACTGGCATGCGCCGCGACCTCCAAAGCCGCCTGCTCAACTCCAGCGCGGACATTGACCTCCTCCGCACCATGAGCGACGGCATCCAGAAATGGCAGCCGCTCCTCGAACGCCTCCGCAAACTGCCCCACATCACCGCCGCGGCGCCCGGCCTCTACGAGCCCGTCCTCATCTCGCGCGGCGCACGCGCTGGCGGAGCCATGCTCAAAGGCATCGTCCCCAAAGACGAGCAAACCATCAGCAACATCCTCGCGCACCTCACCTCCGGCAGCGCCGCCCAGCTCTCCCAATCCGTCCAGCCTGGCGACACCCCACCCGTCGTCCTGGGCCGCGATCTCGCCAGCACCATCGGCGCAAAAGTCGGCGACACAGTCATGGTCACCAGCCCGCAGGGCGACCTCACCCCCTACGGCCTCATTCCCAAATACCAGCGCTTCCAGGTCGTCGGCATCTTCCACTCCGGCTTCTACCAGTACGACTCCAGCTTCGGCTTCATCCCTCTCAAAACCGCGCAGCAGCTCTTCGGTGAGCCGGACGTCGTCTCCATCATCTCCTTCAAAGTCGACAACCTCTACAACGTAGGCCCCATCGGCAAGGAGATCCAGAAAGCCGCAGGCCCCGGTTTCACTACCTCCAACTGGATTCAGCAGAACCGCCAACTCTTCGGCGCACTCCAGGAAGAGCAGATCGTCACCTTCATCATCATCGGCCTCATCGTCTGCGTCGCCGCTCTCAACATCCTCATTGCCCTCACCATGATGGTCATGGAAAAAACAAAGGACATTGCCGTCCTCATGTCCATGGGCGTCGAACCCAGCCAGATCCGACGAATCTTCCTCCTGCAGGGCTTCCTCATCAGCACCGTCGGAACCTTCTTCGGACTCATCCTCGGCTACACCATCTCGCTCCTCGGCCAGCACTACCACTTCATCCATCTCAGCGCGCAAGTCTATTCGATTGACTACCTTCCCTTCGCCCCGCGCCTCATGGACGGAGTCCTCGTCACCGCGCTCTCACTCGGCGTCTCCCTCATCGCAACGCTCTACCCCTCCAGCGCCGCCGCACGCATCCTGCCAGCTGAGGCCCTCCGCTACGAGTAGCCGTCATCATTCGTCTGTCGTACCCTTTTCAAAGAGGATAATCCCCACCATGTCTGCGACTCTCGAGACAACGGATTCTCCATCCGGAACCGAAGTCTCCCGCCAAAACAAAAGCCGTAACCAGGCCGTGGACATCGTCAAAGGCGTTGCCATCATCCTCGTCGTGCTGGGCCATGTCATGCAGGGTATGAGCCATCGCTACCTGCTCCAGGGCGCCGCGTACGACCTCTCGGAAAGCTTCATATACTCCTTCCACATGCCGGCATTCTTCTTCGTAGCCGGTCTCTTCCTCGACCACAGCCTCATAAAACGCGGCCCGGCAGGCTTCGCTCGGGAAAAACTCCGGACAGTTCTGTACCCCTACTTCCTCTGGCCCTTGCTCGCGCTCCCGCTTCTACCCTGGATATCCCAGTTCCAGTCTGGTGCCCGGCCAACCATTCTCGCCTACCTTGGCAACCTCCTCATCGGAAACAGCGGCTGGTTCCTTTACACCCTCTTTTTCATCCTCATGCTCGCCGTCCTCACCCGGCGCCTGCCTATCTGGCTGCGACTCGCGCTCGCCGTGCCTCTCAGCTATTTCTGGCCAAATACCGGCAACCACGGCATAGATGGCGTCTTCTGGGAATACATCTTCGTCGTCACCGGTCAACTTGTCGGCGCCCGCATCTCGACAATCCAGCGCCTCAATCGCTGGGTCGCCGCGCTTGTCTGCCTCGCCCTCTTCGGCGGCATCGCAGCCGCCACCCTCCATTACCCCGCTGGACTCCCCAAACTTCTCTTCATCCCTCTCGGACTCGCCGGAACCGCTGGCCTCTTCCTCTTCGCCGTCTCCATTCCCGCACCCATCATCGCCAGATCTCTCGCATGGTGCGGAGAAGCCTCCATCGCCATCTACCTTCTATCGCCCTATTTTCAGGGAGCAATCCGCCAGATCCTCTTCCAGGTCTTCCATACCACTTCCAACCCGATCCACATCCCCTCGCAGACAGTCGCTGCTGTCCTCTTCCCGGCTCTGATCTACCACAACCGCAAATTCCTCCATGTCGAGTGGTTTTTCAAGATGCCCGCTTGGAAACGGCCCGCCTCGCATCTCTGATACCCATGAAAACCACAAGAATTCTTCTCCCTCCCGCTGACTGAATGCAGCTTACCCAGTCCAATAAAATGGCATAACCGTGCATTTCGGAACTGTTTTCATCCTCTCCAAAGCCTTTACGAAGAATCCTTCTTCCCATCCTCATGCCAAGGGTGCTACAGGTAGTTATGGAACCGACGCAATCCCCCGACTCGTCACGCAGCCACACCACCGGCGCCAACCTGGAATTGCGTCCTCAGGCACCCATCGAGCATCCATTCATTATCAGGTTGAGCAACCTGCACAAGGCCTACCACACTGGCAGGCGTCAACTGGTGCTCTTCGACGGCCTCTACCTCAACGTCGAGGAGGGGGAAATGCTAGCCATCGTGGGTGAGTCCGGGGCCGGAAAAAGTACCCTCCTGCACATCATGGGTGCGCTGGATGAGCCTTCCAGCGGTGACGTATACTATGGCTCAATTCAGGTCAATCAGCTCACCCGCAGGCAGGCAGCCCAGTTTCGCAATCGGGAAATTGGTTATGTCTGGCAGTTTCACTACCTCCTGCCGGAATTTACGGCCATCGAAAACGTCGCTATGCCGCTCCTGGCCAGGGGAGAAAACAAAGCGCGGGCTCTCGAACGTGCGGAGAAGTGGTTGAAGGAAGTTGAACTCAGTGACCGCGCCACCCACCGCGCCGGCGAACTGTCGGGCGGAGAGCAGCAGCGCGTCTCGCTCGCTCGCGCCCTCGTCACCGAACCGCGCGTTCTGCTAGCCGACGAACCCACCGGCGATCTCGACTCCCGCACCTCCGGCGTCGTCTTCGGCCTCATTGAGAAACTCCACCGTAATCACCGCCTCACCTCCGTCATTGTCACGCACAACATGGCGCTGGCGCGGCGATGCTCTCGTATCCTACGGCTCGAATCGGGCCGCCTGACAGTCATCTCGCCAACTTTGGAAAACTAGCCGATACTTTTCCGGAACCAGCAAAAGAACAGGACTCCAAAGAAGGCAGAAAATAAGAATAGATTTCCGAATCATGGGCTGACATTCGGCCTCGCCGAACCCAGCCTTCGGGTTGTCCATCTTTAGCCAGGCTTTAGGCTCAGGACGACGAACAGGGATGAAGGGATGCGCGATCTCCGGCTCTGAAGGCAACGACCCTCAGCAACCGTCTTTCGCAAAGCCTTTCCCAGGGGGAACATGTTCGAACGCTATACAGAAAAAGCACGGCGCGTAATCTTCTTCGCACGCTACGAGGCCAGCCAGTTCGGCTCGCCTTACATTGAAACCGAGCACCTGCTGCTCGGCCTGCTCCGCGAAGACAAGGCCCTTACCAACCGCTTCCTGCGCTCCCATGCGTCCGTGGAATCGATCCGCAAACAAATCGAGGGCCACACCACCATTCGCGAAAAAGTTTCTACCTCCGTCGATCTGCCGCTCTCCAATGAGTGCAAGCGCGTGCTCGCCTACGCTGCGGAAGAAGCAGAGCGCCTCTCGCACAAGCACATCGGCACAGAACATCTGCTCCTCGGCCTGCTCCGCGAAGAAAAATGCTTCGCCGCGGAAATCTTGCAGGAGCGCGGCCTCAAGCTCGTCGCCATCCGCGAAGAGCTCGCCCGCGCCACCCAGGAAAAAGCTCCACCCGCCCAGCGCAACCGCGAGCAGAGCATGCTCAGCGAATTCTCGCGCGACCTCACCCAGGCTGCCCTGGACAACCAGCTCGATCCGCTCATCGGCCGTGACGGAGAGCTCGAACGCGTCATACAGATCCTCTGCCGCCGTACCAAAAATAACCCCGTCCTCATCGGCGAGCCCGGTGTCGGCAAAACCGCCATCGTCGAAGGTCTCGCGCAGCGCATCTCAGACGGAGATGTGCCAAGCTTCCTCGCCGACAAGCGCATCCTCGCGCTCGACCTCTCGCTCATCGTCGCCGGAACCAAGTACCGCGGCCAGTTTGAAGAGCGCCTCAAAACCATCATGAAGGAGCTGATGGAAAATCAGAACTCCATCATCTTCATCGATGAGCTCCACACCCTCGTCGGCGCAGGCTCGGCCGAGGGCTCGCTCGACGCCGCCAACATTCTCAAGCCAGCGCTGTCACGCGGAGAAATCCAGTGCATCGGCGCCACCACCCCCGGCGAATACCGCAAATCCATCGAGAAAGACCGCTCCCTCGAACGCCGTTTCCAATCCGTCAAAGTACCGCCACCCAATGAAGAAGACGCAGTCAAAGTCATCATGGGCATCAAGGACCGCTACGAAAAATTCCATGCGGTCTCCTACACGGACGACTCCATCGAGTTCTCCGTCTCCCACTCGAATCGCTACATCCCCGACCGCTTCCTGCCGGACAAGGCCATCGACCTCATCGACGAGGCCGGGGCACGCGTCAAGCTGCGTCAGACCTCGCTGCCGGAAGAGATCACCGAGGTCCACAAGCGCATTAAGTTCATCGTCCATCGCATGGAAAACGCCATCGCGAATCACGAGTTCGAGAAGGCGCGTTTCTACTCCGACGAAGAACGCAAAGAGCGCGAGAACCTCCGCACTCTGCGCGAAAAATATCACCTCGACGACTCCACCGCGGGCATCGTCACTCGCGAAGACATCGAGGACGTGGTCAGCCGCTGGACCGGCGTCCCCATCACCTCCATAAAGGAAGAAGAGACCCAGAAGCTGCTGCGCGTCGAAGGCGAGCTGCACAAGCGCGTCATCTCGCAGGAGAAGGCCATCTCAGCCCTCGCCCGCGCCATTCGCCGCTCCCGTGCCGGACTCAAATCACCGCACCGGCCCATCGGTTCGTTCCTCTTCCTCGGTCCCACCGGCGTCGGCAAAACCGAGGTCGCCCGCACCCTCGCGCAGTTCCTCTTCGGCAGTGAAAAGGCGCTCATCCGCTTCGACATGTCCGAGTTCATGGAGAAGCACTCCGTCTCCAAGCTCATCGGTTCGCCTCCGGGCTATGTCGGTTACGAGGAAGGCGGTCAGCTCACCGAGCGCGTCAAGCGTTCGCCATACTCCGTAGTCCTCCTCGACGAAATCGAAAAGGCCCACCCGGATGTCTTCAACATCCTGCTGCAGGTCTTTGAAGATGGTCAGCTCACCGACGGCCTCGGCAACACCGTCGACTTCAAGAACACCATCATCATCATGACCTCCAACATCGGTGCGCGCCATCTCCAGCGCAAGCAGGGCCTCGGCTTCCAGAGCGAGCGTGAAGACATCGTCATGGACAAGGTCGAAGACCTCGTCCGCAACGAAGTCAAGCGCACCTTCAACCCCGAGTTCCTCAACCGTATCGACGAGATCATCATCTTCCAGTCGCTCACCGACTCGGACCTCATCCAGATTCTCGAACTGCTCGTACAGCAGCTCAACGCGAACCTGGCGCAAAAGGCCATCACCATTTCGGTCAACGAAGACGCCAAGAAGTGGATCATCGAGAAGACCATGATCGACCGCAGCTACGGAGCGCGCCCGCTGCGCCGCGCCCTCCAGCGCTACGTCGAAGATCCACTCTCGGAAGCACTCATCGCCGGCAACATCCCCGAGCGTCCGGCCTTCCTCGAAGTTTACCTCGACAACAATCAGCTCTTCTACCGTCCCGTCGCCGCGGACGGAGAAGACACCAAGCCCGAAGGCATCCTGCTCTACAGCTAACCGCCTTCCATCAAGCAGCAACAAAGGCCCGGCATCCCGCCGGGCCTTTCCATCTTCACCGCAAACTACCCTACACGCGCACAGCCTTCCGGGCCGACTCCACCAGGTCTTCCACCACATCCCGGCTGCGCTTCACATAATCCTGCGCGCGGTCCTGCACATCATCCGCGGTTTCTTTCAAATAATCCCCCGCGTCCTCAATGCTGCGCCTCAGTTGCCGCCTCGTGCGCTCACCCGTCTGCGGTGCATATAGCAGCGCAACCCCCGCGCCCGCCAGCACGCCCACCGTGAATGCCGCCCACACTTTCATGGAATCCATAGAAGCAAATCCTCCTCTATCTTGAGCTATTCATGCAAAGCTCGTCCTTCTATGAGATACACGCAAGCCCCATCCGGGTTTGCTGAGCCCCGCCCGGAAAGCATCACAATCCCCTCATTCCAAAAAGAAAACCGCCCCGGGCAACTCCCCGGAGCGGTTTGCATACGCCCAACTTCGCTTAGTTCTTCGCCTGCAACTGCTGCACCTGCAAGGTCACAAGGTCAGAGAGATCCTTCTTTTCCACCCCGTGCACTTCCTTGTTGAACTCATCCACCTTGCTCGACCAGTTCATCGAGCAGAACTTCGGTCCGCACATCGAACAGAATGCCGCTTCCTTGTAGTAGTCATCCGGCAGTGTCTCGTCGTGCATGCTCCGAGCCGTCTCAGGATCAATCGACAATGCAAACTGCTTCTCCCAGTCGAACGTGTAGCGCGCATAGCTGATCGCATCATCGCGATCCTGCGCGCCCGGACGATGCCGCGCAATGTCAGCCGCATGCGCCGCAATCTTGTAGGCAATCATGCCGTCCTTCACGTCCTTCTCGTTCGGCAGTCCCAGGTGCTCCTTCGGAGTCACATAGCAAAGCATCGAAGCTCCATGCCAGCCAATCATCGCCGCGCCAATCGCAGACGTAATGTGGTCATAACCGGGCGCAATGTCGGTCACCAGCGGCCCCAGAGTGTAGAAAGGCGCGCCGTCGCACAGCTCCACTTCCTTGTCCACCTGCTCCTTGATCTTGTCCAGCGGCACATGACCCGGGCCTTCGATCATCACCTGCACATCGCTCTCCCACGCCTTCCGCGTCAGCTCGCCCAGTGTCTTCAGCTCGGCAAACTGCGCTTCGTCGCTGGCATCGGCAATGCAACCCGGACGCAACCCATCACCCAGCGAGAAGCTCACGTCGTGCTTCGCCATCACCGCAACAATCCGGTCAAAATGCTCATACAGAAAATTCTGCTTGTGATGGTGCGTCATCCACTGCGCCAGAATCGCCCCGCCGCGGCTCACAATGCCCGTAATGCGCTTGGCCACCATCGGAACGTACTGGATCAGCAGCCCCGCATGCACCGTGAAGTAATCCACGCCCTGCGCGGCCTGCTCCTCAATCACTTCCAGGTAAACATCAATGTTCAAATCCTCGATCCGCTTCACACGGTTCAGCGCCTCATAAATCGGCACCGTGCCAATCGGAACAGGCGAGTGCCGCAGAATTGCGCCCCGAATCTCAGGAATATCCCCGCCAGTCGACAAATCCATTACGGTATCCGCGCCGAACTGCACCGCCATGTGCAGCTTGCGCAGCTCTTCGTCAATATTTGAAGTCACCGCCGAGTTCCCGATATTCGCATTCACCTTGCACTTCGAAGCCACGCCAATCGCCATCGGCTCCAGCTCCGGGTGGTTAATGTTCGCAGGAATAATCAATCGTCCCGCCGCAATCTCGTCGCGCACCACTTCCGGTGAAATCTGCTCGCGCTTCGCCACGTACGCCATCTCCTCTGTGATCAGCCCTTTACGGGCAAAATGCATCTGCGACACATTCGTATCGCCCGTGCGTGCGGCTTCGGCTTTGCGCCGTACGATCCACTCGGCGCGGGGTTTCAAAATCTCTAAGGTCGGATTGGAAGCCATGATCACCTCTCGGAAGAAAGCCTCTTTGCTGTCTCTCTTCTTGGAATCTTTGCTGGATTATAAATTGCGAAA
Organism: Acidobacteriota bacterium; assembly: GCA_021818585.1. GTDB lineage: Bacteria > Acidobacteriota > Terriglobia > Terriglobales > Acidobacteriaceae > Acidobacterium. Next base: position 58,826 of record JAKATU010000017.1, on the reverse strand, counting down.
CCACCACCCTCGGTGGCTTCCGTCACGTTCTTTCCCATGCCGCGGGACCGTAAGCCCTGCTGTTATTCTCCTCCACAATTGTCAAAAATCGCACTCCCTGTGACAGGAATCACATGCGCCCGCTCGCAACCCTGCCGTAGAATAAACTGGTGATGAAGAGCAACGGAAACACCTACAAAATCGCCATCGCAATCTTCGTAATCCTTGGCTCCATAGCCTACCTGTCGATCAGCGCTGAGCAGTCGAACAAGAGCTACTATGTGACCATCAAAGAACTCCAGACAATGGGGAACAAGGCCTACACCCGCCACCTCCGCGTCGCCGGTCAGGTAGTGCCGGGCAGTATTGTGCGCCAGGGTCCGAATGCCGACTTCACACTGTACGAAAAAACCGACAAACTCCGCGTCGAATACGTAGGAGAGCAGCCGCCGCCGGACACCTTCAAGAGCAACGCGCCCACCCTGGCAGTCGGTACCTACGGTCGTGACGGCGTATTCCACGCCACGGAACTGCAGTCCAAGTGCGCATCGCACTATGCGCCCGCCAAACCCGCAGCGGCTCCCAGCGCCAAATCAGCTATGCAACCCACGGCCACAAACGCGGCAGAGCCCGCACCCACATCCGCCATGGCAGACGCGCAAACCACTCTACGCAAGTAATCCGCAAGCTATGAGCCCGAGCCTCATCGACGGCGCAGCAACCAGAAAGACCCCCATCACCAGGCAGCAGGAGCAGCAGGCTCCTGCAACCCCGGCCAATATGCCTACCGTCGCACAGCTCGAAAACGTCTCCAAACTCTACGGCGCCTTCGCAGCGCTCCGCAAAATCACCTTCCAGATCCAGTCCGGACGCTGCTACGTCCTTCTCGGTGAAAACGGCGCCGGCAAATCCACCCTCCTCCGTACTCTCGGCGGCTTAATCCGCCCCACCTATGGCGCCATCAAGGTCTTTGAAGACCTCCGGCCCGAAGAAGCACGCGGACGCATCGGCTACATGAGCCACGCGCCCATGCTTTATGACCAGCTCACCGGCGCGGAAAATCTCCACTACTTCGCCAGCCTCTACCAGCAGCGTGACTGCCTCACGCCCGCGCAGGCGCTCTCCGCCGTGGGGCTTGACCCGGAACTCAATCGCCCTATCTCTCAGTACTCCCAGGGCATGCGCCAGCGCGCCTCGCTCGCCCGCGTGCTCATCTCCCAGCCCGAACTGCTCCTGCTCGACGAGCCTTTCTCCAACATGGACATCGCCAGCGCCCACCAGATGCTCGCCCTCGTCCAGCGCATCCGCGAGCAGGGCCACACCGTCGTCCTCACTACCCACCAGCGCGACCTCGCCGAGCCCATCGCAGACTACCTCGTCTTCCTCCGCGCCGGAGCGCTCGACTCCCTCCAGCAAGGCCCAGCCTACGCACCCTCCACTGTCGGAGAGCAGGCATGAGGACCAACGCCGCGCGCTTCCTCGACACCCTCAAAATACCCTACGAACTCCGCGAGTATCAGCTCGACCCGGAAGAATTCTCTGCCGAACTCGTCGCCGAAAAAATCGGCCTTCCGCCCGAGCAGGTCTTCAAAACCCTCCTCTGCGTCACCCATGAGCGCGACCATGTCTTCGCCGTCATCCCCGGAGATCAGGAACTCGACTTCAAAAAGCTCGCCCACGCCGCCGGAACCCGCAAAATAGAAATGGTCTCCGTCAAAGAAGTACAGACCCTCACCGGCTACATTCGCGGCGGCGTCACCGTCTTCGGCGCAAAAAAAAACTTCCCCGTCTACAGCGACGAAACCATCGAACTCTTTGACACCATCTCCGTCTCCGCAGGCACGCGCGGCCTGCAAATGCTGCTCTCACCCGCCGACTATCTCCGCGCCGCCCAGGCCACCATCGCCCCGCTCACTCGGGAGTCCGCATCATGAGCATCCTTCGCCGCCGCCCCTACATACTCGCCCACCTCGCCAAGGACCTTAAAATCGAATGGCGATCCAAGGACTCGGCCAACGCCATGCTCTTCTTCGCATTGCTGGTCGTCGCCATCTTCTCACTTGCCTTCGATCCCACCAACCCATACCTCCACAAGTTCACCGGCGCCATCCTCTGCGTCGCCATCATGTTCGCCGCCATGAGCGCGCTCAACCAGGTCTGGGCACGCGAACTCAACAATCAGGTCCTCGACGCGCAACGCATGACCAACGCCAGCGCCAACGACCTCTTCATAGGCAAGGTCCTCGCCAACTTCATCCTCCTCACCGTCGTTGAAATCATCCTCGCCCCGCTCTTCGTCATCTTCTACAACCTCAACGTCATCGGTCAGGCCTGGCAGCTCGCCATCGTCATCCCCCTCGGCACATGGGCGCTCATCGTCAACGGAGTCTTCTTCGCAGCTCTCTCCATCCGCTCCCGCAGCCGGGAAATGCTCCTGCCGCTCATCCTCCTGCCCATCTTCATCCCCGCCCTGCTCGCCATGGTCATGTCCACCACGGCCATCATCACCGGCGCATCCGATCCCATCCTCTGGATCAAAATGCTCGCCGTCTACGACATCATCTTCACCACCGTCTGCCTGCTGCTCTTTGACACAGTGCTCCACGCCGAAGGCTGAATCCCAACTCAGCCGCACGCGCCATGCAAGCCGCAAGCCCGCAATCTACCGCCGCGCCACTTCCATCACGTAAAGCAGGTGCGCAGCGGACAGCGCCACCACCCACGCCCCCACGACAATCGATCCCACAGTCAATACCCACCTGCGAGCCTGCAAGTCCTGTGGATGAAACTCCTTCGCCTTGGCGCGGCCCCGAATCTGCCCAACTACGCCGGCTACAAACAGAACAATCCCCAACGCAAGAAGTACCCAGTTCATGCCCTGCCCCCTTTCCACTTACAGATGGGGCAAACGCGCCGCGAGTTTTATGGCAAAATGGCCCCGGCCAGAAATATCCTGTTCAAAAATACGCTCCGCGTTCTTCTTTTCTGCTTTTGCTCGCTCCGTCCGCATCTTTCTGGCCAAATTTTCCCCGGCTTTACAAGCCCTGCAACCTGCTCTCGTGCGTCATTGAGTGAGCCAAATCACTTACATTCAAATCTCTGCCCCCCTATACTGAACTCGCACGTAACCCACTAAGGAAATATTTATGAAGCTCTTCCGCTGGCTCTGGTTCGTGGCGACTATGGGTGTACTCGCCGAAGGCTTTTACGTAGCCATGTACGTCGTGCCCCCCGATGCCTCCCAGGGCAACGTACAACGTATCTTCTACTATCACTTCGCGTCATGGTGCGGCATGGGGCTCTTCTTCCTCATCAACCTCATCTGTTCCATCACCTACCTCGCCGTCCGGAACAACAAGCCTGCCCTCGCCATGAACGCCGATTCCCTCGCCCTCGCCTCGGCGGAAATTGGCGTCGTCTACTGCACCATCGGCCTCGTTACCGGCTCGCTCTGGGGCCGCGCCGTTTGGGGAATCTGGTGGACGTGGGATCCGCGCCTCACTTCCACCTTTGTTCTCTGGCTCATTTACATCGCCTACCTGCTGCTGCGCCGCCTCGCCGCCGGCCCGCCCATGCGCACCCTCGCCGCCGTCATGGCCATCTTCGGCTACGTCGACGTGCCCATCGTCTACATGTCCACCCGCTGGTGGCGCACCCAGCACCCCAAGCCGGTCTTCTTCGGCGGACCCCACTCCGGTATCGCCGCCAGCATGATGCCCGCCGTCTGGTGGAACATCGCCGGATGGCTCATGTGGGGTATTCTCATCGCCTCGCTACGCTACGCCAGCGCACACCGCGACCAGCTCGCCGAAGAAAGAGCCGCGCAGCAGTCTCTGGAGGTAATGCCATGAACGCATTGGACCGCTCCCATCTGCATCTCGCCTACGCCTTCACCTGGATCATCCAGCTCGCCTACGCCGCCTACGTCGTCGTTCGACTCCAGCGCGGCAAACACACCGAGTAGCGCGCGGGCATCGGCCCCTGTGCCGAGCCGGACGCGCTACTCATGCGACGAGGCCGTCATCCGCGGCCTCGTCGCACTTTCCCACGCGCAGCGCTGCAGGAGTTGCAGTACCCTCCTCATCACGCACTCGCTCCCACCAAATCTCCTTCCCAAACGCCCCGTTACGCTAAACTAAGCAGATAAAGGAAGGTCCCAAGTCATGCTGGTCGTCATGAAACCGCAGGCCACCCCTGACCAGATTCAGGCCGTCTGCGACCAGATTCAACAACTCGGTTTCCGCCCCCATCCCCTGCCCGGCGCACAGCGCACTGCCATCGGCATCACCGGCAACCAGGGCCAGATCGAGCCCGGCAATCTGGAAGAACTCCCCGGCGTCGCGGAAGTCATCCGCGTCTCCAAACCCTACAAACTCGTCAGCCGCGACCTCAAGGAAGAAGACACCGTCATCCGATTCCCCGGTACAGACGCCACCATCGGCGGACGCGACCTCGCCATGATCGCAGGCCCCTGCTCCATCGAATCCCGCGAGCAGGCCTTCGCCACAGCTGAAGCCATTGCTAAAACCGGCGCCCAGTTCTTCCGCGGAGGCGCATACAAGCCGCGCACTTCGCCCTACGCCTTCCAAGGCCTCGGCGAGCAGGCCCTCCAGATCATGACGGAAATCCGCGAGCGCTTCGGCATGCGCATCGTCACGGAAGCCATCGACTCCGAAGCCCTCGATCTCGTCGCCCAGTACGCTGACGTCATTCAGATCGGCGCGCGCAACATGCAGAACTACTCGCTCCTCCGCGCCGCCGGACGCAAGCGCATGCCCGTCCTGCTCAAGCGCGGCCTGGCCGCCACCCTCGAAGAGCTCCTCATGGCCGCCGAGTACATCATGAGCGAAGGCAACTATCAGGTCATCCTTTGCGAGCGCGGCATCCGCACATTCACTGACCACACCCGCAACACCCTCGACCTCAGCATCGTTCCTGCCGTCAAGCGCCTCAGCCACCTGCCTATCATCGTCGACCCCAGCCACGGCACCGGCAAGCGCAACAAGGTCACCCCGCTCGCTCGCGCGGCCGTCGCCGTCGGCGCAGATGGGCTCATCATCGAAGTCCACAACCAGCCCGACAAGGCTCTCTCTGACGGTATACAGTCCATCTACCCCGAGCAGTACGAGCAGCTCTTCACCGAGTGCAGCCAGATCGCCGGCATCCTCCACAGGAACATTCCCCGTGGCATCAACATCACTGAAAGCGTGGGAGCCACCAGCCCTGCAGCCCTCTAATCGCGTCCCGGCAAACTCTACGTCCAGGGGGCGGCGTCACGGACGCCGCATCTCCTGTGCCCTTTTTTGTTCGCTCTCCGCAGCCGCGCTTCTGATCTCCGGATGCTCGCGCAAACACCTGCCGCGCTACCCCTCCAACCTGCGAGAATACGCCTACGTCACCAACGGCGGCAGCAATACCGTCACCGTTCTCAACGTCAAATACCTCCGCGTCGACCGCACCATTCAGGTTGGCCAGCATCCGGACGGCATCGCCGCAAGTCCCTCCACTAACGAGGTTTACGTCGTCAATACCGGCAACCGCGGCAGCAACGGCTCCATCTCTGTCATCAACGCGGAAACCAATACCGTCGTCAGCACCATCCCCGTCCAGCGGCGGCCTCACTTCATTGACGTCGCCCCTACTGGTCAGCGCGCCTACGTCGCCAACAGCGGCTCCAACAGCGTCTCCGTCATCGACCTCAAAAAGCGCAAGCAGATCGCCGTCATCGGCGTAGGAGAAGATCCCCAAATCGCGCGCCTCGCTCCCAACGGAGACAGCCTCGTCGTCGCAAACAAGAAAAGCGGCAGTGTTTCCATCATCGATCCGCACACCGACAAAGTGCGCAGCGTCTGGTCCGGCTGTCCTCAGGCCTCTGACGCCGTCATCCTCCCTGACTCCTCCAAGGCATTCATCGCATGCACCGGAAGCCGCCACGTCATGGTGATCGGCCTCGCCCAGCATCCCGACAAGAACCATCCCAACCGCCGCACCCTGCCAGACCGCGAGCTAGCCCTGCTCGATGTCGGCGCCACCCCCGTGCACCTCGCGCTCAAGCCCGACGGCGGCGAAATCTTCGTCTCCAACTTCGGCAGCGACACCATCTCCGAGATCGACACCAGCACCAATGAAGTTGGCGGCGCCTATCTCGTCGGCGCTCAGCCCACTTACGGCATCGTCGGCTCCGACGACTCTACCCTCTGGGTCACCAACTTCAACGCCAACACCATCGGCGTCTACTCCATCGACTACGGCAAGCTCATCAACACCGTCCAGGTCGGCGACGGACCCAACGCGCTCGCATTTTCCTCCGATGGATTCTGGCTCTTCGCCGCCGATCAGAACTCAGGCGACGTCTCCGTCGTTCGCACCCTCGCCTACACCCAGCATGGAGTTCCGGTCGCGGGCCGCCTCTTCACCCTACTGCCAGCGGGCAGCCACCCCAACGCGATTGCAGTGAAAACCTTCGCGGTCAAATAGCCTTAAACCCGCCCACGCACCCGTTTGGCTCAGGCTTCCGCGTGCCCATAGCGGGCTAGCACCAGAGTAATATCGTCCGGCTGCTCCTGGTCCCCAATCCACGCCCGCAAAGCATGCATCACCTGGCTGGCAATCACCTCCAGCGGCAAATGCCGGTGCCGCTGCACCACATCCACCAGCCGGTCCTCGCCAAAGTCTCCAAACTCATTCTCCGGCTCCGTCACGCCATCGCTGTACGCAATCAGAATGTCCCCCGGCTCCATCTGCTCCACGCCCTGCTCGTAAGCCACGTTGTCAATCAGCCCCACCACCGTGCCGCCAAGGTCAAGCCGGTCCACTGAACCGTCGCTGCGCAGCAGCAGCGGAGGCAACTGGCCGCCATTCGCATAAGTCAGTTGCCGCGTCTCAACCTCTAGATGCGCAAGAAACAAGGTCGCGTACTTCGCCGGCTGCGTGCTACGGTACAAATGACGGTTCAGCAGTCTCATCACGCTCGCGGGCTGCGTAAACAACCGTCCGCTCTCAGCCTCGAACTCACCACTCTGCTGCCCCGCCTTAATCAGCAGATTCTGCGCCGCCAGCGCCATCTCATGCCCGGCAAAACGGTAGGCGCGCACCGCGGAATGAAGCGTAGCCATCAGCAGCGCCGCGGAGATCCCCTTCCCGCTGATGTCCCCCAGCGCAAGCCCCATCGATTTCTTCCCCAGCACCAGGAAGTCGTAGTAATCCCCACTCACCGTCCGCGCCGGAAGGCAAATCCCATATACATCCAGCGGCCCCATCTGCAAGTTCGCTCCGGGAAACAGGTTCGCCTGCACCTCCTGCGCAATCGCCAGTTCGCTCTGCAGCTTTTGCTTCTCTTTCTGTTCCTCCAGCAGCCGCTCCAGCGATGCGGTCATGTCGTTGAACGACTGGCTTAGTGCCGCCAGTTGATCCTTCCGCTTCACCACGATCCGATGCTCAAAATCCCCGTGATCAATCGCCTCAGTCGCTCGGTAAAGATCCCGAATCGACTTCGTAATCGTCCGGTTCAACCGCATCGCGCCATAGAAAGCGAAAAGCTCCAGAAGGCCAAAAAACGCCGCCAGGCCAATCAACACATCACGAAAAATATTCCCCACACGCAGCGAAGTGTTGAACAAACGCTGATACAGCAACGACGGCCGCGAATTCACATGCACGATCGCCTCGTGCTGCTGACCCGTGCTCCAGTTCGTCGTTCCTAGCGGAGCGGCAAATGTTACCGGAACATCGTAAAAGTGCTGCGCTTTGGGCAATTGCCCGCCCGTCACCACACCTTCACCCTCCAGAGCCGCAAGCTGCTGGTCCGGCGTCTGCTTCGCGGCCTCTGCCGCCTCCTCTGCCGCCTCCTTTGCCGCTAATGACCCCGGACGAACAACATGAATCGCAAAGTCAGACTTGCCATTCGCCGTCTCCGACGATCCCCGAACCGCTGCTTTCTCTCCTGACGAACTTCCCCCTCCCGCAACGCCTTTCGATGTCACGATCCCGGTCGGACCCAGCGTCACCGTCGTGTTCTGACTGACATCGGCAAAGGCAGTATTGGGCAATATCGTCACCGTGCCCAATCCCGCGGCAATCCGGTCGACGTTCTTTTGCCCCAGAGGAACGCTGCTGATCACCGAAATCCAATGAGAACCCGCGACGGCGCCGTCGATCGCGCGCAGGTACAAATGACCCCGATCAAAAACGATCCCTTCAAAATCACGCTCCCCAACCCACGGCGGAACCTTCTGGATGTCATCGGCATTCATGTTCGAAGGAGTCATCCTCACAGACTTGCCATCTACAAAAATGGCCATCCGCATGTCTGGAAAATCCTTCATCGTCGCCAGATCTTTCACCCCCGGCAAAGAAAGCTTGCTCAGCGGAACCCCCGATGTCACTTCCTGCCCGAGCCGGCTCGCAAATACATGGTTCTGCGCCGCAATCTGTACCAGTTCCGCATGCTCCGCCGCCGTGCCGGCAAAAATCGCAAACTGTCCCGAGAAGATATACAGCGACACGCCCGCCAGCGTCACAAACAACACCACCGGCGTCAGGCCCATCAGCAAATAGGTCAAAATCAGCCGATTGCGCACCTTCCACAGAAAATGCCCAAAAATGTACTGGACCAGCAGCACCGCGCCCAGAGGCACCAGCACCACCAGCACCACATCGGAAATAGCCTGAAATACCGCGCCCACCCCACCCGGCAGCAACCCCAGCAGCCCGCAGGCCACGCAGATCAACAGCAGCCAGAACGCGGTACGCCGCACCCAGCCTGTCGGAGCAGGGCGGCGCAGCTTGCCAAAAAATTTGCTTTCAAAATCTCTCAGCCGACTCACTGTTAAGTGAGTGTAGCGCGAACCCCGCCCCTCGCGCTGCACTCGCACTCTTAATTCCGCGACCTATCCGCCATCTCCCCTTGATCGGCCTCCCGCGCCACCTGCCGCGCATATCGCGTCGCGGAAAAATGTGCCCCGGACAGCAGCAGCAAACCCGTCAGAAATGCCCAGATCATCAGTGTCACGGACACCGCAAACGGCCCGTATGCCGACCGCAGATCCATCCACGGCAGCACCATCACATAAACAGCCTTGGCCGCATCCCAGATCAGCCCCGTCGCAATCGCCGCCGGCAGCACTGCCCGCGCCGGAACCCTCCGGTTCGGCAGCAGCCAGTAGGTCAAAAAAAAGATCCCCACGCTCAAAAATGCAGCCGAGATACTCAGAAACATATGCGTCAGAAAATCAAAAAAGATGTTATCCGTGTGCCCGAAAAACAGAATCGCCAGTATCTTGCTCTGCGCCGCCGCCAGCGCCACCGACACCACAGCCAGCACGCCCACGCCGATCGCCAGCCCCAGCGATAAAAGCTGGTTCCAAAGGTAAGCCCGGCTCTTCTTCACTCCCCAAACTTGATTCAGAGCAACCTCCAGCGGCATAAACACGCTCGAAGACGTAATCAGCAGCATCACCATCGAAAAGATCTGCACCCGCCCTCGCGGATGCACCAGCAGCGCCATATTCCGGATGACAAAGCTCTGGTTCGACGGCAGAAAATAGCTCACCATGTTCGCCACCATCGCCGTCATCGCCTGCGAATGAAACACCTCCCGCGACACCGTAAACAGGATCACGATGAACGGAAACAACGACAAAATCGCATTCGCCGCCACGCTGAAGGCGTACGTATGCACCTCCGTGCGGCTCAAATACCGCGCCAGGGACACAATGTGCAGCCACAACTCCCGCGGAGACAGATAATGCAGCAGGCGGGGCAGCAGGCTCTTAGGCTCTTGGGTGGACATTTCCTCAACTCGGATCAATCTCTTCTCATACTATTCTGGAACCCGTCTGGACCCTCCCCGCCAAAACCCCCATTTGCCACCATGACGGTTCCAAATTCCCTCGTTTCACCCCGCCGAACCCATTTCCTGCCCCGTCTGGGCAGATTTTTGCCCCACTATGCATTTTTCCCTTGATTTACGGTCCGGTTCCTGCCATAACAAGGTCACGATTTAGCTCTCGCTATTTCCGGGCTAAGTTGTTGTTGGGAAGGCCGTTTATTGATGTTTTGCAAAAGTAATACCTTTTGTGCCCGCCCGAGGGCGGTAAGGCTTCCGAAATCTGCGCTATTCGCGCGGAAACGGAGCTTTTGCTGTTATTGGGGGAAACAAGAGGCGGACAATCGCCCATAACAAGAGGAGTTGCTGTGAAAGAGCAAGGCGTAGTCAAGTGGTTTAACGGAGCGAAAGGTTACGGTTTCATTCAGCGGTCCAGTGGTGAGGACGTATTCGTCCATTTCTCAGCCATTCAGGACTCGGGCTACAAAACACTCAACGAAGGCGAAGCCGTCGAATTCGAGTGTCAGCAGGGCCCCAAGGGGCTCAACGCAGCCAATGTGGTTCGCGGCTCATAAACATCCCGATCCAAAAGCCCATCCTCGTCTCAGATTTTTTCTGAAGCCTCGAGACCAGGCTCTCTGACGTCCGGGTTTCCCGCTTCCGGGAGGCCCCGCACGCATTCCAGGCGGGCAACCGCCCACTGGCTCGCCTCGGCCACCGCTTCTTCATCCGCATCTGCCCACTCGCGCAGTCGCGGCAAGAACCCTATGTTTCCGCTGTTCCCCATCGCAATCGCCACATTTCGGCGAAATCCCCCAAACTTGGCCCGCTTCACCGGCGACCCGAAAAAACATTCCCCAAACGCAACCTCATCCATCCCCGCCAGCCACTCCAGCGCAGGATTCACTAGTTCACCCCGCACCGCCAGTTCCGGATCACGACCCAGCGGCGCCTTGCGCCGGCCATTCCACGGGCACACATCCTGGCAAATATCGCACCCGAACACCTGCCGGCCGATTCCCTCCCGCAGCTCTTCTGCAATGCTCCCACGGTGCTCAATCGTCAGGTAGGCAATGCACCGGCTCGCATCCATCTCTCGCGGAGCCACCAATGCCTGCGTCGGGCAAGCATCAATACACCGCGTACAGCTCCCGCACCGGTCAGCCGCCGGCAGTGCGGCCTCGTCCGATGGCACTTCCAACCCCGTCAAAATCACACCCAGAAACAGCCAGGAACCAAGCTTCTGGTTCAGCACGCACGTATTCTTGCCCACCCAGCCCAGTCCCGCATACTGCGCATACACCCGCTCCACCAGCGGTCCCGTATCCACATAGCACCGCGCCTCAAACTCCCCAAACTCTCCGGCCAGCCGCTCGCGCAGCCGCTCCAGCCGCCGCAGCATCACCCTGTGATAATCCGTAGGCCTTCCCCCGCTGCCGCTCCACGCATACCGCGCAATCCATCCCGCATCCTTGGGCGCCGCGTCCGTCGAATATGGAGCATCGCTGTTGTAGTTCAGCATGCACACAATTACTGACCGCACCCACGGAACAGCCTCCCGCAGCGATGACCGCACCAATCGCCCCGCCTCGCTTCGGCGCTTCAGATACTCCATCGTTCCCGCGCGTCCGGCCTCTACCCATGCCTCATACCGCTCCCGCTCGCGCAGATCCTCCGCGCTTCCCGGCTCCGGAACGGCAGCCATCCCCGCGCCCGAGAAACCCTCCTCCTCGGCCAAAGTCCATATCCGCGCCTGTAGTCCGTTCGCTTTCACGCCTGTCTCTATCCTACGAACATCGCTCCACTTCTGTTTGCCCTCGCCTCGTTCGCTTCGCTACCATCCAATCAGATATCAACCTCAGTTACGCATTCCGCTCAAAAGAGAGATATTCATGCGCGTACTCGTTACCGGAGCCGCCGGCTTCCTCGGCTCACACCTCACCGATGCACTGCTCGCCGAAGGCCACTCCGTCGTCGGTGTCGATAATCTCTGCACCGGCTCTCTCGAAAACATAGGCCACCTCCAGAACGAGCCCCGCTACACCTTCGTCCAGCAGGACATCATCGAGCCCTTCGACCTCGGCCCCGTCGATTACGTCTTCAATTTCGCTTCTCCGGCCAGTCCCGTTGACTACGCACGCCTCGGCGTCGAAACCCTCCGCGTCGGCTCCGACGGAACCCGCAACGCGCTCAATATCGCACACCGCTACCAGGCAAAATTTCTCCACGCATCCACCTCCGAGTGCTACGGCGACCCCGCCGTCCATCCCCAGACTGAAGACTACTGGGGCCACGTCAATCCCATCGGTCCACGCTCCGTCTACGACGAGGCCAAGCGATTCTCCGAGGCCCTCATCATGGCCTACCATCGCTACTACCACGTGGACACCCGCATGGTCCGCATCTTCAACACCTACGGGCCGCGCCTCCAGAAAAACGACGGCCGCGTCATCTCCAACTTCATGATCCAGGCGCTCAAAGGCGAAGACCTCACCGTTTACGGCGAAGGCAAGCAGACACGCAGCTTCTGCTACGTCTCGGACGAAGTCGATGGCATCCTCCGCCTCTCGCGTTCCAAAGAACACCTCCCCACCAACATCGGCAATCCCAACGAGTGGACCATCATTGAGTGCGCCAAAGCTGTCCTCAAGGTCACCGGCTCCTCCAGCCAGATCGTCTACCTCCCGCTGCCTCAGGACGACCCCACCCAGCGCCAGCCCAACATCTCCAAGGCAAAACGCCTCCTCGGCTGGGAGCCCAAAATCGATCTCGAAACCGGCCTGCGCCTCAGCCTCGACTATTTCCGCTCCTGCATCGCAGCCGAGACAGCCCCCACGCACTAACCTCCCATCCAGGGTGCAGGTGAGCGATCCTCTGGCTCTCTGCGTCCAGTTGTTTTAGCATTCCGAGTTAGGTACCCGCTATGAAGCTCATCACCATCCGCTCTCAGGCTCCACGCGCCATCGGCGCACGCTCCTCTCATGAAGCCGGCTTCACCCTCATGGAACTGCTGATCGTCATCTCGATCATCATCATCCTCACGCTCATCGCCATCCCCAACATGCTCAATCTCAAGGCGAACGCGAACGAAACCTCAGCCTTGCAGTCCCTCCGCACCATCCAGGAAGCGGAGACCCAGTACAACTCCAGCTATCCCCAGAACGGCTACGCCTGCTCGCTGGCAGCCCTCGGTGGCGAAGGTAGTTCCGCCGCGCCCACCGCGCAACTGGCCCAGTTGATCCCCAACGGCCTCGCCGCCGGCGAAAAATCCGGCTACACATTCAAGATCACCAACTGCACCAAGACCACCGTCAATAATCACGACATGTACACCGGCTACGAGGTCACCGCCGTTCCCCAGGCCGTCGGCAAAACCGGCCATCGCGGCTTCTGCCTCGACATGGCCGGCAACATCAAGGTTGACCCCGCCGGTGGAACCAACTGCACGGTCCCCCTCCAATAATGAAAAACACCTCATCCCGCCGCCAGTTCCACGCGATCTGGCGGCTTCTCATTGCCATCCCCTTTCTGGCGGCCACCATACTGCCCGCCAGCGCAGCCACACCCAGCGCAGCCACCCTGGCCAGCCGCGTCGACCACCATTACAACATCATCCGCTCGCTCGAAGTCCAGTTCGTCCAGACCTACACTGGCATGGGCATGAGCAAGCGCCAGTCCGGCGCGCTCCTGCTCAAAAAGCCCGGCCTCATGCGCTGGACCTACACCGATCCCGACGGCAAGCTATACATTCTCAATCGCAAATACGGCTACTTCTACACCCCGGGTCAGACAGAAGCCCAGCGCATCCCCGCAAAAAACATTGACGATATCCAGTCCCCGCTACGCTTCCTCCTCGGCCATACCAGCCTCGAGCGCGAACTCAGCGGCCTGCACATCGCCTCGCAGCAAAACGGCGACTTCACCCTCCAGGGCGTCCCGCGCCACATGGGCAAGCAAATCACCAGCATCAGCCTCACCGTCACCCCGGCAGGCACAATCCTCCAGATCCGCGTCGTCGAAGCCGACGGAGTCACCAACCAGTTCCAGTTCTCCGGGGAAACCGACAACGTCACCGCACCCGCATCCGCCTTCGAATTCCACCCACCCAACGGCGTAGCCATCGTCGACGGCTCATCCCCCTTGCAATAACCTGCTCCCAGCCTGCCATGCCGCGTATCATCAGCGGCATGGCCCGCATCCGCCTCCAGCTCTGCCTCGTTCTGCTCACCACCCTCGCCGCCACAGCGCAAACCCCGCCCGCCCAATCCAACTCCGTCTGGACCCTCCAACCCAGCCACACCACCGCCAGTCTTCGCGGCATCCACGCCGTCAACTCCCAAATCGCATGGGCCAGCGGCACCAGCGGAACCATCCTCCGCACCCTCGACGGCGGCCGCACTTGGCACCCCTGCGCCACCCCGCCCAACGCCACCAAGCTCGACTTCCGCGCCATCTGGGCCTTTAACGCCCGCACCGCATGGGCCATGTCCAGCGGCCCTGGCAGCCAGTCCCGCGTCTACAAAACCACCGACGGCTGCGCCCACTGGACCCTCCTCGCCACCAACCACGACCCCAACGGCTTCTGGGACGCCCTGATCTTCCAGAACCCCCACAAAGGCTACCTGCTCGGCGACCCCGTCCACCATCGCTTCGTCTTTCTCTCCACCACCGACGGCGGTCTCACCTGGAAACCCTCCCAATCCCTCACGCTTGCCACCAAACCCGGCGCAACCGGAGCCTTCGCCGCCAGCAACGCCTCCCTGGTCGCCAGCCCACAAAATCCCATCCTCTTCGGCACCACCGGCGCATGGATCTACCGCCAAACCCGCCACAGAACAACGCGCCCCATCTGGGCCCCCATTCTCACGCCCCTGGCCAAAAACAACCCCACAGCCGGAATCTTCGCCATCGCCGAAGGCAACGGCGCCATACTCGCCGTAGGCGGCGACTACACCCAGCCCAACAACCCCACCGGAACCGCCACCTGGTCCACCGATGGCGGCCTCCACTGGCACGCCGCCACCCATCCACCCCACGGCTACCGCTCCACCGTCGCCTGGGACGCCGCCAACCAAGCATGGCTCACTGCTGGAACCAACGGCTCAGACATCAGCTACGACAACGGCAAAACCTGGCACTCCCTCGGCAATGGCAACTGGAACGCCATCAGCCTGCCCTTCATCGTCGGCCCCAAAGGCCGCATCGGGCGACTCGACCCAGCCCGAATCCCCAAATGAGCGATAGCGTCCTCAATCGCGTCTATCCTGTACGTAAACTGCTACCTTAGAAGCATCAGCAGAATCACGATCTTATGGCCGAATTCGTTATCAAACTGGCCGATGAACGCGGGCGTGTGCAGGAGCAGACCCACAATGCCGCCTCCGCCGACGAACTGCGTCAGCGCTTCACGCAGGCGGGCTACTACGTCTACTCCGTCCGCGCGCGCGGCCTCACCGGGGCGCAGCGCAAAATCAAGCTGGAACCCTTCCTCATCTTCAATCAGCAGTTCCTCACCCTCATCAAGGCCGGACTGCCCATCCTCAATTCGCTCCACATGCTCGCCCAGAGCCAGAAGAACGAGCGCTTCGCCGCACAACTCAAAAACGTAGCCGAGCGCGTCAAAACCGGCGAATCCCTCTCCACCGCATTCGACGCACAGGGCGCATTCCCGCCCATCTACACCACCACCCTGCTCGCCGGCGAGCGCAGCGGCAACCTCGACGAGGTTCTCAACCGCTACCTCATCTTTCAGCGCATCTCGCTCACCTTCCGTAAAAAGCTGCAGGCCTCGCTCATCTACCCTTGCCTGCTCGTCGTCCTCGTCTTCGCGCTCTTCACCTTCCTTATCACCTACGTTGTCCCGCGCTTCGCCCTGCTCTATAACCAGCTCGGCTCCAAGCTGCCCGCGCTCACCGTCGCCATGCTCCACCTCGGCAAGGCGGCACAGCACTACGGGCTCTTCGTCTTTCCCGCCCTGGTCCTGCTCATCGTCCTGCTACTGCGCTGGAGCAGAACCGAATCCGGCGCCGACGTCATCGACGGCATCCGCATTCGCCTCCCCATCTTCGGCAATATCTGGCTCAAATATCAGGTCGCGCTCTTTTCCCGCACCCTCTCCACACTGCTCCTCGGCGGCCTGCCGCTGGTCCCGTCGCTCGAAACCGCTGCCCGCTCCATCTCCAGCCGCCGCATCGCCCAGGCCGTCTTCAACTCCGTCAGCAGCGTCCGTGAGGGCAAAGGTCTCGCCAACAGCCTCAAAGGAACGCGCGTCTTTCCCGAACTCTCCACGGAAATGATCGAAGTCGGCGAATCCACCGGCGCGCTGCCCCAAATGCTCAACTCCGTCGCCGAATTCTTTGAGGAAGACGTCCAGACCGCGCTCACCGCCGCGCTCGCCCTCATTGAACCGGCCATCCTCATCTTCATGGGTATCGTCGTCACCATCATTCTCGTTGCCCTTTACCTGCCCATCTTCTCCATGGGTAACGGCGCCGGACTCGGCAAGTGACAAAGAAGGAAATCACACCCATGGCCAATCCACCCGTAGTCACCGCAGCACCGGAAGTCGACGAGCTCCTCGTCGCCCAGAATCTGGCTCGCCGCTACCGCTGTGAGTTCATCGACCTCAAAAACTTCCGCATCCAGCACGAGGTCATCCGCAGCGTCCCCGTCGAACTCATGTTCCGCTACAACTTCGTACCTCTCGAACAGCTTGAAGACCGGCTCGTCATCGCCGTCAGTGACCCCAGCCGCCTCATGGTGCTCGATGAAATATCGAGCCTCCTCGGCCAGCGCGTCCTCACTCGCGTCGCAACCCTCTCGCAGATTACTGACCTGCTCAAGAAAACCGAGCAGTCCCAGCGCGTCCTCGACGAAGCCTCCGAAGGCCTCACCTTCGACTTCGTCTCCGCCGAAGACAATCCCGACGAAAACATCTCCATCGAGAAGCTGACCTCCGAAGAGGACATCAGCCCCATCATCCGCCTCGTCGACACCACCATCTTCACCGCTCTCGAGCGCCGCGCCTCTGACATTCACATCGAAACCTACGAAGACTCCGTCATCATCAAGTACCGCATCGACGGCGTCCTCCAGCCCGCCATGGCGCCCATCGCACGCGAGCACCACCAGACCATCCTCTCCCGCATCAAGGTCATGAGCGAGCTCGACATCGCCGAGCGCCGCGTACCCCAGGATGGCCGCTTCCGCGTCCGCTACAAAACCCGCCTCATCGACTTCCGCGTCTCCATCATGCCCACCGTGCATGGCGAAAACGCCGTCCTCCGTGTCCTCGACAAGGAGTCCATGAGCGAAAAGTTCCAGCAGCTCACCCTCGATGTCGTCGGCTTCCACGAGGATGATCTCCGCCGCTTCCGCCGCTACATCCGCGAGCCCTACGGCATGGTCCTCGTCACCGGACCCACCGGCTCCGGCAAAACCACCACCCTCTACGCCGCCCTCAACGAAATCAAAAGCGACGAAGACAAAATCATCACTATCGAAGATCCCGTCGAATACCAGATTCGCGGCATCACCCAGATCCCCGTCAACGAGAAAAAAGGACTCACCTTCGCACGCGGCCTGCGCTCCATCCTCCGCCACGATCCCGACAAAATCCTCGTCGGCGAAATCCGCGACCAGGAAACCGCCCAGATCGCCATCAACTCCGCCCTCACCGGCCACCTCGTCTTCACCACCGTCCATGCCAACAACGTCGTCGACGTGCTCGGCCGCTTCCTCAACATGGGCGTCGAAGCCTACAACTTCGTCTCCGCGCTCAACTGCATCCTCGCCCAGCGCCTCGTCCGCACCATCTGCGAGCACTGCGTCCGCGAGGTCCAGTACGACGACGAAACCCTCATCCTCAGCGGCCTCGATCCCGCCGAATGGCGCACCTTCCGCTTCCATGAGGGCGCCGGATGCATCGAGTGCGGCGGCACCGGCTACCGTGGCCGTACCGCCATTCACGAACTGCTCGACCTCACCGACCCCATCCGCGAAGCCATTCTCGACAAAAAACCAGCCTCTGAGGTCCGCCGCCTCGCGCAGTCGGAAGGCATGCAGTTCCTCCGCGAAAGCGCCGTTGATCGCGTCCGCCGCGGCCTCACCACGCTAAAAGAAATCAACAAAGTTACATTCATTGAGGCAGCCCGCTAGTGCCCTTCAAATTTTCCATTCTCCCGGCCAACTCGTACATGCGCCCGCCGCTCGCCTGCGAAATCTTTCCCGGCGGCGTCGTCGCAGCCCGCCGCGAAGCACGCAAAGGCTCGCAGCGCCCAGAAGATGATTCCCTCACCTTCAGCCACGCCAAACTGCCGGAATCCGCCGTCACGCCCGGCCTCAAGAGTGCCAACCTCGCCGATCCCTCCGCCGTCTCCAGCGCCATCCGCAAGGTCCTCGAAGACGTCGGCGCGCGCCGCAAAAATGTGACTGTAATAGTTCCGGATGCAACCGCACGCGTCCTCCTGCTCGACTTCGACTCCCTGCCCTCGCGCGAGCGCGACGCCTTGCCCATCCTGCGCTTCCGCCTCCGCAAAATGCTCCCCTTCGACGTCGAAGATGCCGCCATCAGCTACCAGCTTCTCCCGCAGGCCTCACAGCAGGTCCGCGCGCTTGTCGTCGCCATGCCCCGCGCCATACTCGCCGAATACGAGTCCGCCGTTCGCGACGCAGGCTTCGAGCCCGGCGCGGTGCTCACCAGCACCATCGCATCACTCTCGGCGCTCCGCGCCAGCAGCCCCGCACTCATCATCAACCGCAGCCACGGCGCCGTCACCACCGCCATCATCCGTCAGGACGACCTCCTCCTGCATCGCACCCTCGAGCTGCCCCAGAATCCCACCCTCCTGCGCGAAGAGCTCGCCCAGGCCGTCTCCGTCGCGCTCGCCTACTTTGAGGACACGCTCCAGTCCCAGCCCTCCACCATCTACTACGCCGGGTCCGGCGGAGCCGCAGGCTTCGGCGAACTCATCGAAAATAACGATCCGCTGGCGCCGCGCGTGCGCGACCTCATCACGCCGCCCGCCGCGGCTTCCCTTCCACCCGGCATCTCCGCCGGCATCGCAGGAGCGCTCGCAAGCTGATGCGTATTACCCTCAATCTCGCCTCGCGGCCTTACGTTGAGTTGCGGCCTGTCTACAACCGGCTGCGCCTTTGGATGCTCATCCTCGCCCTCGCCGGCGCATTCCTTGGCTACCAGCTTCATACGGAGCAGAGCAGCGCTGCCGCTGCCAACGCGCACGTCAGCTCGCTCCACAGGCAGATTCGCACACTCGAGAATCAGCAGCAGAGCTACCGCAATCTCATGGCCCAGCCGCAAAACGCCGCCACGCTCAAGCAGTCGGAATTCCTCAACACACTCTTCCGTCAGAAGTCCTTCTCCTGGACTGCCACGATGGAAGATCTGGAAACCGTGCTCCCCAGCGGCGTGCAGGTCGTCAGCCTCCAACCCCTCGTGCGCCCCAACGGAAACGTCATCCTCCGCCTCCGCGTCCTCGGCCCGCGCGACCGTGGCGTCGACCTCATTCGCAACCTTGAGAAATCGCGCTACTTCGCCTCGCCCCGCCTCGCCTCCGAGTCACTCGCCACGCAAGGCAATGACAGCGACAACTCCAACAGCGTTAATGCCAGCATGCCGTCCTACGTAAACTTCGACATCCTCGCCGATTACCGGCCACTGCCGCACCCCGTACCGCCCGCAGATGAATCCTCCAAACCGGCCGCCGCCTATCCGGCCTCGGCAAAACACGAGCGCGCTAAAAACGAGGCCCGCCATGAATAAGCTTCGCGGCCTCTTCACTCCGCTCAATCTTCACCTCGCCGGCCTCGCCGCCATTCTGCTCCTCGATATCCTCCTCGGCACCAGAGTCGTACTCGCCATGCACGCCATCAGTTCCGACGAAAGCCCAGCCTTCGCCGCACAGGAAGTCCACTACGGCCAGCTTCAGGCCAAAATGAGCCAGATCCACGATCTTCCCGCCAAGGTCGACAACGCGCGCACCCAGGCCGCCGGATTCATCGACGCACGCATCTCGCCCAACTACTCCACCATCGCGGCCGAACTCGGCAACCTCGCCGCCAAAGAGAATGTTCTCCTCGCCAACGCGCAGTACACGCCCACCCCGGCCATTCCGGGCATCACCCGCGTCCAGATCGACGCCAGCCTCAGTGGCCAGTACGCCCCGCTCATGCACTTCATCAACGGCCTCGAACGCGACAAGAACCACGTCTTTTTCATCATCACCGGCCTTGAGTTCAACGGGCAGCAGGGTGGCATGGTCAGCCTGCGCATCCGCGTGGATACCTACCTCCGCTCAGACGCCACAGACCTGCCGGCATCTTCCAACTCCGGCAACAACGACCAAAACAACACCAGTGCCCGGCTCACCTATCCGCAATCGCCGCTGGCCGACAGGGAGGTCCGCTGATGGCACTCTCTCTCGGTACGGACAGCAAAGGCAAAGTCATCGCCGTGGCCGTCCTCGGCATCATCATCGTTGGCCTCGTCTTCTGGGACGTCAACCGGATCTTCTTCGGTTCCCCGTCCGCGCCGCCGTCATCGACGCAGACCGCTGCCGCCGCGCCGCCCACCTCCGGCAATGGAAGCGCCAAGCGCATTCCCGTCAGCCTCTCCAGGCTCGATCCCACGCTCCATCCCGAGCTCATGGCACAAGCCGAATCCATCCGCTACACCGGCTCTGGGCGCAACATCTTCTCCATGAACTCCGCTCCGCCGGCCAAAATCGAAGCCGTCAAAGGCCCCGTCCGCCCGGTCCAGCACATCGCCGCGGCACCCATGGGACCACCCCCGCCACCTCCCATCGACCTCCAGTTCTTCGGTTACGAGGCTCACGGCAGCGTGCGCAAGGCTTTCCTCCTGCAGGGCGCCAACATCTTCATCGCATCGCCAGGCGACATCGTCGCCCATCGCTACAAAATTGTTAAGATTCTGCCCTTCTCCATCGAGGTCACGGATCTTCTCTACAACCACACCCAGAGCCTGCCTCTGGCACGCAGCTAGCAGGCTACAGCCTTCCCCGCCAGCGCGCGATCGGCGGTGAAGCCCACCAACAGGATTCAACATGCAGCATCCCCCACAACTCGCGCACCGCAATCCCAAGGATGACCATGGTCCCAATCCAGAGTCTGGAATCGTCCTTCTCATGGTTGTCTTTCTGACCTTCCTCATGCTCCTGGCATTAGCCATCGCCGCGCCCGAATGGGCAAAATCCATGCAGCGCCAGAAAGAAATTGAAACCATCCACCGCGGCCAGCAGTACGAGCGCGCCATCCAGCTCTACTACCGCCAGTTCCACCGCTACCCCAACACCATCAAAGAGCTCCTCCACACCAACAACGTCCGTTTCCTCCGCAAGCAGTACAAAGACCCCCTCACCGGCAAAGACGACTGGAAACTCGTCCTCTACGGCCACGCCCACGTCCATCCGCTCGGCCCCTTCGGCAAGCCGCTCTCCGATCTCGGAGCCATACAATCCTCAGGCGGCATGTACGCCGTAAGCGGTAGTTCCAGCTCCGGCGGCTCTGCTCCCACTGCAGCCGCCAGCGCCAGTGACTCCATGGGCTTCGGCTCCTCCATGTCCTCCGGCTTTGGCTCGTCCATGTCCTCCGGCATCGGCTCCCCCATGGGTGGGTCGTCCCTCGACTCCAGCCCCACAACTTCCACCACAGACACAACGAAATCCTCCAGCACATCTGCGCTCGGATCACCCACCTCCTCCAACGACGGATTCCAGACCAACGCACCCTTCGTAGGCGTCGTCCCCCCTATTAAAGGAAAATCCATCGTCGACTACCGCGCACAGGGCAACTACGACCGCTGGGAATTCAACTACGACCCCATCGTCGACGAACTCAAAGACAAGGTTTCCATCCTCGGCGGCAGCCAGAGCGACCTCAACGGAGCCACCAGCATCAACAGCTCCGACAACTCCAAAAAGTCCTCAAGCTCCAACAGCCTCTTCGGTGGAAACAACCTCCTCGGCGGCTCCAACTCCAGTTCCGGAAGCAGCTCGAACTCCTCCAGCTCAGCCAACAGCTCCACTTCCGGAAACTCCAACAACTCCGACTCCGGTAATCCCCAATAGCAAAAGGCTCGCCAAGGCGAGCCTTTCATAATATCAGATATTGCTTGCGTTACACGCTGAATGAAGACCCGCACCCGCAGGTACTCTTCACGCTCGGATTCTCAAACTTGAATCCGGCTGCCTCCAGCGTCTCTACATAGTCGACCACGCATCCCTGCAGATACATCATAGATGTCGCGTCCACAAAAACCTTCAAGCCTTCAAAATTCAGAACCTTGTCCATCATGCCGGCCTGGTTCTCAAACGACATCGAGTACTGGAAGCCCGAGCAGCCGCCGCCAACTACGCCAATGCGCAGCCCGGCCGGCAGCGGATCCTGCGTCGCCATAATTTCACGCACCTTCGTTACAGCAGTCCCGGTCAGGGT
This sequence comes from Acidobacteriota bacterium, assembly GCA_021818585.1. Taxonomy (GTDB): domain Bacteria; phylum Acidobacteriota; class Terriglobia; order Terriglobales; family Acidobacteriaceae; genus Acidobacterium. Next base: position 36,550 of record JAKATU010000017.1, on the reverse strand, counting down.
CAGCGGGGTGGTCTGTTGCGCGGTTTCCGGGGTCGTGGTTGCGGTTGCCATCGGCAAATCTCCTTGATTGTTACTTGATTCAGTTTACCTATTCACTCCGTGCAGACGCCACAGTTTCCTGCGCCCGTACCATACAAATTTTGGATGCACACCCTCCCCGCCGCGATTCTTCACCTCGCCAAATCCCTCATATCCGGATACTTCTCCTCCGGTTTACCCGTTTTCCGAGGTCTTCCGCTCGCCTGTAACCCCAACCGCAAACACCGTTAACGAAAATCACTGTGCAAAGCTACCCAACCGGGGCTAATATGCACTCGACGGCCCCTCCTGCCCCGAGGTGCATGCAAGCCTCCGGTATCTGGAGCCGCCTCTGTTGAATCTACCGGAGGTGTTGTATGGGCGTTAGTCCTGTTATCTGGATTGCCTGGGCTGCGGTTGCCACCATTCTTGCTGCGTTGCTCATCTATCGGGGTACTCTGCTCCAAAATGAGGATGACCAGATCTACCTCGATGCAAACGCCGAACATCAGCAGCACGAACAGGAACTCATCCTTAGTCGAGCCAAAAAACTTACTCCTTATGTTTACGCCGCCTCCGCAGCCACGGTCCTCATGGGGCTTGGCATCCTCATCTTCATCGTGATGCAGGCGCTCAAGAGCTTCAACTAGGACCAGCGGCCTGTTAGCCTGTCTGGCACACTCCACCTTGAACAAAGGCTGCAACCTGCAGGGTTGCAGCTTTGCCGTAACGGAAAACCCTCCAGCTTTCCCTGAGATTTTTTGCCTTCACGCCCCGCTCATCCACCAGTGCGCAAAACCGGAATCTGCGTCGCTCCAATCTTCCCATCCTGAAGATCATGCACCACCACTCTCACCTGCACCGTCCCCTTCGGCACCACAATCTTCTGCTGAATCGGCATCGCCCCATGCGCCTCTCTCTGATAAAACTTCGCTGGTAGCCGAACCTCGGCCCGCTCATCCGCAAACTTCAAATTGCGGCCATTCGCGTCATACGCCACCGCCACCATCTCCAGCTTCGCCGTGCGGCTACCGCCGGCAGCCCTCTCAAAATCCACCTGCTGCACAGGAATCGAGTACTCCACCTGCCACGGCTCGCCACCCAAGCCCTTACCCGCCACTCGGGCAGAGCGATCCACTCGATCCATCTTCACTTCGAATCGCAAATCAGACACAGGCGGCCCATCGTCCAGAATCGCAGCCGCCATCTGAACATGCCCGGCATGAGGATCCACCGCCGACGTATCTGCGTAATACCCGCTCCGGTAGTCCGCATGATCCCCATTCATCATCTTCACCTTCAACCGGTGGAAGCTCTCATCATGCCGCCGAAACTCCGGCACATACCCAACCGTGTAGTAATCCGCACCGGCCCGCATCGCTTCCGCAACCGCAGACCCAATATCATTCGTGCCCGTAAACACCTGTCCGCCCGTATCCTGCGCCAGCGCCTGCATACTCTCAAGCTCGCTCTGCTTCTGCTCCATAAACTTCAAGTCCGCCTCCGCCATCGACGGCTCGGCAAACGTCCCCGGCGTCGCGCCTCCCGTCGTGGAAGACGTAAGGCTCATCCCATTTCTGGCCTTGCCGCCATTGGCCAGCGCCTTCAGCGCATTGTTGTTCATCACGTTTGACGCATCAGACGAACTCTCCATCGCGCTCGTGCTCGGCAGCCCGTCCAATCCATCCGCGTTCACCGGATACACCGCCACGCGCGCCGCCGACATCAGCGCCGCTGTCCACGCTATATCCGCCGCATACTCACGCTCCGGCTCCAGTGGAGCCTCCAGCGTATCGTCCCGGTAAAACGCAAATGGGAATGACCCCGAAACCCAGATCAAATTTTTCCGCCCCGGAACCAGCCTCAAATAAGCAGCCAGGCCATTCAGCGCCTCCAGCGTGATCTTCACCCGAAGGTCCGCCCGACTCGACATCTGGTCCGCTTCAAACTGCCGCAGCGCCTGTAGCCCGCTTTGCGTCGCGCCCAGTTCAATAATGTCCTGCGACTCGTGCTCCAGCGACGCCTGGTATTCAGGGCGTCGCACCATGGACGCCCGCACCATCTTCCGGCTGCGCATCGCTCGCACCAGCGCATTCGTATTCGCATCAAAGCCCTGCACCATCCGCAGCTGCGTACCCAGAGCAAAAATCGCCAACGGCGCACCTTGCGGAATTCTGCTCAGTAATTTCACCAGTTGCTTCCGCACAAAAAGTTGATCCGTCACCGGCGTATTCAACGCATCCAGCAGCAGCACCGTCGCCACCCCGGTCTCCGGATACTTCGGTCGATCGCTGTACACTCCCGGCGGCAGCCTCGGCTCGACCCCCGCTCCATTTGCCGCTATCGGTGTCTCCGCCGTGTGCTCCTCGAACACCGTAATCGGCTGCAGCCTGCCATTGTCATACACCTGAAAATCACCCGCGGACAACCCCTTCACATGCCGTCCGCGATGCGTCACCACCACATCCACCAGCACCAGATTGGCATGCGCCTCAATCCTGGGAATCGCCGAAAGAGGCAACTCGCCCCCTCTGGCCCCTTGTGTACCTGAATCAGTTACTTTTTTTCGCGAAGTCGTTGTTTGCGCATCCTGAGATGGCGCATCGTACTGGCCCAATACTGCCGCAGGCCATAATGCTTCACACAAAAGCACCAGGCCCGCAGTAACGAGTAGCGTTCGCAATCGTTTCATGGGGCACCTCACTGGCGCTCCAAGCCTACCTCCATTCGGCCTCGGAATTCCAACGAAATCCCGTTACTACGCTCACATCCGATTTCCTCTCGTCGAAACTCGCGGCCTATTCCGCCTTGAACCCAACAAAGCTGTGCGGCATCACCGTAACCGTAAAGCTCGTCCGCGGTGGAGCACCCGGCATCTGCGCCAGCGTCCCAGGCAGCGCGGCTTCGCCCATAACGGACTGGCCTGTCATCAGATTCTCCAGCTTCTTCCCCGCTCCCAGTACCTGCAGAGTCACCGTTACCGGCTTGTTCCGGTAAGACTCCACCACAAACGTCCCGTTGCTGTACGTAAACAGGCTCACCTGGCTCGGCGAATCCATCGTCACCGCAAAATCCCGCATAATGTAGCTCTTGATCGACGTCAGCACCGGCTGCGGCAAATCGTATAAGTCGTTAAAGTTGTCCGGAACCGTCAGCACAAACAGATTCCCATGCCCGTAGTGGTCCATCAGCAGCAGAGGAGCGCCATATCCGTTCGCAGTGCCCCGCACCACCGGCCACGCGTCGTTCGTCTTATACACCACCGCCGGAACCATCACCTCATCCTTGCCCGGCGTCGAGCCCATCGCCGCGCCGTTCCCCGCTCCAAATGCTGACCAGTACTTGTCGATCCGCAACTGCCGGTCAGCCACATGCAGCTCGCAAATACTTCCAAAACCGCGTGGCTCCAGCGCTTTCACCAGCCCCGACGTCACCACCACATCGCCGCCCGCCATCAGGTTGTTCTTGATCTCCTGCACAATATCCGGGTCCGCCGCCGCCGACTTCGTCAGGATCACCGTCTTCGCGCCCTGCGGAAACGCAGGTACCATGTTGATCGGTATCCCGATCATCCCCAGGTACTGCTCCAGAAACTTCTCGCCCGACGAGTAATACGGCCGATACAAATCGATTCCCACCGGCGTCCCCAGCTTGCCCACCAGCGGATCAATCTCCGCCAGGGCATCCCCGGCCACCGCAGCAAACGTCGGGTAATGCACATGGAAACCGAACTTGCCCATCCGGTACATCGACTTCCCGTACAGTTTGTCGTAATTAAAACTCGTCGGCAGGTTCGCCCACGCACCGCGATCTCCCGGCTCCGCCGGCTCCAGCAGCGCCGTATACTCAAACAGATTGATCTGCTTGGCCTTCGCCAGCATCGTGTCCCACAACTCTTCTGCGTAGCGGTCCACGTAGCGAATGCTGAACGTATCCACCCATCCGCCGCCGTTCTTCCTCGGCGCAACATTGTCAAAATAACGAATAATCTCGTAACTCTCATACTGCTGCAGATTCTGGTCCGTAATCACCGGGTCTCGCGTCTCCGTGCCCGTATAAATCCCGCTGAAAATGTGCGGCTCATTCTTCAGGTCATAACCGCTAGCCGCAAAATCCGGATACCAGTTCGGAAACTTGATCACAATCTGAACCTTCGGATTCATCGCCTTCGCTGGACCCACTACCAGGTCGCGCGAAACCTCATCCATCAGCTTCAGCCGAAACTGCGACCAGCTCTCATTCCCCTTGGCCTTGATATCGGAAGGCGTCTTCGTGTTGTTGAAGAAAAAATCATCCAGAATAATGTGGTTGAAGTGCCGCGCCGTAAACTCGGAAACTCGCTTCACATAAGCCCGGTCCGCCGGATTCGTATAGCAGAACGACTGGAACTGCCCGTTGTCCTTATCGGAAAACGCAATCCCCCCGGCAACCTCCACGCCCTGATCCTCAAAAAACTTCTTCACCGCATCAATCGCAGCCGCGCTCGCAATATTCCGGCTGCGATACGTCTCGATGTAAACCTTGTCTACCTTCACGTGGCTTGAAATCGTCTTCCACGAGCTCACCAGCCACGCATGGTCACTGTACATCCGCTCCACCACATTCACCGGGATATATACCGAAACCTTGAAGTTCTCATGCTCCGCCGTAGGCGCCGGAACCACCAGTCCACCCATCGTCGTCTGCGCCGCCAATGGCAGCGCAACGCAACCCATCAACAATGCACAACCCGCCCAGCGCAGCAAAGAGCGCATCCGAAACCTCCAGATAAAACGATTGATCAAACCATACGCCCATCACCGCAAATCTGGCAATCGATTAACCAAAACCGCGCAACCCGCCATCCAGATAGATACAAACCGCCCAAAGAAGGGTCATTTCGAGCGAAGCAGATCGCAAAAGCGGTCTGAAAAGTCAAGAAATCCGCGGTTCCTACCCCGCAAAGCCAACCCACCAACCCCAAGAGCTAAAAGCTAACGGCTAATACCTGAAAGCTTTCTCGTGATACCGCTTCGCCCGCGCCAAATCCCGCACAATCTGCTCCTTCAGCGCCTCGACGGAATCAAACTTCCGCTCCTCCCGCAGCCGCTTCAAAAAGCAAACCTCCACCACCGTCTCCGCCGTCATCTCTACCGAAACAAAATCCAGCAGATAAGACTCAATCGCAAAGCTATCCACCCCAAACGTAGGCCGAACCCCGCAGTTTGTAACCGCCGCAAACCACCGCTCACCCACCCGCACACGCGTCACATAAACGCCATGCGCCGGAGTCAACTCCTCATACGGCGCAAGATTAATCGTCGGCACCAGCAGCTTGCTGCCCACGCCGCGCCCACGCTCCTGCGTCGACTCAATCGAAAACACCCGCCCCAGCAGCGACCGCGCCACATTCATTTCACCCGCTGCAATCCGCTGCCGTATCTCGCTGCTTGAAACCGGAATCCCCCGCACCCGCAGCACCCGATGCCCAAACACCGCAAACCCAAGCTCACGCCCCAGCAGCACCAGGTCTTCCGTACCCGCCTCCGCATTGTGTCCAAAGCGAAAGCTCTCGCCCTCATGCACCTCTACCGCGCACAGCTCGCGCGCCAGCACCTGCTCGGCAAATACTCGCGCCGGCATCCGCGAAAACTCTTTCGTAAACGGCAGAATCACCGTCGCATCAATGCCTGTCTCCGCCAGCAGTTCCAGACGCTGCGGCATCGGCGTAATCAGCTTGGGAGCCATCTCCGGCCGCAGCACCCGCACCGGATGCGGATCAAACGTCACCGCAACAGAAGCCGCGCCCTGCTCCCCGGCGCGCCGCAGCACCTCCGCCAGAATCTCCCGGTGCCCCAGGTGTACGCCGTCGAAATTGCCAATCGCAACCACCGAGCGGCCAAAATCTCCGGGAATCTCATCCAGCGAGCGGAATACTAGCATTTCAGATCTCAATCGGAATTCTCAACCCGTCGTACGACAGCCGCACACGGGACGGAAACGTCGCTTCCGTCGCCTCATGGTCCACCTCATGCGACATATGCGTCAGCCATGCGCGGCGCGGCTTCACCACCTCCACCCACGCAAGCGCCTCTTCCAGGTTGGCGTGGCTCGGGTGCGCCTGCGGCCTCAGCCCATCCAGAATCATCACGTCCAGCCCCTCCAGCAACGGCAGGCTCGACTCGGGAATCGTCTTCATATCCGTCAAATAAGCAGCATTCCCAAACCGGAAACCGGAAACCTCCGTCGGCCCATGCTGCAAAGGCACTCGCTGGAATCGCGCCCCATCCACCGCCACCGTCTCGTGTCCGGCAATCGTGTGCAACTTAACTCGCGCCCGCGTCGGATACGGCGACTCCGGCGAAAAGGTGTAATCAAACACCCGCTCCAGAATCGCACCCGTCTCCGCATCCGCATAAAGCGGCATGTTACCCGGTCGATGTGAAAAGCTCAGCGGACGCAGATCATCCAATCCAAGAATGTGATCCGCATGCGCATGCGTATAAAGCACCGCATCCACCTGTCGAATCCCCGCCCGCAACGCCTGCTCGCGAAAATCCGGCCCCGTGTCCACCACGACGCAGCGATCTTGCCACACAATCGCAATCGATGGCCGCAGACGCCGATTGCGCGGATCAGTCGATGTGCACACCGCGCAGGTGCAGCCCAACGTCGGCACGCCCATCGACGTTCCGCTCCCGAGAATGACAATTTCTGCCTGCATCCTGTAGCTGGCTTATCCCTTGCCCTTCGGCGGCTGGTGCGCGGCCTGCGCAATCGCGTTCGTAATCTCAAGGAACATCATTCGCAGCTCAAACAGCGCATTCTGCAGCATCCGCGTCTCGCGCTCGTTGAGGTTGCCCTTGGTCTTCTCCTGCAGCACGCTCAGCATGTCCACGCTCTGCCGCGCACCCAGAATATCCACCCTCGGCTTCTGCCCCGGCTCCGTGCCTGCACCCATCGCAATCATCGCCGAAAGATAAATCGACTGGATCACATGCTCAAACGTCACCGGACCGCTCGCTTCCATCCCCGGATTCGCCTGTTTCAGCATCTGGTCCAGCGTATCTGATGATGCCCGGTAAGCCGCTTGCTGCTCCGCGGACTCCTCGTCAGTAATCGCGCGACTCTCTTCGGCTTCCTCGCCGTCGGCCTCGTCCGCTGCCGCTTCCGGCGCGGCAGTTTCCTCTACCGGAGCCTCACGCCGCGGCATGCTCACAACCTTCTCCGCCGCAGGCTTGGGTGCCGCGGGTTCCGCAACCTCTTCGGCTGCCGTGCTCACTGCGCCATCGCGCAAGTCTCCGTCTGAGGTAAACTTGCGCCGATCCGTCACTGTAAATCCCGTCTTCTCGTCCATAAACTCTCTCCGTGCCGGCCGCTAGTGCGCCGCCTGCTCTCTTGCAATCGTCCTTAAACTCTCTCGAACTTCCTTCATTGCTTCCGCTTCCAACACCAGCACCTTGCCTCCGGCATATTCCAGCGAAAGCCCCTTCGCTATCGGTTCATTGCGCACCATGCCCAGCGCCAGCGTCTTCCGTCCGCCCGGCAGCGCAAACTCCGCCACACTCGTCACCTCACCCACGGCCTGCCCATCCACCGTGATAGCCGCAGGCGAATCCGGTCTGCCGCCATCCAGTTCCAGCACGCGCATCTGCCGGTGCACCGTAGCCCGCGACCGAATCCGCTCCACAATCTCCTGCCCCAGATAGCAGCCTTTCGCAAAGTGCAGCGGACGCGCCGCGTCCACCTCCTGCGGCAGATACTTCTCGCCAAAATCCACGCCAAACTGCGGCACGCCTTCGGCCACGCGCAACATCTCCAGCGCCGTAACACCCACCGGCTCAGCGCCTGCCTCGCGCAGCTTCTGCCATAATCCCGCCGCAGCCGCTTCCGGCAGCCAGACCGCAAACCGAGGCGTCACCGGCGAGTATTCCTGCGAAATCATCACGCTTCCGCCCGCAAACTCGCACTCCACAAAGCTCAGCTCGCCCTCAGGAAACCGCAAACCCGCCGCAGCCAGCACCGCCGCGGCCTTTGGTCCCGCCACGCCAAGGGCCGTCCGTCCCGCTACCGTTCCCAGTTCCACATCGTCCATGATGATGAAGTGGTCAAAGTGTGCGCTAAGTGTATCCACCTGCGACGCATCCGTCGCCAGCAGGATATGATCGGTGCAACGATAAGCCGTAACGTCGCCAAGGATTCGTCCCTGCGCGTTCAGCACAAAACTGTAATTCGAGTGGCCCGGTTCCAACCCCTTGATCGTGTTGGTGATCATCCCGTTCAGCCAGCGCTCCTGGTCGCCGCCGCTCACTCGCAGCAGGCTGCGGTAGCCAAGGTCAAAAACCGCCGCCAAACCAAGGATCGAGAGGAACTCCTGCTCAGGATCGCCCCATTGCCGCACCGTTTCCCTGCCCAGGTGCTCGCGCAGAATCGCTCTACCGTGCTTTTCCGTCAAAAAAACTCTCATCGGAGTAACTGCTCCGGAAATTTCGCTCATGTGTAGGCTCACACTCGATTATAAGCGGCTAGCACCGCTCGCTTCACCCTCCGCACCCACCTCCGCAGCACGTTTCACCACGGTTTTACAGGATCTTCCCGCATGAATCTCTCCATCCCGTCCCGCATCGCCGCTGTTCTGGCCCTGTTCACTCTTTGTGCACTCTCCGCCACGCCCGCCCGCGCGCAAGCCGCAACCCAGCCCGCCGCGCCCGCGCAAAAGCAGACCACCCCAGCCAAAAAGCCGGACTCCCTCATCACCCCCCAGCAGGCCAAAGAGCTCTTCGCCTCCATCGACCAGATCCTCCAGTTCGACTCGCACGACTCCGGCCTGCCCATCGAGCACCCCGTCAAACGCCAACTCACCAGCCGCGCCGACGTCGAGAAGTATCTCGACTCACAGATGAAAAACGGCAAGTCCGCCAAACGCATGCTCCGTTCCGCCATCGTCCTCAAAAAATTCGGACTCCTGCCGCAGAACTTCGACCTGGGCCCCTTCATGATCAAGCTCCTTAAGGAGCAGATCGCCGGCTACTACGACAGCAAGACCAAAACCGTCTACCTCCTCAACTGGGTCGCGCCAGCCGTCCAGAAGCCCGTCATGGCCCACGAGCTCATGCACGCCCTGCAGGATCAGCACGTCAATCTCCAGAAGTGGGACGACAAATCCCTCGACGGCATCTCCCGCAACGTCCGCCAGGACAACGCCCACATCCGCACCGACGAAGACGACACTGCCCGTCAGGCCGTCCTCGAAGGCCAGGCCATGGTCACCTACATCGACTACGCTCTCCGGCCGCATCACGTCACCATCGCCGACAATCCCGACTACATGCTTGCTCATCTCGGCGACCTCAACAGCAGCTCCAGCAACTCGCCCGTCATGAACTCCGCCCCGCGCGTCCTCCGCGAGTCGCTCATTTTCCCCTACGATCAGGGCCTTCGCTTCGAAATCGAACTGATCCGCGACCTCGGCATTCACCGAGCCTTCGCCGGCGCACTCGACAATCCTCCCTCCACCAGCTACCAGATCATGAACCCCCAGGCATACGAGGCCCACACCCCCATGCCCATCCTCACCATGCCCAACATCCACCCGCTCCTCGACCACGACTACAGGCCATACGACATCGGCGTCATGGGCGACCTCGACGCCAAAATGCTCCTCCAGCTCACCACCTCCACCAAACAGGCCACCCGGATCGCCTCCCAGTGGGACGGAGGCATCTACTATGTCGCCCAGAACAAACAAGCCACAGACCCCAAATCCACCGCATCCGTCGCGCTCTTCTATCTCTCCCGCTGGAAAACCCCCACCACCGCCCAAATCTTCGCCCGAAACTACGAAATGGAAATCCACCAGGAATACCCCGGCGCAAAACTCCAGCCCACCTCCACGCCTGACGATCGCGTCTACTCAACCAGCCAGGGCCCTGTCCTCATCACCATCACCAACCGCTACGTCTTCGTCAGTGAGAGCTTTCCGCTCAAAACCGCCCGCAATCTCAACCTCATGCTCCTCAATGCCCAGCACGCCTTCACCGGGCAGGAAACCGCCGCATACCACCCCGCCTACCCCGACCTCACCAGCGGCATCCGCGACTTCACAAAGCAAGCCGGCTTCCTCCGCTGCGAACTCCCCATCGCCGCCCGCGCCGCCCGCATTGAAACCCGCCATTTATACTGACATTTCTGTAAACTCCCAACCCTCGGAGCAGTAAATGCAACAGGCAGAAATTGGCATCATCGGCGGCAGCGGACTCTACTCCATGCCCGGCCTCACCAATGTGCGCGAAGTCGCCGTCGAAACCCCCTTCGGTTCACCCAGTGACCCGCTCGTCCTCGGCGACCTTGACGGCCGCAAAGTCGCTTTCCTCGCCCGCCACGGCCGCGGCCATCGCATCCTGCCCTCCGAGCTCAACTTCCGCGCCAACATTTTCGCCATGAAGAAGATCGGCGTCGAGCGCATCCTCTCCGTATCCGCTGTCGGCTCCCTCAAAGCCGAGCACAAACCCACTGACTTCGTCATTCCTGACCAGTTCATCGACCGCACACACCACCGCACCGCCACCTTTTTCGGCGAAGGCATCGTGGCCCACGTCGCCTTCGGCGACCCCGTCTGCGCCAACGTCGCCAAAGCCTTCACCGATGCCTGCCACAAAGAGAATGTCATCGGCAAGCAGGGCGGAACCTACGTCTGCATGGAGGGCCCGCAGTTCTCCACCCGCGCCGAGTCCAACCTCTACCGCAGCTGGGGCGCGGACATCATCGGCATGACCAACCTCCAGGAAGCCAAGCTCGCCCGCGAAGCCGAAATCTGCTACGCCACCCTCGCCATGGTCACCGACTACGACTGCTGGCACGAAGGCCACGACGACGTCACCGTGGAACAGATCGTCGCTGTCATCCATCAGAACAGCGCCAACGCCGCCCGCGTCATCCGTGCCACCGTCGGCCTTCTGCCCACCGAGCGCACTTGCCCATGCAAGTCTGCTCTCACCTACGCCATTCTCACCAGTAAAGACGCCATCCCCCAGGCCACACGCGAAAAACTGGCGCCGCTGCTCGACCGCGTGCTACCGTAGCGGATGCCTCAGGAGCATTCCAACAGCTGAATTACAATGGAGTCATAGGATGCCGTGCGGGAGGACTCAATGAAAAAGGAAATTTTGCACCGCGCGAATTACCGTTACGTTTTCGACAGAGATATGTACGTAAATCGCGACGCAAAAAAAGCATTCAGCTTGGAGTATGTGCAGGATCATTCGGAAGAAGAGCTTTTGCAGCGCATCCGTGAAGCCGCGAATGGAAGCAACTGGAGGTTTTACTTCAACAGTGAGCCCACAGAAGGCGTCAGGCGCGAGCTAGAGAGAGTCCTTGGATAATGCCGGAACGTTTCGTTGAGGACATTCTGCGCGCAGAATATTTCAAACTGCTGCCAGAGATACGAAGAGTGACTTGGCAGCTCGAAACAGAAATTCGTTATCACACCTCATCGATTCGTCATAAGCTCAGGCAATACGAGCAATTGCTGATTCGTTCCAGAGTGAAGGATTGCGAAAGCGCAATCAAGGCGCTGCAGCGAAGACAGGAGGGCAGGGTCTTCGATCCTGATCGCAGCTACTCGCTGACCAGCCTGCCCGATCTTGCCGGCGTAAGAGTGCTCATCTTCCCCGGCAGCAAACTAAAGGCAGCGCATCCATTGTTGAGAAAATCCTATTCTGACTGGGAGGCTGATCCTGTTCCTGACGGTGCCGGAGGCTTGCTCGCGCATAAGTACAACGGTTATTGCCACGACATCAGCAGCACCATCCGTGCCGAGTATCAGATTGTTCCTATGCTGGTAGGGCTTTTCTGGGAGGTTGAGCACTCTGCAATGTACAAGCCCGATCCGGCATTGATGGGAATTGGAAAATCTCCTGAGATGAATCAGCTCAAGGCAGAGGTAGAGAGCTTTGCTGCGGTTTGAAGAAGGCTTTGAGGGTTATGTGGCAGATAACGAGTAAATGCGCCGCGGAGCATTCCAGTTAATTTTAGAAAATGCATAAGAGGAAACCAACTGCATGTCCATTCTCGTTGTAGGCAGCGTCGCATTTGACTCCATTGAATCCCCCGCGGGCCGCGCCGAGCGCTGCCTCGGCGGCGCCGCCACCCACTTCGCCCTCGCCGCCAGCTTCTTCACCAAGGTCCGCGTCATCGCCGTCGTCGGCGAAGACTTCACTGACAAGGAAGAATCCGTCCTCACCCGCCGCGGCATTGACACCTCCGGCATTGAGCACGCACCCGGCAAAAGCTTCTTCTGGTCCGGAGCCTACGGCAGCAACCTCAACGAGGCCCAAACCCGCGCCACCGAGCTCAACGTCTTCCAGAACTTCTCACCCAAAATCCCCGCCGCCTATCAGAACTCCGAATATCTCTTCCTCGCCAACATCGACCCCGTCCTCCAGGCCGACGTCCGCGCCAAAATGCCCAACGTCCGCATGGTCTGCGGCGACACCATGAATTACTGGATCAACGGCCACTCTGAAAACCTCGCCAAAGTCCTTCCTGGCCTCGACGCCCTGCTCATCAATGACACGGAAGTAAAAATGCTCGGTAAAGACGACAATCTCGTCCGCGCCGCCCGTAAAGTCATCGAATTGGGCCCCAAATCCCTCATCGTCAAGCACGGTGAATACGGCGCGAGTGCATTCTTCAGCGAGCGTTCCTTCCCTGGTCATGGGGACAGCCTCGCCATTCCATTCCGCTCACCCTCCATGCCCCTTGCCGATGTCGTCGACCCCACCGGCGCGGGAGATTCCTTCGCCGGCGGCTTCTTCGGCTACATAGCATCCCAGCCCGAACTCACCCCCGCCGTCTTCAAAAAAGCGCTCTTTTACGGCGGCGTCATGGGCTCCTTCGCCGTCGAACGCTTCGGCACCGAGCGCATCGCACAACTGGATCGCAACGAGATCGAGGAACGGTTTGAAACCCTCCGCCAACTCTCACACCTCGACTAACACCATTAACCCGGCAGACCTGCGACAGGAATCCATCTTCGTAGGTCTGCTCGCGGCCCTCGCCTCATTCCTCGCCTACGCCTACTGCTTCCCCCGAGGAATGCTTCTCCTCTACGGCGACGCCGTAGCCCACCTCGGTATCGCCCGTCGCCTCACAGACTCGCTCTCGCCCGGCATCCGCCAGCTTGGCTCCGTCTGGCTGCCCCTGCCGCATCTCCTCATGGCGCCCTTCGCCATCAATCTCTATTGGTGGCAATCCGGAATCGCCGGCGCCATTCCCTCCATGCTCTTCTACCTCGTCAGCGTCATCGGTCTCTATCGCCTCGCGCGCGTTTGGCTCAGCCCCGTCATGGCCTGCGTCGCCGTCGCCTTTTACGGCCTCAACCCCGGCCTGCTCTACATGCAAACCACCGCCATGACCGAGCCGCTCTATCTCGCCGAAGTCGTCTGGGGCGTCCTCCTGCTCGTCGAAATCGGCCGCACCCTCCAGGAAAACAACTTCCCCGCCGCCGCCCGCCGCATCATCACCGCCGCCATCGTACTCGATGCCGCCGTCCTCACCCGCTATGACGGATGGGTCTTCGCCTGCCTCGGCTGGTTCATCGTTGCATACTTCTTCTGGCAATACCGCGCCGCCTTCCAGTCCCGCGCCGGCGGTGCCTTTGTCTTCTTCACCATCGCGCTCGTCACCGCGCCAACCTCATGGTTCCTCTGGAACGCCCGCGTCTTCGGCGACTGGCTCTATTTCGCCCGCGGACCCTACTCAGCCAAAGCCATCGCCGCACGCACCACGCCCCCCGGCGCATCACACTATCCTGGCTGGCACAACGCATGGGTCTCTCTGCTCTACTTCCTCAAAGCCTCTGAACTCGGCATGGTCAACATGCCGCTCACCGACGTGCTCCTCACCGTCAGCATCCTCGGAACCATCGCTGCACTCTGGTTCTGGCGCGGCAAACTCCTCCTGCCGCTCGCCCTGCTCTGGATGCCCGTCCCGTTCTACGCATTTTCCGTAGCCTACGGCTCCGTCCCCATCTTCCTGCCTGTCTGGCCGCCGCACTCCTACTACAACACCCGCTACGGCATGGAGATGCTGCCCACCTTCGCGCTCTTCACCGCATTTTTCTTCGCAGCGCTCCTCCGTTGGACGCAAAAGCGCAAGCCCGTCCTCGCGCCCATCGTCACCGCACTCGCGCTCAGCCTCGTCCTCCTCGACTGCGCCGCCCAGATCCACCTTGGCCCGCTCGTCCTCGCCGAAGCCCGCGCCAACTCCCAAACCCGCATCCCTTACGAAAAAGCCTACGCGCGCGTCCTCGACTCGCTCCCGCCCTACGGAGAAATCCTCGCCTACACCTCGGCCCACATCGGCGCATTTCAAATAGCCGGCATCCCGCTACGCCGCACTATCAATGAAGGCGACTATTACCAGTGGAAAGCCGCTCTCAAGCACCCCGCGCTCGCCGCGCCCTTCATCGTCGCCACCAACGGCGACCCTGTCTACAAGGCCATCCAGAAGCACCCCGGCGGCCTCATCAGTCTCGAAGTCGTCTGCTCCACCGGCCAGCCCTGCGCGCACTTTTACCGTTCAAAGCGGGTCGGCCTGGATGGTAGCATCACCCCTAAGCGGCCATAACTCTGCCCCCGGCATGGAGAATCATCAATGAAGTTCGTAAAGGCGCATGCCTGCGGCAATGACTTCCTCGTAGTAGACGCCCCATGCACAGTCGCCCAGGCTGTCACCCTCTGCCAGCGCCACACCAGCATCGGTGCCGACGGCGTCGAAGTCCTTGCAAAAACCGACAGCCGCTCCGGCTCCATCCAACTCATCAACGCCGACGGCTCCATCGCCGAAATCTCTGGCAACGGCACACGATGCGTCGCCGCATGGATCGCCCACACCACCCACGCCGCGCCTGGCGACGTCATCCATCTCGAAACCGATGCCGGATCCCGCGCCTGTACCGTCGTCGCCGCCAACAGCCCGCATTTCCAGATGGCCTCCGCCATGGGCATCCCCACCGTGCGCCACGCCATGGTCATGCTCCCGCAGGGCCTCACCGTCGAGGGCTACGTCGTCAACACCGGCAATCCTCACTTCGTCGTCTTCGCCGACGATGACGAATTTGAAGTCCACGGACTCGACTGGCGCACGGTCGGCAAAGCCATCTGCTTCCACCCCGACTTCCCGGCGCAAACCAATGTCGAATTTGTACGCATTGTAGATACAAATACGATCCACATCCGCATCTACGAGCGCGGCGTAGGCCCCACCACATCCTCCGGCACCGGAACCTGCGCCGGCGCAGTCGCCAGCATCACCTCCGGCCGCGCCGCATCCCCGCTCAAAATCGTCGCTGAAGGCGGCGAGCAATTCGTAACATGGTCCGGCGAAGGCGCAGAAATCACCCTCACAGGCCCGGCGGAAATCATCTGCACCGGTGAGGTCTTCCTTGGCTGAACCGCGCCCCATCCTCAAGCCCCGCGCGCTCACGACCAAGGCGCGCATCGCCGTCGTAGCGCCCGCCAGCAGCGCCCAGCCAGACCGTATCGCCAACGGCATCGCCAACCTCCGGGAACGAGGCTTTCACGTCGCTCGCGCCACCCATGCAATCGGCAAGCACGCGCCCTACTTCTCCGCATCCACAGAAAATCGTCTCCGCGACTTCACGGATTCCTTCACCGATCCCGACGTTGACGCCATCTTCTGTATCCGTGGCGGTTACGGAAGCAACTACCTGCTACCCCATTTGTCACTTTCAAAGATACAAAACCACCCCAAACCATTTCTTGCCTACAGCGACCTCACCGCCGTCCAGACATACCTCCTCGACCAGACCGGCCTCGTAGCCTTCCACGGCCCGCTCGTCGCCGGCGACTTCGACCGCCCCAACGGCATCGACGAAGCCAGCTTCCACGCCGCCCTCAACGGCGGCCTCGTCCACGCAGGCCCTGAACAAGGCCTCCACACCCTCCGCCGCGGCGTCGCCACCGGAACCATCTACGGCGGCTGCCTCAGCATCCTCACCGCATCCCTCGGAACGCCGTACGCCCCGCAAACCGAAGGCAAACTGCTCTTCCTCGAAGACATAGCCGCCAAGCCATATCAAGTTGACCGCATGCTCCGCCAGCTCATCCTCGCCGGCAAATTTCAGGGCGTCAAAGGCTTCATTTTCGGCGAAATGCTCGATTGCGTCTCCCCTGGAGCCGACCCCAATCTCATCCAACAGGTCATCCTCGACGTCCTCGCGGACTTCCCCGTTCCCATCGCCTTCGGCCTGCGCTCCGGCCACGTCTCCCACGGCAACGTCACCTTGCCTCTCGGCATCCAGGTCGAGCTCCGCCTCGAATCCACCCCCGCGCTCCACTATCTCGAGCCCGCCGTTTTACCCTGAAGAGAGTATGTCCCAGGCCAAACACATCCACCTCATCGGTATCTGCGGCACCGCCATGGCCTCGCTCGCCGGCCTCTTGCAGCAAAAGGGCCATCGCATCACCGGTTCCGACCAGGCCGCCTACCCGCCCATGTCCGATCTCCTCCGCAGCCTCGGCATCGCCATCATGGAGCCGTTCTCCGAGTCCAACCTCCAGCCACGCCCCGATCTCATCATCGTCGGCAACGCCATCTCCCGAGGCAATCCGGAAGTCGAGTACATGCTCGACCACAAACTCCCATTCACCTCCATGGCCGCCGTCATTCAAGAGGAGTTCCTCCCCAACCGCGCCTCGCTCGTCGTCTCCGGAACCCACGGCAAAACCACTACCACCAGCATGCTCGCCTGGATTCACCAGGTCGCCGCACAGCAGGACCCGCAATTTACCCCGTCGTTCCTCATCGGTGGCGTGGCGGAAAACTTCGGCACCAGCTTCCAGTACCAACCCGGCAATCGCTTCCTCATCGAAGGCGACGAGTACGACACCGCCTTCTTCGACAAGGGCCCCAAGTTCATGCACTACTTCCCCGACGCGCTCATCCTCACGCACGTCGAGTTTGACCACGCCGACATCTACCGCGACCTCGATGCCGTTAAAACCGCCTTCCGCCGCCTCGTCAACCTCGTCCCCCGCCGCGGCCGCATCCTCGCCTTTGACGACTCGCCCCACCTCCGCGACTGCGTCCACAGTGCCCTCTGCCCCGTCGAATTTTACGGCGCAAATCCCGGTTCCACCTGGCAGGTCACTAACCTACGCCAGCAAGGCCCCGGCATGCTCTGGGCCGTCACGCACAACGGCCGGCCCTGGGCCAGTTTTCAGATGAACCTCGCTGGCCGCCACAACGCATTCAACGCCACCGCCGCAGCCGCCCTCGCCTATGGCGAAGGCATCCCTGTCGAATCCATCCGGAAATCTCTCGCATCTTTCCGCAGCGTCAAGCGCCGCCTTGAAGTCCGCGCCGAGATCAACGGCATCACCATCATCGACGACTTCGCACACCACCCCACCGCCATCCGCGAAACCCTCCGCGCCCTGCGCGGCTCCTATCCCAGCGCGCGTCTCTGGGCCGTCCTTGAACCACGGTCCAACACCCTCCGTCGCAACGTCTTCGAGGTAGAACTCACTGAAAGCCTCGCTCTCGCAGACCGCATCCTCATGGCCCAGGTCTTCAAAAGCGAAGCCGTCCCGGAACCCGAACGCCTCCAGCCCGAAAACGTCATCGCCGGCCTCACCGCCCTCGGCAAGCCCGCGCAGCTCATGCCCAGCGTCCCTGCCATCGTCGAGCAAATCGCCGCCGAAGCCCGCCCCGGCGACGTCATCGCCATCCTCTCCAACGGCGGCTTCGACGGCATCTATAGTAAGCTTCCCGCCGCGCTCGAAGCCCTCGCCGGCAGGAGCTGACCCATGCTCGCATCCATCGGCCTCGTCCTCTTCTACACCCTCCTCGGATTCCCCGCGGCCATCGTCTGCGTGCCTTGGACGCTCCTCACCGGCAACATCTCCCTCATGTACCGCTGCGGCATGGGCATCGCCCGCCTCGGCGTTCGGCTCTTCGGCCTGCGCCCCGTCGTCACCGGCAAGGAGCACGTCCACCCCCAACAGCAATACCTGTTCCTCTCCAACCACCTCTCCAATCTCGACCCCATCATGCTCCTGCCGGAGATCCCCGTCCGCATCGCCGTCTTTATCAAGCGCCCGCTCATGCAGATCCCCATCCTCGGCTACTGCATGCGCCTCGCCGGTTTCATCCCCGTCGACCGCCGCGGAGAAGTCGAGGCCGCCCGCGCCAGCGTTCGCACGGCGCTCAGCGTCCTCCAGTCCGGCGTCAGCGTCGCCTCATTTGTCGAAGGCACCCGCTCCCCCAACGGTCGCCTGCTGCCCTTCAAAAAGGGCCCGTTTTATCTCGCCCTGGAGTCGAAAGCCCCCATCATCCCCGTCTCCATCCACGGCACCGAACAAATGATGCGCAAAGGCTCGCTCGCCATCCGTCGCGGCCGCGCCCACATCACCTTTCACCCACCCATACTCCCCGTCAACTACCCCGACCGAGACTCCCTCATGGCCGCCGTCCGCGCCGCCATTGCCTCCGGCCTCCCTGACTGGATGCGCGAACAGTAGCCTCCTCCACCCAAAACAAAAACGCACCCCAAAGGGGTGCGCTCTAAAAACTCAGGCCATCCGCCTGAAAACTTTACTCTTTGCTGCCTTCGGGCTCGCCGCCCTCTTGCGCCTGCTGCTCGGCCAGTGCCTTCTGCATCTCTTCGCGACGCTTCGCACGGGCTTCGGCGCGCTTCTGGCGCTTCTCGTCCAGCTCTACTTCCGCACCCAGCAGCTCGATGAATGCCTTCTCCGCACCGTCGCCACGCTGGAAGCCGCTGCGAACAATCCGCAGGTAGCCGCCGTTGCGGTCGCCGTACCGGGGAGCCACGGTGTCAAACAGCCTCGTCACCGCTTCCCGCGTCTGCAGGAAGGACAAAGCCTGACGCCGCGCATGCACGTCGCCCCGCTTGCCCAGGGTGATCATCTTTTCCACGTGCGGCCGCACCGCCTTCGCCTTCGTGACGGTGGTCTCCACGCGGTCTTCCATCAGAATGGACGTCACCAGGTTCCGCAGCAGCGCGCGGCGATGGCTGGTGTTCCGTCCAAGTTTGTATCCTGCATTACGATGACGCATGACAAATCTCTCTTGACTGAATTCTCGATTTTCAGCCCCCAGTTGTCAGTCTCGGTTTCTCGAACCGGAGTCTGGCCACTGGCAACTGGGTACTGCCGTTAAAAGTTTTCCGTCTCGTTCTGCACGGGGAAGTCTTCTTCAAAGCCTTCCTCGTCATCCTCATCGTCGAAACGGCTGTAGCTCTCGGCCAGCAGCTGCGCAGGCAGAATGCTGGTCGGCCCGGGAACCGCGTTCCCGTGCTCATCGATCTTCATACCCAGCGAAAGTCCCATCTGGGCAAGAATCTCCTTGATCTCATTCAAAGACTTCCGGCCGAAATTCTTCGTCTTCAGCATCTCGGCTTCGGTCTTCTGCACCAGTTCGCCAATCGTCTGGATATTGGCGTTCTTCAGGCAGTTGTAGCTGCGAACGCTCAGCTCCAGCTCTTCCACCGAGCGGTTCAGATTCTCATTCTTCAGATGCACACGGCCTTCTTCTACCTGCGCCTCAGCTTCGATCTCTTCCTCGAAGTTGATAAAGATGCTCATGTGGTCCTTTAGCAGCTTCGCCGCCAGGCCCACCGCATCCGCCGGCAGAATCGTGCCATTCGTCCATACCTCGAGAGAAAGCTTCTCGTAGTCCGTAATCTGGCCCAGTCGTGCCGCCTCCACCGCGTAATTCACTTTGCGAACCGGCGAGTGAACTGAATCAACCGGGATAAAACCAATCCCCAGGTCGTTGTCGAAATTCTTATCGGCGCCAACATAGCCGCGGCCACGCTTCAACCGCATCTCCATGTCCAGCTTGCCGCCCTCGCTCACCGTTGCGAGGTAGACATCTTTGTCGAGAATCTCAACGTCCCCGTCAGCCTCAATCATTCCAGAGGTGACCACGCCCGGCTGATCCACGCGCACATATAGCGCCTTCGGACCATCCCCGTTCAGCTTGAACGGCACCTGCTTCAGATTCAGGATGATATCCGTCGCGTCCTCAACCACTCCCGGAATCGACTGAAACTCGTGCAGAACGCCCTCGATCTTCACCGCAGTCACCGCAGCGCCTTCAATCGAAGAAAGCAGCGTGCGCCGCAAAGCGTTGCCGATCGTGGTGCCAAATCCGCGCTCAAAAGGCTGGGCGCTGAATTTGCCGTATTTTTCTGTCAGCGTCTCGGAATCTACCACCAGACGCTTGGGCTTTTGAAATCCTCTCCAAAGCATATCGTTTCACTCTCCATGCACAGCAAACGCCGCGAAGCACTCTGCAACGGCTGTGCTGTTTCCTCTCTACGTTTAGATTTCCGCGCCATAACGCGGAGCAAAGCTTGCGGTTAGGTTAGCCAGCCCCCAGCAGATCCAACGCCAACTGGGGACTGAATTCTGAAAGCTGCCCGATTACTTGCTGTAAAGTTCGACGATCAGCTGCTCGTTGACCGGCAGGTTGACTTCCTCGCGCTTCGGCAGCGCAATCAGCTTGCCCGTCATGTTCGCGTGATCTACCTCAAGCCACGAGGGCGTCGGCTGTCCGCTCGCCAGGTCGCGGCCCATTTCGATCACAGGCAGCTTCGCGCTGTTCTCGCGCACCTTGATCACGTCGCCAATCTTCACTTGGTACGAAGGAATGTTCACCTTGCGGCCGTTCACCTCAACGTGTCCATGGCGAACTACCTGCCGCGCCTGACGGCGCGAGGTCGCAAAACCAAGCCGGAAAGCCACGTTGTCCAGGCGGCATTCGAGCTGCTGAATCAGCAACTCGCCCGTCACGCCCTGGCGGCGCGAAGCCTTCTCGTAGTAATCCCGGAACTGTCCTTCCAGGGTGAAGTAAATACGCTTCGCCTTCTGCTTCTCACGCAGTTGCAGACCGTAGCCCACAATCTTGGCCTTGCGGTCGCGGCCATGCTGGCCGGGGGCAAAATTACGCTTCTCAATCGGGCACTTGTCCGTAAAACACTTGGTGCCCTTCAGAAAAAGCTTCATGCCGTCACGACGGCATAGACGACACACTGCTCCTGTATAACGTGCCAAACTCTTCTCTCCTTAAACTTCAGGTGACGACCGGTTTACGCGCAGCACAGCGTGTCTTCCCGGTCCATCTATCATCTTACAACCTGTCAGCCTGCAGCTCCCAGCTAAAAGCTGAGATCTGGAGGCTGAAAGCTGCTCTTACACTCTCCTCCGCTTCGGCGGACGGCAGCCGTTATGCGGAACAGGGGTAACGTCACGAATCGAGCGAACTTCCAGCCCGGCCACAGCCAGCGCACGGACTGCCGACTCACGGCCCGAACCCGGACCGCTCACCCGCACATCCACCGAGCGCAAACCATGATCCCGCGCCAGGTTCGCCGCGTTGATCGCGGCCTGCTGCGCCGCAAACGGGGTGCCCTTACGCGACCCGCGGAAGCCCAGCGAACCCGAGCTCTTCCACGACAGCGTGTTGCCCTGCCCGTCCGTAATCGTCACAATCGTGTTGTTGAACGACGCCTGGATAAAAACCAGACCGTAAGGAACATTTTTCCGTTCCCTCTTCTTGAACTTCTTGTTCTTTGCCGCCTTGCCCGCGGCCTGCTTTACCTTAGCCATTATGTCTTCGTCGCTTTCTTCTTACCCGCCACGGTGCCACGGCGCGGTCCCTTGCGCGTGCGGGCATTGGTGTGAGTACGCTGACCACGAACCGGCAGGCTCCTGCGATGCCGAAGTCCACGGTACGACTGAATTTCAATCAGGCGCTTGATGTGCATCGCCACGTCCTTGCGCAGGTCGCCCTCAACCTGGCCTTCCGCTTCGATGACCTGACGGATGCGGTTCACCTCGTCTTCGCCGAGATCCTGGATCTTCTTGAACGGGTCAACGTCCGCAGCTCCCAGAATCTTCAGCGCACGAGAGTTGCCGATCCCGTAAATGTACGTAAGCGCGATCCTTGCCTGTTTGTTTCTTGGCAGATCGACGCCAGCAACACGTGCCATAGTTTGCCCTTCGTATGTTCCGGCATTCACGCTCCGGAACCGGTTATGCCTCGGCCGGCTTCGGCTTAGGCGGCTTTGAGTCGGGGTTCATCGCAAGCCTTTACGGCTAACTAGCCCCTGTCCACGCTGGTGGACGCGACTCTCTCCACAAGCTCCTCCAGGTCAGCCCTGGCGCTGCTTGTGCTTTGCGTTTTCGCAGATCACCCGCACCACACCGCGGCGATGGATAACCTTGCACTTATCGCAAATCTTCTTTACGGATGCACGAACCTTCATTTTTACAGCTCCTAGCCTTTAGCTATCAGCCTCTGGCTTCCAGCTATTCTGTTTCGCATCGCTTCTGAGGGCAATGCTGCTTTTAACTCCAGCCACTAGCTAAAAGCCAATAGCTGGCAGCTGAAAGCTATTTGTACCGGTAGACAATCCGCCCGCGATTCAGGTCATACGGGCTCAGCTCTACCGCAACCCGGTCACCCGGCAAAATCCGGATGAAATTCTTCCGCATGCGACCGGATACATGAGTCAGAACCTCATGCCCATTCTCCAGCTTCACTCGAAACATGGCATTCGGCAACGTTTCCGATACCGTTGCCATTACCTCAATCGCGTCTTCTTTTGACAAATTGCCTGCCTGTTTCTGCCGGCTCCAAAGCCGGCAAGCTTACTGCGTCAAAATCAATGCGCCGTCCTTCGTCACGGCGATCGTGTGCTCAAAGTGGGCGCTCAGGCTCCCATCCTCGGTCACCGCCGTCCATCCGTCGTCCAGCACCTGTACTTCGGGCCGCCCTGCATTCACCATCGGCTCAATGCAGAACACCATGCCCTCTCTCAATTTCTGTCCCTGGCCCACTCGGCCATAATTCGGAACCTGCGGATCTTCATGCAGCCGGGTTCCAATCCCATGCCCCACAAACTCCCGCACAATACTAAAACCTTCCGCTTCCACTGCCTGCTGCACGGCCGCGCCAATATCGCCCAGCGTTGCGCCCGCCTTCACAGCCTCAATCCCGCGCTGCAGAGACTCTTCGGTTACCTTCAGCAGCTTCTGCGTCTTGGGATTCACCTTCTCGCCAACCGCTACGGTCGTCGCCGAATCCCCATAAAACCCATCGATCACCACTCCGGTGTCGATCGAAACAATGTCGCCCTCACGAAGCACCCGCTCCGCAGAAGGAATTCCGTGTACCACCTCGCTGTTGACCGAGGTGCACAGCACAGCAGGATACCCGCGGTAGCCCTTGAACGCCGGCTTCACGCCCATCAGATGCATCCGGGCCGCTGCCGCGTTCTCCAGATCCATCGTGGTCATGCCCGGCTTCACCAGCCCGCGCACGTACTCCAGAATCTCGCGGACCGCCTGTCCGCTCCGCCGCATCCTCTCAATCTCCTGCGACGACTTGATCATGATGGCCATCCGGTTACCCTCTAAGCCTCGCTATGGCCGTCATCACTCCCGCGCTCACAGCATCAACTTCCAGCTCGCCGTCCACTGCCTCAAACCGCCCCAGCTTCCGGTAGTGCTCAATCACGGGAGCCGTCAGGGATTCATACGCACGCATCCGCTCGTCAAAAACCTCTTTGGAATCATCCGAACGGCGCACCAGATGGGCGCCTTCCTTGTCGCAGACTTCATCCACCTTCGGGGGCTGCAGGTAGACGTTATAAATCGTCTGGCACACAGGACAAATGCGCCTTCCCGTAATACGGCGCAAGAGTTGATTGTAGCTCACCCGGATACTGATAGCAATCACCGGAAGCGCCCCGGTATGCGCCGTCAGGTGCCCGTCCAGCCAATTCGCCTGCCCCAGCGTCCGCGGAAATCCATCCAGAATATAGCCCCGTGCCGTATCCGGTTCCTTCAGCCGGTCCGTCACCATCTGGTTCACCAGATCGTCGGAAACCAACTCGCCCCGGTCCATCAGCACCTTGGCTTGTCGCCCCAGCTCCGTGCCCCGCTCAAAGTTCGAGCGAAGCAGGTCGCCGGTTGAAATCTGGGGAATTCCCCATTCCTTCACCAGCGCCTTGGCCTGTGTTCCCTTGCCGGCGCCCGGCGCGCCCAGCAGCAGTATCGGACCCGGAGTCAGATGCCCGCTCACCGTGCCTGCGGAAGCCTCACTCTGAGAAGCCACTACCATGCGCGGCGTCCACGCGCGCGGCTCTTCTGCGAGAAGCCGTCATAGTGCCGCATAATCAGTTGCGATTCAATCTGGTTCACCGTATCCATCGCCACACCCACCACAATCAGCAGGGAGGTGCCGCCAAAGTAAAAGTTGAACCCGAAACCGTTCGTCACCCACAGCGGCATTCGCTCAAAAAGCCCGCCAACCAGCCACAAATGGTTCAGGTGAATGCCGCTGATCAAAAACTGCGGAATAATCGCCACCACGCACAGGTAAATCGCGCCCACCAGCGTAATCCGCGTCAGAATATCGTTCACAAAATCCGAAGTCTTCTTGCCCGGACGAATACCCGGAATAAATCCGCCGTACTTCCGCATGTTGTCCGCAATGTCATCCGGACGGAACACGATCGAGATATAGAAGTATGCGAAGAAGATGATCGAAACAATGTACAGAAACTCATACCACGGCTCGCCCGGCTGCAGCGCATTTGCAATCCGGCTCAAAAAGTCGCTGTTCTTCACAAACGCCGCGTTTGCAAACAGCAGCGGAGCCGACAACACTGAGGCCGCAAAAATAATCGGCATCACGCCGCCGGAGTTCACGCGCAGCGGCAGGTGCGTCGACTGACCGCCCATCAGGCGGCGTCCCACAATCCGCTTCGCATACTGCACCGGAATCCGCCGCTCGCTACGCTCCACGAACACGATGAATGCAACCACCGCCACCATGCCCAGCACCAGAAGAACCAGCGCCGGAATCGTGAACGCGCCAAACTTCGACTGCTGCGCCGTCTGCACCAGGTCTTGAACGCCTCCCGGCAAACCAACCACGATACCAGCGAAGATCAGCAGGCTCATGCCGTTCCCAATGCCGCGATCCGTAATCTGCTCACCCAGCCACATCACAAACGTAGTCCCGGCCGTCAGCGTCAGAATCGTCATCAGGATGAACCCGATACCCGGATCCAGCACCATCTTGTTGCCCGTCGAACCATGCGAGAGCGCCACCGCGATCGCCGCCGACTGCACCACGCCCAGGCCCACCGTCACGTACCGCGTCCACTGCGTGATCTTCTTGCGGCCCAGCTCGCCTTCATTCTGAAGCTTCCGCAGCGGCTCGTAGACCACCGTCAGAAGCTGAAAAATAATCGACGCCGTAATGTACGGCATGATGCCCAGCGCAAACACCGTCAGGCGGCGCAGGTTGCCGCCGCTGAACAGGTTCACCAGGCCAAGCGAAGACCCGCTCTGCGAGTTGAAAAACTGTTCCAGCGCATGCGCGTTCACGCCGGGCGTTGGGATAAACGCGCCCAGCCGGTAAACAGCCATCATGGCCAGCATGAACAGAACCCGCTTGCGCAGGTCTGGAATCCTGAAGATATTAGCGAACTTTTCAAACATGGGAGCTCGATACCTATCCTACCCGTTCCCGAAGGAAACGGCATCTTCCTCGGTTGAAAGTCGCCTAGGCGACAACCACTGCCTTACCGCCGGCCTTCTCGATCTTTTCCTGCGCCGACTTCGAGAACTTGTGCGCATGCACCGTAATCCCCTTCGTCAGTTCGCCGTTGCCCAGGATCTTCAGCAACCCGCCACGCTTCGCCAGCAGGCCCTTCGCGATAAACGCGTCCAGCGTCAGCTCGCTCTCGTTCAGATCTTCCAGCCGCGAAAGGTTCAGCACCGTGTATTCGGTACGGAAGATGTTTGTGAAGCCGCGCTTCGGCAAACGGCGGTGCAGCGGCATCTGGCCGCCTTCAAATCCGCGCATCAGGCTCGATCCCGAACGCGATCCCTGGCCCTTGTGTCCACGGGTCGAGGTCTTGCCATGCCCGGAACCCATACCACGGCCCACGCGCTTGCGATTCCGGTTTGCCTTCTTCGGTGCCCGAAGGTTCGAAAGATTCTTCATTTCATTCCTCGCTAACGCCGGCGTCTCACACAGCCGACTCGCATGTTAAAGAAGCTATCAGCTTCTAGCTCTTAGCTTTTATTTCAGTCACTCGTGGTTCGGTTCAAACCCACGGCCATCAACCTTCAGCTAAAAGCTAAAGGCTAGCAGCCAACAGCTAATCAACAATCTTCACCAGGTGCGGAACCTTCAGGACCATGCCGCGAATCGACGGCGTATCCTCACGCTCCACAATCTGGTTCAGGTGGGTAAAGCCAAGACCCTTGACGACCTTCTTGTGCTTCTCCGGCGCCTGGATCACCGACCGGTAATACTGAATACGGATCTTCGTCTTCTCTGCCATCGATTAAAGCTCCTGCGACTGCTTGCCGCGCAGCGCCGCAACTTCTTCGCGGTCGCGCAGCTGAGTCAGCGCGTCAAATGTCGCCTTGATCACGTTGTGCGGATTCGCCGTGCCTAGGCTCTTGGTCAGCACGTTCTGCACGCCCGCCGAGGTCATCACCGCGCGCACCGCACCGCCGGCAATCACGCCCGTGCCTTCCGGCGCAGGCTTCAGCAGCACCTGGCCAGAACCAAAACGGCCCAGCACCTTGTGCGGAATCGACGTCTCGGTCAGGTGAATCCGAACCAGGTTCTTCTTCGCCGACTCAATGCCCTTACGAATCGCCTGAGGAACTTCCTTCGCCTTGCCAGAGCCATAGCCCACCACTCCGGCAGTCGGGTCGCCCACAACCACCAGCGCGGCAAATGACATGTTCTTGCCGCCCTTCACAACCTTCGTGACACGGTTGATCGAAACAACCTGGTCCTTTAGGTTGAATTGTCCGGCGTCAAGCTTCTTTCTGATTGTTACCATCGCTTCCTGATTCCTTCCGGGCCGCCAATCTGCCGCCCTGCAACCTTTTGAAAAAGTTACGACTTAAAACTCCAGCCCAGCCTCGCGAGCCGCATCGGCCAAAGCCTTGATGCGCCCGTGATACAGGTAGCCGCCGCGGTCATAGACCACCTTCTTGATGCCCTTTTCCTTTGCGCGCTCGGCCACCAGCTTGCCGATCTCCTTCGCGGCGGCCACGTTGCCCCCGGTCTTGACCTTATCGGCCACCGTCGAGGCAGAAACCAGCGTGCGGCCCTCTGAGTCGTCGATCACCTGCGCGTAGATATGGTTCAGCGAGCGGTAAACATTCAGGCGCGGGCGCTCCGTGGTTCCCTGGATGCGCTCGCGGATGCGAGTGTGGACACGCTTGCGAATTACATTGCGTTGAATCTGCGGAATCATATTCCCTTCCTATTAGCGGAGCCGCCCCGCGGCCCCGTTCGGTTTACTTCGCGCCGCTCTTACCGGCCTTCTTCTTCAGTTTCTCATCCACGTAGCGAACGCCCTTGTTTTTGTACGGATCGGGCTTGCGCAGCGAACGCATGTCAGCGGCCACCTGGCCAACCTTCTGCCGGTCAATGCCCGTCACCGTCACACGCGTCTGCTTCGGATCAATCGCCACGGAGATCCCGTTCGGAAGCGGAAACTCAATCTGATGCGAGTAACCCAGCGTGAAGACAACCGTGTTCTTGCCCTTCATCTCGGCACGGTAACCGATGCCGACAATGTCCAGTTCCTTCGTCCAGCCGTGCGATACGCCCTGCACCGCATTCGCCACCAGCGCGCGCGTCAGTCCGTGAATCGCAGCCTGCGAATCCGTTTCGCGAACCGCATGCAGATGGCCGTCCTTCGTCTCCAGCTTGATGCCGGCCGGGACAACCTGCTCAATCTTGCCCTTCGGGCCTTCCACAACCACCTTCGTTCCCATGTGGCTGAACTTCACGCCCGCGGGCAACGGAATCGGCTTGTATCCAATACGAGACATGCTTTCAATCCTTCATAGCTTGCGAGTCCCGAGATTCTCTCAAACCTCGTTCCACTGCAGCCCCGGCAGGTTTTCCTGCCGCCTTGCTACTTCCTGAACGTCACGCCAAAGGCGTGAGCCAACGTCGCATCGCTCGGGAGAATGGCGTGCAAAGCACGCGTACGCCCGCGCAGCCGGCACTCACCAGACTTCGCAGAGGATTTCGCCGCCAACGCCCTCGCGGCGCGCCTGCCGGCCCGTCATCACGCCTCGCGGCGTGGTGATGATGCTGATGCCCAGCCCGCCTTGCACGCGCTTGATCTCGTCACGGCCCACATACACGCGGCAGCCCGGACGCGAAATCCGGGAGAGGTCGCGTATCGCGGCTTCGTTGTTCGAGCCGTACTTCAGATACACGCGAAGCACGGGATGGCCGCCTTCTTCGGTGGTCTTGTAGTTGGCGATGTAGCCCTCTTCCTTCAGAATGCGGGCAATCTCTGTCTTCAGCTTTGAGGCCGGAACATCCAGCTTCTGGTGACGCGCGCGGATCGCATTGCGGATACGCGTCAGAAAATCTGCTACCGGATCGGTCAAACTCATCGTTTCTCCTTCATCTCCCGTTCGCTCTGCTCGGCAGAGAACCTGCGAAGATGTCTAGCGGCAAATCCGTCTCCCGGATCGCCCTAAATCTGTTGCCCGCGCTAACTGTCCGCGCGGAAATCCCTACCAGGATGACTTCACAACGCCGGGAATATCTCCCTTGAGCGCCAGCTGGCGGAAGCACAAACGGCAGATGCCGAACTTCCGCAGAAAAGCGCGCGGACGACCGCACAGCTTGCAACGGTTGTGCTTGCGGCACTTGAACTTCGGCTTCCGCTCGTCTTTGACTTTCTTTGCAATCGTGGACATAGATTCCTTAACTCCCTTACGCCGTCTGGCGGAACGGCAAGCCGAACTGCTTCAGCAGTGCGCGAGCCGAGTTGTCGTCCTGGGCCGTCGTGACGATCGTGATGTTCATTCCCTTCAGCTTCTCCACCTTCGAGATATCAATCTCGGGGAAGATCAGCTGGTCGCGCACGCCCAGAGTGTAGTTACCGCGGCCATCGAAGCTCTTCGTCGATACCCCGCGAAAATCACGCACGCGAGGCAGGCCAACCGAAATCAGCCGGTCCAGAAACTCGTACATCGTATCGCCGCGCAGGGTCACCATCGCTCCGATGGGCATCCCCTCGCGCACCTTGAAGGCCGCAATCGACTTCTTCGCCCGCGTCGTCACCGGCTTCTGCCCGGCAATCGCTCCCAGGTCAGCAACCAGCGGATCCAGAAGCTTCGAGTTCTGCGTCGCCTCGCCCAGGCCCATGTTCAGCACAATCTTGACCAGGCGCGGCACGGCCATCAAGTTCTCAAGACCCAGCTCCGACTTCAGCGCCGCCCGGATCTCCTTGTTGTACTTCTCTCTCAATCTTGCTGCCATTGCGATTCTTGTCCTTTTCCCCGGTCTCGGATTGGCTCTTCGCCGTCTACCGTTGCGGGGTGCGATGTTCGCGGGCCCTCAAGCCCGCGGCATGTCCTTACTTCTTCGACGACAGCGTCTGCCCGCACTTCTTGCAGACCCGCACCCTGTGGTCGCCCTCGATCTTGTGGCCCACACGCGTCTTGCCGCAGCTCGGGCAAATCAGCATCAGGTTCGAAATGTGAATCGGCTGTTCCTGCTCGGCGATTCCACCCTTCGTGTTCTGCTGCGGATTCGGCCGCACATGCTTCTTGGCTACGCGGATGTTCTCCACCACCACTCGGCTCGCGTCAGGCAGAACACGCAGCACCTTGCCGCGCTTTCCCTTGTCGCTGCCGGCAATGACTTCGACCTGGTCGTTGCGGTGAATATTCAAACTCGGCATCACTCTTCCCTCTTCTACGCGCCCAGGCTACAGAACTTCCGGAGCGAGCGAAACAATCTTCAAAAACTTCTTCTCGCGCAGCTCGCGGGCCACCGGCCCAAACACGCGCGTTCCTACCGGCTCACCGGCTTCGTTGATCAGCACAGCCGCGTTCGAATCAAAGCGGATGTAGGTCCCGTCACGGCGGCGCGATTCCTTGCGCGTCCGCACAATCACGGCCTTCACCACCTTGCCCTTCTTCACCTGACCATCCGGCGAAGCTTCCTTCACCGCGGCGGTAATCACATCGCCCAGGCTGGCTTTCTTGCCCGTCGAGCCGCCGAGGGGAAGGATCATCTGCAGCTTCCGGGCGCCGGAATTATCGGCCACCTCGAGCATGGTCCTCATTTGCACTGCCATCGTTCTACCTCCTCTACCTTCGGCTTACTTGCCTGCCGCTGCTTCCGCTTCGACTTCCTTGGCGGCCAGAGCCGACCGCCGCACAATCTCCAGCAGGCTCCACCGCTTCAGCTTGCTCAGCGGACGGGTCTCGCGGATACGAACCATATCGCCAACCCGCGCCGAGTTCTGCTCGTCATGGGCATAAAACTTCTTGCTGCTGCGCACAATCCGCTTGTACTTCGGGTGAGCCTTGCGCATCTCGACCTCGACCACGATCGTCTTCTGCATCTTGGTCGAAACCACCTGCCCTACCTTCTCGTTACGGCGCGACTGGCCAGCGGCCTGCGTCTGCACTTCCTGTTGCGCGTCTGCCATGGCTTAGAGCGCCTCCTTCTTCGATTTCCGGGTCCGGCCGGCCTTCGCCTCTATCGCGACTTTCTCCAGAGGAACCGCGCCGCGAATGCCCTGCGCACGCTCCTGCGTGATCGTCTGCATCTTCGCCACGTCCTTTTTCAGCTCGCGCAGCTTCTTCACGCCTTCAGTTTGGCCCAGCTTCATCTGAAAGCGCAGCCGGAAAATCTGTTCCCGCGCCTTGCCTTCCTCCACCTTTAGCTCTTCATCGCTCAGGTTGCGAATCTTCTCGATTTCCATTGCCTATTCTCATCTCCGGGACGCCGCCCCTCGTCGGAACGGGTATCCACAATTCAAAACTCTTACTTCGCGGCGACCGTCGCCTTTACATTGTGGCGCTGCACAAACCGCGTCTTCAGCGGCAGCTTCTGCGCCGCCAGCCGCATCGCTTCCTGCGCTACTTCCGTGGCCACGCCTTCCATCTCGAAGAGCACCTTGCCGGGACGAACCACGGCAACCCAGTGATCGGGCGCGCCCTTGCCCTTGCCCATACGGGTTTCGGCTGGCTTCTTCGTCACCGGCTTGTCCGGAAACAGCCGAAGCCAGATCTTGCCGCCGCGCTTGATGTGGCGCGTCATCGCGATACGGCTCGCTTCAATCTGACGGTCCGTGATGTATCCGCATTCCAGAACCTTCAGCCCGAAATCGCCAAACGACAGCTCGCTGCCGCGCCACGCCTTGCCGCGCATACGGCCGCGCTGCTGCTTGCGATACTTGACTTTCTTTGGCATCAACATGATGAAACCCTCTTTTAGCTGTCAGCTACCAGCTTTTCGCCACTAGCTTCATTCCTTCTGAATTGCAGCTGCCTTCTCCGGCTAGTCCTAACTAATAGCTAACGGCTAGCGGCTAACAGCTACTTAAAATACTGTCGTTCCAACCGTCGCCTGCGGTTCACGCCGGCGCTGCTGGTAGATGTCTCCGCGGTAAACCCACGTCTTCACGCCAATCACGCCGTACGTGGTCCGGGCTTCGGCAAAGCCGTAATCAATGTCCGCGCGCAGCGTGTGCAGCGGCAGGCGGCCCTGCAGGTACCACTCCGAGCGGGCAATTTCGTTCCCGTTCAGGCGGCCAGACACGCGCACCTTGATGCCTTTGCAGCCGAAACGCAGCGCCGAATCCACGGCCTTACGCATCGCGCGGCGGAAGCCCACGCGCTTTTCCAGTTGCAGAGCGATGTTCTCCGCGATCAGCTGCGCGTCCAGCTCAGGCTTGTTCACTTCCAGGATGTCGATGAAGACTTCGCGACTGGTCCGCTTCTGCAGATCGGCCTTCAGCTTCTCGATCTCGGTGCCCTTGCGGCCGATAATGATACCCGGACGAGCCGTCCGGATGATCAGCCGAAGCTTGTTGCCCGGACGCTCCACTTCCACCGAGCTCACGCCCGCCGACTTCAGCTTCTCCTTCAGCTCCCGCTTCAGGTGAACGTCTTCCACCAGCAGCTTGTCGTAGTCGCGCTCCACAAACCAGCGCGAGCGCCACGGCTTGTTCACGCCCAGTCGAAATCCGTAAGGATGGACTTTTTGTCCCATAGTCTCCTCGATCCTTTACTTCGTCTCAGCGGACTTCTTCGTCCGCGGTGCCGCCTTCTTGGCGACCGTCTTCTTGGCTGCTGCCTTCTTCGCAGGAGCCTTCTTCGCCGCCGGCTTCGCTGCTACCGGCCCGGCATCCGCACTCTCCACCGGCGTCTCGCCGCTGGCGCGTTCCGCCACGGAAATCACAATGTGAGCCAGCCTGCGCTGGTAACGGTACGCCCGTCCCATCGGAGCCGGACGAATCCGCTTCATGCGCGGTCCTTCGTTCGCCACCGCCTGCTTCACATAAAGGTTGTCCACGTCCACGTCGAGACCCTGCTCTTCACTCAGGTAGGTCGCATTCTGCAGCGCGGAGCGCAAAACCTTCTCCACCAGCGGAGCTACAGCCTTCTTCGTAAAGGCAACCGTGTGCAAAGCCTCTTCAACGCGGCGTCCCTTGATCAGTTCGAGCACCAGGCGCGCCTTTTGCGGAGATACCCGCTGGAATCGCGCTTCGGCCCGGAATTCTTTTGTATCCAGTTGCATTGGCTTACCCTGATTCCTCTTCTCTTAACGAGCCTTCGCGCCCGCTTCGCTCTTCGCCGCATGACCCTTGAAGGTACGCGTCGGCGCAAATTCGCCCAGCTTATGACCCACCATGTTTTCCGTCACATACACAGGAACAAACTTCTTCCCGTTGTGTACAGCAATCGTGTGCCCAACCATATCCGGGTGGACCGTCGAGCGGCGCGACCAGGTACGGATCACCTTGCGGTCATTCGCCTGATTCATCGCTTCAACCTTCACCATCAGATGCCCGTCAATGAAAGGACCTTTTTTCGTCGACCGTGCCATTCAAAACCTCATTTTGCTATGAGTTGCTAGCCGTTAGCCTTTAGCTCTTTCTCAGAGCGTGAATTTCCACTTCCTGCGGCGGGAATCTAGCTAGAAGCTGAAAGCTAGTAGCTAAAAGCTGCCTTACTACTTCTTGCCGCGGCGATTCACAATAAACGAATCCGTCCGCTTGTTATTACGCGTCTTGTAGCCCCGCGTCGGCTGGCCCCACGGAGTCACCGGGTGACGGCCACCCGAGGTCTTGCCCTCGCCGCCGCCGTGGGGGTGATCCACTGGATTCATCGTTACGCCGCGGTTCGTCGGGCGAATGCCCTTCCAGCGGTTGCGGCCGGCCTTGCCGATCGTCACGTTCTCATGATCGGTGTTGCCCACCTGGCCAACCGTCGCCATGCAGTTGATCAGCACCTTGCGGGTCTCGCCGGAAGGCAGCTTCAACAACGCGTACTCGCCTTCCTTGGCCACCAGCTGCGCCGAAGCGCCGGCCGAGCGAACCATCTGCGCGCCCTTGCCCGGACGAAGCTCCACGTTGTGCACCGTCGTGCCGGCAGGAATATTCTGCAGCGGCAACGCATTGCCCACCAGAATATCCGCCTCCGGTCCGCTCATGATCTCCTGGCCCACCTTCAGCCCGATCGGCTGCAGAATGTAACGCTTTTCGCCATCGGCATAGTGAATCAGAGCAATGCGCGAAGAACGGTTCGGATCATATTCAATCGTCGCCACGCGGCCCGGAATCCCGAACTTATCGCGTTTGAAGTCGATCAGGCGAAGCTTCTTCTTGTGTCCACCGCCATGGTGACGAATCGTCAGGTCGCCGGAATTGCGGCGTCCGCCCGTGCGCACCTTCGTCGCAACAAGCGCCTTGTGCGGCTTATCGGTGGTGATATCGTCGTTGACCAGCGTCGTCTTAAAGCGAAGCGTCGGCGTGATTGGTCGATATGTCTTGATCGGCATAATTCGCTCTTAGCTTTCAGCCTTCCGCGGTGTTACTTCTCTTACCCGCTCCAGCTAGTTCCAACTACTCAAAATTCAACTTACCCGGCAATTTCATCAGCTAATAGCTAAAAGCTGTTAGCTGAAAGCTGCCCCTACAGGCTGTTCACATACTCCGGCATCTTTTGTCCCGGCGCCAGGCGCACATACGCCTTCTTCCAGTCCGGACGATACCCGCTGAACTGACCCCGACGGCGTTCCTTACCCGCATAATTCGCGGTGCGAACGTTGGCGACCTTCACCTTGAACAGAGCCTCGACAGCCTGCTTCACTTCGGTCTTCGTCGCCTTCGCCGCCACTTCAAACACCAGCGTGTTTTCTACTTCCTTCACCGTCAGTGCGCGCTCAGTAATCAGAGGGCGCCGGATCACGTCATACATCGTAGGCATTAGGCCACCTCAGCCTTTCTGCGCCCAGTATTGCGCTTAGACACCGTCTTTCTCAGCGACTCCTGCAGCTTCTCAATCGCGGCCCGTGAAAAGATCGCCCGCTCGTAGCGCAGCAGATCATACGGATGCACTTCGCTGTTGAGCACCAGCTCCACGTTCGCGAGGTTGCCGGTGCCAAGCACCAGGTTCTCGGTCAGCGACTGGCTCGACTCCACCAGCAGCGTGCTGCGCTTGGCCTCCAGCTTGTCCAGCGCCGAGCGATACAGCTTCGTCTTCGGCTCGGTCAGCTCCAGGCTCTCCACCACCGTCAGCTTGCCGTCGGCCAGCTTCGCCGCCAGCGCCGAACGCAGCGCGCCCAGCAGCTTCTTCTTCGGGAAAGCATAGTCATACGACCGGGGCTGAGGTCCGTGCACCGTGCCGCCATGCCGCCACAGAGGCGAGCGCACAGAACCGATACGAGCGCGGCCCGTGCCCTTCTGCTTCCAAAGCTTCTTGCCCGAACCGGAGACCAACTTTCGGTTCTTGGTGGCATGCGTTCCCTGGCGCAGCGATGCGCGGTAGTGTTTCACCGCTTCCCACAGCAGCGCATCATTCACTTCGCTCGGCGCGAAAAGCTCATCGGCCAGCTCCAGCGTGCCGACTTTCTTTCCACCGAGATCCAAAACGTCCACGTTTGCCATTGTCTTCTCTTCTTGCAGCGAACAGGCGACTCTCGCCTTAGGCTGCTTCCAAATCTTGCCTTAACCGCGTTCCCTTGCATCCCGGAACGCCCGTGCTTACAACAGCAGTCTCTACTTCTTCTTGCCGGCTGCCTTCTTCGAAGCCTTCAGAGGATCGACCGTACTCGCGCCCGAGAATCCGCGACGCTCGCGCGGCGGAGCCTTTGCTTTAGATATCAGCACATAGCCATCCCGCGGCCCCGGCACTGCGCCCTCCACCAGCAGCAGGTTCTCGTCCAGATCAATCCCGCGAATCCGCAGGTTCCGAACCGTAACGCGATCCGTGCCGTAGTGGCCCGGCATACGCTGCCCAGGAAACACGCGTGACGGAAACGACGAAGCGCCAATCGAGCCCTGCACCTGGAACATATGACCGTGCGACTTTGGGCCGCCGCCGAATCCATGACGGCGAACCACGCCGGAGAACCCGCGTCCCTTGCTCGTTCCGATCACGTCCACAAACTTTTCATCGACGAAGATGTCGACCAGCACGCGGTCACCGGCCTTCACTGTCGCATCTGCTTCGCCATCGGCGTTCGTCTTGGTGGCTTCCATTTCGACTTCCTTTATCAGTCGAACCGGCGCCACGTCGCTCTTCGCAAAATGACCCGCCATCGGCTTGGTCACCTTCGAGGCCTTCACAAACTCCACTAGGCCAATCTGCGCGGCGTCATAGCCATCCTTCGCAGCCGTCTTCAGGTGGGTAATCACGCAGGGCCCTGCCTGCAATACCGTGACCGGGTGGACCTCACCCTTCTCGTCAAACACCTGGGTCATGCCGATCTTCTTACCCAGAATTCCCGTAACTGCCATATCTTCTCTCCTCATCATGCGCCGCCATGCAGCGCACTGCCGGGCTTGCTTCCGTTCATTTCTTCAAGCTGCCTCGAACCGGCAACTTACTTCTCAAACGCCTTGATCTCGACGTCCACACCGGCCGGCAGATCCAGGCGCATCAGCGCGTCGACCGTCTGCTGGGTCGGTTCGAGTATGTCGATCAGCCGCTTGTGCGTGCGGATCTCGAACGACTCACGTGACTTCTTGTCCACGTGGGGCGAACGAAGCACGCAATACTTGTTCTTAACCGTAGGCAAGGGAATCGGACCCGCAACCTGCGCACCCGTGCGCTTGGCCGTATCCACAATCTCCCCTGTCGAGGTGTCCAGCACCCGATAGTCGTAAGCCTTCAACCGGATGCGAATTCTCTGTCCAACCATGTCCGTATCTTCCTGAGTCCCGGGATTTAACATCCCGCCAACTGGTTCAATCTTAAGTGGCTGGTCTCAGGCTCGCGCTCGAGACCAGCCCGTATAACTCCTCCGGATAACTACTCCAGAATCTCGCTGATGGTGCCGGCTCCGACCGTGCGTCCGCCTTCGCGGATCGCAAAGCGCAGGCCCTTCTCCATCGCCACCGGGGTCAGCAGCGTGATCTCGAGCGCGATGTTGTCGCCCGGCATCACCATCTCCGTGCCCTCGGGCAGCT
>JAKATU010000038.1 GCA_021818585.1 Acidobacteriota bacterium | reverse complement strand
TCCTTCAGAATCCCCACGATCTGCTCTTCTGTGTACCGGCTCTTCTTCATCCGTTCTCCTCGTCGGCCCACAACTGCTGGACCCCATTATCGGAGAACTCTCATGCCCCGTGGACTAATCGGAGGGGGGCAGCTCATGCTGTATGGCTTTGAAAGCTGGCGCAAAAAGGAATGAGGTACTTGCGTAAAACTTGCTTAAAAAGTGGCTTTTGAGGGGATTTTTAAGGCTTACTTTTGGAGTGTAAGTCCTTTATTTTGTATTTGGTGGACCTGATCGGGATCGAACCGATGACCTCTTCCATGCCATGGAAGCGCGCTCCCAACTGCGCCACAGGCCCACACTCCATTATTTTCATGGAACGGCGGAGATTCGTCAATCTGCGGCCAGGCGCGAGGTGGAGGGGAGATTGTAGGGCATTCTGGATTGCCCTTGTGTCAGTTTTTGGGATAGACGTAAGCGGAGTTGTGCTTGACGATTTGCTTGTGAACGAAGCGATAGAGGTTGGGAGTGGAGACGGCCATGGGAAACGGATTCATCGGACGGCTGAGGAGAAGCGGCGGATTGTGGAGCTGACGCGGGTGCCGGGTCCATCGATTGCGCGCATTGATCGGCCTGCCTCACTTTCCACTCGGCGTAAAATAAGGGGCGGCTTAAGGCTCACACTTCTGCCCCGGAAAGTTGGCTCCTCGTGCACCAGACCATCGACGCTCACCGGCACAAGCGCTCCGTGAATGTTCCACTCCTGTTGGCTATCTTCGTTGTCGTCGTCATCCTTTTCGGCAGCTCCTCCGCGCTCTCCTGGTATGTCGACGCGCTCTGGTTCAAAGCTCTTGGCTATGGCGGTGTTTTCTGGAAAAGCTGGAGCCTTGAGTGGGGCTCATTTGCATTCTTTTCCGTCACCACCTTCCTTTTGCTTTACGGGTGGTTCCTCACGCTATGGAGAATGCATCAGGCCGATCTCCCGCACGACCGCGAAGTTATGGTCGGTGATCAGCGCATCAGCATCCCCGTGCGCCGCACACTGCGCATCGGCGGCGTCGCTGTCTCGCTGGTGATCGCCGCCACCAGCGGAAGCGCCATGATGGCCAATTGGCCCACCTTCGCGCTCTGGCTCAACGCGCCCCCGGCCGCCGCGCCGTTCGACCCCGTCTTTCACCGCCCGCTCAACTTCTATCTCTTTACCCTGCCCGCATGGGAGTTCCTCGCCGGTTGGCTCCTCAGCCTGGCCGTCGTGGCCGGGCTTGCCTCTGCCGGATTTCTCCTGCTCTCCAGCAGCACGCGCACTGCGGCCAGGGGACACAGCGACCTGCGCTTCGCTCTGCCCTGGCGCGGGCTCTCCATCTCATTCGCATTCTTCCTTCTAATGGTCGCGGCGCAGGTTTATCTTGATCGCTTCAATACGCTCCTTGGCACGCACACCATCTTCAGCGGTGTGGATTACACAGACGCGCACGTCAATATCATGGGCATGCTGATTGTCGCCATGGCCCTGCTCCTCGGCGCCGGCATCGCCGCCTTCAACGCGATTCACTCGCCGCGTCCCACCCGCCTAATCGCAGCGATTGTTCCCGCCCTGGTCTGCTTTCTCGTCGTGCAGGTCATCGGATGGTACGTCGGCAGCTTCATCGTCAAGCCCAACCAGCTCGACAAGGAACGCCCCTACATCGCATGGAACATCCAGTGGACACGCAAAGCCTGGGACCTCGACCGCATCACCCGTCACCACTTCCCCGCCGTCACCACGCCCGACGCCGCTGACCCCGCCAACAACCAGGGCACTCTTCAAAACATTCGCCTCTGGGACTGGCGCGCACTCCAAAGCACCCTCCGTCAGATCCAGGAAATCCGCACCTACTACGACTTCCCTGACATCGACATCGACCGTTACAGAATCAACGGCAACCTCCGCGAAGTCATGCTCGCGCCCCGCGAACTCAACCTGAACAAGCTCCCGGTCAGCAGCCGCAACTGGATCAACGAAAAGCTCATCTATACACACGGCTACGGCATCACCATGAATCCGGTCAACGGATTCACCTCCGAGGGCCTGCCCAACCTCTACCTCAGCGACATGCCCGTCGATAGCACCATCCCCAGCCTCAAGGTCACACGTCCGGAGATTTACTTTGGCGAGCTCACCAACTCCGACGTCTACGTCAACACGCGCCAAAAAGAGTTCAACTACCCGCAGGGCCAGGCCAATAACTTCAATAATTACGATGGAACTGGCGGCATCGTCCTCGGCGGCATGCTGCGCCGTGTACTTATCTCCGCAGACCGCGGCGACCTCTGGAAGGTTCCCTTCAGCGACGACATCACAGCGAAAAGCCGCCTGCTCATGCGCCGCAACATCATCACCCGCGTTCACGACCTGGCGCCATTCCTCACCTGGGACTCCGACCCCTACATCGTACTCGGTGACAACGGCCATCTCTACTGGATGCTGGACGGATATACGAGTTCAAACACATATCCAGACTCCGCCCATTACCAGTTCGGCGATAGCAACATCAATTACCTGCGCAACAGCGTCAAGGCCGTCATCGATGCCTACAACGGCACCACCACCTTCTATGTGTTTGACCGGCACGACCCCATCATCAAAGCATGGCGAAGGCTCTTTCCATCGCTCTTCAAAGACGCTTCACAGATGTCGCCCGATCTTCACCGTCACATCCGCTATCCGGAACTTCTGCTCGCCGAGCAGGCCCAGGTCTACGGCCTCTATCACATGGGCGATCCGGAAACCTTTTACAACCGCGAAGACCTCTGGACCGTCGCTACCGAGCTCCGAGCCACCGGCGATGGCAACCAGCAGGAACAAACCATGGACCCGAACTACGTCCTCATGAAGCTCCCCGGCTCATCGAAGGTGGAATTCGTCTCCATCCTTCCCTTCACGCCCGCCAACCGCAACAACCTCATAGGCTGGATCGCCGGCCGCAGCGACGGAACCAACTACGGCAACGCCGTGGTTTACGACTTCCCCAAAACAAAACTCGTCGACGGACCCATGCAGATTGAAGCGCGCATTGACCAGAACGCCGCGCTGTCCGGCCAGCTCACCCTCTGGAACCAGCAGGGCTCCCACGTCATCCGCGGTAGCCTGCTCGTCATCCCCTGCGGCAAGGCTTTGCTCTACGCCGAACCCATCTACCTCCAGGCGCAGCAAAGCCCCATGCCGGAGCTGCGCCTCGTCGTCCTCGCATTGCAGGACAAACTCGCCTACGGACCTGACTTCCAGACCGCTCTCAACGCGCTCTTCTATGGACAACCCTCTTCGCTCACGCAGTCGACTGCTGGCTCGTCCAGCCAGAACATCACGCCCTCATCTACGGCCGCCACCGTTACTCCCGCTGCCGAAAAACTCATGTCCAAGCGCAGCACCCTCATCGAAGCTGCAGCCCGGGATCTCGCAGACTACCAGAACCTCACCGCCCAGGGCAAACTCGCCCAGGCCGGCCAGAAGCTGGAAGATCTGAAAAAGAAACTCTCGCAGTTACAAGGAAGCTCACAGTAGAAAAAGCATACTCGGTCACTGCCCAAGACCCTCCAATCCAAGTAAAATGGCGCACCAGAATTCCGGTGCGCCGCTTCGTTTGCTCTTGTATTAATTACCGCCTGACTACCGAGTTGGCACCCAGCGCAGCCCGAACAAGTAAGTGGGGTGGTAGAACTCGCGCTGGATGGGATACTGCCGGCTTCCGTTGTAGAAGCCGAACTCTTCGTCGTTGAGGTTCGAGGCCGAGACAATCAACTGCAGGCCGTGGCCAAACTTGTAGCCGCCCTGCGCGTCCACCTGCGTGTGGTTGTAGAAGTAGATGTCGCCAAGCGGCCGTTAATTCCTCCCGGAGTGCCATCCGTATATTGGTAGGCAAAGATGCTTGCCTGGTTGAAGTTGATCGCCATCTGCATGGAGAGCGGTCCACGGTTGTACGTCGGCCCAATGTTAAAGCTATTCGGCTCGTCAGACGGCAAACGTGGATGGTCGCTTCGCCCCGCAATACTGCTGATGCGCGAGGTCTCATAGGTGTAGTTGACGTCTATGCCAAGGCCGCCAAGAAAACCAGGTAGGCCGGTCCAGTGCTGCCAGCACTGCAGTTCAATGCCATTGAGCCATGCGCTGCCCGCATTGATGGGCTGACTCACAAGGTAAGAACCCGCAGGTCAACCCGGGGGCTGGTAGTTAGGCAGGAAGCTCTGCTCGGTCACAATCGGCGACGAAAGATACTTAAAAAAATATCCCGCCGTAAAAACGCCAAAGGTTTTGAAATAGTGATCATATTGAAGGTCGATATCATCACCGACCTCCGCCTTAAGATCAGGATTGTTCAGTCAAGCTGTGTACTTATACGAGCCGTTTCCGTTCTCACTCCAACTGATGGCTTGCCCCAGGCTCACTTCTTCCGGGCGAGAAATGCCGCGCGCATAATTCACACGCACAAATCTCCGATGCCCCGCCGGAAGCCGCAGTGCGACGCTGGGCAAAACATCGTAGTAGGTATTGCTGAAGTGGTTCGGCGGTGCATTGCCGTTCGCATCAAAGGTCAGGTTGTGGATGTTATCGGTTGTAATTTCCGCCCGTAGACCCGCAACCAATCGAATCCCGCGAGTAAAGTCAATCGAGTTCATCACGTAAAATGCGGGAATGTGTTCGACTATTCCAAAGTCGAGAGGATGCCCCCCTGATCGCTACTAAAAGTGAAATCAGTCGGGTGCTGCTGCACATATCTGGCAACATCGCCGTAGAACACGTTGTAACCGTTAGGGAACCTCTGCACAAGTCTGCGGTGTGCATTGCAATCGAATAAAGTAGAGGGATGAAGCGTAAGGCGCATTTTCAGCAGACGTTGTCGAGCCAGTCGGGATTTGAGAAGTACTCTCGGAAGAGCCGTCGGGAAGAGTTTCTGAGCCTGATGGAGTCGGTGGTTCCGTGGCGGGAGCTGGAGGCGGTGATTGAGCCGTATTACCCAAAGGCGGGCAACGGCCGTCAGC
>JAKATU010000043.1 GCA_021818585.1 Acidobacteriota bacterium | reverse complement strand
ACGCATCTCTCGCGGACAGGACACCAAGTGAGTTCGCCAGCCAGTATGCGGCTAGCCGCATACTGGCTGAAACCGAAAACAGCCGCGGACTAACATCAGACTTGGTACAGGA
Source organism: Acidobacteriota bacterium (assembly GCA_021818585.1). Classification (GTDB taxonomy): domain Bacteria; phylum Acidobacteriota; class Terriglobia; order Terriglobales; family Acidobacteriaceae; genus Acidobacterium. The sequence continues at coordinate 103,856 of JAKATU010000043.1, read as the reverse complement.
AAACTAGGCCCTTCACAAGCATCCAGTCGTCGAACTATCGACGAACTGGGCCGAAAATTCAATGAGGCCAATTGCAATCGGAAGGCGTAACTGGCTGCATGTGGGAAGCAAAGAAGCCGGGCCGAAGATCGCAGCTCTCTTCTCGATCGTCGAGAGATGCCGCAAGCTGGGCATCCCCGTTCGCCAGTACCTGGCAGACATGCTGCCCGAGCTGGCTGATCGCTCTATCCAAGCGCTGGCCGGCCTCACCCCAGCTGCCTACGCCGCCAATCTGGCTATATAGCCTATCCCGCCTGCAACAGACCCGTCAATCATGGCTTTGCACGAACGCGTACTTTGAAACGGCGATCATTGAACGTTATCGTCGGCGCGAGTCATCGGTCGAAGAGGCGCTGATCGAGATGTACTTGGCGGGCGCGAGCGTGCGCCGCGTCGAGGACATCACGGAAGCGCCGCGTGCCGCGCGCACGGATACCATACTCCTGCATCAGCCGCTGCACGCGCTGCTTGCCCACGCGCAGGCCTCGCTTGCCACTACCCGTTCTGTTCTCCATATGCGCTATCGGTTTACCGGCAAAAGCGGGTGGCGCCATGGAAGCCACCGTCACGCCCAGCGCCGTTCAACAGGTCATTCCTATTTCACCTTGCCTTAGTCTTACTCATTGCGCGCCATTCGCGTTGAAGGATTTTCTCTTTATCCGCCTTCGGGATAAATGGAGCAGCCGCAGGAGGCGTGTGATTGGTTCCAACCCTGTGTCGTAGCTCCGTGTAGACATTTTGCACCCGCTCAGGGAAAGTAGCCATCATTGGATCAAGATGTGAATGCAAGGCTTCCAGCTTCTCTCGATGATAGGTCGCAATGTCATAGCTTTCTGTTGGATCCAGATCCAGACGATACAATTCCGGTTTGGGCAACATATAGGTAGGACCCATGTTTTGCAGCACATAAATCTCGCGCGTGTACTGCGCGATGCGCATCTTCCAGTTTCCGGATCGAATGCACTGAGGTACGTAATCGTAACCCGTACCGCTAATGCTGAAGTATATGATTGGCTTTCGTTCAACCTCGGCACGTTTCCCCACGATCAGATCCGAAACGTTGACACCATCCAGCGGCAGACGCGGCTCCTCCAGTCCGCACCATTTCCCCAACGTCGGAAAAACGTCCATGTTCATCATCCAGCCGTCTACCTTGTGGCCTGCGGGAATATGCCCAGGCCAACGCATCAGCATCGGAATACGACTGCCGCCCTCAAAGCTCGATCCCTTGCGCCCGCGCAGCTCCCCTGGACTGCCCTGGAACCACGGTCCGTGGTCGCCGGTGAAGATCACAATCGTGTTATCCACCTGGCCGATGCGTTCCAGTGATTTCATGATTTCTCTCACGCTCCAGTCAATCTCCTCCACGGCATCGCCATACTCGGCAAAACCGGAACGGCCTTGAAACTTTTTGGAGGCAGCAGCTGGATTATGCGGATACGAGTAAGCCAGGTAGAGGAAAAATGGATCATCCGAAGGCTGCTCCAGAAACTTGAGAGCTTCCATCGTGTAGCGCGGAGTCAGCGTCAGCCGGTCCGTGTTCGGCTCTATAATTTCTTTATCCACAATCAAAGGAAGCGGGTGCATGTCCACGCTCCAGGGCACCCCATAATAATGGTCAAATCCCCTACTCGTGGGTAAATACTGCGGCTCACTGCCCAAATGCCACTTCCCGATGGCCTGTGTGCGATACCCCTTATCATGAAACAGATTCGCCAGCGTCGTTTCGTCCAGGTTCATACCGTCCTTATCTTGGGGAAAATACACCGACCTTGTATTGCTTCGGGGAGCGTAACGACCTGTCAACAAAGCAGCCCTGGCCGCCGAACAGATAGGATGTGCCGTATTACAGCGCATCATTTGCGCTCCTTCTCCAGCCAACCGATCCAGATTTGGCGTGGGAAGATTCGAACCATAGCAACCTAAGTCCGCTGATCCCAGATCATCGCAGATCATCAGGATGACATTGGGAGATTTATTTCGATTCGACCTAGATGAAAAAGACGATGCCGAAACTGCAGTCGCTGCGCCCAGGCTCTTCACAAACTCACGCCTGTCCATCTCAAGGGAACTCTTCGCCTTGATCGTCATAAGATACCTATATTCCTTCCGTAGCTGTGTATTCGTCGATTCTGGGAGTCCCGCGCTTACTTTCTGGTAGGAGCTTTGCGGGGATCCTTTCCGAGCAGATCGCTATTGGATCGTAGAGTCACTTACTTTCTTCCTGATACCGCTGGTGGTTGGTTGCGTATAACCGTAAGCACCGCCGCAGGCTGCCTGGAAATGAGCGTCGGCCCTAGTTTCGGCGTACTCACCAGCACAGAAAAATCAATGGAATAAATCTCTCCTCGATACGAGGTCTGGTGTCCAACCGCTACATTTGTTTTGCCGAGTGGATTTTTGCCACGAAATGCAGCCGTTGGAAATACACCGTATGTTTCCGACAAACCCACCGGCGTGGTGTAGAAAATGCCGATGTTATCTTTGGTATCGATGTTGGCGATCCACCCCTTGGATTTCAGGTGACCTCCAGGCCAGTGGTCTGCATGTACCATTCTGACCGGCCATTTCGCACCCACTTGACTACAAAGAGTTTTGCCAGCGGGTCCGTACGGAGAAACCAGAGGATATAGAAATGCATCGGTCCAGTCCGAATAAAGCGTGGGCACTTCCGAATTCATCAGGTAAGTCTTTGACTCGTGGTTATAGAAGGTGAAATGAAAATGAGCGACCCCTTTGGAGTCAATCTGTACGTCCTCTACATATACCCAGTTCGTCGGCTTTCCGGTGTCGTAGTCCAGCGGATGAATAATCGCATGGAAATGGCTCTGGCCCGCCTTCCACTTCACGACCTTGCTACCCGTCTCGGGATGCTTAATTCCGTTAGGGTGCTGATAAAACCTCTGATGTCCTTGAGCACCCGCCTGAGTAGGGTTAATGATCAGGCTGCGATGATCGTCCTTTGTCAATTCTAAAAACTGATCGACCTGCAGTTCGCGTCCTACATCGTGCGTATCCACCAGGTTCAGTCCATGCGCGATATTGCGATTCTTGACCGCTACCACGACAGCGCCCCAGGCAATATTGAATGTAACAGAAAGTCCACCATTGGAGATGGTGACATTTTTCTTCGCCGGCGGAGGTGGATAATGCCTGTTGTAGGCTCGAGCCTGTACTCCCGTAGATACGAAGAGCATCAATATACTTAAAGTAAATGCTCGCACTTTCATTTTATTTTCACTACTGTTTGTCATTGGTATCTCCCTGTCTCTGATGATTTCTATCCTGCATTGCCAGTAAACTCCTTTCAGTAAATACAAATGTGGAACGAAAGATACTGACAAAACGGCCGCAACTAACTTAGCTTCACTGTGACCCGTTTGCGGGCAAATAAGGTTACTGGCCCCAGTAGCCCGGACGGAGGCAGTGGGCTGAAGTTTTTCTCACGATGAAGCCATTCAAGGGCTCCTGATTTATATATGTCGGTGGTTTTCCCGTAATGCGGAACCAACGTCGCGGGAACCCCGGGCAGCTTCTCAAGTTGCGACACGTAGTTAATTAAAGTGTTGGTCACACGGACATTCAGCTGATTCATTCCAGCCCGCAGCAACTTAGTAACATGCAGCGTGTATGGCCTCATCCACACAACACCGGCCAGCCGGCCGTTCACCTCCAGGGCGGCAACATTGCCGACGACACCAAGATCGAGAAATACCTCGGTTTCTATTTCCAGAAAATCCTTGGGCACCTCAAAGCTCAAACTATATTGCCCTGTTCCTGAAAACATTTTTGCCCTTGGATTGTCTGTCCAGGATTTCAGCTCTTGCATTTCCTCCACGAATCTTTCGAACCGGTAGCCTTCCAGTTCCATCTTCCAGATACCTGCAATCGCATGCGGAGTCGGGAGCCCTTTTACCACGGCCCTCCCTGTGATCCTGCGATTTCCATCAAGTACACTTATCTTCACATGACTATTGCTGCTTGATATACCTATCAGTTCACCATGGTTGAGACTGCGTACTTCTGCGAGTGTCGATTCGCTCAAACGAACCCCTGCCGTGCCAGGCCTGAACAAGTAGAACCTGGACCCATAGGGCAGAAACTTAACTGGAACCTCAACGCAATCGGACTTAGGCGAATACACATACACAGGAGATATCGCCCCCGTCATCGGTTCCCAGACTTCCGGGGTTTTCCCAGGAGCCCGAAATGAGATAACAGTTTCGACAGTATCTGGAGACAGATTGGTGACGAAATATAAATCACAATCGCCGATCTTGCGATGAATAAAGGTCAAACCCGCACTGGTCAGATTGCCCCGAATAGCAAAATCCGGCCGTAAATGTGTATTGATTGCGTGGATCATCGCACGCTCAGGCGGTTTCATCTCAATTGTTGGCGAGCTACCGCCACCGCTCAGACACTCCTTCACATCCTTTACAGAATATTCGGGCACCAAGGGAGCTTCCGTCGGATGAAAACCCTTCTCCTCCGCGTCATAGCTTGGGATTTCGTAATCCGGAATCGTATAGGTCCTTCCACCCTGGGGGTAGCTCTTTCCCTGTCCGCTCGGTCCAAACAGCTCTTCAGAAATGTGCCGCACCCGTTCATCATTCCGCTCATGATCGGTAAGCCCGACAGAGACAGCGGGCTGCTCACCCAGGGCAATGACCACCCCTCCACTGAAAACAAATTTACGAACAACCTCCATCGTCTCCACTGGGACTGCGGCCGTGGAAGGAAGAATCAGGAAGCGATACTGCATGCCCTGTATATGGAATTGACCATCCTTAATCTGAATATGATTTTGCAGAACATCATCATTCACCGGGTCGAAATCGTAACCGTTGGCCACAAGTATTTGCCCCACATTTCCATAAGGCATGACGCGCGGATCATTGTTAAAAAGTACTTTTTCAGTCCAGACATTTGCCTGCGGAGAGTACACCAGAACATCACCGACAAAACTACCTTGTCGCAACAGGTAACAGCATCTCGTCAGATATGCAGTTAAATGGTGATAGTCCTTCCACCATGTATTCCAGTGGCTGATTCTGTCTGCCCAGGGTACGTCCCGAGATGGCGCAACATGCATCTCCGGCGAGTACACGTAGCCGTGATTGTATAACTGCGTTGCTCCATCTCTCATAAAAGCATCCGAAGCGATCTTCATCTCTTCGAGTGTGTTACGGTAGCGCTGCGGATGCAGGAACGTATAGGCTTCTGCCGAAATGATCTTCCGGCCATAAAGATGCCCGCCTGCAGCGACAGATTTCCGTGGATTCATTTCCACAGTAAAGTTGGGAGTCGTCACCTCCATCTCCGGCCTCGGGGCAAGGCCCGCCCCATGAATCAGCTCCTCTGTAAACCTGTAGTACGGCTGTATGCGGGCATCGATATTGTGCTCTTTACCCCACTCGATAAACGGCTTGAAGAAGGCTTGAATACCTAGCCATCCCAGAAAATCGTTCACGTCATAACGGATCTTCGGGGTCAGTTCACCGATATTCCACCAGATAGCGGGCAGGTACTGGGTCAGGTCATATCCCTTGTAGCGCTTAAACTCCTGTAGTGCGGCATTGCTCCAATGGATCGAGCCTGGAAAGACCATGACCTCGAAACTGTCAGAAAACAATGTGTCGAGTAAATTCCCAAATTCCAACCCGCAGGACTCATAAAGCTTGCCGCCCAGGTACTGGCAATAATTCCGCACCGCTTCCGCGCTGAAGTGATCCAATACCCACTGCTTACGTGGAAAATTCTCCGTCGTCGCACACAGTTCCCCGGTGTATTTCAGCCGATACGTCATCAGCCGCCACGTGCCTTCAGGAACCTGCCAGTCGATTCTGTTCCCTTGCACCAGATGCGTCAAATCCACCAGCGACGCTCCGTCTAGTGCATCCCCATTGACTTTGGCTGCAACGACAGCAACGATTTTGTTTTCATCCGGAGCATCCGAAACAAAGTCTGGGCTTAGTTCACCTTCCGCCTGCGGCTTGTATTCTGGCAGCTCATCCTTATAAGTAGCGGGTCCGTGCACGTCCTTCCAGCCTTGTCCCAGCACCTTGCTCCTTTGCGTCGGAGGGACCCAGAATCCACCAAACTTCCAGCCCGGGCAGAAGCTGAAAGCAACTTCCATATCCCTCTTGCCGGCTTCGCGGATCGTAAACGCAATCAAATCCAGATGCTCTTTGGATAAGTAATCGATATTGCCATCCGCATACATCCGCCATGGAGTCATCAACTCAACGCCACCGAGACCCTGCTGATGCATCTGGTCCAGTTCCCACCGAATGCCATCCTTGGTGACTGCATTGCCCGGCCACCACCATCGCGTATGTGGCCGGTAGGTTCGATCGGTATTGACCCAACCGTCCAACAACTCGTCTCGCGTCAGTACCGTCACTTTGGAATTGGAAGTCTTCCTCCATGGCGACGTTGTTTGAGCATACTGCGGTGAAAGTTTAGCCGCGCCACTCAGAGCAGCCCCTTTGCCTAGTAGCTCAAGAAATCCCCTACGCGTGTGTTTGCCCATCCTCTGCTCCAATTGTTAGTGGACTTGTGGTTCCACGGTTAACCTATCTCCCTGAAACTTGGACAGAATTGCTTTAGTTCTCAGGAAAACAAGACGGTCTTCCTGTTCCAGGATTTGTCAAAACCCCAATCCAAAGCTATTTCGCTCCATTGCCTGCACTTGCCTCGCTCTTCAACTTTGCCCGGATTTCGTCTACCGCCATACGAATTTGATTCGGAGTTCCAATCAGCACAAATTCTTCACAGCGAATCCTCTCCTCCACACCGGGAAGAGCATGAGAAGGCGCCAACAAGCCGGTAAAACGTAGACCCGGACGGAGAATGGTAAAGTGATTCTCAATCGGTATACCATTCACGCGGTACGTTCTAATGGCTTTACTTTTCGGATCCGCTGGCCCCCATCGATTCGCGCTCATTACCCAAGACACACGCCGATCCTCCGTGTATACGCGCTTCCCCGTCTTCATATCAATCCCCAGAATCTGCTGCGCGTTGATTGCGCTCGACTGTGGAACATACAAACCGATCGCCGGAGATTTTGCAGGGTTGCTGCCCTTCACCAGCAATGCAAAAGACTGAAATCTCTTAGGTCCGCCTTTCACGTAAATCGGAAAACTCACCTTCCTTTGCCGATCCATCGAGACAGACTGCCATTCGCCGCGCACATTCAACCACATCAAGGTGTGGTAGCCGGCACTGTATACGATGCGAAGCCCGGCATTCAAAAGCCCCTTGGAGAGGTCCGTATCCGTAGCCATGCGCGCTGGAAAATGAACACCGCCGATGCGTTGCCGCGCTGCAGGCTGCAAAACGGGAGCACCATCCGCCTTTCTTGCTTTTGGTCCAAACTGGTAAATCGCGCTGTAAGGCATCCCCGACTTCCACACCTGCTCCTTGCCGGGATTCCTCGCATAGGTCATAGCAAATTGAAATTGAAAAACCGGAATCTTGCTATCCGCCAGTCCGGAAGCATCCTCATAAAAACCGGAAAAGTTAAACTCGCTTCGCACTTGTTCCTGCAACGGCACGTTGCCGTCATGCAGACCATCCGTGTCCTTCGTTCCCGGCGGAAAATGCATCCAGGGAGGTAAGGCAAAATTAAATCCTGGGTTTAGAAACAAGGGCATGGCAAAGGTATGTATATCAACCCTCTGCCCCGGGCCATTTGTCGAGGGACCGATGCTGAGATGCACCGGAGTGCCGGCCGGATCGTTAACCCCGGCCTGCGTCGGGTTATAGAGTCCGCCGTGCAGGTTATCGCGTATGGATGGCTGCCAGCCCCTTCCATAGGCCGCTGCAATTAAATTTTTGCCATTACCCAGATTCAAGTAGTTCGCATATCCACCGCCCGTATCACTGACACCAAGAGTTGCTCCATGACTTGTGATGTTGAACTGGTGCAGGGTGGGATTGCTGACTACTCCCACAGGAGGTAGATGAGTCGGCATTGCACTGTGGCGGGTGCTCGCCAACGCGCTACTGGCAAGCATAAAGATTAAAAACCCTCTCACTGCCTTCACTAGTAATCTCCCTGATCCGGAACACAATTCATTGAAAACTTCCAAGCCATACCATTGAGCGTCATACCGGGGTGTTTACCAAGGTATGACGCATCAGCATCCCTTCTGCCGCCAGTTTGTCCAGATTCGGAGTATCGATTTCCCAATTGCCCATGCAACCCAGGGCTTGTGCTCTCCACTTCATTCACAATGATGAATACAACATTCGGTGGCTGACTCTTTCCCGTTGAGGCCAGCGCCATTTTCGCATTCAGTCCTGCGGCTGATAAAGCACCACCCATTCCTTTCAGCATGGTCCGTCATCGCACACTCATGGTTTACCTCTTTATCGCGTTGACTTTTTGCCGGCAAGCTCTAGCCTTCTTTGCCGATAGCAACAAACGATCTACTTTGTCTGACTGCAACTTCTATCGGCGTCAGACAGTCTCTGATAATGAATGGAATGCCTGCCCAAGGCTTACTCTGAACAGGCACCCATGGAATAAGTTAGAAGTTAAGATACGCTTCAAACTGCAACTGCCGCGGGCTATTAACCTGACCACCTATCCTGCCGAAATCTGCGTTGTTTACAGTTGTATTAATTTTGCCGAATACTGTCCGATTAAACACATTGAAGGCATCTGCCCGAAGTCGCAATGAGGTCCGCTTCCCTATCGGGAATGTCTTGTCGAGGGCGACGCTTTCGTTTGCACTCCCGGGACCTCTGAGGCCATACGCGCCATGCCTCGGAGTTGTGCCATAGGTAAATGGGGTAGTCTGCTGTTTAAATGCATCTACGCTGATATACGGAACGGTAATATCTGACACAGTATCACCCTTTCCCCATGCTCCGTTAATCCTTACTGGACCGGTAAAGCCTGGCTGGTAATCCGCATAACAGCTACCTGCAGTCGCCAAATCGCAAATTGCTCCGAATGGCCCGAGAAATCCGCCATTTTGATATTGCGTGATGACCGATAGACTCCAGTTGCCCAAAAGGCTGTTAATTGCGTGACTATGGAAGGACAGCAATTTCCCCTGGCCGATCGGAAGCACATAGCTCAATGCAGCGCTGAATACCTGTGTTGGGGCACTGCTGACTGTACGATCCAGGTTGGGATCATAAGCATTTCTCGTCGGCTGCGCGTCGTCCGGCCTTGCGTGTTGGCCTCCAGCGTCATTGATTTCCCTGTTCCACGTATAAGCAATGTGGAAGAAAAATCCGTTGCTCATACGATGCTCCGCCACAACTTGCAGAGCGTCATAATGACCTCGGCCGTAAGCAGCGATCTGATCGTCGATACCTGCATACTGTGGAAATGGCCGCAGCATCTGCCCAATCGATCCCTCAAAATTGGCATACGGCAAAGTGATACCCGGCACGATAGCATTCGCCGCAGCTATGTTCGAGGTATTAGCCGGCAGATTCAGAAGCCCTCCTAGCACCAAATATTTGGGATTCAACTGATTGGAATATTTGCCGTATCCGCTGCGCAAAGCAAGGCGATGACTCGAACTCCCTGTATAGCTGATAGAAAAGGCAGTTGAGGGCGAAACCTGCTGCTGGACCGTAAGGTTCCAGAATTCCGTGTACGAGGGATAGCCCGCATGCAAAGGATCTGCATAACTAACCCCGCCTGCATTTGCTCCTGTCGTAGTGTTAAAGCCGGTATTCAGAGTCGGCTGAAAAAACGGTGGATGGATATAGGAAGGATAACCATTCTGCCAGTTGAATGAGGAACCACCATTAACATTCTGTGGCGAAAAATTAGCGTTGGACGAATAACCCAACTGCCCATAGTTCGGAGTGGTTCCTCCGAGGGCCGCGGACTTGAAGTTCATGATGCTGTAGGAGCCACGAAATACAGTTCCGTGCCTAGGATTGAAGGCAAACCCAACACGAGGCTCAAAATTAAGGTGGCGCGTCACAACTGGCGTGTTGCAATGGCAGCTAAACGGACCGTTTCCGGCAAATTGCAGCGCCCCATTAAAGTTATCTACGGCAGGGTTGGGGATGTTCGGGTTGAAGTAGGAGAGATTGTCGTGCGCTTCCGTAAATGGCTTAATCACAGCCCAACGGAACCCAAGGTTGATGTTCAGCTTGGAAGTTGCTCGCCAATTATCTTGCCCATAAAGGGCATAGTTACTGAATCGCCCATATACGACGGGAACAGTCGTATCGTATAACGACGCATTGGAGAGGTCTCCAAGCAGATAGCTTGCATAGGCACTTCCAAGCGTTCGTGAAATCAAACCATTGCTCTGATAGTTCGAGGTTGTCAGATTGGCGAATCCGTTCAAAGTGATGGCATTCGGAGTCGTATCATTAGAGGCTTGCAACTGCATCTCACCGCCGAATGTATAGTCCTGATTTCCATGCACCCACTGCACGTTATCCTGAAACTCGTTCGTATAGTTATCAAAGGCCCTGGTTGCCGAAAAGTTATTCGTCGCCCAGGAAGTCGGAGAGTTTGGTCCGATAAAATTCACCGGAGGAAAGGCTTCGCTGGCTTCGCCACTCGGCATGCCGGTCAATCCGACTTTCACGGGCCAGTTGCCTGCAAGTGTTGGGTTTTGAAGACTGTTTTGGAAACGATTGAACTGATAGCCAAACGTATTAATCAAGTTGGAGGTAATTGTCTGGGTGTCTTTTGCCTGGTACAAGCTGGTGTATGAGTCGGAATACCTTCCGTTTGTGTAAGGAAGCGGTAACACTGGGCCGCCATTGTATGGGGCGCCAACGCCAGTCAAGATCCCCGCCTCGGCCAGAAAACTCATATGGTTTGATTTGGTGATCGAGTCGTCCAGTCTACCCACAAATAAATTATGGTTGTTACCGAAGTTTTCGGTACCTAGATAGTTGTCCACCAGGGAAGAATTGATTGGCGCAGGAAGTGTAGCCTGCAGAAACTTGGAAATGGGCGAGATAAGATTCGGCGGAATAATATTCCCCGGAAACTGAGTCCGCGTACATTTTCCCTTGGCGCAAGTTGTCGTCGACGGATCATAGATGGGTTCAGGGTACGCGCTGAAATCGCCTTGGCGCTCTGCCAGGGTAGGGATGGTGTAGAAGACTGGATTCAATCCGCTATAGAGCTTGTAGCCGTCGAAGTTGAAAAAGAAGAACATTCGCTTCTTGATGATCGGACCACCCACGTCGATGCCATACTCATTCTGATGCTCGACCGGCGTTGACGTTGAAAAATAGCCTGCGGCATCAAATACGGTGTTGCGAACATTTTCATAAGCAGTACCATGAAAACGATTCGAGCCCGATTTCACCACAATGTTCACCACGCCATCGCCGCTGTAGTAAGCAGGAACTCCGCTGGTGATCACCTGAAAGTCGCTCACTGCCTGTATCGGAGTATTGCCGGTGATCGGCCTTAGGTCGCCCCCGATCAGGATTTCTGCATCCGACATTCCATTTGTGTATAAACCTGAAGCTTCACCGGCCCCGCCGTTCAAATCAAACGTGGCATTGCCTCCGCTCGAAACGCCGGGAGCCAAGTTCACAAAGCCCAGCGGGCTTTTCGGACCATTACTCATCGCGATCGGCAAAGAACTGTAAACCTGGTGCGGTATTTCCGTTTCCAGCATTCCGTTCTGAGTGTCGATCTGAGGTGGAAGTGCGCTCACGACAACCGTCTGGTCGGAACGACCGACTTTCAACTGCAAATTCAACCCGACAGTGGCGAACGCGGTAACCGTGACGTTATTTTGAATCGTTTTCTGGAATCCCTGGGCCCTTACTGTCACACGATACTTCGCCGGATTCAGATTCGGCAGAGCATAGAGACCGGACTTCGTCGTCTCAACCGTGGTCCTCGTCCCGGTCTGGGTATCTACGGCGATAACCATCGCGTGTGGCACCACGGCCCCGGTTGGATCTGTAACTGTGCCCTGAATTGATCCACTGCCCATGGTTTGCGCAAGGCTTGCTACCGGGAAAATCAAGGAACAGACACAGAACAGCGAGAAGAGCCTGGAGAAAATACAGCACTTTGCTAGCCTTGTTTTCGCTTCTAAAAACGTTTGACAACTATACGTCTGGCTGGCCGAACCTATCATCTTGATCTCCTTGTTGATGGAAGGAATTTTCCATTCTCATCTTTTGTGTCCGCTGCCCGCCTTTGTGCGGCTTGATTTTTTTGGGGCAGCGACGGACGCCCTCGCTAAAGTGCGGAATGCCTAACTGCAAGCCTTTTCGCTTTAAGCAAATAATTTACCTATTGCAATTAAAACTTCCGAAGGCTAATTGTCCAGAAGATGACTTGTCAAATGTTTTGAGCAGCGAGTGCCGACCATGGTCGCTCTGTCCGCAGCAAATGATTCCTGCATTCTCATCCAAAGTACAGCAGCGTCTTGTACTTACCCCTTTTCAGCCCAGAACGAAAACCAATCGAACAGGTTGAAACACGATTACGCTCGTTTCAAGCATGTAAATGCTCGGCTTTCCATTTTTCTGACAGAGACCGATCAGCCCTATAGATGCTCATGTAATCTATTTTGTGCGCGCGACTGTCACGGGCCACGCTGAGAGTGGTTGGACCATACATCTATCCCTCAAGTCTTACAAATCAGCTTTGCGATACTCAGACATAAAAATTGGAATTCGGATTGTGGATCCGATTCAGCGTATTTTTATGCTCATAGATTGAACTCTGGCGCTTGGGAACCTTGGACGTTTCCATCGATTTTGATTACATGGTCTGACCAGTTTCAAAGGGTAAATAGATTTCTTGTTGATCGCATCTGCTCCGTGCTAGCGTATACGCGGTGTGCGAAATTAGCGATTTTCTGGAAAACTCCACCAGCAATCGGCCGCTGCACTCTAACGCCCCGAATCCAGGCACGGCGCGACACTCGCAAGGAGAACAGTGTGACAACCAATGTAGACAGTTTTGCGAGCGAAGTGAGCGACTGCAGCCTGCGTGGTTTGAAAGATCTCACTGACGAGAAGGTTCCACCTCCACTTGGTGATTTCACTTCGGACGGATCCTGGACTCACGCCTACGCAATAGGTATCGCTGTTTGCGCACTGGCCTTCCTGATTCTGCCCTCGGTCGCGCGGGGCGGCACAAGGTCCGGCGTGTCGGGTCAGACAGTAGCGCTCAAGGTCACCGCGTCCGGCAGTGACGCATCATGCCCCGCGATCAGCGAGGCCGCTGCATATTCCCACCGGGTGACCGCCCCCAAACTGGTGCGCGCAGTTCCCGGAGCGCGCCAGGTGACCGTGGTCTGGTGCCCGCCGGCACGTGGCGCAGGCTCGGTCGTCAGCTACACGGTCAAATCTTCTTCCGGGCAAAAAGTAACCGCGGCGGTGCCAAATGACTGGGCGATCATCGACGGCTTGTCGAACGGAATCTCGTACACCTTCTCGGTCAGAGCTAACACCACAAGCGGTCCCGCAAGTGATGCCGCGCACTCAAACCAGGTCACGCCAAGGCCAGTCCCGCCGCCGGGCCAAGTGTTGCGCGGCAAGCCCCGGCAAGTCACTTACGACTCTCACTCGATGATCATCGGTGGAAAGCGGGTATTCATCACCTCCGGGGAGTTCGATCCCTGGCGAACCCCATCGCCAAGCCTCTGGCTCGACCGGCTCGAAAAAATGAAGGCCGATGGATACAACGCGGTCACCGTCTACTTCGACTGGGACTTCCACTCCCCTTCGCCGGGAGTTTACAACTTCTCCGGCATACGCAATGTCAATAAGTTCCTGAACATGACGCAGCAGGTCGGGCTCTACGTAATCGCTCGACCTGGGCCATACATCAACGCCGAAACCGACGGCGGCGGTATCCCCACATGGGTGCTGACCATCCATCACGGCAATATCATGCCCTACTACCGCGGTGATACCGAGCCATATCTGTCGGCTGCGCTGCAATGGTACTCCGAGATCGATCCAATCATTGCCGCCCACCAGATCACTCGGGGCGGAGACGTCATCCTCTACCAGATCGAAAACGAATACGGAGGCCAGGGCAAACCAGCCGATCAATACATGGCCGATCTCGAGCATCAGGCCCGTGCGGATGGTATTCATGTGCCCTTCACCTTCAATCAGGCTGGCCGTAATCAGGCGTTCGCCACAGGTCTGGGGGCTGTCAATATCAGCGGCACTGACCATTATCCGGTCGCGTTCAAATGCGCTCTCGTCCACAGATTCGGCAATCCATATGGATACCCACGCTACAAAGGAATGCCGATTTTTCTGCCCGAGTTCCAGGGTGGTTCGTTTGACCGCTGGGGCGGACCCGGCTACGCAGATTGCTACCAGTTGACGGGCCCGGACTTCGAGAACGTCTACTACAAAAACAACATCGCCCAGGGCGCCACCATGCAGTCCATCTACATGGGCGTCGGCGGCACCAACTGGGGCTGGCTGCCGTCTCCCGGCTTATATACCTCGTATGATTACGGCGCGGCAATCGCGGAAACAGGAGAAATCGGCACACCGGCTCACCCCAATACCATCGTCGGCTCCAAGTACGGAGAAAACAAACTCATTAATAACTTTGAGACTTCGGTAGCCCCACTCACGTACACATCGAGTGAACCCGCGCCCACAAGCAGCAATCCCGCGATCAAAATCATCGCCCGGCAAAATCCTCAGACCAAAACTCAGTTCCTCTACCTGAGGCAGGTAAACGCGCCTTCGACCGCCACCGTCAGCACGCATTTGACGCTCACCGTTGGCGGAGTCCATTACCCGGTCGTGCCCCAAAGCGGTGATATCACCCTACCAGGACGCGATGCAAAGATGCTGCTCGCAGGCTACGAATTTGACGGCCAATTCCTGGTCTATTCAACCTCGGAACTCGCCTCTCAGGAACTCATCGGTAATCGCGCAATCGCCCTGATGTACGGTCCCGCTGGCACAGACGGAGAAACCGTGCTGCAGTACAAGAGCCGGCCAAGGGTGACTGTAATATCCGGCTCAGTCACAACCAAGTGGGATGCAGCCCATCGAAATCTACGGCTGGATTATCGCCACCACGGTCTAGCCGAGGTGGCCATCTCCGGCGGAGGGCGACCTCGGTTACTCCTGCTGCTCACGGACACAGACACCGCCGAGCAATTCTGGCCGGAGCAAACAGCATCCGGGCCGGTGCTGGTCGAGGGCGGCTACCTCGTGCGCTCCGCGTCTTCCACCGGAAAATCACTGGCGATCACAGGAGACACATCCAGGCCAGGACGCCTGGCGGTGTGGGCTCCTCCGTCGATCAAAGCAGTCCAATGGGATCACCACGCGGTGGCAGTCACTCGCGGCAAGGACGGCGCATTGCGCGGAACCTTGCCTGCACCCGCTCCGGTCCACCTCCCCGAACTGACCGGCTGGCGATTCAGAACCGGCGCTCCGGAAGCGCAGCCCGGCTACGACGACAGCTCATGGACGCTCGCAGACCATCCCACATCAACGGATCCCAGAGTAGTGAACGCCACTGGTCCCGTTCTGGACGCAACAGACTATGGATACGGCCACGGCTTCGTATGGTACCGCGGACACTTCACCGCCAACCAGAGCGAAACCGGCATCTCACTCACCGTCGACGCCGAAGGAGGGACAGGCGCATACTCGGTCTGGTTCAATGGAGTCTTCCTGGGCTCCGCGAACGCTGTGCGTGTGCAAACACATACCTTTAACTTCCCCCCGAAAGCGCTGCGCGCTGGCAAAGACAACGTAATCGCCGTGCTGGTGGAAAACGTCGGCAACCCGGAAGGTCCCACAGGTTATCGGGCTGGCGTTTACAGTGCATCCCTCATCGGGGGTAACCAGCCGATCACTTGGAAGATGATGGGCGTGAAAGGCGGCATGGTTCTGCAGGATCAGGTGCGCGGAATCATGAATGCAGCCGGGTTGTACGGATCCAACCACGGCTGGAACCTCCCCGGCTACCCGGACAAATCGTGGAAGCCGGTCAAGCTGCCGGACCATTGGTCCGCTCGCGGAGTGTCTCCCGGCATCGGCTGGTATCGCACTCACTTCTCCCTGCACCTGCCAAAAATAGCCTATGTTCCGGTTGACCTCCAGATCGGCGGCCCCGGCCCAGGAAAGGATGCAGCGAATTACCAGGCGCTGATCTACATCAATGGCTGGTTGATCGGACGCTACGTCAACAACGTTGGTCCCCAGCATCGTTTCTACCTGCCCGCCGGAATACTCCACGAACATGGTCTCAACAGCCTGGCCATCGCAGTGTGGGGACTTACGCCATCGGGCGGTGGTCTGGCCAAGGTGACTCTAGTCTCCGAAGGCAATCAAGCGGGTGGCATCCCCGTCGCTTCGGTCTCCAGCCCCGGCTACGGCAAGCTGGTGAACAAGTCAGTCAGCAGTGGAAACGGCAGGCATCTGGTCAACCGGATAGTCAAACTTCTCACCCCAGAAGAACTTCACAGCTCGCCACTGCGTCCACGATCCAGGGTTGCTTACCTCCCGCGATTTTTGCCCCGCGTACCAAAATTGAGTCGTCCGCCGGGTGGCACAATCCCTTGCGCTGTTTGGCATACTTCCATCGTCGACATCGACGGTAAGGGGGGGCAAAGCATGGCGCAACCACGTCTACTCTAACTGGCAAATCACCGGTCGTAATATCCGCACCAAACGCTACAAGTGGGCCATGCCCTACCAATACTCCGGCGACTTCAACAAGCCATTCGTCCGTAAATCAGGCAGAGTTCCCGTCCAGTTTGTCCGCGGTCACGGCGAAGACTTTGCCGATTATCCCAACGAACTCCTGCTTGATATGGAAAAGAATTTCTGGGAACTAAACAATCTGGCTGACGATCCCCAATACGTATCGGTAGTGAAAGAACATCGCCAGATCTTGCGTGAGGGGGAAGCCAGGCTCATTCCCGGCCAACACTAAGACCGAAACTAAGGGCAATCCAGACAGCTATTACGTATTCGAGTAGCTTTCGGCGCACGAGAACTGCTTCAGAGCTTATCTCATCACCGGCTTTGATTAGCGGGAGACCGTCCGCGGTATCTCAGAGCGCATTGCATTGTAAGAAATGCTGCATTCAATGAAAAATGAACCGATGATGTTTTTATCGAAACGACAGGAAAGGTACTCGTGAAAAAAACGCTAACCAAAAGTATGCCGTTCGTAATGGTACTGCTCACCGTGTTGTCCGGCACGATGGCGAGTGCCCAGTCGACGCCGATCAACCAATCACAACCAGCCAAAACCGCTGAAGACTGCCCTTGGATGAACACTTCCCTGAGTGTTTCTCAGCGTGTGCAGATGCTGCTGCCCAAACTGACTCTTTCCCAAAAGATCGAACAGGTACACGGCGTCTTACCACGGTACCATTACGGCGGCTACGTGGCCGGTATTCCGAGTCTCTGCATCCCCGCGCTTAAGTTTCAGGATGGTCCCGCCGGCGTCGCAGATGGGATGGCAGGTATCACGGCTCTGCCCGCGCCTGTCGCCGGAGCTTCCACCTGGAATACGAAGCTGATGTATCAATACGGAAAGGTGATCGGCGAGGAGGCCAGGACAAAAGGCATCAATGTTCTCCTGGGGCCAATGGTCAACATCGTGCGTGACCCGCGCTGGGGACGTGCCTGGGAGACTTACGGAGAAGATCCCTACCTCAACGGCGCCATCGGCGTCTCGGTCATCCGCGGTGTCCAGTCCCAGAACGTCATTGCAATGGTCAAGCACATCGCCGCTTACGATCAGGAGCAGACTGGTCGCGGAAATTCCATCGTCGGCGTTCGCGCCCTGCATGAGATTTACCTGCGGGCATTCCACCAGGCCATCTTCAACGGCCACGTGGGGGCGGCGATGATGACAGGGGGAGCCATCAACAATCTTTTCGCCAACGAAAACACTTATCTCATAAAGGACACTGTCGAAGATCGCTGGGGATTCAAGGGATTCATCAGCAGCGATTACGACGGCGCCCGCAGCGCCACAGGCTCGGCCAATGCCGGTCTTGACCTCGACATGCCGGAATCCCGCAAGTTTGGAAAACCGCTGTATCAGGCGGTTTCCAATGGCCAGGTATCCATGGCGCGCTTGAACGATATGGTATCGAGCAAGTTCCGCGAGGAGTTTCGTTTTGGCCTTTTCCAGCACCCAGACACCGGCAGATGGAACGCGGTAGCTACCAGTAAAGCGCATACCGCCATTGCCACACAGGTTGCCGAGCAGGGGACCGTGCTGCTTAAGGACGCCAACAGCCAGCTACCCCTCAATCCCAAAACCGTCGGCTCCATTGCCGTGATTGGTGCAGCAGGTTCGGCCTATCCCAAAGCCGTCGGCTGTGGCAGCGGGCAGGCGAGACCGCCCTATATTATTACCCCGCTGCAAGGCATACGCTCCTTCCTTGGGCCAAACGCGCATGTCGATTACGCCCAGGGAAGTAATCCGCCGCGCGTCGCGGATCCGGCGCCAACAGCGCCTATGATAGCGAAGGCCGTCGCCATAGCCAGAAAATCTCAAGTAGCCATCGTATTCGCCGACGATGTTGAATGCGAAGGCGGAGGTATAGCCTACGGACCGGGAGCGCCGCCGAAATGGGTTGCAGACTATCGACCCGACATCGACCTAAGTGGCGATCAGAACCAACTGATTTCCGCAGTTGCGGCGGTCAATCCGCACACAATCGTGGTCCTCAACACAGGAGCGCCGGTTGCTGCTCCATGGCTGAACAAAGTTTCAGCACTTATGGAAGCATGGTATCCCGGACAGGTGGACGGCGATGCCGTTGCTGCCCTGCTTTTCGGTAAAGCCAACCCCTCTGGTCATACGGTACAAACATGGCCCGTGGACGACAAGCAGATGCCTACCGCCAACCCGACGCTCTGGGGACCAGGAATCCTTTGGCCCAAAAAAGGCCGCGCGCAACTGTTCTCAGACAACATTGACGTAGGCTACCGCTATTACGACGCTAACCACATCAAGCCTCTGTTTCCCTTTGGCTACGGACTCTCCTACACAAAATTCGCCTTCACTCACATCCGCTTGCAGGCAGAGGATAAAGCACCATCCGGTCCGGGGCATTCAGTTTCCAGCACGAACCTGCAAAACGAGAACATGGTCGAGGTATCCGCCACCATTACCAACATCGGCAAGTTAGCCGGCGCAGATGCAGTCCAGCTTTATGTAGGTGACCCAATCGTCGCAAACGAACCGCCTCGCCAACTGAAGGGCTTCAGCAAAGTCTTTCTCGATCCCGGTAAGTCATCCACAGTGCACTTCATTCTTACAGGTCACGACCTGTCTTATTGGAAGGATTCCGCGAATGGATGGGTTCTTCCCAGTGGAAACTTCAAAGTCTTTGTGGGCGATTCCTCTTCACTCGCCAACCTGCCGCTCCGCGGTACTTTCACGGTGACTGGTTCCAGAGTAGTTCACTTAGATTAAGAATCCAGTTCACCGTGGAACAAAGGGCTAGAGCCTGTTATCAACTTTTTTACTTTGTTTACTTTTGGATGGCCGATGGTGCGGTGAACCGGGACGATGGAGGGCTGAGTGGAGGGATGGACTTGGCTACCAGACGAATGTGACCGATGAGGATTGGGCGTTTGTAGCGCCGTATCTGGCCTTGTGCCGGGAAGACGCTGCGCAGCGAGATTACCCGTTGAGGGAGGTCTTTAACGGTCGTCGTTACATCGCCAAGACTGGCAACCAGTGGCGTTTGATGCCGCGCGATTTGTCGCTTTGGTAGGTGGTCTATCAACAGATGCGCCGCTGGATGGAGGCGCGCTGCCTTGAGGTTATGGTGGAGGATCTGCGCAAGCTGCTGCGCGGGTATGCTGGGCGCAGGAGCGAACCGACGGCGATGATTCTTGATAGCCGCACGTTGCAGTCGACGCCCAAGTCAGGCGCGCGCGCCGGCTATGACGGGGCCAAACGCCGCAAGGGATCGAAGGTACACGCGGCTGTCGATACGCTGGACCATCTGTTGGCACTGCAAGTGACCGCAGCCGACGAACAGAACCGAGCACAGGTGGGGCTGCTGGCAGAGGCCGTGCAACAGATCACCGGCGAGCCTATGCAACTGGCGTATGTCGATCAAGGCTGCACGGGCGAAAATGCAGCACCGGTCGCGGAAAAACATGGCATTCAATTGCAGGTACTCAAACACACAGAAGCCAAACGAGGCTTCGTTCTGCTGCCCCGCCGTTGGATCGTCGAAGAGACTTTGCTTGGGCCGCCCGTTTTCAAAGACTTCTTGTAATGCTTTTCATTTCGACCACGATTGCATTTCGTTCCCCAACAGACAACCACCATCCTGACGCTCAAACGGAAAGTCATGCGCTATCGACCGCTCGGTCCAGCCCGCGCCACTTTCATACACACCCAAAGCAACTCACCCGGATACTTCTACCGGATAGAAACATGCACTTTGACAGTTCCCTCCAGAATCGGGAAGACTCGTATGCGGAGCCCCTGAATGAGCCAGCCCGAAACGCAAAATCTCAAGCATCACGCACGCTTCGATCCCATCTTCCACTACTTCCTCACCTGGATATCGCTGGCAAGTCTGGTCATCGCCATCGTCTACGCAATCCAGCATCCGGGCTTCTACTCAGCCTGGATAGTAGTGGTTGCAATAGCCGGATTCTTCGTACTCCTCCGATTGCGCACCTACCCCCTGAAGGTTCAGGACCGCATCATCCGTCTCGAAGAGCGGCTGCGCCTGCAGGCGCTCGCCCCCGCCGAATGGCACCCGCAAATATATCGACTCACCGAGGACCAGTTGATTGCCTTGCGCTTCGCGTCCGACGAAGAAGTAGTTCAACTCGCCAAACAAGCGCTCGATCAGAATCTGAACCGCAAGCAAATCAAGGAACGCATCCAGTCCTGGCGTCCCGACCACTGGCGCGTCTGATCAAGGGAGCAACCTGCGGGCATGCGAGTTGCGCGCTCGATGCCAGCGTCAATCCCTAAATCCCCTGCTGCAACGTCTGCACCATCAAAATCACTGACAGTACCGTCACCACCACCGCCGTCACCCACGCCACCCCGTTAAACCATCTCGAATTCGTGTACTCGCCCATCAAATCCTTCCGGTTGATTAGCAGCAGCATAAAAATCACCACCACCGGCAGCAGAATCCCGTTTAGCGCCTGCGAGAAAATAGAAAATTCCACAATCGGAAAATGCGGCACCAGCACCACCGCCGCTCCGCCCACAATCAGCAGCGTATACAGCCAGTAAAATACCGGCGCCTCGTGGAACTTCTTGTCCACACCCGACTCAAACCCCAACCCCTCGCAAACCGTATATGCCGTCGAAAGCGGCAGCACCGAAGCTGCAAAAAATGCGGCGTTAAACAATCCAAACGCAAACAGCAGAAACGCGTAATTCCCCGCCAGTGGACGCATCGCCACCGCTGCATCGCTCGGCACCTGGATCTGACCCATCCCATGCACCCAAAGCGTCGCAGCGCAAGCCACGATAATGAACCAGGCCACCACGTCCGTAAAAATCGACCCCACCACCACGTCCGCACGCGAAGCCGCGTAGTCCTGCACCCGAATGCCCTTCTCGACGACCGATGACTGCAAATAAAACTGCATCCACGGCGCAATCGTCGTCCCGATAATGCTGATCACCATGAAGAGATAACCCGACTGCTTCCACTCCGAAGCATGAGGCAACCGCACCGTCTCCATCAGCGACAAATGCCAGTTTGGAGCTGCCAGAATCCCCGTCGCCACATAGGCGATATAAAACAGCGACCCCGCCAGCAGAATCTTCTCCACGCTCTTGTAATCGCCCTTCACGGCCAGCAGCCACACCAGCCCCGCACACAGCGGCACGGACACATACTTTGTCAGGTGGAACAGCTCCAGACTGCCCGCAAGCCCCGCAAACTCGCCGATCACGTTGCCAAAGTTCACCACCACCAGCAGCAGCATCATGATGAACGTGATTCGGAGCCCAAACTCCTCGCGGATCAGATCGCTCAGGCCCTTGCCTGTTACAACACCCATCCGGGCGCACATCTCCTGGATCACGATCAGCGCCAGCGTCACCGGCAGAATCGTCCAAAGCAGCGCGTACCCAAACTGCGCACCCGCCTGCGAGTACACAAAAATCCCGTTCGGGTCGTTGTCGATGTTGGCCGTGATAAACCCCGGTCCCAGCACCATCAGGAACAGCAGTATCCGGGTTCGCCAGCGCTTCAGCATGAGGTCACTTCAGGCTCGTATGTCAGTTGGAATGTGGAAAGCCACAGGCTCCCTCAGCGAACATATCACGCGCCGCTTCAGCGTGACTCGCGCAGGAACGCAATCACGTGGTCGGCCTCCACCACGCCTTCCAGACGACGCTGCTTGTCCACCACCGGCAACGCGCGCAGGTTGTACTTGTCGAACAGCTCCGCCACGTCATTCTGGTGCGCATCCAGCTCGCAGGTAATCATCCGAGGCTCAGCCAGAACCCGCGCCTGCGTCTCTTCTCGCGCCAGCACCAGCCGCGCCAAAGGAACCACGCCCATTAGCACACCATGCGGCCCCAGCAGATAAACCTCCGTAATCGTCTCTGGATCGCCCTCGAACTCCCTCAGCGCCTGAATGCAATCCGCCACCGTGGCATCCTGTTCCACCGCCACATACTCCGTCGTCATGCGGCCCGCCGCAGAATCCTCCCGGAACTCCAGCAGCTCTTCCACTTCCTGCCGCTCTTCCGGGTCCATCTCACCCAGAATCGCCTCTGAGTGCTCCTCGCTCAAGTCAGCCAGCAAATCTGCCGCGGCAGAAGGATCCATCTCCTCCACAATGCCCGCCGCCGTCTCCGAGTCCAGCGCCTGCAGCAGCGACTTCTGCAGCTTCGGATCCACCTCTTCCAGCGTATCCGCCGCCAGTTCCTCGTCCAGGCTCGTCAGCAGCGCCTCGCGCTCCGCAGGCGCCAGATCCTCAAGAATGTCCGCAATGTCCGAGGGATGCAGCCGGGCCAGCCGCTCATGCTCAATCTTCAGCTTCACCCGCCGCGCCGGGTCCACCTCCACAATGTCTACAAACTCCCACGGAATGCTCCGCTGCGGCACCCTCCTGACCAGCCCATCCAGCGTCGCCATCGGAACCAGCCCCTGCAGCAGCCGCCGCAACGCCCCGCGCAGCCCCACCGCTACACCCCTCACCCGCAAATGCACGGCCGAGTCTCCGTCTTGCCCCAACCACTCCAGTTCCACGTCGTTGACCCGAACCACCTTGCGCCCATGGACATCAATAATCTGCCGGTCCAGCAAATCCTGCCGCAGGAGCAAAAAGCTGTCTTCATCGCTCAGTGGCAGCATGGCTGCGTTCGAGCGTAGTTCCAGCGCCCCGCTAGGGGTCCGCTGCAAATCCGCCAGCGCAACCATCCGCGCGCCCTCGCGACTCTTCACCACAAGCCCTGCCACACGCCCCGCCTCGGCGCCCGTCGCCACCGCCAGATCCTTCACCTTGCCGCGCAGCTTTCCCGTCCCATCCGTCACCGGGGTCCCCAGCAGCATCGTCAATGTAAACCCAGCGTGAAGCTCTGCCATCGGCACGAGTCTATCAGGACTGCAGCGAGCTTCTCACCACATTCCACCCACCCTGCTCAGTGCCACCCAATTCTGCCCCCTTGTCTGGCTTTTTCACTCCTGCCCAGTCACTCGCTTGACATCTTGCGCCCCAGCAAGCAAACTTCCGTCAAAGACTTAAGCCGTGTCAAAAGCGAGGTAATGCTACTTGAGGGGACAAGAAGAAACCCGCGTCACATATACGCTTGAATCCTCGCTTGAAAGCGTCGACAAAGTCGAACAGACTGCCGAACAAATGGCGCGCGACGCCGGTATTGACGAAGACGAGACATTCAAGTTCAGCATGGCCGTTCGCGAGGCAGCCGTGAACGCGGTCCTTCACGGAAACGCCTACGACCCCCAAAAACGCATCACCGCATCCTTCGAAAACACCGGCGAAGACATCATCATCCGCATCTCCGATCAGGGACAAGGTCTTGATCCGGCCAAGCTTCCAGACCCTCTCGCTCCGGAAAACCTCCTGCGCGGCTCCGGCCGCGGTATCTTCCTCATCCGATCGTTCATGGATGAAGTACACTTCAGGCAGTTACATCCGGGAACGGAGCTCACACTTATCAAACATTTGGGGACCACAAAATAAGAGTCTTCAAGGAGGATTTCCTTTTATGAGCATGAAAATTACAACCCGTCAGATCGACGGTGTAACCATCCTCGATCTCAGCGGCCGAATTCTTCTAGGTGAGGGCAGCGTGCAGCTCCGCGATGCAGTCCGTGACCTCCTGGCAAAGGGCCAGAAGAAGATTCTCCTCAACCTTGGCGATGTCACCTACATCGACAGCTCCGGCATCGGTGAAATGGCCAGCGCGCTCACCGCCGTGCATCATCAGGGCGGCGACCTCAAGCTCCTCAACCTCACCAAGCGCGTTCACGATGTCCTGCAGATCACCAAGCTCTACACCGTCTTCGACATCAAGGACGATGAAGCCTCCGCCATCGCTTCCTTCGCCTAATGCCGGTCTTCGACCAACCGTTCATGGAAAAGGCTGCTCCGCTGAGCAGCCTTTTCCATGGCCTCCCACCATACTCAATGGGGCTGTTTCCGCGGCCTCTTTGCCGTCTCAATCTCCTCCATAAATTTCTCCACCCAGCGATGCACGTTCGCGTGCTTCAAAAACCGCCGCAGCTTCCGCATCCGCTCCTGCTGCTGCGTCACCGGCATCCTTAGCGCCTGCTCCAGCGCATCCGCCACACCCTCCACGTCAAACGGATTCACCAGCAGAGCCCCACGATACATCTCCGCAGCCGCGCCCGCAAACTCGCTCAAAACCAGCACTCCCCGATCGTCAATCCGCGACGCGCAAAACTCCTTCGCCACCAGGTTCATCCCGTCCTTCAGCGGAGTCACCAGCGCCACATGCGCCGCCCGGTAAAGCGCCAGCAATTCCTCTCTCGGAATCGCCCGGTGAATGTAATGAATCGGCACCCAGCCCGGCTGCGTAAACTCACCGTTAATACTCGCCACCAGGTGCTCAATCCGCGACTTCAACGCCTCATACCCGGGAATATTCGTCCGGCTCGGCACCACAATCTGCACCAGCCTCACCTTACCCGCCATCTCCGGCCTCCGCCGCAGCAGTTCTCCATAGGCGCGCAGCCGGTGTGGAATTCCCTTCGTGTAATCCTGCCGGTCCACCCCAAACACCACCTGCCCCATTCCCATCCGCGCCACAATCGTCCGCATCCGCTCTTCGACCAACGGCTCATTGGCCGCATGGGCTAACTCCTCATAATCAATCGAAATCGGAAAATCCTGGATAGCCACTATCCGCCCATGCCACCCAACATAGTCCACCCCATGCTCGGACGTCATCGGCGCCTCCGGAACCAGCCGCCGCAGACAGCTCACCAGGTTCCGCACATCCCGCTCCGTCTGCAGCCCAATCAGGTCGTACTGCAGCAACGCCAGCAGCAGCTCCCGCCGCCACGGCAGCTTCGCAAACACGTCATAAGACGGAAACGGCGTATGCAGAAAGAATGCAATCCGCCCGTTGCAGCCGCGCTCCCGCAGGCTCGCCGCCACATGCATCAACTGGTAGTCGTGTACCCACAAAATCTGCTCGCCGTTGTAGGCTTTCATCACCGTATCGGCAAACTTCCCGTTCACTCGCCGGTAATACACCCAGTACCGCGGCTCAAACCGGCACTCGCCAATAAAGTCGTGAAACAGCGGCCACAATACCTGGTTCGAAAACCCCTCGTAATAGTTGCGGTCTTCCTCTTTTGTAACAAACACGGGGACACAGTCGAATCCGTTCCGCCACGCCTCGTCCTCCAGTGCCCGCACCATCTTTTTGTCTTCGTGCATTCCCGCGTTCCCAATCCAAACCCCGCCCTGGTTCTTCAGGATCGGCTGCAGCGCCGTCACCAGCCCTCCGCTGCTCCGCTTCACCTTCAGCGTCCCAAACTCAACCGTCATCGAAAGCGGTAGACGGTTCGAAACAATCACCACCTGCTCTTTGCTCACCGCGTGTTCCTTTTCGCGTTATCCAGCCACTCCTCCAGGAAAAGCAACAGCGCATCTGGTGGCGTCAAAAAATAGTCCGCGCAGGACTCACGCACCTGCGTCCGAACCAGCAACCCCAGTCCGTGCCCGTGAATCTCCGCAAATCCGTCTTCGTCCGTCCAGTCGTCTCCCAAAAAAGCTGAAGGAATCTCCCCCGGCTCTTCCGCCAGTATCTCCGCCACAACCTGCCCCTTCGTCCGGGATCGCGAACGCAACTCCACGCCCGACTCAAACGGCATCAACTCCAGCGTCTCCGGCGGCTTTGACTCCGTAAACAGCTTCTCTGCTGCCTCTCGCAGTCTCTTATGCGCACCCTCCGGCAGCCCGCGCCAATGCACCGCCACCGCCGTCGGCTTCAGCTCCAGTTGCCCGCCAAACCCCAGCTCCCGCATCCCGGCCGTCAACCCATCCACCACGCGCCGCTCCTCGGGCGTCAAATCCACCAGCCGATATTGCCCGTCAGGTAGCAGATGCTCCCGCCCGTGCGACCCCCATATCTCCACCGGATGTCGCAGCTTCAGCAACTGCTTCAGGTCATCAATCTGCCGCCCGCTGACCACAACCACGCGCCCCTGCGGCAGCGCTAGAATCGGCTCCAGACGCTCCACCACGCCCTCATACGGCGTGGCCTTCATCCGGTCCATATGGAACGGCGCCAGCGTTCCGTCGTAATCCAGCAGTAGAAGCCAGCGCTTCGCCGACCTCAACCGTTCCCAGAATTTCACCCGTACAGGGGCATCCTCCCAGCGCACTGGCAGTTTCAAACTGCGCTTTTTGTAATCCATTTGTTTTTTTGGATGCACATTACAACCCCATCAGTTCCCTGATCTCTTTAAAAATCTTCGATATACCGCGTCAACCGCCAAATCTTCAACCCCATTTACACTTAAATTGCAATGCTCCTCACCGTTGTTTCCCTATCGCACTCTCGCTCCACGCAAACCCGGAGCGCCGCATGAGCGCCCCTCGCGGCTTCCAGCACGGCGTCGACATGCGCGTCCAGATCGCCGGCATCGAATTTCCCAACCCCGTTCTCGCCGCCAGCGGAACCTTCGCGTACGGCATCGAATTCGAGGAAATCGTCGACCTCGACCGCATCGGAGGCTTCGTCACCAAGGGCATCTCCCGCGAGCCGCTCCCCGGCAACCCCGCGCCGCGCCTCATTGAAACAGCCGCCGGCATGGTCAACGCCATCGGCCTGCAAAATATCGGCGTGGAAGCCTTCATCGCGGAAAAACTTCCCCCGCTCGCACGCTGCAAGTGCCCCGTCATCGTCAACGTCTTCGGCTTCCAGTTGCAGGACTACCTCGCCGTCATCCGCCGCCTCAACGACACCGAAGGCATCGCTGCCTACGAGCTAAACGTCTCCTGCCCCAACACTCACGCTGGCGGCATCGCCTTCGGTGTCGACAAGGCCTCGCTCGCCGATCTCGTCGCCCACGCGCGCCACTACTCGCGCCGCCCGCTCATCGTCAAGCTCTCGCCCAACGTCACCTCCATCGCCGCCATGGCCCGCAGCGCAGAGTCCGCCGGGGCAGACGCCATCTCCCTCGTCAACACCTTCGTCTCCCTATCCATTGACATTGAAACCCGCCGCCCGCGCCTCACCAACGTCACCGGCGGGCTCTCCGGCCCTGCCATCAAGCCCATCGCCGTCCGCATGGTCTGGGAGGCCGCACAGGCCGTAAAAATCCCCATAATCGGCATGGGAGGCATCGCCACAGCCGAAGACGCCGTCGAATTCCTCCTCGCCGGAGCCGCTGCCGTGCAAATCGGAACCGCCAGCTACGCAGACCCCCGCGCCGTCGAGCACATCGGCTCCAGCCTCGCCCAGTGGTGCTCCCGCCATCACATCGCCAAAGTCTCTGATCTCACTGGCGGCATGCAGACCGGCCGCGAATAACTTCCCCACTCCAAAGTCAAAGGGCCGGAGTCATCTCCGGCCCTTTGATTTTTCCTCTGAATCTTTCTCTTACAGCGCGCCGCGCTGGAATCGGTTCTTCCATTCATCCGGCAGCCGCGCCTGCAACTCGCGCGCCTGGCTAAGCGCAACGCCGGTCAGGTACATCGGCGCGGGAGTCGCCACCGCTACCAGCAGCCACGCCAGCATCGACACCAGCAACCCGCCAAATGCCACAGCCTGCAGCGTCAGCACCACCGAATACTTCTGGATATGGAAGATGAACAGCGCAAACGTCCGCAGTGGCTCCACATGGTGGATCACCGCAAGCGCCAGCACAAACACAATCGTTGAAATCGTCGTAAGACTGATCAACGCTACGTCGATCGTCCGATGCAGCCGTTGCCGCGACCGGCATACGCTGCAGCTACCAAGATGCTCCTCGTAGTCGGTTCGCATCTCCGGCGTAATCCCGGAAATGTCGTAGCGCCAGCTCGAAAGAATGTCGCCAACCACCGGATCTGTACAAGTCTTCATCTCGTTTACCTTCCCCTGCGATCCTGCGCGCGACATTGCTCTTCCGTAACACCCGCGCAACTCAAAAGGGGCTTAATCGCAGATTACCATAGCTGTCTACAGAACAATAGACTCCAGCGGAGCATGCTGGCTTGCCAGCATCAGCTTGTTGCCCATCAGGCTCATCCGGTCCCGCAGCGCGCGCTCTGCCGCCACCCGCGCCAGCTCCGGCATGTTGTTGCTCTCCGACAAGTGAGCCAGCACCACGAACGCTGCCTGTCCGTCGTAGGACTTCTCCAGAAACTCCGCCGCCGCGTCATTCGACAGGTGACCTACCCGCGACATCACACGCTGCTTCACCGACCATGGATAAGGCCCGTCCCGCAGCATGTCTACATCGTGATTGGACTCCAGCATCAGCACGTCGCACCGTTTTAGATGCAGATGCACGTTCGGAGGAACGTAGCCTAAATCCGTCGCAATACCCACCCTGACGCCATCTATCGCAAACACAAAACCCACCGGGTCCACCGCATCATGCGGAATCGTATAGGGAGTAACAGCAATATCCCCAATCTGGAATCCCGTACCCGCCGAAAAATACTCCACTCCCGGCAGCGCACAAGGATCTTTCTCCGGTTTCGCCGCGGCAATGTCTTCCTCGGCGGCATCCTGCGCCTCTTCGCCCGCGCTCACCGGCTCCTTGCCCGCGGCCACCGCGGCCTTCTGCTGCTCCAACCACTCGGCATAAGTCAGCCGCTTCCTGGGAGTCATCCACCGCATCCAGGCGCGATGTGTCGCCTCAGTAAAGTACACCGGGATCCCCAGCTTCCGCGCCGTCACCGAAAGCCCCTGCACATGATCCTGATGCTCATGCGTCACCAGGATCGCGTCGAGCGACTCAATCTCTTCGCCCGCCGCCTTCATCCGCTTGAAAATCTCGCGGCAAGACAGTCCAGCATCCACCAGCAATCGCGTCCGGCTGCTGGAGATCACCGTGCTATTCCCCTTCGAACCGCTCGCAAGCACTGTCATCCGGACCATAGCTTCGAGAATACGCCCCTTCCGTGTGGAAGAACCGCCTCAAACCCGCGCCCGCACCACCGCAGCCAACTCCGGCTACATCACCTCCGGAGCGTCCATCCCCAGCCAATTCAGCGACCGCACCAGCTCCCGCTGCGCCACCGCCGCCGTCGCCAGCAGCAGCTTCTTCTTCGCCGCATTCTCCTCGGTCAAAATGTGGTGCTTCCGGTAGAAGTTGCTGAACTCCTGCGCCAGTTGAAACGCATGCTTCGCCAGGTACGCCGGCTCCGCCGTCTGGATGCACTGTTCCAGCAGCAGCGAGGTCTTGCCCGCCCGCAGCCACACCGCCCAGATCGCCTCA
Source organism: Acidobacteriota bacterium (assembly GCA_021818585.1). GTDB lineage: Bacteria > Acidobacteriota > Terriglobia > Terriglobales > Acidobacteriaceae > Acidobacterium. Next base: position 73,947 of record JAKATU010000043.1, on the reverse strand, counting down.
TTCTCCTCGCCGTCCAGCATCCCGGCCAGTTCCACTCCAGCCACATCAACGAGCGCCTGCTCCGCCGTCGTGCCAGCCTTGCGGAAAATGCTCCGCGTCCGCACCACCGCATATTGCAGATAAGGCCCCGTCTCGCCCTCAAAGCTCAGCGCGTCCTTAAAATCAAACGCAATCACCGAATTCCGCGTGTACTTCAGCATGAAGTACCGGAGCGCGCCCACGGCAATCTTCTGCGCAATCTCCACCCGCTCCGCATCTTCCAGCTCCGGATGCCGGCTGTCCACTTCGCCCTTCGTCGCCGCCACCAGCTTGTCGATCAGGTCATCGGCCTTCACGCCAAATCCCTTCCGGCCGGAAACCTCGATATACGCCCGCCCCTGGTCTTCCTCCGAAACCGCATACCCCAGATCCATCGCACACCGCGGCGTCAGCGCCACCATCTCATAGGAAAAGTGCGTGTACCGCGCCGCCTGCTCCGTATAGCCCATCCCCCGCAGAGCCTCAACCACATTCGCCTGCGGATCGGCCTGCCTCGAATCAATCACGTTATAAATCGCCTGCGCATCCCCAAAATGCGGATGATCCGCCTCACCTGACTCCACCGAAATCCAGCACGTATGCCGCAGATACTCAAAGAATTTCCTATATCCAAAATCTTTCCCCAGCAGCCCAAACTTCCACAGGTGATAGGCAATGTCCTTGCCCACATAAGTCACGGTCCCATTCGACCGCACAATCACCTTGGCATCTTCGTCCGGACCGTCCTGCTCCGCCTCCGCACGCTCCGTTCCCGGCCGCTTCATCACCCAGCAGCCCTTATTCTTGCCTTCCTCCTCGAAATACAACACGCCCTTCGCCTTCATCTGCTCAAACGCCAGATTCCAGAAGTGCAAATGCAGAATCTCGCTCTCCCTCGGCAAAAAGTCGTACTCAATCCCCAGCCGCAGCATCGTCTCCAGGTGCCGCCGCAGCACCGCCGTGGCAACCTTATCGGCAATCTCCGCCGTCTCATTCCCGCCATGCTCAATCGCATGCAGCGTATCCAGACGAACCTGCTTCCGCGCCGCCTTCTCTCCATCATCCACCTCGTACCACTGCGAGACCCGCGCATATAGATCCCAGCAGTAGTAGTCGATCCGCTCGCCTTCCACCGCCAGCCGCTCCATCAGCGCGGCCACATCGGCCAGCTTCATCCCTTCCAGATGCACCAGCCCCACCACAATATCGGCCACCTGCACACCCGTATTGTCGATGTAATTCTGCACATCGACCTTGTTCCCCGCCGCCTTCAGCAGCCGCACAAACGTGTCGCCCAATATCGCATTGCGCAAATGCCCCACATGCGCGGCCTTGTTCGGATTAATGCTCGTATGCTCCACCAGCGCACGCAGCGGCTCCCCTCCAGCATCCAGTTCTGCCTCTGCCGCCAGCGTCCTCGCCGCCGCCTCGCGATCCAGCCGCGCATTGATGTACCCCGCGCCTGCCACCTCAAAGCTCGCAAACCCCGCCAGAGGCTCAGCCGCCAGACCCGCCACAATCTCTTCGGCAATCTTCCGCGGAGCCTTCCGCAGCTTCCGCGCCAGCTCAAACGCCAGCGGCAGTGCATACTCGCCAAACTTGCTCTCCGGCGGCTGCTCCACCACCAGCGTCGCCAGTTCCAACTCATACTGCTCGCGCAAAATCGCGCTCAACCGTTCCTTCAATACCGTCTGCTGTTTCAGATACACGTCGTAATCACCGGGCCAAATGCTCAAATCTAGCTGTATTGACTAGCCGATTCTACCAGCCGCAGCCCCCGGAATACGCACCCATCGCCATTCCCGGCCATCAGCGGCCCAACCTGCCGCAACCCATCCTTCTCATTGAAATGCCTTAAGATAGAGTGGAGTTCTCACGGCTTTCTGAGTCGTCAAAAGCACTTTCTCATGCCCAAGCCCTCCACGTTCTACCTCACGACGCCCATCTATTACGTCAACGCGCGCCCGCACATCGGCACGTCCTACACCACGCTCGTCGCAGACACCATCGCCCGCCGCAAGCGAGCCCTCGGCATCGACACCTGGTTCCTCACCGGCACCGACGAGCACGGCCAGAAGATCGAGCGCTCCGCACGCCTCGCCAACTGCACCCCGCAGGAATTCACAGACGGCGTCTCCGCGCAGTTCCGCTCGCTCTGGGACCGCATGGGCCTCACCTACGACGACTACATCCGCACCACCGAGCCGCGCCACAAGCAGGCCGTCCAGCGCCTGTTCACCCTCCTCAAAGATCGCGGCTACATCTACAAAGGCACCTACACCGGCCAGTACTGCGTCTCCGATGAAGCCTACGTCGAAGGCCCTCCCGGAACCCCCTGCCCCGACTGCGGACGCATCACTGAAACCGTCAGCGAAGAAAACTACTTCTTCAAGCTCTCCGCCTTCGAGCGCAAGCTCATCGAGTATTACGAGGCCCATCCCGAATTCATCCAACCGGAAACCCGCCGCAACGAAGTGCTGTCGTTCGTGCGCAGCGGCCTCAAAGATCTCTCCATCTCGCGCACCAGCTTCAACTGGGGCATCCCCGTTCCCGGCGACGAAAAGCACGTCATCTACGTCTGGATGGACGCCCTCGCCAACTACATCACCGCTCTCGGCTGGGAAAGCGATGACCCCGCCGCCCGCGCCCGCTTCGAAAAATTCTGGCCCGCCAACCTCCACATCATCGGCAAGGAAATCTCCCGATTCCACTGCGTCTACTGGCCTGCATTCCTGCTCGCCGCCGGTCTGCCCCTGCCCAGACAGGTTGTCGCCCACGGCTGGCTCCTCTTTGAGCAAAACAAGATGTCCAAGTCCCGCGGCAACATCGTCCGCGCAGAGACCATCCTCGACGTCTTCGGCTCCATGAAGCCCGACCTACCCGTCGAAGATCAGAGCCGCTTCGGCGCAGACGTCCTCCGCTACTTCCTCCTCCGCGAAGTCGTCTTCGGACAGGACGGCAGCTTCAGCTTCGACGCCCTCGTCCAGCGCTACAACGCCGACCTCGCCAACGGCTACGGCAACCTCGTCAGCCGCACGCTATCCATGATCGAGAAACGCGACGGTGTAATTCCTCAAGGCACGGAAGCAGCTTACGATCCCGATTTTCAGGACAAAGATGTACTTCCGTATAGCAGGATTCGATCCATAGTGGAGGATGTTTCCGAGAACTTCGAAGCGTTGAACTTTTCCCTGGCACTGTCTGGGATCGGATCGCTTATTTCTCTCATTGACGGATACATAACGCAATACGCCCCTTGGAAGTTGGTCAACTCGCCCGACCCCGCCGATCAACATAGGGCCAATACCATTCTGTGTTCCGCCGCAGAAGCCATCCGCATCATCACCGCGCTCGTCTACCCCGTCATGCCCTGGGCCGCCGCGCAGGTCTGGTCCCAGCTCGGCCTCGGAGACATCGAATCCGCCGCCCAGAGCGGCCAACTCAAAAACATCCAGTGGGGCACACTCCAGCCCGGCACAAAGCTCGGCACACTCGGCCCCATCTTCCCACGCGCAGAAAAGGACACTGTCACCCGTATGCAGGAAATTGAACAGAACAACACGCCCGCCCAGCCATCCTCCGAGCAGGACACCCCCAAGACCGAGCAGCCCGCCAAGCCAGCTCCAGCCACGGCACCGGCTCAGGCTGCACCACAATCCGCACCTGCGGCTCCGTCAGCCGCTGCAAAGCCGGCGGCATCCACCGCGCCGCCCCCCGCAGCCAGGCTCCCCGTAGCCGAGCAGCACCACTCCCGCCTGCGCTCCGCCATCCAGGCCCTCGCCGTCGCCATGGCCGAGGCCACCAGCGAGTCCTCCCTCATCGCCGCCTTCGAGCAGGCCATCGGCCTCACCGTCGAGGAATCCCTCAGCGGAAAGCCCCGCACCACCGCCGCACCGGCAGCCACGCCCGAATCCGACAAAATCACCATCGACGACTTCGTCAAAGTCGAGCTCCGCGTCGCGCAAATCAAGGTCGCAGAGCGCGTCCCCAAAGCCGACAAGCTGCTCCGCCTCGAAGTCGACCTCGGCACGGAAACCCGCCAGATTCTAGCCGGCATCGCCGAATCCTACGAGCCGGAATCTCTCATCGGCCGCAAGATCGTCATCGTCGCCAACCTCGCGCCCCGCAAAATGCGCGGCCTCGAGTCCAACGGAATGCTCCTCGCCGCCACCAATGAAGAAGGTCGAGCTATCCTTGCCACCTTCGCAGAAGATGTCCCACTCGGCACCCGCCTCAAGTAGCTGCAGAAAGACTCTGAAGGAAACGGATATCAACTGGAACAAAGGAGAAATTGTCATCCCGAGTTAAGCCCGAAGGGCGGAGCCGAGGGATCTGCAGTTCCATCGCAATAGGCAAGCATCCCAATGATCGACTCCCACGCCCATCTCGACAGCGCACGCTACGACGAAGACCGCGAAGCCATTCTGTCCCGCGCCTATGAAGCGGGCGTGCGCGGCATCCTCTCCATCGGCATCGGCGACGGACCCGCCACCATGCACCGCGCCGCCGACCTCGCTCGCGACTACGCCAACCGCGCCAACACCCCACACATATGGGCCAGCGCAGGCATTCACCCGCATGAAGCCCAGTACGCCACCGAAGAAGCCCTCGCAGCCCTCGACGCCCTGCTGGAGTGCCCAGAAGTCATCGCCTGCGGCGAAATCGGCCTCGACTACTATTACGACCACTCCCCCCGCGACCTGCAAAAATCCGCCTTCTCGCGCCAGATGGCCACAGCCGCCCGCCACAAAACGCCCATCATCATCCACTGCCGCCCGTCCGACAACAGCACCAATGCGTGGGATGACACGCTTTCCATGCTCGAATCCGAATGGGCGCCAACCCACCTCGGCGGCATCCTCCACTGCTTCACCGGCGAGCTCAGCCACGCCCGCCGCGCCCTCGACATCGGCTTCCTCATCTCCTTTGCCGGAAACATCACCTTCCCGCGCAACCAGCCCCTGCGCAACGTCGCCACGCAAATCCCGCACGACCGCATGCTCATCGAAACCGACTGCCCATTCCTCGCGCCCGTCCCCAACCGCGGCAAACGTAACGAGCCGGCCTGGGTCAAAGAAGTCTCAGTCAACCTCGCAAACCTCCTAAAGATCACTCCCGAAGAGTTCGCTTTGCGCACCACTCAAAACTTTCAGTCTTTTTTCGGCGTCTCAACAGGCTCCTAGCAACGAACACGTACCCTCGGCAGCCCGGAAAGCATTTAATCTACTAGAGAGTATTTTTTATATGGCTGCCGACAATAGTTTTGACATCGTAAGCAAACTCGACCTCCAGGAAGTCCGCAACGCGGTCGATCAGGCCCTCAAAGAGATCCACACCCGCTTCGACCTCAAAGACTCCAAGTCAGAGATCACCATCGAAGGCGCAGAGACCATACAGCTCGCCTCCTCTGATGAGTACAAACTCGACGCTGTCAAGCAGATCCTCCAGCAAAAAATGGTCAAGCGCGGCCTCTCGCTCAAGTCCCTCACCTGGGGCAAGCTGGAGCCCGCCACCGGCTCCTCCGTCCGCCAGAAGATCACCCTCCAGCAGGGCATCCCAACCGAAAAGGCAAAAGAGATCGTAAAGCTGGTCAAGGAATCAAAAAAGAAGGCTCAGGCCTCCATTCAAGGCGATACCGTGCGTGTTTCCGGCAAAGATCGCGATACTCTACAGGAGATCATTGCCTTGCTCCGCAACCATGACTTCGGCATCGACATGCAGTTCACCAACTACAGATCCAACTAGCGCTTCAGAACGAACGGAGTAAGAGTGAGCACACCCACCATAGCAACGGCCAAAGAGATCTTCGACCTGCTCCACGACGATCTCCTCGCTATTGAGCGCGAGTTCGAGTCCGCTGCTGTCTCATCCGTTCGCGCCATCACCGACATTGCCGAATACCTCCGCGAAGGCGGCGGCAAGCGCATCCGTCCGTCTCTGCTCCTGCTCTCCGCCCGCAGCCAGGGCTACACCGGTCGCGGAGCCACACGCCTCGGCGCGGTCGTCGAAATGGTCCACACCGCCACCCTCGTCCATGACGACATCATCGACGCAGCCGACACCCGCCGCGGACGCCCATCGCCCAACACCACCTGGGGCAATCCCAAGTGCGTCCTCGCCGGCGACTGGCTCTACATGCAGGCCTTCCGCGTCGCCCTCGAAGAGCGTAACTTCCGTGTACTCGACCTGCTCATCTCCCTCACCCAGCAAATGGTCGAAGGAGAAATGATCCAGCTCGAAACCCTCGGCCGCCAGGTTACTTTCAAGGAATACCACGACCTCATCTACCGCAAGACCGCCTGCCTCTTTGAGGTCTCCATGCGCCTCGGAGCGGTCCTTTCCGGCGCCTCGCCCGATCAGGAAGAATCCATGGGCGACTACGGCCGCAACCTCGGCCTCGCCTTCCAGATCGTCGACGACGTTCTCGACCTCACCGCCACCGAAGAAGTCCTCGGCAAGCCCGTCGCCAGCGACCTCCGCGAGGGCAAGGCCACCATCGCCGTCATCCACGCCCTCGAAAACGGCACCGCCGCCGAGCGCGAAGCCATCCTCACCGTCCTTCAGGACGAAAGCTTCGCCCGCGTCTCCCACGATCAGATCCTCGCCGCGCTACACAACAACGGCTCCGTCGATTACGCCACCGGTATGGCCTATGAATACGCTGAAAATGCGCGCCAGGCCCTCGCATTCCTCCCCGAGTCCGACTACAAGCGAGCTCTCCTCTGGGTCCCGGACTTCGTAGTCGCCCGCGACAAATAGCGCCAGCGGCTACGGTGACACTTCCGTCGCCGTCACCTCGCTCCCACCCCGCGTAAATCCAAACTTCAGTAGCCACACACTCCGGACCGCGCGCCCATGCACCCGCGCAGGACGGAATACCCACTGCATCGCCGCCGCCATCGCAGCCTTTGCAAAATACCGGCTCGGCCCATAGTCGGCAAACTCTCCATCCATCACCCGTCCGCCAGTCCCCACCGTCACTCGAACATCCACCCGCACCGTCCCGTAAATCGTCTCCAGCGCGCTCTGCAGCACCTCTGGCGGAACCTGCCGCACAACCACCCCCGGCACTATCGCAGGCACAACAGCAGCCGGAGCGGCAGCGCTCTCACTCGACCCATCACCCGTCACGCCCCTGCCGACCACCCGAGGCCAAAGCAGAAAAGCCCCCACCGCAATCACCGCCACCAGCAAGGCGCCCGCGACCATCCACCAGTTCCCTCTGCGCGCCGGACGCCCCAGCTCAACCCGGTCGGCCACCCGCTCCACCATACGATCCATAACCACCGGCCTCGCAGTCTCCCCCGCCACCGGTTCAACCCACTCCCCCTTCATCCGCGCCCGAATCTCCGCCAGCCCGCACCGATTGGCCGGGTCCAACCGCAAACAAGCCCGCGCAATCTCCTCAATCGGCTCCGGAACACCCTCCGGCAAAACTATCGCACCATCAGGCGCCGTCACAAGCCGCCGCTGCGTCAACACCTCCACCAGCGTTACACCCACCGACCAGACATCCGCCGCAGGCGTCACCACTCCCCGCGCCAGCTCCGGCGCGTCATATTCACCCGCCGTAAACACCCCACCCGCAGCGCCTGCTCGCAGCACATGATCCGCCGTCAGCTTCAGTATCTCGCCCTGCGCCAGCAGATTCCCTGGCTTCACATGCCCATGCACCAGCCCCTTGCCATGCAGATACTCCAACGCACTCAAAAGCGGCTCCATCAGCGCCCGCGCTTCCTCCACGCTCAGCGCGCGCCCGCGCAGAATTTCCGCCAGCACCTCCGGCGCATACTCCGTCACGGCATAAGCAGCGTCAAAGCCATCCATCAGGCACTGCCCCCAGCCAAGCACGCTCAGCAAATGCGGATGTTCCAACACCAAAGCCGCATCCCATCCCGCAGCACGCCTGGTCGCCTCAGCAACCCCCGCCGGAATCACTTTGATCGCAGCTTTCTCTCCACTTCCATCCGGCCGCTCCGTCAAAAAAACGCCGCACTCCGCGCCGCCGCCAAGCCACTGCAGCAGCGGAAACCGCTCATCCACAGTCCAGCCCACCCACTCTTCGCCAACTGGCATACTCGTCATGGTGAAATCAATTGTAGTGAGCCGGACAGGATTCTCACCAATCCCGCCTGCCAAACCGCTAACCCGCTGTGGTAATCTCACGTGTTCGCCATGTCTTCTGAATCCCGCACCACCCCAATCCGCGTTCTCGTCGCCAAGCCCGGTCTCGACGGTCACGACCGCGGCGCAAAAGTCATCGCCCGCGCCTTGCGCGATGCAGGCATGGAAGTCATCTACACCGGCCTCCGCCAGACCCCGGAAATGATCGTGAACGCAGCCATTCAGGAAGACGTCGACTGCATCGGCCTCAGCATACTCTCCGGCGCACACAACGCCATCGTTCCCCGCGTCACACAGCTCCTTCAGGAGCGCGGCGCGCAGGATATCCTCGTCGTCGTTGGCGGCACCATCCCCGAGCAGGACATTCCCTTCCTCAAATCCAAAGGCGTCGCCGCCATCTTCGGCCCCGGTACCCTGCTTGACACCACCGTCCAGTTCATCCGCGACAATGTCAAGCCGCGCTCCCTCACCGCCTGACTCCACATCTTCACCGCTCCCACATCTTTCAGGAGTATTGTGGTGGTGCAACGGAACGCGTCACGCACATCCCGCATCCATACTCTTGACCCGGCATCCAAGGAGCGCACGCCATGAAGAGCAAACGTATCTGGATCATCCTCGCAGCCGTAGTATGCATCCTCCTCATCGGCGCACTCGCCATCGACCACTTCCTCAATGCGGACACATACCGCGGACGCATAGAAGCCGCGCTCTCCCAATCGCTCAACCGCCAGGTCACCCTCGGCCATCTCAGCTTCTCCATCTTCACCGGCAGCCTCGACGCATCCTCGCTCGCCATCGCAGACGATCCCTCCTTCAGCTCGCAGCCATTCCTCACTGCAAAGGACATCCGCATCGGCGTTCAGATCTGGCCCCTCATCACCACCCACCGGCTCCACATCACCGGCATCACCATTGACCAGCCGTCCATCACACTCATAAGCCGCCCCAACGGTGCCTGGAACTACTCCACCCTCGGCAGCTCCGCACCTTCCTCATCCACGCCTTCCAGCAACAACATCCTCCCCAACCTCACCGTCAGCCAGCTCGCCATCAAAGACGGAACCATCACCATCGGCACCCAGCCCGCTACCGCACCTCCGCACGTTTACGATCACGTCAACGTCACCGCCAGTCACTTCTCCTTCGCCAACGCATTTCCCTTCACCGTCAGCGCCGGCCTGCCCGGCGGCGGCAGCATGAAGCTCAACGGAAACGCAGGCCCCATCAACTCCACCAACGCTGCCGCCACGCCCTTCACCGCAAAGGTCACCCTCAGGCACGCTGACATCGCAAAGGAATTCCTCACCTCCAACCAGAGCATCGCCGGCATCGCCAACCTCGACGCCAACATCGTCTCCAACGGTCGCACCGCCACCGTAAATGGAACTCTCTCGGTTACGAATCTCAAACTTGCCCAGGGCGGCACGCCGTCTTCGCAGCCCGTCAAAATTAATTTCCAGGTCGAGCAATACCTCCACGCGCTCTCCGGAAACATTCAGAAGGCCAATCTCTCCGTCGGCCAGGCCGCCATGGCCATCCATGGCAGCTACCAGACGCGCGGCGCCACCACCGCCCTCAACCTCAACGCCAACGGGCAGAACATGCCCATCGACTCGCTCGTAGCCTTTCTGCCCTCGCTCGGCGTGCAGTTGCCGCCCGGCTCGCAGCTCCAGGGCGGAACCCTCACCACCAGTCTCAACATCACCGGCTCCGCCGCCAATCCCGTCATCGCCGGCCCCGTGCTCATCTCCAACACCCGACTCTCCGGCTTCAACCTCGGCCAAAAGCTGAACGCCATCCGCGCCCTCAGCGGAGCCAGCACCGGCTCTGACACCACCATCCAGACCCTCAGCACCAACCTCAGCTATGGGCCCTCCGGCACGCAGACCAACAACCTCGACGCCATCGTCACCGGACTCGGCGCCGCCACCGGCAACGGCTCCATCAGCCCCTCCAACGCGCTGGACTATCAGCTCACCATCAAGCTCGCCACCACCGGCGTCGGCGGCCTCGCCCAGCGCGCCGCATCCATGCTCCCCGGCGCATTCGGCGCCAGCGTCGGCCAGTCCATGAAGAACGGCATCCCGGTCTCCATCCGCGGAACCACCTCGCACCCCATCTTCACGCCCAACCTTGGCCAGATGTTTGGCGGCAGCCAGCAACAGACCACCACGCAAACCCAGCAGCAAAAACAAAACCCGCTCAAGAAAGCCTTCGGAAGTCTCTTCGGCGGGGGTACTCCGCAGTAACGTTCGAAATGGTCAGCCCGTAACGCCCTCTGCGGCAACTTCATGCATCGTCGCCCGAATCGCCTCCGCATACCGCTCCGGCATCGGCCTCTTCTGCATATTCTTGTCCACCACCACGTGCACCGTCTCGGCCTCGGCCAGCAGCTCACCGGTCTCTGCCCGCAGCATCCGGTACGCAAACTTGATCACATACTGCCGCAACCCCGTTACCCGCGTCTCCAGCAGCACCTCGTCGTCATACCGGGCAGAAGTCTTGTACCGGCAACTCGCCTCCACCACCGGCAACATGCATCCGTCCTCGGCTTCCATCATCTTGTACGTGAATCCAAGCTGCCGCAAAAACTCCACGCGCCCTATCTCACACCACACAAAGTAGTTCGAGTAGTACACCACTCCCATCTGGTCTGTCTCCGCGTACCGCACCCGCAGCTTTGTCGTCGATCCCTTCATCATGGCACCAGTCTATCCAGTTTTTCTCCTTCTTCGCCCCATCAACACCCTTGTACCCCGGTTTTCATCCATCCCCTCAACGGTTTAGCATCAAAGTGCTCCGCCTTGCGGACGTCTGGAGCGCGATAGCATCCTAAAGAATAGAGCTTGCCGCAATCACTGGCTTATACCTATGAAGAATTTCACCCGTCTTACATCCGGTCTTCTGCTCGCCGCGCTGCCCTTGTCTGCGGCAACTGCCTTCGCACAGAACGCAAACCAGCAGTTCACCCAGAAGCAAATCACTGACATGGTATGGACCGCCGTCAAAACCGAAATCGCCGCGGCCAATAACGACCACTCCGTCTTCATCTATCGGGATCGCGACACCCAGCCCGGTAAAGACAAATACACCCTTGTCATCCAGACCACCACTCACGGCTCCATCGACCGGCTCACAAAGCTCAATGGCAACGCCATCCCGGTCGACCTCCAAAGTAAAAAGGTCTATACCTACGTCAACAGCCCTGCGCTACAGCAAAAGAAGCGCCAGGCTGGTCAGAATGACGCCCGGCAGACCGAGTCGCTGCTCAAGATGATCCCCAGCGCCTTTGACTGGAGCGTCAAAAGCGAAACCCCCACGGAGATCACCCTTACCTACAAGCCCAATCCCAACTTCAACCCGCCAAGCATGGAAGACAGCGTCTTCGCGGCCATGGCGGGCGAAATGGTCCTGGACCGCGCTCAGAACCGAATCATCGTCTTCAAGGGCCGGCTCATCCGTAACGTCAACTTCTTCATGGGCCTGCTCGGCCACATGAACAAGGGCGGCACCTTCTGCGTCGTCCGCAAGCAACTCGAGCCCCACGTCTGGGAAATCGTCGAAACCCGCGTTCACATCAACGGTAAAATCCTCTTCTTCAAGACCATCAGTCAGAACGAGGACGAGTACAGCTTCGACTTCCAGCCCGCGCCGCCAAATATCGATCTCAACCAGGCCGCCAAAATCATCATGAACCAGCCCGACTGGCCCAACGCCGCTGGCACCCAGGACTCGACCCCCGAAAAATCCGGCGACTGCGACTCTTTCTAACCACCATTCATCCATCAGAAATCGCCAGCCCCACGGCTGGCGATTTTTCGTTATGCCCCGCCCAGAACAACCGCAAAATCAACCCCATCCCACCCCGTCGATTCACCAGCCACGAACCTTCCTGCACAACCGCGCCACTGCCTGCAAGCACATCCAGCACGCCGCCAGCAGGTAAAATGAAGCAACCTCAAATGAAATCTCCGCGCGCCTCATGCCGCGGCCCCAAAAGGTAAATTTCGCTCCCATGCACTACTGGTCCAGGCTCTTTATTCCCACCCTCCGCGAAGCCCCCTCTGACGCCGAAGTCGCCAGCCACAAGTTCCTCCTGCGCTCCGGATACGTCCGTCAGCTCGGCGCCGGCATCTACTCTTATCTCTTCCTCGGCCAGCGATCCATCAACAAAATCATCGCCATCGTCCGCGAAGAAATGGACAAAATCGGCCAGGAATTCCTTCTCCCCGCCATCCATCCCTCTGACATCTGGGAGCAGAGCGGCCGCTGGACCGGCATGGGCCAGAACATGTTCCGCCTCCAGGACCGCAAAGGCGCATGGCTCTGCCTCGGCATGACCCACGAAGAGGTCATGACCGACATCGCCCGCAAGGAACTCCGCAGCTACAAGCAGCTTCCCCAGATCTGGTACCAGATTCAGACCAAGTTCCGCGACGAACCACGCCCCAAATCCGGCCTCCTGCGCGTCCGCCAGTTCATCATGAAGGATAGCTACTCCTTCGACATCAACGCCGCCGGCCTCGACAAAAGCTACGACCTCCACGACGCCGCCTACCGCACCATCTTCTCCCGTTGCGGCCTCAGCTTCGTCGCCGTCGAAGCCCACTCCGGAGCCATGGGCGGCTCCCAGTCCCAGGAGTTCATGGTCTACACCGACGCTGGCGAAGACCTCATCGCAAGCTGCCCACAGTGCCACTACGCCGCCAACATGGAAAAGGCCACCTCGCGCCTCGCGCCTGTCATAGAAATGGAAGCCACCGGCGACGGCACGCCCGAACTCGTCCATACCCCCAACACCGCTGCCATCTCGGACGTAGCCGAGTTCTTCAAAATCTCACCCGCGTCAGACATCAAGTGCGTCGCCTACATGGCAGAAGTCCGCACCTCCACCAAAGAAGGAGAAAACTCAACCTGGCAGCCCGTCGCCGTCTTCCTCCGTGGCGACCACTTCGTCAACGAAACCAAGCTCCTCACCGTCCTCGGCGCCACCGAGCTCCGCCCCATGGTTGCGGAAGAGCTCGACCAGTGGTTCCAAGGCCCCGCCGGATACCTCGGCCCCATCGGCCTCATGCCCGCCAAATCCCTCCACGATGGCAAGCTCAACGTCATCCTCGATCTCGGCCTCGAGAACCGCCGAAACATGGTCTGCGGAGCCAATAAACTCGACCACCACCTCCGCAACGTAGCCCCCGGTCGCGACTTCACCTGGACCGTCGCCGCCGACATCCGCGACGTCGCCGAAGGCGAAGGCTGCCCTCAATGTGGAGAAAAAACCGACGCAGCCCTCAAGGTCGCCAAAGCCGTCGAAATCGGCCACATCTTCAAGCTCGGCTACAAGTACTCCAAGTCCATGGGCGCATCCGTACTCGACTCCAACGGCAAGGAAGTCACTCCCATCATGGGCAGCTACGGCATCGGTATCGAGCGCATCCTCACCGCATCCATCGAGCAGTCCAACGACGCCAACGGCTTTTGGCTGCCCCGCGCCATTGCCCCTTTTGACGCCATCGTCACCATCACCAACATCGCCGACGCAAACCTCCGAGCCGCCGCTGAAAATCTCGCCGCCGAGCTCGAAGCCAAAGGCTTTGACATTCTTCTCGACGACCGCGACGAGCGCGCTGGCGTCAAGTTCAAGGACGCTGACCTCATCGGCGTGCCCTACCGCTTCACCATCGGCAAAAAGGCCGCCGAGGGCAAAGTCGAACTCGTCACCCGCGCCACCGCATCTACACAGGAACTGCCTCTGGCAGACGCCGCCGCGGCGTTCGCGGCCCTTACCGTCTGAGCAACACCACCCGCTCACGCGTCATCAATTCATCAGCACAAAAAAGGCAGGGTAGTCGATTGGCAGTAAAGGTTAAGGTGAAAGGTCCCGTACGTGGGCTCGCAAAGCACAAATTCATCGCTGTTGCAGTCTTGCTGGTCGTAGCCGCGGCCCTCGTCTTCGGTGCCATCTTCTCCTTCTACTACTTCAAGTACCAGCGCATCGTCGACGCCCGCCTCGCCAGGCCCCTCTTTGAAAACACGGCCAAAATCTACGCCGCGCCCTTCGAAGTCCGCCCCGGCCAGACCATCGGCCCCAAATTCGTCGTCAACCAGCTCGACGAGGCCGGCTACTCCCAGCAGGGCGAGACGCCAGTCTCGCAAATGGGAACCTACTCGGTCACATCCAACTCCGTCACGGTCTATCCCGGCCCGCTCTCCTATCACGCGCCAGACTCGGCCACTATCACCTTCGCCGACGGCTCCGTCTCCCAGATCACAGGTCAAAACGGCCAGCAGCTCGCCGCCTATCAGCTTGAACCGCTCCTCATCACCGGCCTCTCTGACGCCAACCGCGTCAAGCGCCGCCTCATCACCTACGACGAACTCCCCCAGAACCTCGTCAACGCCGTCACCTCGATTGAGGACCGTCGCTTCTTCCGCCACGGCGCGCTCTCCTACACCGGCATCGTCCGCTCCGCGCTCAACGACATCACGCCCGGCCACCACCGTCTCGAAGGTGCCTCCACCATCGACATGCAGGTCGCCAAAATGTTCTTCCTCACACCAGCGCGCACCTTCCGCCGAAAGTTTCTTCAGGTCATCGTCTCCCTGCAAATCGACCACGAGATGACCAAAAAGCAGATCTTCCAGTTTTACGCCAATGAGGTACCCCTGGGGCAGCGCGGTAGCTTCGCCATCAACGGATTCGGAGAAGCCGCCCACGCCTTCTTCGGCAGGGATGTCAGCCAGCTCACCCTCGACGAGTCCGCACTCCTCGCCGGACTCATCCAGAGCCCCAGCTACCTCAACCCCATGCGCCACCCCCACCGCGCAACCATCCGTCGCAACCTCGTTCTCGACGCCATGGTCGAAACTGGCTCCATCACCAGGCAGCAGGCCGAGCAGGCCAAGGCAAAGCCCATAAAGCTCATCCCCCAGGCCATCGACGCCGGGGAAGCCCCCTACTTCGTCGATATGGTCCGTGACCAGCTCACACAGCGCCTCGGCAATCAGGACTACAACGACGAAGGTCTACGCATTTACACCTCTCTCGATCCTCAGCTACAGGAAGCAGCAACAGAAGCCGTCGCGGCAGGGATGAAGGCAGTCGACAGGCGTATTCGGGATCGTCATGCTCGCATCGTTCGCTACGAGAAACTGCATCACCTCCCCATCAAGCCGCTGGTGCTCCCTCAGGTTGCTCTGGTCGCCCTCAATCCCCATACTGGCCAGGTGCTGGCCCTCGTGGGCGGCAAGAACTACGCTCAAAGCCAGCTCAATCACGCTCTTGCAGAGCGTCCTACCGGCTCCACCTTTAAGCCCATCGTCATCGCCTCTGCCTTCAACACTGCACTTGCCGGAACGCCGCTCACCAACTTCCAGGGCGTCACCGCCATGTTCTCACCCGTCACCATGCTGGACGACGAACCCACAACCTTCACCATGCCGGACGGCCAAACCTACTCGCCCCACGACTTTGAAAACAAATACTTCGGGGTCGTCACCGCTCGCAAGACACTTGCTTATTCACTCAATAACGCCACCATCTCGCTCGCGGAAATGGTCGGGCTCAACAACATCGTCCATCTTGCCCACCAGGCAGGCATCGTCGACGCACAGCCCACTCCATCCGTCGCCATCGGCACCTACGACGCCACTCCCCTCGAGCTCGCCGGTGCCTACACGATGTTCGATAACGACGGCATCAAAATCACTCCCTGGCTGCTCGCTTCCGTCCGCTCGCCCAGCGGCGACGTTATCGCCAACTATCAGCCCCAGAGCACACCGCTGCTCGACCCTCGTGTCGCATTCCTCACCACCGGCATGATGGAAGCCGTCGTCAATGACCCTCATGGAACCGGCTACCAGGTCCGCACCGGCTTCCCAGGTATCCCCGGATTCAGTGCTCCCGTGGCAGCAAAAACAGGCACGGAAAACGACTCTTGGTTCGCCGGATTCACCAGCAATCTGCTCTGTGTCGTCTGGGTCGGCAACGACAACTACTCCGATCTCCACATCCAGGGTGCGCATGCGGCGCTGCCCATCTGGACTGATTTCATGGATCGCGCACAAAAGCTGCCCCAGTACTCTGACATGGAAGACTTCACCCCGCCCCAGGGTGTCATTCAGGAAACTCTCGACAAAACCACCAACCTCATCGCCACTCCCAACTGCACCGACGACTACACCGCATGGTTCCTCGATGGTACCCAGCCCAACCAGACCTGCGATCACCAGAGCGTCAATCAGCCCAACCTCTTCCAGCGCATCTTCGGCATCGGCAACAAGCAGCCTCAGCAGGGCCAAAACACCCAGCCGCAGCAGAACGCCGTCCCGCAAAACTTCGTCACGGTCCCGGCACCCGCTCCGGCCCAGCCGCAGCCCAATCAGCAGCCCCAGCAGCAAATGCCCGCCAAAAAAAAGCGCGGATTCTGGTCACGACTCTTCGGCCGTCACAGCAATTCCAATAACAACCAGAACCCGCAGCAGTAACATCCCGTAGTAACCTTTATACCTTTCTAACTCTGATTACTAACTCCCGCATTTTATACGCGCGTAGGATGCCGCTAAGCTACTCATCTGGAATGCCCGCCAAATCGCATTTTCCTCGCAGTAACGTAAAAAATTCCCCTTTTTGTATGTATTTTTTACTGTTGTAAAAATAGGTAATTACCCCTATAAGTCCCTATCTTCCAGCCTTTTAACTGTGCTACAGTTCTACCAGTTTTGCGAACCGGTGATTTCCTGCCCCCACATCTCACGCATGGAATTTCTCTTCGGCCCATTCGCCGGTCAGCAGCCAGCACGGAGGCTCGATCCCCCATGAGCAGCAATCATCATCCCGACTTCATGCACCACCACGCACCAGAGGACATCCAGGAACCCGTCAGTCCCCACGTTCAGGCCCAACAACAAATGGAGGATGCTCGTTTCGCATTCTTCCCCACCTCCCTGCACGGCCGCTTCCCCCAAATCTGGATCCTCGCTCTCGAAAACAACAACTGCCGCCTGATCCAGATTTTTCTCTTCATCCTCGCCTACATCACCCTCTTCGCCACCGTCATCGGCCAGCCCCACCGCACAGAGTTCATCTCCATCCTTATCTCCTTCCTCGCTCCAATATGCTTCACCTTCTGGTACATCATCTTCCCGCTCAATCCTTACGAAACCTATTTCTTCACCCGCCAGGGTCTGGCAAACCTCGATGAAAAGGATGAAGTGGCACAGCAATTCGTCTCCGTCCTCAAATCACCCCAGGCCGCATCCTTTCTCTGGAAACGCTCGCAGCGCCTCTGGCTCTACTTCGTCCTGCCCATGGTCGTCCTTGCTTTGGGTCTTGAAAGGCTTCCACTCCTCGCCGCCGGAGCCTCCTGGCTCGTCCGCATTCCACTCTTTTTCTTCTTCGTCTTCTGCCTTTTTCGCATAGAAATGATGCGCTGGGCTGTTGGCGTATTCAAAAGCAACGAGTAAAAATTACCCACGCCGCCCCACCACGCGCTAAGGCTCGCCCCTGCCGGCCATTTACTTTTTCGCAACCCAACCCTCTGTTCGGATGACCGCAAGCTAGCCCCGGCATCCCTCCCGGCCTAGCTTCGATCCACAACCTTCTTGCCGGTGATTCCATCCCAAACTGCTATCTTTTAATCAGGAGTTCACGCAAAAAGAGATGGCCGCAAGGCTGCTTGTCGTGTTTCCACAGTGAGCGGTACCCATCCCCGCAGTAGATTGAGTCGAAAATCAATTACAGCCAGCTTTACTTTCTTGACTAAGGCAAATCGGCTGTCGCCCATCCTGCCTCTGGCCAACCATGGAATCCATTCGCTATCATTCAGAAAATATGCAGTTACTCGTCTACTCTGCCGTCTGGTGTCGCGATTGCAGGGATGCCAAGCGCTTTCTCGAACAGCACGGCATCCCCTACATCGAAATTGACATTGAAGCCACACCCGGAGCCGCTGAAGAAGTCATCCGCCACACCGGCAAGCGCGCGATACCACAGTTCGTCATCGATGGCGAATGGGTCCAGCCCTACCGCCCCGGTCGCGGCTTCCTCTATGAGCAAATGGCCGAGCGACTTGGCGTCATCCAGAAAAAATAGCACCCTGCTCTATTCCGTGCGTGCACTCTTCCGCAGCCGGTCGCAGATCGCACGCCCCACACCCTCGTCAGCCGGCAGCGGACACACAATCACCTTGACACCCTCGGCATCCAAAGCGCGCATCGCCCCATAAAGCCGCTGCCCAAGCTCCTCCGGCACTTCCCACCGCCCCCAGTCGAACACCTTCGCTCCGCTGCCCCGCACCGCCGCCGCAAACCGGTCCGGAACCATCGCCCCTACCTGATCACCAGCGGCTACAGCCTCCAACACCGTGCGCCGAAACGCCTCCACCTGCTCCGCACCGCCGCCGCAAACCAGCACCATCCGCGCCTGCGGCGCATAGTGACGAATCCCCACGCCCGGCGAAGGCAGCCCCTCCGGCTTTCGCGCCCCATCCGCGGGAACAAAATTCTCCACCGTTCCGCGGCAAGCCTCGCGCACCTGCTCGGCCGTAATCACCCCCGGCCGATAAATCACGCAGCCATCCTCGCGCGGATCCACCACCGTCGACTCCAGCCCGTGAGCCGTCTCGCCCCCGTCCAAAATCACATCAATCCGCCCATCCAGGTCAGCCGCCACATGCTCGGCTCGCGTCGGGCTCGTATGCCCAAACCTATTCGCGCTCGGCGCAGCCACCGGCACGCCGGCCGCCCGAATCAGCGCCAGCGCCAACGGATGCGCCGGCATCCGCACCCCCACCAGCGGACGCCCCGCTGTCACCACCCCCGGAACCGCATCCCTCTTGGGCAACAGCAGCGTCATCGGACCCGGCCAGAACGCTTCCGCCAGCCGGCGGGCATTCTCGCTCAACCCTTTTGCAACGCATTCCAGCATCTCCGGTCCAGCAACATGCACAATCAGCGGATCCCAGCTCGGCCTCTGCTTCGCCTCGAAGATCCGCCCCACCGCCGCCGCATCCAGCGCATTCGCACCCAGCCCATACACCGTCTCCGTCGGAAACGCCACCGTCCCGCCCGCGCGCAGAATCGCCGCCGCCCGCACCATCGCAGCCTCAAACTCCGGCCCCACAGGCGCCGCCGCATCCACCTTCAACCTCAGCGTCTCTCTCATCAATCCTCTACCCAATGCTTTATTATCCACTCCGGCCGCAAGTCACATCCCACGGGCCCACCTCGCGCATATAATCACCCCATGACAGCGGTCGAAACCGAAGTAAAGTTCCGCGTCCACGACCTCATGCGCCTCGAAGCGCTCCTTGCCTCTAACGGCTTCCATCAGGTCACGCCCCGCACCTTCGAGCACAACACCCTCTTTGACACACCAGATCGCGCCCTTCGCGCACGCCAGTCAATCCTCCGCGTCCGTCGCTACGGCGACCGCTGGGTCGTCACCCACAAGGCCCTACCGCCCAACGGCAATTCTGCATCCGAGCGTCACAAGCACCGCATCGAAACCGAAACCGAAGTCGAAGACGGAGAAGCCATCGCCACCATCTTCACATCCCTCGGCTACCAGCCCGCCTTCACCTATCAAAAGTGGCGCACCGAATACGCCGACGCCACCGGCCACTGCGTCATCGACGAAACACCCATCGGCCTCTTCGCCGAACTCGAAGGCCCCTCCGAATGGATCGACCGCACCGCCGCCACTCTCGGCCTCAACCCATCCGACCTCATGACCCTCAGCTATGGCCGCCTCTTCGACCAGTGGCGCGCAGAATCAGGCAGCTCCGCCCAAAACCTCACCTTTGAAGAAATCCCCTCCGATAAAATCTGAAAAAAACTCGCCCTCTTCAGAATTTTCGCTAAAGCCAATTCGCACCCCGCCGATAACCTCTTTGTCGCGAACTTAGTTCATGGGTTTGCGCCTCGCACAAGTCAATTGGGCATTCCCTCCCCCCTGGAAATGCACAAAGGGCAGAGCTTCAAGCTCTGCCCCTTTTTTATCCCCCGCGCGTCTCTTATGCGTCCGCTCCGTGGCACTTCTTGTACTTCTTGCCAGAGCCGCAAGGGCAAGGATCGTTCCGTCCCACCTTCTCGCCCACCCGACGCGTCGCTACAGCTTCGCCGCCGGCACCGGCTCCAGCCATCCGCGCCTGGTCCAGTTCGCGCTTCTTCTTCCGCTCAAACTCGCGCTCAATATCATCAATCGTCGTCGTAGGCTGCCGCGTCGGAATCGTAACCGAGGAAGCCGCATGTTCCGCCAACGCCGTCGCCGAGCCGCCATGGAACATAGGCTGCATTCCCGCGCCGCCACCGGAAAGCGTCACCGGACCAGCCTCGCGCTGAACACGCTTCGGAATCTCCAGAGGCTTCCCGTCCGGCCCGACAATCTGCATCAGGTAGAGATAGCGAACCGCATCTTCCTGGAAGCGGTTCATCATCGCTTCGAACATGTCGAACGACTCCCGCTTGTACTCCACCAGCGGATCCTGCTGCCCGTAACCGCGCAGCCCGATTCCTTCCTTCAGGTGATCCATGTTCAGCAGATGATCCTTCCACAGACCATCCAGCACGCTCAACATGATCATCCGCTCGTGATACCGCATCGGCTCTTCGCCAATGAACTGTTCCTTGGCCTCGTAACGCTCCTTCAAATGCTCAAACAGCGTCTGGCCCAGTTCATGCCGCGTCACGTCCGCCAGATCCAGCTCATCCGCTTTGTAGTCAAAGCCAAAGTGCCCGATCAGCTTCTCGTGCAGTTTGTCCCAGTCCCATTGGTCTGCATGCAGCTTCTCCGGAGTCGTCTCATCCAGAATGTTGCTCAGAATATTCGGAACGTAGTCCTCGACAATCAGTTCCTTCTGGTCCAGTCCCTCCAGCAGCGAGTGCCGTAAGCCATACACGGCCTCGCGCTGCTTGTTCATCACATCGTCGTACTCGAGCAGGTGCTTACGGGCTTCAAAGTTCTGGCCCTCCACCGCCATCTGCGCCTTCTCTATGCGGTTGGAGATCATCTTCGACTCAATCGGCACGCCCTCTTCCATGCCCAGCTTCTGTAACAGGCCGGAAATCCACTCGCGCGCAAAGATCCGCATCAGGTCGTCTTCCAGCGACAGGTAAAACCGCGAAGCGCCAGGATCGCCCTGGCGTCCAGCACGACCTCGCAGCTGATTGTCCACACGCCGTGACTCGTGCCGCTCCGTGCCCATGATGAACAAACCGCCGGCGGCAATCACTTCTTCGCGTTCCTTCGCCACAACTCCGCTGTACTGCCCAAGGGTCTTCTCCCACGCATCCTGCGTAGTCTCAAACTCCTGCCCCTGGTAGTAAAAGCGCAGCATGCCAGCCGCCGCCATCGGGTTAATCGCACCCTCTGCCGGGCTGATCGAGCGCGCCATTCCTTTCTTCAGTAACTCTTTCTTGGCCATGAACTCGGCGTTGCCGCCCAGCAGAATATCCGTACCGCGGCCCGCCATGTTCGTCGCGATGGTCACCATCCCCAGTCGCCCGGCCTGCGCCACAATCTCCGCCTCGCGCTCATGATTCTTGGCGTTCAGCACCTCGTGCTTTACACCCTTCTTCGTCAGAACCTGAGAAATCACCTCCGACTTCTCAATCGAAGTCGTACCCACCAGCACCGGCTGCTTGTTCGCATGCAGCTTCTCAATGTCATCGGCGACCGCAAAGTATTTTTCCTTCGCCGTGCGATACACAACGTCAGGATTTTCCTTCCGCAGCAGCGGACGGTTCGTCGGAATCACCACGATTTCCAGCTTGTAAATCTTGTCGAACTCAGCCGCTTCGGTCTCTGCCGTACCCGTCATGCCCGAAAGCTTCTTGTACAGGCGGAAGTAATTCTGGAACGTAATCGTAGCCAGCGTCTGGTCTTCGCGGCGAATGTTCACGCCCTCCTTGGCTTCCACCGCCTGGTGCAATCCATCCGACCACCGCCGCCCCGGCATCAGTCGTCCCGTGAACTCGTCCACGATCACCACTTCGCCGTCCTTCACCACGTACTGCACGTCTCTCTTGTACAGCGAGTGCGCCTTGATCGCCGTCTCCACGTGGTGCTTCAGGTCCCAGTTCTCCGGATCGGCAATGTTGCCAATCCCGAGAAGCTTCTCAATCTTTTCCCAGCCTTCATCGGTGACGGAAATCGTCTTGTGCTTCTCGTCCACCACATAATCGCCGGTCAGGATCTTTTCTTCGCCCTTTTCAATCTCCTCGCCCTGCACCAGCAACGGAATAATCCGGTTCACGCGCCCATACTTGTCCGTCGTCTGATCCGTCGGCCCGGAAATAATCAGAGGCGTACGCGCCTCGTCAATCAGGATCGAGTCCACCTCGTCCACGATCGAGAAGAAATGCCCACGCTGCACGCAGTCCTTCAAATCAAACTTCATGTTGTCGCGCAGGTAGTCAAATCCAAACTCGTTATTCGTGCCGTAAGTGATGTCCGCGCCATAAGCCGCCTTGCGCTGCTCATCATCAAGATCGTGCACAATCACGCCGACCGTCAAACCCAGGAACTCGTAAACCTTGCCCATCCACTCGGCGTCGCGCTTGGCCAGGTAGTCATTCACCGTCACCACATGCACGCCATGTCCGGCCAGTGCGTTCAGGTAGCATGGCAGCGTCGCCACCAGCGTCTTGCCTTCACCGGTCTTCATTTCGGCAATCTTGCCCTGATGCAGAACAATACCGCCAATCAGCTGCACGTCAAAGTGCCGCATCTGCAGCACGCGCCGGCCAGCCTCGCGCACTACCGCAAAGGCCTCCGGCAAAATCTCGTCCAGCACCTGCTTCTCAGCCTTCGCCCGCTCGTCCTCGTCTTCAATACCTTCCAAAGCCTGCGCAATACGTGCGCGAAACTCCACCGTCTTCGCCTGCAGCTCCGAGTCGGAAAGCTTCTGCATTTCCGGCTCAAGCGCGCCGATTTCCTCTATGTAGGGCACCAGCCGCTTCACTGCTCGCTCGTTGCTGGTTCCAAATACCTTGGCTATTGCGGTACCGATCAAAACGATAATTCCTCAGTCTCTAGTGTAACCGTTCAGGCAGATCAAAGCCCCGGTACCATCACCGCCAACCCGTTCACTTTTTCAAAGTGCTTTTTGTTGAAGGTCACCACGGCAAAGCCCTTCTCAATCGCCGTGGCCGCCACAATCAGGTCATGCGGCCCAATCATCGTGCCTGCGCGCTCCAGTTCCGCCCAAAGTCTTGCATGGATTGCCGACGTCTCCACCGTGCAGGGCAAGCTGGCCACCGCGCCAAGTATCGCTTCTACATGTTGCTTGCGCCGCGCATAATGCGCGCCAGTCGCGCGCTCCACGCCATGCAGTATCTCCGTTGCGGTAATCGCCGCAATCCCAAACTCTTCCTCAGCATGAGCACGAAAAAACTCCCGTAGATCAAACACACCGCGCTCGTCGGCGATGATCACATCCGCGTCGAGAATCAGGCCCATTTGTCTTCCACCGGCAATAGCGATTGCCGCGCCTCTTCCAGCTCTTCACGCCACGCCGCGGCTTCCTCCCGCGAAAGCCCTTCATGCCCGGCCAGAGCATCGGCAATCTCGCCGCCCAGTGTGCGCCTGCCATGTTCAGGCACAATCCGTGCCACTGGCTCACCATTGCGAACCAGCACAAAACTCACATCCTGGTAATGCACCCGATTCAGGCAATCGGAGAACTTCCGCGCCGCATCCGTCACGCTGATTTCGACCGTCTTCATGAAATCATATTATCAGATTTTATGATTTTTTACTTCGCCCGAGGATGTGTCCGATCATAAACAGCCTCCACCTGCCCCACCGTAAGCTGCGTATACCGCTGCGTCGTAGAAAGACGCTCATGCCCCAGCAGCTCCTGGATCGCCCGCAGATCCGCACCCTCCTCCAGCATGTGCGTCCCAAACGCATGCCGCAGCGTATGCGGATGCACCTCCGCCGGCAACCCCTGCGCCAGCGCCATCCGCTTCACAATCCGCCCCACGCTCCGCGTCGTCAGCCTCCCATTGCCGCGTCCCCGCGCATTCAGCAGCAGCGCATCCGACTCTTTCCCCAGCGCCGCCAGCTTCTGCGCGCGCTCCGGTTCATACGCCCGTATCGCCGCCGCCGCCGCATCCCCAATCGGAACCAGCCGCTCCTTGCGCCCTTTGCCGCGCACCAGGATCGCCTCATTCGCCCACTGGATATCCTTCCGATCAATCCCCACCAGCTCCGCATTGCGAATCCCGCACCCGTAAAGCAGCTCCACAATCACCCGGTCCCGCGCAGGCCACGCCGCCGTCTCATCGGCCCCCGCATCCACCATCCGGTTCATCTCTTCAATCGTGGGAACCCGCGGCAGGTGCTTCGGCAGCTTGGGCGTCGCCACCAGCGCCGCCGGGCTCTGCTCAATCTCCCCATGCCGCGCCAGCCACTTGCACCACGACCGTATCGCCGCCAGCGCCCGCGCCACCGAAGCCTTAGACAATCCCCGTTCATACAGCTCACCCAGGTAAGCCCGAATATGCGTATGCTCCAGCCGCTGCACCGTGGCGCTCTCGCCCAGCAGCTTCTGCGCAAACGCCGTAAAGTCCTCCAGCTCGCGCGTGTAGGCCCTCACCGTATGCGGCGAGCAGCCCCGCTCATGCGCCATCGCCGCCAGAAAAGCATCCGCCCGCAACGACATCGGCCCGCGTACCTTCTCGCTCATCGCCTGCCTCGCGGATGAAACTTCCTGTGCTCGGCTTTCAAATGCCCCAGCGCCACATGCGTATACACCTGCGTCGTCGAAATATCGGCATGCCCCAAAAACGTCTGCACGGTTCTCAAATCCGCCCCATGCTCCACCATATGCGTCGCCGCGCTGTGCCGCAGCATGTGCGGACTCGCCCCATACCGCCGCACCATCTGCCACACCCATCCACGCGTCAGCCGCGCCCCGCGCACTGACAAAAACAGGGCGCTCTCCGCCCCGCGTCCATGCCGCGCCAGCACCGTCCGCCCGTGCTCCAGGTAATCCTCCAGCGCCCGCACCGCCGGCTCGCCCAGCGGAACCACCCGTTCCTTATCACCCTTGCCGCGCACCAGTGCCCGCCCGGCCTCAAGATTCAAATCCGCTACCCGCAGCCCAGTCAGCTCAGACACACGCAACCCGCCGGCATACAGCAGCTCCAGAATCGCCCGGTCTCGCAGCAAAGCCGCATCCGCGCCTGCGCGTCCCGTCGGATGCTCCGCCGCCAGCCGCGCCTGCTCCAGCATCTTTGTCACCTCTTCCGGCGCTTTTGACTTAGGCAGCACCTTCCACGCAGAAGGCGAATCCTGGTGCAGCGTCGGATCGCGCGGAATTCTCTTATCCAGAATCAGCCATTTATACAGACCTCGCAGGCAGCTCAGCTTCCGCGCCGCGGACCGCGACTCCACCCCGTGCCGCCCCAGATGCTGCACAAATCCCGAAATATCCTCCGGCCTCGCATCCAGTAACGTCCTGTTCACACCCTCCAGATACTCTGCAAACTGCAGAAGGTCCCGCTCATAAGCCGCGCAGCTCAGCGGACGCAGCCCCTTCTCCACGCGCAGGTACGTAGTGTATTCGCGAATCAAATCGGTAGTGCGAGTCGCCGTCACAGCCCCATTATCGAAAATTTCCCCCACCCCGTGGCCCATTCCCGCGCAAACGTACCTCATTCGACAGCAAGAAGCCTCCCGCCTGGCCGCAGGTGCATTTTCCAATCACATCCCGCAAAATACAAACAGGAGTTAGCACGCTTGACCACATCCCCATCCACTTCCGCCATGTCCATACGCCTTACACCCGAGCAATTCGAGCAGCAGGTTCTAACCGCCAAACCAGCGATAGCCGTCTTTGACTGCGACGGCACCCTCTGGAACGGCGACGCCGGCATCGGCTTCATGACCTGGACCATGGACGTCGGACTGCTCTCCCGCAACTCCTCCGACTGGATCGACTCCCGCCATCGCCTCTACCGCCAGGGCGATGTCTCCGAACTCGAAATCTGCGGCGAAATGGTGCAGGTCTATGCCGGTCTCCATGAAGACGAGCTCCGCCGCGCTGCCGCCGAATACTTCCGCACCCACATCGAGCCGCAAATCTTTCCCGAGCTACAAGCCCTCGTCGCCGGACTCCAGCAGCAGGGCACGGAAATCTGGGCCGTCAGCTCCACCAACAACTGGGTCATCGAAGAAGGCGTCAAGCGCTTCAACATTCCCGCCAGCCACGTCCTCGCCGCCTGCGTCGAAGTCGAAAACGGAATCGTCACCAGCAAGCTCATCGACGTCCCTACCGATGAAGGCAAGGCGGAATCCCTCCGCCGCATCGGCATCCCCAACCCCGACGCCGTCTTCGGCAACTCCATCCACGACGCCGCCATGCTGCAAATCGCCCGCCACGCCTTCCCCGTCAACCCATCCCCGGCGCTCGTCGACATCGCCGCCACCCGCAACTGGCGCGTCTTCTATCCCCAGGCCGTCTGGACCGATCACAAGGGCTGAAGTGCGTCTTCTCACACTCCAGCCCAGCATCTCCATCATCCTCGACCGTCTCGGCCGCCTCGACCACCTCTGTGCCTGCACAAAATACTGTCTCGAAGTCGTTCCCGGCCTCGTCGAGCGCAATCTCCCCATAGTCCGCGACTCATGGTCCACCACCACCGAGAAACTCCTCCCGATCCGTCCCGATCTCGTCCTCGCATCCGTTCCCTACCGTCAGGAATCCCTCACCGCCATTCTTAAATCCGGCGTCCCCGTCCTGCTCCTGGCTCCCCACTCCCTCGCAGACATTTATAACGACATCCGCCTCATCGCCTCCGTCACCGACGCCTCTGCGCAAGGCGAATCCCTCATCGCAGAAATGCAATCCACCATCGAATCCGTCCGCACCCGCGCCGCCTCACAACCTCGCCTGCGTGTCTATTGCGAAGAATGGGGCAAACCCCTCATCCACTCGCAGCTCTGGGTCCGCGAACTCATAGAAGCGGCAGGAGGAGAATTCATAGGCACGCCCGGCGCCACCACCACGCCCGAAGCCATCGCCGCAGACGACCCCGACATCATCCTCACCGCATGGTGCGGCGCTGGAACTCGCGTCCCCATCGAGCGCATCGTCGAGCAGCGCAACTGGCGCACCCTCCGCGCCGTTCAAAATCAAAATGTTTTCTGTATCCGCGATGAATGGCTCAACACCCCTGCGCCCACGCTCCTGAGCGGACTTCACACCATCGCCGCGGCACTCCACCCCGCGGTTTTTGACCAGCACGAATTCCCCGACGACCTCCGACGCATCAAGATGCTGTAAAAAGGAATGTAAACTCCACACGGGAATTCTGCCTTGACTGACCACAACACCACCCGCAATCCAGGCAAAACCATCCGTTACGTGGTAGCCGCGTTGATCCTGCGTGGAGATGAAGTGCTCGTCTGTCAGCGCCGCCCAGACCAGCCCATGAGCCTCAAGTGGGAGTTTCCCGGCGGAAAAATCGAGCCCGGCGAATCCCCCGAACAGGCTCTCCGCCGCGAACTCGACGAAGAACTCGGCATCCACGCAGAAATCGGCGCCCTCATCGCCCACGTCCGCCACAACTACCGCAATGGCGGCGCCGTCGATCTCCAGTTCTTCGCCGTCCACAGCTTTCAAGGCGAGCTCACCAACCGCATCTTCCACGATCTCCGCTGGACCCGGCTCCAGACCCTGCCCGAATTCGACTTCCTCGCCGCCGACCGCGAACTCGTCCGAGACCTCGCCGCCGGCAAGCTCCTCTAGTCAGTCCCCTGCAAATACCGGACAAACCACGCACCCGCAGCCTCAGCCACCACCTCCAGCGTCCCCGGCTCCTCAAACAAGTGGCTCGCTCCCGGAACAATCTGCAGCTTCTTCTCGCAGCTCAGCCGCGCCAGTGCCGTCTCATTCATCCCCATCACCACCCTGTCCAGCCCGCCCACCAGCAGCAGCGTCGGAACCTTCACCTTTTCGAGCGCATCCGCCGCCAAATCCGGCCGCCCGCCGCGTGACACCACAGCGGCAATCCTATCCGGAACCTCCGCCGCAGCCACCAGCGCAGCCGCCGCCCCCGTGCTTGCCCCAAAATATCCAAACGGCAGTTTCCGCGCTCCAAGATGCTTTTCCAGCCACAGCGTCGCACCAACCATCCGCTCGGCCAGCATCGGAATATCAAATCGCAGCCACGCCGTCGCGGCATCCATCCGTTCTTCGTCCCTTGTCAGCAAGTCAAACAGCAGCGTCCCAATCCGTCGCCGCTGCAGCATCTCCGCCACGTAACGGTTTCGCGGACTGAACCGGCTGCTCCCGCTCCCATGCGCAAACAAAACCACTCCTACACAGTCACGCGGCAAATGCAGCACCCCATCCAAACGCAGGCTGTCGATGTGCACCGTCACCTCCGCCTCATCCTCAACCGCCCGCGCCATCGAATCAGCCTCAGCCGCGCCCGCTGCAACAGCATCCGCCTGTTGCATCAAGTCCAACACTTCCTCGTCAGTGACCTGCGAAAAGTCCCGGTAAAACTGCCCCACAGAAACAAACTCGCGTTCCTCCGCAAGGCAAACCACCTCATCCGCCTCCCGCCGCAGCCGCGCACAAACTCCCACCGGAGCCACCGGAAACGCAACCACCAGCCGCTCCGGCTCCATCTTCTTCAGCATCCCCACCGCCGCCTCCATGCTCGCGCCGGTCGCAATCCCGTCATCCGCCAGGATCACCGTCATCCCCGTCACATCGAGCGGCTTGCGCCCCGCCCGGTATCGCTGCTCACGCTTTTTCAGCAGTCGCAGCGCAGCCGCCGCGATGCCCTCCACATGCTCTTCTTTAATTTCAGCCAACGCCACAGTGCGCGGATTCAGATACCGTGTCCCATCCGCAGCCACCGCCCCAAACGCCAGCTCCTCCTGCCCCGGAACTCCCATCTTCCGTGACAAAAACACATCCATCGGCACGCCCAGTGCTTGCGCTATGGAAAAAGCAATCTCCACGCCTCCACGCGGAATCCCCAGCACAATTACATCCCTGCGCCCGGCATACCTCGATAGCTTTCGTGCCAGTTGCCATCCAGCCTCTTCGCGATTCTTAAAAAGCATCCAGGCCTCCGCGCACACCGCTGCGGCATCCGCCGGGCACACCATCATACCGCCGGCAGAAGCATACCACCCTCAGCCCACTTTGGCGCAGCTATCCAAGTCCGGCAGTGAGCCGCGTCACTACTTGCCAGCTGCACCTCTTTTTTTCTTTCTTTAGAAGTCAGCGCGAATCGCTCTAACCATCCGCCTGCGCCCGCTTCGAACGGAAGAAATTCCGCAGCATCTGCCCGCACTCCTCCGCAAGCACACCTGCCGCCACTTCCATCCGGTGGTTCAGCCGGGGATGATTCACCACTTCCAGCACCGAACCCACGGCGCCCGCCTTGGGATCAGCCGCCCCAAACACCAGCCGCTTCAGCCGCGCATGCACCATCGCCCCCGCGCACATCGCGCACGGCTCCAGCGTCACGTAAAGCTCGCACTCCATCAGCCGATAATTCCCCACCGCCGCAGAGGCCTCCCGTAGAGCCACAATCTCAGCATGCGCGGTAGGATCAAGTTCCCGCAGCACGCGATTCTGCCCGCGGCCCACAATCACTCCATTCACCACCACCACCGCACCCACTGGAACTTCCCCCGCAGCCTCAGACGCACACGCTTCTGCTATCGCGGCCCGCATCCAGTCCAAATCCTGCCGTTCCAAATCTGTATCCGTCAGAGTCACAAACTCCGCAACCTCGTCTTCAAAACCGGCAGCGCTTCGTCCTGCTCTTCCGTATCCACCCATTTTCTGAAGACTCCAATAATCTGTTCCAGCTTCCGCGGGTCGCCCGAACCCTCAAACCGGTCCGGCGAAATCGAGCAGGCAATCCAGTCCCCCGCCGTACTGTCCAGGCTGATCGTCTGCGGAGCCGCATTCTCCGCGCTCGTACCCGTCAGGCTGATCGTCAACTGCCACCCACGCTGCTCCAGCGCCTCAAGCTGCACGCCCTGGCTGTGCTCCCACTCGCCGTTGCACTGCTGCTGGTACCAGCTATCCAGCCACTCCAGGTTGTTGACTACCGATCCCATTCACTACTCCGGTTGCTGCTGGGTCATGCAGTGCAGCGCTCCAAGGCCCCAGATAAAGTCCCCGCAATGGATCCCGACCACTTCCCTGTCAGGAAACAGCTTCGCAAGTGTATTCAGCGCACGCCGATCATTCGGGTCGTTAAAGGTTGGCACCATCACTAGGCCGTTGGCAATGTAAAAGTTCGCATAGCTCGCCGGAAGCCTCTGTCCCTCGAAAACCACAGGTGTCGGCATCGGCAGCGTCACAATCTCAAACGGCTTTCCATCCAGATTTCTCGCCTCGCGCAGCCGCTCCAGATTGTCCTTCAGCGGCTCATGGTTTTCATCCGCCTTGTTCGGCTCCACCGCCGTCAAAATCCGGTTCTCACCCACAAACCGCGTAATGTCGTCCACGTGCCCGTGCGTATCGTCGCCCGCCGTGCCGCGGCCCAGCCAGATCACCTGCTCAATCCCTAGATAATCCCGAAACACCTCTTCCAGTTGCGCCTTCGTCACTCCGGGATTCCGCTGCTGTACTTCGCTCAGCAAACACTCCTCGGTCGTCAGCAGCACGCCCGCGCCGTTCGTATCAATGGAACCGCCCTCCAGAACCACAGGCTTCCCGTTGATCTTCGGCGACCAGCAAGGCACATCCAGCAGATTCGCCACCCGCGCTGGAATCTGGTTATCCAGTTGCCAGTCAGGATACTTCGCCCACGCATTGAACTTCCAGTTCGTCACCGCCGTCGTGTGCTCGCCCTTGGACTTCTTCAAAAAAATCGGCCCGGAGTCCCGCGTCCACACCCGATTCGTCGGCCAGCGGTGATACCGCACATTCTCCTGGTTCACCATCGCGCGCTTCAGAATTCCCCGCACCCGCGTTTCCGACGAAGCGTCGCTCACCAGAATGTGCACCGCCTCCACCCGCGCCAGGTGCCGCACAATATCCGCATACACCCACGGAATCGGCTGGAAGCGGTTCGGCCAGTCGTTCGGATTCCGGGGCCAAGCAATCCAGGTCGCCGCATGCTTCTCCCACTCCGCCGGCATCCGGTAGCCATGTCCCTTGGGAGTTCCCGTCATCTCCCGCTTCGGCGTCGCGCCCTGCACCACTGCCATTACTGACCCCCATCCAGAAAGCGGTGCATAATCGGCTCGTACGAATCAATCCGGCGATCCCGCAAAAACGGCCAGTTCCGCCGCGTCTCTTCCAGCAGCTTCAAATCAATCTCGCCAATCAGAATCTCTTCCTTGTCATGCGAGGCCTTCGCCACCACGCGACCAAACGGGTCCGCCAAAAACGACCCGCCCCAGAACTCCAGCCCCGGCCCATCCACGCGATTTCCGCGCACATCCCCGTTCTCATGCCCTACGCGATTCACCGCCGCGACAAACACCCCGTTCGCAATCGCATGCGCCCGCTGCATCGTCTGCCAGGCCTCATACTGCGCCGCGCCAAACTCCTCTTTCTCCGCCGGATGCCAGCCAATCGCCGTCGGATAAAACAGCACATTCGCGCCCTGCAGGGCCGTAATCCGCGCACCCTCCGGGTACCACTGATCCCAGCACACCAGCGTCCCCACACGGCCCACATGCGTGTCATAGGCCTTGTACCCCAGATCGCCCGGAGCAAAGTAAAACTTCTCGTAGTAAAGCGGATCGTCCGGAATATGCATCTTCCGGTAAATCCCGCCCAGCGTGCCATCCGGCTGCAGATACGCCGCCGTGTTGTGATAAAGCCCCGCCGCACGCCGCTCAAACAGGGACGCGATCACAGTCACGCCGGCCTCGCGCGCAACCTTGCCGATCGCCTCTGTACTCGGCCCAGGAATCGGCTCCGCCTCGTCAAACAGCGCAATATCCTCGCGCTGGCAAAAATACTGCGCCCGAAACAGCTCCGGCAGGCAGATCACCTCAGCGCCCTGCTGCGCCGCCTCGCGCACCCGCGCAATCGCCTTCTCCAGGTTCGCGTCCGGGTCCGGCCCGCAGCTCATCTGGATCAGCCCCACCCGGAAATTCTTCGCTTTCATCGCATTCATCTCGCTTTTCCCTGTTTCTATCTTTTCATCCTCGACTGCATCTGTGAGCCATCTCACCTTCACGCACGAAAAAATCCCGGAAAAATCAGAGGGCGCGAGCCTCACGCCCGCGCCCTCGCCGTTTTCCGGAAGCTCTTTATTCGAAGATCAGGATCGCCGCCGCAATCGTCGTCGTCCACAATCCGCGTTTGTCGCCAATCGCAGACTGCGTCACGTTCGCCGTGCGCACAATCTTGTTGGAAATCCGGTAGATTTCCTTCTTCTCGTCCCAGCTCTTGTCCGGATCAAACTCCACGTCCAGCGTAGTCGCCAGCATCTCGGCCGCTAACTCCTCGGCATACTCGCCAGCCTGCTCTTCGGTCTCGCCAAAGCTGTGGTGCTCGCTCAGGTAGCCGTAAGTGTTACGGTCGCTCGGAATCGCCACGCCAATGCTCGATGCCACCAGCCGGTGCGGCTCACGCGTCGAATTCTCCGCCACCACCGCAAAAACCACCTCGCCCGGCGAAAGGTACGTCAGGCCCTCTTTGCGCGTAACCAGTTTCGCGTTAGGCGGAAAAATCGACGAGACTCGAACCAGGTTCTGAGCCGCTATGCCCGCATCGCGAAGCGCCAATTCAAAGGACGTAAGACGTTCCTTATGCTTTCCGACACCCTTCGTGAAAAAAAGGCGCTTCGGAACCATGCTTTTACCCAATTTCTAATTCCTCCGGAAGGGTTGCTGGGTGCGCTTTTCCCCAAAAACAAACGCACAATTTGCAACGTATCACAAACCGAACCCCAGCGCCGCCCACCACGAAAAATTTACCCCGCTTTTACCCGGATAGCCTCAAATCCCCCACCGATGCAAAACTTTAAGCTTCGCTCAAACCATACCGTGGGTGCCCCATCCAAGCTCCGCTTGGGTGGGGTTGGATTACAAGCCTCGATGCGGAGAAAAGCCGCCATCGCCGCCACCTGGAATTAGATGACACCCTCTCTAAGCCTCGCTCAGCCCATAACGCCGCTGCCACGCATCCTGCAGCCGCCGACGCACCACCCCCCGTTCCGCCTCGGTCCCCTCGGGCGTCTTCACAAACTCCGCCGCAACTTTCTTTGACAACTCCAGCAACTCCCGGTCCCGCAGCAAATTCGCCACCCGAAAATCCGGCAAACCCGCCTGCCGCGTCCCAAAAAACTCACCCGGACCCCGTAACTGCAAATCCAGCTCCGCCAGTTCAAATCCATCCTGCGTCCGCACCATCGCGTCCAGCCGCTGCGCGCCCTGCTCGCTGATCCGTCCACCCGTCATCAGCAGACAATACGACTTCGCCGCCCCACGCCCCACGCGCCCCCGCAGCTGGTGCAACTGCGCCAGCCCAAATCGCTCCGCGTGCTCCACCACCATCACGGAAGCATTCGGCACATCCACGCCCACCTCAATCACCGTCGTCGAAATCAGCACATCAATCTCGCCCCGCTGAAAGCGCCGCATCACCACATCCTTGTCATCCGCGCTCAGCCGCCCATGCAGCAGCCCCAGCCGAAGCCCAGCCAAAGCCCCCGCCCGCAGCGACTCATACATATCCGTGGCTGCCCGCAGCGGAGTCTTGGGAAACAACGTCTGCTTCTGAGCCTTCCCACCCTTCTTCGCAGCCGTCTTCCCGACAGCCTTCCCCGTCGCCTTCTTCTTCGGATTGTCATCCCGACCGGAGCGCGGCACGCGCGTAGCGGAGAGCCCGCCCTGAGCTTGCCGAAGGGGACCTGCAGTTTCCTCCTCATCCTCCGCCGGAAAATCCAACTCCGGCTGATCATCCTTGGGCCCCTCAATCACCGGATAAACCACATACGCCTGCCGGCCCTCCGCCACCTCCTGCCGCACAAACGCCCACACCTCATCCGCACGCTCCTCGGGAACCTGCCGCGTCACAATCGGCGTCCGCCCCGGCGGCAACTCGTCAATCACGCTCAAATCCAGATCCCCATACAGCGAAAGCGCCAGCGTCCTCGGAATCGGGGTCGCCGTCATCGCCAGTACATCCGGCTCCGCATGGTTCGGCTTCTTCATCAGCCGGAAACGCTGCATCACCCCAAACCGGTGCTGCTCGTCCACCACCACCAGCCCCAGCTTGGCAAACTCCACTTTTTCTTCAATCAGCGCATGCGTGCCAATCACAAGATCCGCCTCGCCCCGAAAAATCTTTCCCCGGTTCGCACGCTTCGTGTCCTCATCCAGTGACCCCGTCAGCAGCAGCACCCGATACCGTTTTTCCGACTTCTCCAGCAGCCGCCGCGCCGCAAGATAATGCTGAGTCGCCAGAATCTCCGTCGGAGCCATCAGAGCCGCCTGGTAGCCGTTCTCAATCGCAATCACCATCGCCTGCAGCGCCACAATCGTCTTGCCCGACCCCACATCCCCCTGCAGCAGCCGCCGCATCGGCCGCGCCTCGCGCATGTCGCCCACAATCTCGCCCAGCGCCCGCTTCTGCGCCTTCGTCGGATGAAACGGCAATATCGCCCGCAGCGCCCCACGCACCCGCTCATCGGCCACAAACCCCGTGCCCAGCCGCTCGTGGAACTTCCTCCGCTTCAGTTCCAGCCCCAGTTCCAGGTAAAACAGCTCCTCAAAAATCAGCCGCCGGTGCGCCGGCGTCGCC
Source organism: Acidobacteriota bacterium (assembly GCA_021818585.1). Taxonomy (GTDB): domain Bacteria; phylum Acidobacteriota; class Terriglobia; order Terriglobales; family Acidobacteriaceae; genus Acidobacterium. Next base: position 39,055 of record JAKATU010000043.1, on the reverse strand, counting down.
GCGCCCTGCAGCGCGCTCATTGAAGTCCCCGAAGTAGGAAAATGCACCAGCCGCAGCGCCTCCTCGCGCGAAGGAAGCCCCAGCCGCTCCACCAGCACGCGCGGCAGCATCTCCGGAACGCGACCCTCCAACTCCCGCAGCACATGAAAAATCACCCGCCGAATCCACCGCGAAGAAAGCTGGCTCCCACCCAGAGACTCATACACCGGCGTAATCCGTCCCACCTCAATCAGCCCATCTTCGGGGTCTCCCAATCCTTCACGTAACACTTCAAACTGTGGCTGGATCATCTTGAAGTTCTTCGTCGACCGCGACGGCTCCACTTTCCCGAACAGCGCCACCGTCTGCCCCGCCTGAAAGCGGTCCTTCAAATACGTCCCGTGGAACCACATGCACTTCATCGAGGTCGTGCCCTGTCCCACCGTCATCTCAAAGATGGGCATGCTGCGCGTCTTCAGCAGCACCGTGCCCCGAACCTCTGCAATCACGCTCGCCATCTCGCCCGGCTGCAAGTCAATCAGCGCCCGCGGATTCTCCCGGTCCTCATACCGAAACGGAAGATGCAGCAACAGGTCTTCCACCACGCGAATCCCCTTCGCCTGCAGTTGCGCCGCAATCCGCGGCCCAACTCCCTTCACAAACTGAATCTCCGTTCCAAGCTCCAGCACAAGGCGATGCTATCAGGCCTCAATGGAACCAGATAGCTCCTCCTCGCGTACACTAAGTGCGCAGGTAACTCGCGTAACCAGGCTTCCATCGAACGCAGCAGGCACCAGTGCGTCCCCCCCTGTCAAAACGTCAGTAACTTACGAACAGGAGATTCCCTACAAATGCCCCCTGTCCTTGCCTTGGACTCAATCTCCAAGTCCTACAGCCAGAAGGTAGCCGTCCGCGACCTCTCGCTCGCCATCGAGCCCGGCTCCATGTTCGGCCTGCTCGGCCCCAACGGCGCCGGAAAAACCTCCAGCATCCGCATGATCGTCGGCATCACCATGCCGGACTCCGGACAGGTCAACCTCTTCGGCAAAAAGTTCCATCGCAGCAACCTCCAGCGCGTAGGCTATCTCCCCGAAGAACGTGGCCTCTACAAAAAGATGAAAGTCTTTGACCAGCTCGTCTTCATGAGCCGCCTGCGCGGCCTCTCTGAGTCCGTCGCCACGCAGCGAGCAAGATCCTGGTCTGAGCGCCTCCAAATCAGCGACGCCCTTGAGAAAAAAACAGAAGAACTCTCCAAGGGCATGCAGCAGAAAATCCAGTTCATCTCCACCCTCATGCACGACCCCGACTTCATCATCATGGACGAGCCATTCTCCGGCCTCGACCCCGTCAACACCTCGCTCCTTCAGGACACGCTCGTCGAGCTGAAGAACCAGGGCAAAGCCGTCCTCTTCTCCACGCACCGCATGGATCAGGTCGAAAAACTCTGCGACTCCATCTGCCTGGTCAACAAGGGAGAAGCTGTCCTCTCCGGCACCGTGCGCGAAGTCAAATCCCGCTACCCCCGCAACCACGTCATCATCCACTACGAAGGCAGCGATGCCTTCCTGCAATTCCCCGGCATCGCCGGCTCGCGCAGCTTTCCCGGCTCGTCAGAAATCGAACTCAAACCCGGAGCCTCAGCGCAGGATCTCCTCCATCTCGCGGCCGCCAACGCCAACATCTACAAATTCGAATTGGCCGAGCCATCCCTCGAAGAAATCTTCATTCAAACCGTAGGAGGCCGCGTCGATGCGTAACATTCTCTTAATCGCCAAACGCGAATTCATTGAGCGCGTCCGCAGCCGTGTCTTCCGCATCACCACCGTCCTCGTACCCCTCGGCGTCGTCGCGGTCATGCTTGCCGGCCACGTCATATCAAAAAAAACAGGCGGACTCAATCACATCGCCATCGCTTCCGATAACGCCTCGCTGGCCACCATCACCAAAGCGCAGCTCGAAGCCAGCGAGCACCCGCCCAAAACCATCCAGATCGTCTCGCCGGCCACGCCCGCAGCCCGCGCCCAGCTTACACAGCAACTCGACGCAGGCAAGCTCGACGGCTTCCTCTGGATCGCGGAACAGCCCGGCCAGCCGCAGCCCCAGGCCACCTACTACACACGCAACTCATCCGATTTCTTCTCCCAGGCACTGCTCAGAAGCAGCCTCAGCATCGCCTCACTGCGTCAGGAACTGATCAGCCGCGGTATCTCACCGTCCGAAGCCAAAACCCTCGTCAAACCGGTCACCATCACCACGCTGCAAATCAAAGCTGGCAAGGCCGTCAAAACCAATGCCGAACGCAACTTCTCCGGCATGTATGCCCTCGTTTTCGTTCTCTATGGTGTCGTCATCTTCTATGGAACCGACGCCGCCCGCTCCGTCACCGAGGAAAAATCCTCGCGCATCTTTGAGATCCTGCTCTCCGTCACCCCTGCCGACAATCTCCTCATGGGCAAGCTCCTCGGCGTCGGCGCCGCCGCCATGCTTCAGGTCGCCATCTGGGTCGGCCTCACACTCGTCGGCTCCAGCACTGCCCTCGCCGCGCAAATCGGCCTCCACGGCCTCTCTTCGCTCGGCATCACCATCCCGGAGCTCATCTTCTTCGTCATCTTCTTCATCCTCGGCTTCTTCTTCTACTCCTCGCTCAGCTCCGCTCTCGGAGCCACCGCCAACTCCGCGCAAGAGGTCCAGCAGTTCGCCTTCTTCATCATTTCTCCGCTCGTCGTCAGTGTCCTCATGATGGCCTACGTCATGACCAACCCCAACTCCATCACCTCCATCATCCTTTCGCTCATTCCGCCCTTCACGCCCATCATCATGTACCTGCGCATCTGCGCCCAGACACCCCCGTGGTGGCAAATCGGCCTCTCCATCGCACTCCTGCTCGGCGCCATCTGGGGCATGATCTGGATCGCCGCACGCATCTACCGCATCGGCATCCTCATGTACGGCAAACGCCCCACCCTCCCGGAAATCCTCCGCTGGCTCCGCTACAGCTAACCCAGTGAACATAAAATGACAAAGTGACCCGTCAGCGCTTTACCACAACCCAGCGCATCGCCATCGCCATCATCCCGCGACTCACCGCGCTCATCATCGCGCTCATCGGTGTCACCCTCCGTTTTGAAACTATTGCAGAACCGGGAGCCATCCCCGCCACGCCGCCCGCCAAAGGCATCTTCTGCTTCTGGCACCAGTGCACCCTCCTCTGCGCCTGGTACTTCCGCAAGTTCCGCTGCTCCATCATCATCAGCCAAAGCTTCGACGGAGAACTCATAGCCCGCACCCTCGGCCTGCTCGGCTACAACAGCGTCCGCGGCTCCAGCTCCCGCGGCGGAGCCTCCGGTCTCCTCGCACTCCAAAGCGTCCTCCAGCAAGGCCAGCCCGTCGTCTTCACCGCAGACGGCCCGCGCGGCCCTGTCTACCAGACCAAAATCGGACCCATCAAACTCGCCCAGCTCACCGCCGAACCCATCGGTTCCTTCTACCTCCTGCCCGAGAAAAAATGGACCCTCAACTCCTGGGACCATTTCTTCATCCCCAAGCCCTTCTCGCGCGTCATCGTCAGTTGGGCGCGCGCCATTCCATCCATCCCCGCCACCACCCCGCCCGACCAGCTCGAATCCCACCGCCAGCAACTCAACGACGCCCTGGAACGCGCACGCCTCCAGGCCGAAACCCTCCTCGCCAACACCAGCCGCTAAAATCAGAGTCAGTGCTCGTCTCCGATTTCGATTTTCATCTCCCCGACGAACTCATCGCGCAGGAACCCCTCGCCGACCGCGCCGCCTCGCGCATGCTCACCCTCAACCGGGCCACCGGAGCCTTCGCCGACCGCCACTTCCGCGACCTTCCCGCCCTCCTCCAGCCCGGCGACCTGCTCGTCTTCAACAACTCCCGCGTCATCCCCGCGCGCCTCTACGGCCAGCGCACAGGCCTCCACACCCAGCCCGGCCATCACGCCACCGGCCGCGTTCAGGTCATGCTCACCGAGCAGCTCTCGCAATGGGAATGGCTCGCCCTCGTCCGCCCCGGCCGCAAAGTCCTCACCGGAGAAGTCATCCGCTTCGGCGACAGCGGTCTGGAGGCTCAGGTCATCGCTCACGGCGAACACGGCGAGCGCACCATCCGCTTCCAGCCTGTCCCCGACTTTTACGCCGCTCTTGATCGCACCGGCCACATCCCGCTCCCGCCCTACATCCATCGCGAAGACCGCCCCGAAGACCGCGAGCGCTACCAGACCGTCTACTCCCGCCAGCCCGGCTCCGTAGCCGCGCCCACCGCGGGCCTCCACTTCACCCCGCAAATCCTTCAAGCCCTCGCAGACCGCGGCGTCCAGACCGCCTTCGTCACCCTCCACGTCGGACTCGGCACCTTCGCCCCCGTCCGAGTCGACCGCGTCGAAGACATCCACCTTCACCGCGAGCGCTACACCCTCCCGCCCAAAACCGCCGACGCCATCAACGCCGCCCTCCGCGAAAACCGCCGCGTCATCGCCGTAGGAACCACCACCGTCCGCACCCTCGAACACTGCGCGCGTCTGGCATCGAGTCCCGGAAACCCGCAACATAAGAGCGATTGTCATCCTGAGCGAAGTTTGGCGCGATCTTTGCGCCAAACGGAGTCGAAGGACCTCCAACTCACCCCCCACTCCGGCGAAACCCATATTTTCATCTCTCCCGGTTACAAATTCCGCGTCATCCAGGGACTCCTCACCAACTTCCACCTCCCGCAATCTACCCTCCTCATGCTCGTCAGTGCCTTCGCCGGCCGCGAACACACCCTCGCCGCCTACCGCCACGCCGTCCGCGAACACTACCGCTTCTTCTCCTACGGCGACTGCATGCTCATTACCTGAACTTCTTGAATTTCGCTTTTTATTCCCCTATCATGCTGCGGTATGAACTCCCACAACGATCACAAATCCGTTTCGAACCGAAACGGCACAACGCGAAACCACTCGCCGTTTGGATACCCCGACTATTGGGACAAAATCCACACTGAGTTTGGAAAGCAACTCGCCATCATTCAGGAACTTTTCACTCTCTGCGACGAATCGATACGCGAAGCGGAAATTCAAGCCACTGAAAAGATTCAGATGGTTGTTTGCTCCCTCACTCGCGCCACCAGGGCGGGAGCCTCGGAAGCGATCATCCTGTGCGGAAATGGCTGTGGGGCCGGAGCCATGAAAATCGTGCGCGGTATGTATGAATCCGCGTGGACATCGGAATATTTGCGCCGTAATCCAAGCGAGGTTCAAGACTATCTTGAGTTTGGCAAGGTAATCGCGTGGAACAGAGTCCGTTTCTCGCAAAAACACCGTCTGGATCAGATCCCTAAGGAGACAGTAGAGCAGGTAAAAGACGCGTTTGAAACAACCAACAAGCAATCCAAAAGAGGGGACGGACGGGTACGGCAGCAATGGTCGAAAAAATCCATCCGTAAAATCGCAGAATCCGTCGGGCGCGAAGAGCAATACGAACTCCCCTACTCCATAGCATGCTCAATTCACCACGGAAATTTAGAAGGGATATTGGCTTACTTCGACTGCAGCAACGAGGAGGCAATGCCATCCCCCCCGCCCTCACTAGCCTGGGTTAAGCAGGCCCTACTTGCTGCACACGGAAACCTTTACTACGCCGTCGATACTCTAAATAAGTGCTGCAATCTCGAATTTCAGCAACGGATCGAAGGTGCCCGCCAGCAATACATCGATGTCTGGAGCAGCAGGGGCATTAAGGCAGAGAACTAGGCCAGAAATCGCCAGGAACATTTCCACCAACCTTTGCGTTCTTTGAGTCTTTGCGGTGGATTTTGCTTTTCGCCACACCCGGCACACACTTACGCAAATGCCATAAACTCAACCCGTGGCCACTCAAAACGATTCCGCCAAGCCCGCCGTCTTCCTCCTCGACTCCATGTCGTTCATCTTCCGCGCCTATCACGCCATGCAGCGCCAGCGCCCCATGTCCACGCGCTCCGGCGTGCCCACAGCGGCCACCTACGTCTTCGTCAACATGATCAACAAGCTGCGGCAGGACTTTTCTCCGCGCTACTTCGCGGCTGTCTTTGACGTCAGCGGCCCCGTCTTCCGCGATGAGCGCGCCAAAGAGATGGGCACCCTCCGCCGCTGGAACGCCAAAAAGCAGGCCTTCGACGAAATCGAATACGCCGGCTACAAAGCCAATCGCGAAGAAATGCCCGCCGACCTCGCCCAGCAACTCCCCTACATCCGCCGCGCGCTCGAAGCCTTTCGCATCCCCATCCTCCAGGCCGAAGGCTTCGAGGCCGACGACGTCATCGGCACTCTCGCCCGCAAAGCCGCCGCCCAGGGCTACCCGGTTTACGTCGTGTCCAACGACAAGGACATGATGCAGCTCGTCACCGACAACGTAAAAATCCTCAACCCCGTCAAAGAAAACCTCGTCCTCGATCCCGCCAAAGTCGAAGAAACCCTCGGCGTCCCACCCGCCAAAGTCATCGACGTCATGGCCCTCCGCGGCGACGCCATTGACAACATCCCCGGAGCCCCTGGTATCGGCGACAAGGGCTCCGTTGAGCTCATCCAGCAATTCGGCAGTCTTGAAGCCACTCTCGATCGCGCCGAAGAGGTCAAGCGCAAAACCTATCGCGAGTCCCTCCAGAACAACCGCGAAAACATCCTCCTCAGCAAAGATCTCGTCACCATCGACCAGAACGTCCCCCTCGAACTCGACCTCGACAAAATGCTCACCCAGCCGCCTAACACCGACGCCTGCCGTGAGCTATTCACCGAACTCGAATTCACCTCGCTCCTCAAAGAACTCGGCCCCAGCCAAAGCACCGACGAAGTCCAATACATCCTCCATCCCACGCCCAATGAAATCGCCGCATTCCTCGCTCACGCCAAATCCGGCGGCTTCGCCTTTGCGCTCAACCCCTCCATCGCAACCCCCGCCGAAATCGAATCAGAAACCGCGGAAGAATCCGAACCCGCGCCGTCAGCCACTCTTCAGTTAAACTTCCTCGATCAACCAGAACCAGCCGCAAAACCCACTCCCGTTGCAGAAGAAATCCTCCCCGAAACCATCTTTGGCGCAGCCGCGGACGCAGGCTCCGCGCTGGTCCTCCCGCTCGCCACCCTCCGTCCCCTCCTCGAAGACGAAACCATCCCCAAGCGCGTCCACGACCTCAAATCCATCCTGCACACGCTCGCCCCGCTTGGCATCACGCTCCGCGGCGTTACAGACGACGTGATGCTCTACTCCTACCTCATCAATCCCACGCACACCACGCATCGCCTCGCAGACGTCACCGCCCGCTTCCGCAACCACCCCCTCCAGACAGAAGGCGATAACGCACTACCGCGGGCCGCTCACGCCATCTTCACCCTCGCGCCCACACTCCGCAAAGATGCTGAGTACGAACAAACCCTCTCCGTCTACCAAGACATCGACCTGCCCCTTACGCCGGTCCTCTTCGCCATGGAAGAAGCCGGTGTCCGCATCGACACCAGCGTCCTCAACCTCATGGGCGACCGCCTCGCCACCGAGATGCAGCGTCTCAGTGAAGAAATCTTCACCCTTTCCCAGCACCGCTTCAACATCAACTCACCCAAACAACTCGGCGACGTGCTCTTCAACAAAATGGGCCTGCCCAAGCCTCTCAAATACGGCAAAGGCAAAGTCGTCTCCACCGCGCAGGACGTCCTCGAAGAGCTAGCCGAGCACAACCCTGTCCCCCGCCTCGTCCTCGAATACCGCCAGCTCGCCAAGCTCAAATCCACTTACATCGACTCGCTCCCTCTGCTGGCCGACGCCAACAGCCGCGTCCACACTACATTCCAGCAGGTCGGCACCGCCACCGGCCGTCTTTCCTCCACCAACCCCAATCTGCAAAACATCCCCGTACGCACCGAGCTCGGCCGCGAAATCCGCGCCGCCTTCATCGCCGCGCCCGGCCGCTTCCTCCTCGCCGCTGACTACTCCCAGATCGAACTCCGCCTCATGGCGCACTTCTCCGAGGATCCATTGCTCCTCCGCGCCTACACGACCGGCCAGGACATCCATACTCTCACCGCCTCAGAAGTCTTCGGCGTCCCGCCCGGCCAGATGGACAAGCAAACCCGCAACCGCGCCAAGGCCGTCAACTTCGGCATCGTCTATGGCATCTCGCCCTTCGGCCTCGCGCAAAATCTCGGCATCGAGCAAAGCGAAGCCCGCCACTACATCGAAACCTACTTCGCCCGCTACCAGGGAGTCCGCGCCTACATCGACCGCGTCATTGAAGAAACCCGCCGCGACCAGAAAGTCCGCACCCTCTTTGGCCGCGTCCGCCCCATTCCGGACATTCAAAGCCGCAACGCCAATCAGCGCGGATTCGCCGAACGCACCGCCGTCAACACACCCCTGCAAGGCACCGCCGCCGACCTCATCAAGCTGACTATGATACGCATCGCGCGCCGACTGCGCGAAGAAAAGCTCCAATCCGTCATGACCCTCCAGGTCCACGATGAACTCCTCTTCGACGCACCCGAGTCGGAACTGGAAACCCTGCAAACCCTCGTCAAGCAGGAAATGGAAAACGTCCCAGAACTGCAGGAGCCGCTCAAAGTCCCACTCGTAGCCGACATAGGAATAGGCCCCAGCTGGCGCGACCTCAAGTAACTTCAAATGGAATGAAGTTTCATTCTGAGCGTAGTTTCGCAAAGCGAAACGCAGCGAAGGATCTGCAGTACGTTTAGCCCAATCGGAACTGCAGCCCATTTACAAAAATGTTGTCATCCCGAGCGAAGCCCGAAGGGCGCAGCCGAGCGACCTGCAGTTACGCCTGTCCCGCCGGGGATATCACCGCATAGAAAAACAACCCACCCTCGCCAGCTACACCCCAATCGCATCCCGAATCGCACCCGCAATCCGCTCCGCGTGCTTCCGCATGAGCGCCTCGCTCTCGGCCTCAATCATCACCCGTGCCAGCGCCTCCGTTCCCGAATACCGAACCACCACGCGCCCCCGGTCCGCAAGTTCCTGCTCCGCTTCCGTAATCGTAACTACTACAGTTTCAATTTTCTCCAGCGGCTTCTTTTCCTTCACTCGCACATTCACAATCACCTGCGGAAACACCTTCAAATCCGCCACCAGCTCATCCAGCCGCTTGCCGGAGCGCTTCACTGCATCCAGCACCAGCAGCGCCGTCAACAATCCATCGCCGGTCGTCGCCATCGCCGGAAACAATATATGCCCCGACTGCTCACCGCCCAGCGCCGCGCCCTCTGCCTTCATCCGCTCCAGTACATACTTGTCGCCCACCGGCGCCCTCAGCATGCGAATGCCATCCAGCTTCAGCGCCGCTTCAAGCCCCATGTTGGACATTGTCGTAGCCACCACCACGTCGCCCGCCAGTTTGCCCTGCGCCTTCAAATCGCGCCCCGCCAGCAGCAGCACCGCATCCCCGTTCACCACCTTGCCATTCGCATCGGCAAACAAACAACGATCTGCATCCCCGTCAAAGGTCACGCCCAAATCCGCGCCGTTGGCCTTCGTTTCCGCCGCCACAATCTCCGGATGCAGCGCTCCGCAATTCGCATTGATGTTCCGTCCATTCGGCTTCACATGCGTCAGCGTCACCTTGCCGCCCATGCCCGCAAACAACTCGGGAGCAATCGCGGAAGCCGCGCCATTCGCGCAGTCCAGCACCACATGCAATCCATCCAGCGTCAACCCAGGAACCGCGCCGCGCAAAAACGCCTCATACTCCGCGCGATAAGCATCGTTCACAACGGGAGCCGCACAAGCCTCTGCATCCGGCGTCGAAACCCTCTCCAGGCGGCTGAAAATCTCGTCCTCAATCCCCAACTCCACCGCATCCGGCAATTTGTAACCGTCACTGCCGAAAATCTTAATCCCGTTGTCCTCCCACGGATTATGCGACGCTGAAATCACCACTCCCGCGGCAAATCCATGCTTCCGCGCCAGGTAAGCAATCGCCGGAGTCGTAATCACTCCCGCGCTCTCTACCGCTACGCAGCCTTCACGCAATCCCTTCGCCAGCACGCCCGCAATCCACCCGCTGGACTCGCGCGTATCCATCCCAAGCACCACGACGCGCTTCGCGTTTCCGTTCTTCTCAATCTGGTGCGCCAGCGCCAGCCCCACCGCATAAACAGTCTTCCAATCCAGCGGGCTCTCGCCCGCCACGGCCCGAATTCCATCCGTACCAAAAAGCTTTCTCATGCCTTGTCGATTCTCTCCGCGTCGATGCGATCCACCGTGCTCGCAACCTTTCCGTCTGCAAGCCGAATCGTCATCGTCTGTCCTTTCTTCAAATCCTTCACGCCGCTTACCAGCTTCCCATCGGCGTCAAACACCAGCGCATACCCGCGCTCCAGCACACCCAGCGGAGACAGCGCACCCAGCTTCCCCTGCAACGCCTGCAACCGCTCCTGCCGCCTGCCCACATACTGCCTGCCCGCGCGCGCCAGCTCTCCCTGCATGCGCCCCACCCGCTCCCGCATCAGCCGCACGCGATGCCGCACATCCTGCCGCGCCAGCGCATTCTGCGCGTAACGCAACCGGTCGCCGTACCACTGCAAGTCTCTCCGCAGCGCATCCTCAATCTGCAGGCTCAGGTCATCCACGCGCTGCTGCCGCGCATGAATCATACCCGTCAGCCGCACCGTCATCTGCTCCACGCGCACCCGCTCCAGCGCATGCCGCGCCTGTATCACCCGATACCGGATTCCCCGCTCCAGCCGCAGCGTCAACTCATCCACTTGCTCACCCACGCGATACTGCGCCGCCGTCACCAGCTCCGCCGCGGCTGAAGGAGTCGGCGCACGCAAGTCCGCCACAAAATCCGCAATCGTAAAATCCGTCTCGTGCCCCACGGCAGAAACCACAGGCAGCTCAGACGCCGCAATCGCCTCGGCCAGAAACTCACTGTTGAACGGAGCAAGATCCTCCAGCGACCCTCCGCCGCGCGCAATCACAATCACATCCGCTTCGCGCATTTTATTGAAATAGGCAATCCCCGCAGCCACTTCCGCCGCCGCGCCCTCGCCCTGCACCACCGCCGGATACAGCAACACCCCCAGCCCCGGATGCCGCCGGTGCGCCACGTTCACAAAATCACGAATCACCGCACCCGAGGGCGAAGTAACAATCCCCACACATTTTGGATAAAGCGGCAGCGGCCGCTTCCGCTCCACTTCAAACAGCCCGCGCGCCTTCAGCTTGGCCTTCAGTTGCTCAAACGCCAGTTGCAGCGAACCCGCGCCCAGCGGCTCCATCGTCTCTCCCAGCAACTGCATCTGCCCGCGCTGCTCATAAATCGTAATTTTGCCGCGCACCAGCACCTGCAGCCCATCCTGCGGCTTAAAACGCAGCAGTGAGGCCTGTCGCCGAAACAGCACCGCAGGCAACTGCGCATCCCCATCCTTCAAAGTGAAATAAATATGCCCCGAAGGAGCGACGCGCAAATTCGATATCTCGCCCTCCACCCAAAGCTCCGTAAACCGCCGCTCCAGGTGCGAGCGCGCCTCCGTAACAAGGTCGCCCACCCGCCAAATGCGGCGCGTGTCCTCCACCTTCGCAGGAGCCTCAAACAGCAGCCCCATCTGCTCTGCATCACCCTCGAATTGTTGGATATTCCGGCTCACCATCTCTGAGTCTACCGCCGCCAGCGCGAAATCAACCACAACAGCAGAGACAACAACACGCTCAGTAGCAGAGACGTCGCCAGCGGAAAATAGAACGAAACATTCTTGCCCCGATAGCGGAAATCCCCCGGCAATCGCCCCAGCGGCAAGCCCATCCTGCCAAACAGAATCACCACGCCGCCGGCCACCACCAGCAACATTCCCAGCCCGATCAGAATACGCCCCAGTCCATCCATCTTGTCTCCAGTTTAGAACTCTTAACCGCCGCGGTTGACGCACAGCTCCATCCCTTATAGCTTCATGGCTATCCAGACTTCAGGTGACCCATGCCTACCCTGAGCCTCATCCTCGGCATTCTCTGCCTCCTCTACGCGCTGCTGGACGCCTTCCAGACCGTCATCCTCCCGCGCCGCCCCAGCGGCGCATTCCGACTCACCGGCGCATTTTACGTCGCCACATGGACCCCCTGGAAATTTCTCGCCCTGCGCATCCACAAGCCGCGCAAGCGCGAAACCATGCTCAGCATTTACGGCCCGCTATCGCTCGTCCTGCTCATCGGCGTCTGGGCAGTCGCTGTCATGGCCGGCTTCGCGCTTATCTTTTACGGCCTCGGCTCACCCTTTCACGATCCCTTGCAACTTCATCCGCTCCACTCAGACTTCTATGTCAGCGGCACCACGCTCTTCACCCTCGGTCTCGGCGACGTCACTCCAGACTCATGGCTCACCCGCGCCCTCATCGTTCTGGAGGCCGGCATCGGCCTCGGCTTCGTTGCGCTCGTCATCGGCTACTTCCCAGTCCTCTACGGTGCATTCTCACGCCGCGAGGTCAACATCTCCCTCCTCGACGCGCGCGCAGGCTCGCCACCCAGCGCCGCCGAGCTACTACGCCGCCACGCCTTCGACGGCGGCGAAGATGCACTCATTCAACTGCTCGAAAAATGGGAAAGCTGGTCTGCTGAACTCCTCGAGAGCCACATCTCCTACCCTCTGCTCTGCTACTTCCGCTCTCAGCACGCCAACCAAAGCTGGCTCAGCGCGCTCGTCGCCATCCTCGACGCATGCGCTCTGCTCATCTCCGGCGTCCAGGAAAAACCCGCACGCCAGGCCCAGCTCACCTTCGCCATGGCCCGCCACGCACTCATCGATCTATCCCAGATCTTCTCTTTGGAACCCTGCACCCAGATGCCCGACCGGCTTCCTCACGAAAGCTTCCAGCGCCTCCACGACCAGCTATGCGCAGAAGGCGTCCGCATCTGCCGCGACGGCGACATCGAAGTCCGCCTCCGCAAAATGCGCTCCCTCTACGAGGGCTACGCACAACCGCTCGCCGATCACCTCTGCATGACGCTGCCGCCCTTCATCACCGATCGCCCCCGCAAGGACAATTGGCAAAACGTAGCCCGCCTGCGTGCCGAAGCGGAAAACGCGCTCGCAGCCGAACCCACAGGCCACGCCCACACCCACCTCCCCGACGACTCAGGACATCTCTTCTAGCCAGTCCCACCTACCGCCGCGCCTGAATCAAACTCCGCAATTCGCTCAGCAACGCATACACCGTGCTCGCACCCGCCCGTTGCCCATGCCGCGGCATCCCCGCAATCTTTTCCAGCGAAGAAGCAATCATGCTCCCGCGCTTCATCCCGAACGTGCCCAGCACCCCGGCCATCTTGTGCGCCAGGTCCCGCGCAATCACCGCCGCCGCCTTCTCATCCGGTGATCGAATCCAGTTCCAGAACTCCCGCTCCAGCATATCCACACGCTGCAACAGCAGCGGACGATGCTCGGTCCAAAGAGCATTCATCTTCTGCTCTACATCCGCCTGCGACTCAACGGCACTCGGCTCTACAACCGGGCTAAATAGTCTCTCACGCTCAACGGCTACTGTTCCCATCCAGGCACCTCGGTTTTCTTCCTTACCGACGCCATCGGATCAAAACGTGAAAACTTTAATGCCGTACACACTTTTCCCGCAAAAAAAATCAGGGGAACCCATTCCGGGCTCCCCTGATCCTTCCTGCTCTCTGCGTCTCTGCTAAGCCGTCACCGGCTCCAGCAAACGAGCCCAGCGCCGCTCTCCGCGAGCCGCATGCGCCTTCTTGTGATAGGCATACCCCGCAATCAGCGGCAGCGCCAGCGTCGCTTCGCTGTAAACCATCTGCTCAAAGGTGGTGTCCACCTTGCCCCACGAGCTCGCTTCCTTCAGCGTGCTTGAGGACAACGCGCCGTCCCGCACATCGGCCACCGTTATCTGGATCGCATACTTGTGCATCGGCGCTTCCTCGCCCAGCACATCCGCGGCCACCACAATGTCCTGCGCAAAATTCTTCGGAACGCCCCCGCCAATCATCAGCAGGCCCGTCGTCGGATTCGCAATCTTCAACTGCGTCAGCTCGTAAAAATCCTTCGCCGAATCTATCGAAACCTTCGCCTTACCCTGTCGCGCATGCTGGTGCGCCACCAGTCCAAAGCCCGCCGAGCAGTCGCTGAAGGCCGGCACAAATATCGGCACGTCCTTCTCGTAGGCTGCATACACCATCGAGTCCACGCCGCCCTTCGCCGGAGTCTTCCCTTCCTGCTCCAGGTACGCGCCCATCGCCTTGATAAACTCCCGCGAGCTGTGCGGACGCGGATCCAGCGAATTCGCAATCTTCTCCGTCGTCTCGTCGCAGATGCGCAGCTCTTCCTCATCAATCAGCGTGTCGTAAATGCGATCGATCATCAGCTCGCGCAGCGTCGCATCTTCGGTGCCCTGCTTGAACAGGTCTTCGGCAATCCAGTGCTGAAAGCCGAGTGCTTCAAAAAAGTCCTGGTCCACAATGTTGGCGCCGGTCGAAACCACGGCATCCACCATGTTGTTGCGGATCATGTCGATGAAAATCTGCTTCAGACCGGCGCTGATCAGCGATCCGGCCAGGCACAGAATCACACCGCATTCCTTGTCCGCGAGCATCCGCTCGTAAATCGAGGCCGCGCGCGCCAGATCCCGCGAGCTGTAGGCCATGTGCTGCATCGCATCTACCAGCGGCACCACATTGTGCTGCTTGATGTCGATGTGCTGAATGGGGTGGGTAAGAAGTTCCTGTTTAGTTGGCATAGCTCTTCCAGAATACCAATTTCAGGGCGAAAATCCGGTGAATTTCCGCTTCCCCATCCCGGAAATACTACCTCCTGTCAGCGCCCATACCCGCGCCAGGCTTGACCATCGCGCAACCACCCACGCGTATACTCTTGCCCATGAAACTCCGCCGCCTCGCCGCCCTCTGCCTCATCCCGCTCGCCGCCGTCCCCGCCTGCTTCGCATGGGGAGCCAAAGGTCACCGCATCGTCAATCACCTCGCCATCCAGACCCTCCCCGCCACCGTCCCAGCCTTCCTGCGCTCGCCCGCCGCGCTCGACGAAATCACTTGGCTCGGCCCCGAGCCCGACCGCTGGCGCTCCCCCGCCGAACCCGAACTCGATGCCATGCAGGCCCCCGACCACTACATAGACCTGGAACTCGCCGACCGCATCGCCCCCCTCCCCCGCGAACGCTATCAATACATCGCAAAGCTCTACGCTTACATGCAGTCCCACCCCGGCTCCGAACATACCATGCAGCCCACCCACATCGGCTTCCAGCCCTACATCACGGAAGAAGTCTGGCAGCGCCTCAAGGCCGCTATGCGCCACTACCGCCGGCTCCGCGCCGAGCACCAGGATGTCATGCCCGTCGAACAAGCCATCATCTTTTACACCGGATGGCTCGGCCACTACGTCGCCGACGGCTCCCAACCTCTCCACACCACGATCGAATACAACGGCTGGACCGGCCCCAACCCCCACCACTACACCACCAGCCACAAAATTCACTCGCAGTTTGAAACCGAATTCGTCAACGAAAACATCTCCATGGCCGATGTCCGCCACGATATGAAGCCCCTCGCACCCATCGGCGACGAGTGGACCGACTACCTCGACTACCTCCAGCACACCCACACCTACGTCGACGAGGTCTACCAGCTCTGGGGCGAAGGCGGCTTCGAAGGCCACGGCACAGCCGCCTCACGCGCATTCACCGCCCAGCGCCTTGCCGCCGGAGCCGACATGCTCCGCAACCTCATCGTCGCCGCCTGGGTCCAAAGCGCCGAACCCGTCCCCCAGTGGCGCCCACACCCGGCAAATTAAATCGAGTACTGGGTGCCCCATGTCCCGCAGGGGACATGGGGCACCGGTCTCAAGCCCATACTTCCGCCAGTGAAAATGCCTTGGCTCAAACCGCGAACTCCTCACTTCGATCTCGAAGCAGCGCATAAGCGCTGCATTCATCACCGCGCCGAAATCGAATCCAGCTCTATCTGCGGATGCTTCTGCTGCCTTCACGTCTTTAGCCCGTCAGACATCAAAGAGTGGATAGATGACGGACAGACGGCCCTGTGTCCCGCGTGCCCTGTAGATTCAGTCATCGGCTCAGCCTCCGGCTACCCGATCACCCGTTAATTCCTCGAACAGATGCATTGTCGCTACTTCTAGCTCACAGTTACAATTTGGGATGAATGGAACAAATGTGCCGTAGGCGCCGTTGCCTGCGCATCCCCGCCACATATATAGATACTGTTCAGAAATCCCTTTTCAGAGGATCAAAATGGACCGCCTGCTCACCGGCTACAAAAAATTCCGTACCGAGGCCTTTCCCGACCGCAAAGACCACTTCCGACTGCTCTCCACCACCCAGGCCCCGGAAGTCCTTTTCATCACCTGCGCAGACTCCCGCGTCGTCCCTGACCTCATTCTGCAAACCGAGCCCGGCGACCTCTTCCTCTGCCGCAACGCCGGCAACGTAGTCCCGCCCGGAGGCCAATTGGCCGGCGGCGTCTCCGCCACCATCGAGTACGCCATCGAAGTCCTCAAGGTCAAGCACGTCATCGTCTGCGGACACTCCGACTGTGGAGCCGCTAAAGCCGCGCTCGACCCATCCTGCGGCCTCGAAAAACTTCCTCTCACAGCGCAGTGGCTGCACTTCATTGAGGCCGCATGGAACTACATGCCGGCCAACATCCCTGAGGACCCATCCGAGCGCCACACCGCGCTCATCCACGCCAATGTCATTGCTCAGCTCAACCACCTCAAGTCGCAGCCTGTGGTGGCAAGCGGCATCGAGCACGGCGCCATTCAGGTCCACGGCTGGTACTACGACATCCTCACCGGCGACCTCGAAGCCTACGACCCATCCCGGAACAGCTTCGTCCCCCTCGACGAATACGCCGCAGGACTCCCAGCCATCCGCTGAACATCTTTTCCATATTCAAAACGTGGTGGCCCACCCAAGCAAAGCTTGGGTGGGGTCATAGTACGTCCATTCTCTTAAGGGTCATTTCGAGCGGAGCAGATCGCGTCAGCGATCTGCAGAGTCGAGAAATCTGCGGTTCCAACACTTCGAAAGGTGGGGTCAGGCCCCCTCAATGCACGCCGGCAGGAGCCCGTCCATGCACCTTCTTAAATAACCAAACCAGAATCACACAAGCCGCACTCAGCAAAGCCGTCCATCGAAACACATCGATAAACGCCCATAGCAGCGACTGCTGCTGCAGCATCCCGTAAATCTGAGCCTGCGCAGCCGCACTGGCATTCGCCGGATCAGTACGCGTCGACAGATACCCCGTCAACCCATGCAGTCTCTGCTCCAGCCAAACCTGTCCCTGCGGCACGTAATTTGTAATGCCCGTCTGGTGGGAATCTTTTCGCCGCTCCAGCATCGTCTGCGTCAGTGAAATGCCAATCGAGCCACCCACGTTACGCATCAGGTTGAAGATGCCGCTCGCATTGCCCATCTGCTCATTGCGCAGCGTCCCATAGGTCTCCGTCGCAATCGGCACAAACACAAAGCTCAGCGCAAAGCCCGTAATAACAATCGGCCACAGCAGCGTCGTCGGCCCAATCTGCAGAGTCGAATTACCGAAGATCAGCGAAGTCACCGTGAACACCAGGAACCCGAACGTCAGCAGAATCCGCGCATCAATCTTGTTCCCGATAAACCCGATAACCGGCATTCCCAGAATCGACCCGATCCCGCGCGGAAACACCACCAGGCCGGCCGTAAACGCCGTGTAGCCCATCAACTCCTGGAAGTACAGCGGCAGAACCGTAATCATCGAGTAGATACAAATGCCAAAGGCAAAAATCAGCGCACACCCAATCGCAAAGTTCCAGTTCTTGAACGTCTTCAGCTCCACCAGCGGCTTGTCCTTCCGCCACGAGTGAATCACAAACCAGATAAACGCAATCGTGAACAACACAAACGTCCAGCGCACCCAGCCTGCGCCAAACCAGTCCGCTTCCTGCCGCTTCTCCATCATGATCTGCAGGGAGCCCGTCCACAACGCCAGCAGGCCAAAACCAATCCCGTCAAATTTGCCCGGCTTCGCGTTCCTCACATAGTGCGGATCATGCACAAACCGGCTGATCATAATCACCGCAAGTATGCCCACCGGAATGTTGATGTAGAACGCGTACCGCCAGCTGTACGTATCCGTCAGCCAGCCGCCCAGTGTCGGCCCAATCACCGGGGCCACCACCACGCCAAACGCAAACACCGCCATCGCGGCCCCGCGCTTCGCCGGAGGAAAACTCTCCATCAAAATCGACTGCGACAAAGGCTGCAGCGCACCGCCGCCCGCGCCCTGAATAATGCGCGCCAGCAGAATAAAACCCAGCGTCGGAGCAGCCCCGCAGAAAAACGACGAAATTGTAAAGATAATCACGCACGTGATCAAAAACCGCTTCCGTCCAAACCGCAGCGCAAACCAGTTGCTCGCCGGCAGAATCACCGCATTCGACACCAGGTAGCTCGTCAGCACCCACGTCGCTTCATCGGTCGTCGCAGACAGCGATCCCGCAATGTACGGCAGCGCCACCGACGCAATCGATGTGTCCAGCACCTCCATGAATGTCGCCAGCATCACCGAGGCGGCAATCAGCCATGGATTCACTCCTCCTGTATCTGGAACCTGCGCGTCAATCTCTGCCATTCTGCTTCTGTCTTTTTCTGCTTGGTCTAGTTCGTTAGGCGTTTCTGTCTGGAAGTGCTCTCACTTCCCCTGGCAACATTCCTGAAAAAAATCCGCACCCCGCAAAACCTCTCGATCCTGCAGATGGCCCGCAAAATCTGACCACGATAGAAATCTCGCTAACAGGTACTTCCATTGGATACCGATGCCCATCCTTCGGATGCAGCCATTCACCCAAATTCCCGGTTTGCCGCCGCCACACCTTCCCTGTTCAAAATTTCACCGAATTTCATACCGCCCTCCGTGGCGGAAGCGACCCGCTTCAGATATGCTGTTGCGAAAGTTGATAAGTCCCCCATGACCACCCCCTAACTTCACTTAAGGACTCTCGATTATGGCGATCGCCCGGCAAGTCATCACCTCCATCCTCTCCGACGGCACAGATATGCTCGGCACCAAGCACATAGCTGTAAAAATCGCGGACGAAAGCATCGTCTCCGGCTCCTTGCTCACCGTCGAAAGCAATCATTTCTGCGTCCTCAAGTCCCGCGGCGCCGTCCTCCAGGTCTACGAGACCGGCCAATACGCCATCACTACCCCCGACAAGCCCATCCTCGGCTCCATCGCCCAGGGCTTCTTCGGCGGCAACTCGCCTTGGGTTTACGAGGTCATTTACGTCAACCGCTCCAAGCTCCTCATCCGCAGTGAAGGCGTCGCCACCAGCGAGGAAATGGCCGAAATGGCCTACCAGGTCGACTACTACATCCATGTAGATACCAAGGAAGACGCACTCCAGCTCATCACCCACCTCCCCTTCAACGGCCATTTCATCGATACAAAAGAAATCGCCGACTACGCCGGTCCCGCCATCGAGCAGTCCATCAACCAGATCGTCCAGGTCACCAAGATGGAGGACATCAACGAGCACATCAGCGAAGTCCGTGAGCTGGCCAAAAACCACCTCTCAGAGTTTCTCCGCACCTACGGCATCACCCTCAACGACCTCAAAATCCTCATCATGCCCAAGGACGAGCGCATGCGCGAGCTCATCTCGCTCCAGGCCATGGGGCTCTCGCCCATCGAGGCCGTCCGCTATTACCTCGCCCTCCGCATGGCAGACCGCGGACTCATCTCAGCGCCTAACGCCGCCGCCGGCGTACCCTTCTCCATCGGTGGCGCGCCCACCGGCTTTTACGACATCACCAAGGATGCCGGCACTGGCAAAAACCCCATCCCACCCGCACCCGAGGTCAAGTAATGCCCGCTTTTGACTTCTACGACGCAGGACCCATCCGTAAAGTGGCCACCAACCTCTTTTACGGATGGGGCTACAACTTTTACCGCCTCGAAAATCAGCTCCGCGCCGACGATCAGCTCATCCGCGCCAAGGCATCCTGGCTCCTCGGCCTCGCCATGTCCTACGTGGAAAAAGCAGAGTCCGACTACCGCCGCGAATGCCTCCCGCCGCCCAGCCGCCAGCATCCATTCCCCGACCCAAATGCCGTCGCCGCCGCTCAGAAACTTGAGCGCCTCTCCAAATCCATCGGCTCGCTGGATCTCACACTCCACCAGCAGCCCGTCCCGGAAAATGACCGCATGACCCAGCGCTTCCGCAAGGAAGCTCCGACCCTCCACCAGCTCATCGCCCAGGATGAGCTCCTCGTAGGCCGCTGCGAAATGCTCCGCTCCATGCTGGAAAATCAACCCCCCGGCGCCATCCTCGAAAATCTCCCCTCCATCGAGTCCGGTGTCGAATCCATCCAAACCAACATCCAGCAGCGCGCCGCCATCCTACTGCAACCCGCCTGAAATCAAATCACGCAGCCGGAGCATTCGCCTCCGGCTGCTGCAGCTCTGGTATCGCCGCCATGCGTCGCCCGCGAATCGTCCCTACCGCCATCCCTGCGCCTGTCAGCAAAAGAATCGCGAACGAAAGATCCACCAGGAAACTCCACGAACCTCCCCGTGCATTCACTACCCGCAAAGCCAGTACCACAGTAATCAAACCTCGAGGATGCATCCAGAAAGCCAGATCCCGCTCCATCCGATGCGAATCCCGCCACAACAGCCGACTCGCCATAATCGAAATCCACCGGGCCACCAGAATAGCCGCGAAGATCACCACAATCGGAAGCCACTCGCTCACAAATCCCTCGAACCGGATATCCATCCCCACCAGAACGAAAAAAAACGCCCGTACCAGGAAGCTCAACTCCGCATGGAACGCCAGCAGGCCCGCCTGCTCATTGCCTGCCAGTGTGCCGCCGGTCAAAACACCAATGTCCGCGTTCAGATACTTCCGCAGCGCCGTAAACTTCTGGAGCAGAGGCGGCATGTTCGACAGCGCCAGCCCAAACACCAGCACAGCCAGCAAGTCTCCGCCATCGGCCATATTCGTGACCGCATACAGCACCAGCACGGCTCCAAACGTCAGCACCTGCCAGAATCGCCGGTCTGACAGCCGCGGCAGCAAAAATGTCCATCCCACTCCCGTAAACGCCCCAAGAATCAAACTGATCGAAAGCTTCAAGGCAAAATTCCCAGCCAGTTGACCGATCGGAACCGACCCCGCCGGAGCGTTCAGCAAACCTGTCACCGTCAGGACGGAAAGAACATCGGCCATCGCGCCTTCCACGGTCAGAATCGACTTGAGTTGTGGGCGAAGCTCCATCGTCTGCAGCACCGGAAGTGAAACCGACGCGCTCACGCCCCCCAGCACCGCTGCGACAATCAGAGACGGCTTCCACCCCAGCCCCAGAAAACGGTGCGCTGACGGCGCGATCAGCGCCATGCACAACCCATAGCTCAGGACTGCCAGCAAAATCCCCGTCGGAAACGACCGCACCATCTGCCGCAAATCCAGTTCCAGTCCGGCTTCCAGCAAAATCAGAATCAGCGCCAGCGTCCCAAAACCGTCCCGCAGCCCGGGATACTGCGTCAAACTCATCAGATGCAGCACCGGCCCCAGCAGCACGCCAATCCCCATCAACACCAGCACGTCTGGAATTCCAGTCTTCCGCGCAAGTAAATTCGCCAGAAACGCCAGCACCAGCAATCCACCAAGGACACCTAAAAAAAATGTCAGATTCAAGTTCTTTCCTCCCACCCCGCGATGCATCACGTCCTGCACCGCGAATTTCTGGCTCTCACGTCCAGTCACTAACGCCATTCTCCCTTAGATGTACACTCATGGCCAACCGTACAGGCATGCATTACCCCCCAGGGCCACATCCTCCTCCGGCTGCGGTTGACCCTTCCCGCGTCGCATCCGTACCATGAGAAAGGCCGCTGTCTTGTCCTCGACCGCGCAGCTTCCTTCGCGGTGTCGAGCGACCAACTCCTTACCGGCGGCATTCATTTGGAAGGCACACGTTGACTGCGACAGATACCATCGACAACAACCAGACTCCTCAGGAAGAAACCACAACTCCCGAACAGCACCACCACCACGAGGGGCACAACCACGAACACGGCCACGACCAGGACCATCCGGGACACGAGCATCAGCACAGCCCTACCCTGAACCCGGCCTGCACCCGCGAAGTCGAAATCGAAATCCCCGCCGACGAAGTCAGCAAGGCCTTCCGTACCGTCATCAAGCGATATCAAAAGCAGGCCCGAATCCCAGGCTTCCGCGCCGGCAAGGTGCCAGAATCCCTCATTCGCAGCCGCTTCCACGACTCCATCCAGCAGGACGTAGTCGAGAGCATCCTGCCCACGCACTTCCGCACCGCCATCGAACAGCAGGCCCTCCAGCCCGTCTCGCAGCCGCAGGTCACTGACCTTCAAATGAAGGACGGCGAGCCCCTGCGCTTCAAGGCTGCCTTCGAGGTACTGCCGCCCTTCTCCGTCGAGGGCTATCAGGACGTCAAGGTCGAAAAGCCCGACACCACCCTCACCGAAGCCGAGTTCGACGAAGAGCTCAAGCGCGCCATCGACTCCCGCTCCACCATGGAGCCCGTCGAGGAAGATCGCGCACTCGCCGACGGCGACTTCGCCCAGATCACCTTCAAAGGCCGGCTCCAGAGCGCGGAAGAATCGGAAACCGAAGCCCAGCCCATCGAAGGCCAGGATGTCCTCGTTGAAGTCGGCGGAGTCAACACCCTCCCCGCATTCAATGAGAGCCTCCGCGGCGCACGCCCCGGTCAGGAACTCACGTTCGAGGTCGCATACCCCGAAGACTTCGGAGAACGCCGCCTCGCCGGCAAAACCGTCGCCTACGATGTCACCATCAACGGCATCAAGAAACGTGTGCAGCCCGAGCTCAATGATGAGTTCGCCAAAGAGCTCGGCGACTACGAATCCTTCGACGACTTCAAGCAGAAGCTCCGCGAGCACATGCAGTCGGAAAAATCCCGCCGCATCGAAGCAGAAACCCGCGACAGACTCATTGAAGCCTTCTCCGAGCGCTTCACCGTCGATGTCCCCGAATCCATGGTGCAGAACCAGGTCGACGCCCGTCTCGATCGCGGCCTCCGCGCACTCGCGGCTCAGGGCATGCGGACCGAAGATATGCGCAAGCTCGACTTCAACAGCCTGCGCGCTGCTCAGCGCGACCCCGCTCTCACTGAGGTCAAGGGCATGCTCATCCTCGACCGCATCGCCGAAGAGGAAATGATCGAAGTCAACGAAGACGAGCTCGACCGGCAACTCTTCATGCTCTCCATGCAAACGCGCGAACCCGTCGACGTCCTTCGCAAGCGTTTGACCAGCGAAGGCAACCTAGCTAGACTCCAGGAACAAATCAAGCGCGAAAAGGCCGGCAAACTGCTGGTCGAACGGCTCTAATCTTCCCTGGCTTCGGCCGAGCGCGGCCCTTTCGCCGCGCCGGCCATCAACGCAGCATCAGCAAGCGAAGCCCCGGCTTCGAGGAGTGGACACATACCCATGGCACTTGTACCTATGGTCATCGAGCAGACGAATCGCGGCGAACGCGCCTACGACATCTACTCCCGTCTGCTGCGCGATAACATCATCTTCCTCGGCACTCCCATCGACGACCAGATCGCCAACCTCATCATCGCCCAGCTTCTCTTCCTGTCCGCCGAAGATCCCGACAAGGACATCCAGCTCTACATCAACTCACCCGGCGGCTCCATCACCGCGGGTCTAGCCATCTACGACACCATGCAGTTCATCAAGAACGACGTCGTCACTTACTGCATCGGTCAGGCCGCCAGCATGGGCGCATTCCTCCTCATGTCCGGCACCGCCGGCAAGCGTTTCGCCCTGCCCAACTCCCGTATTCTCATCCACCAGCCATCCATGGGTGGGTTATCCGGTCAGGCAACAGATATTGATATTCATGCCCGCGAAATTTTGCGAATTCGCGAAATTACGAATAACCTTATGTCTAAGCACACCGGGCAGAGCCTTGAGCGCATCGAGCGCGACGTGGAGCGCGACTTCATCATGAATGCGCCCCAGGCCAAGGAATATGGCATCATCGACGACATTATCGACCGGCCGCGCGTCTAGGGTTCCCCCCTTCGTTCCCGAGGCCGTCAGCGATAAGCAAGGAGTACCAGCAGAATGAAGACGCGCACCGGCTCTGAAGACACCCTCCGCTGTTCTTTCTGCCACAAGTCCCAGGACGCTGTGGCAAAACTCATCTCCTCACCCAGCGACTACCCTCGCGCATACATCTGCGACGAGTGCGTCGCTGTGTGCAACTCCATCCTTGAGGATGATCGCGCCGAAGCGCCCTCCGGCTCCGCGCCGGCCCAGCTACCTAAGCCTCACGAGGTCAAGGCCTTCCTTGACGAATACGTCATCGGCCAGGACCAGACCAAAAAGAAGCTCGCCGTAGCCGTCTACAACCACTACAAGCGCATCCAGATGAATCGAATGCGCGGCAACGATGTCGAGCTGGCCAAGTCCAACATCCTCCTCGTCGGTCCTACCGGCAGCGGCAAAACCCTCCTCGCTCACACCCTCGCCAAAATGCTCGACGTGCCCTTCGCGATCGTCGACGCCACCACCCTCACCGAGGCTGGCTACGTCGGTGAAGATGTGGAAAACATCATCCTCAAGCTCCTCCAGGCAGCAGACGGTGACGTCACCCGCGCCCAGAGCGGCATCATCTACATCGACGAAATCGACAAGATCGGCCGCAAGGATGAAAACCCCTCCATCACCCGCGATGTCTCCGGCGAGGGCGTCCAGCAGGCTCTTCTTAAGATTCTGGAGGGCACCGTCGCCAACGTGCCGCCACAAGGCGGCCGCAAACACCCCCATCAGGAATTCACCGCCGTCGACACCACCAACATCCTCTTCATCTGTGGTGGTGCCTTCGTCGGCCTCGAGCGCGTAGTAGGACGCCGCGTTGGCAAAAAAGCCCTCGGCTTCAAGGCCATCGCGGAAAACGATCAGCAGGACAACGGCCAGCCCACACGCCCCCAGCGCGATGCCGAGCTGCTCCGGCTCGCCGAGCCGCAGGATCTCATCCGTTACGGGCTCATCCCTGAGTTCGTCGGCCGTCTCCCCGTCATCGGCATCCTCGACGAGCTCGACGAAGCAGCCCTCGTCGAAATCCTCACCAAGCCGCGCAACGCCATCCTCAAGCAGTACCAGAAGCTCTTTGAGTTTGAAGGCGTCAGCCTCGTTTTCTCAGAAGAAGCGGCTCGCTCCATCGCCCTCGAAGCTCTTGACCGCAAGGTCGGCGCGCGCGGCCTGCGCATGATTCTCGAAGAGCTCATGCTCGACCTCATGTATCACCTGCCCAGCCATAAGCGCGTGGAAGAGCTCGTCATCACGGCAGAAATGGTCAAGCGTCGCGACCTCTCGCTCAGCCTGCTCGACAAAGCCGGTTGATCCAAAGTCACTGACCCCTCGCAACCTGATTTTCACCAAAGTCCCGCCTCAGCGCGGGACTTCTGCTTGATTTTCCCTACACTTAACCCTCCATTCATCCCGCTCAAGCCCCTGCCACACAGTTTTTTGCCGATTTTTTCACCCCTTCCGTCACCTCAAACTTCGCATCATCACCCTCCGCGAAGCGTCCGAATGCGTTACAGTTCATCTAACAACCAATGAGAAATTCCAAAGGGGATGATGTGACCCAATCCAAGGAACTCCGAGATCGCAGCGAAACCCGCAAGTTGCCCATGATGCCCATACGGGACATGGTCATATTTCCGCACATGATGACGCCCTTCGTCGTCGGACGGGAATCCAGCGTACGCGCCCTCGAAGAAGCGCTCAACGGCGACCGCAAAATCTACCTCGCAACACAGCACGACGCCCGCGTCGATGAGCCTGCATCCGACGACATCTACTCCGTCGGCACCATCGGCAACATTGTTCAGAGCGTCAAAATGCCCGACGGCAATATCAAGGTCCTCGTCGAAGGCATCGAACGCGCCCGCACCGTGGAAATCACCGATACCGACGGCTTCTTCGTCGCCACCGTACGCACCTATAAGAACGAGCTGGAAATGACCCCTGCCACCGAGCAGGTCATCCAGCGCGTCACCACCATCTTCGAGCAGTACCTCAAGCTACAGCAGGCTCTCAACGTCGAAACCGTCACAGCGGCCATCCGCACCGACGAGCCCTCCAAGCTCGCCGACACCATCGCCGCAAACCTGCAGCTTGAAATCGGTGAAAAACAGGATCTCCTCGAGATCTTTGATCCCTCCGACCGCCTCACCAAAATCGCCGACGTCCTCGACATCGAAATCGAAAAGCTTAACATGGACCGCAGCATACAGTCCCGCGTCAAGCGGCAGATGGAAAAGGCCCAGAAAGAGTATTACCTCAACGAGAAGATCAAGGCCATCCAGAAGGAACTCGGCCGCGGCGAAAAAAGCGAATTCGACGATCTCAAAAAGAAAATCGAATCCGCGGGAATGCCCGCCGATGTCCTCGAAAAGGCCATCCAGGAGCTACGCAAGCTCGAGGCCATGCCGCCCATGTCCGCCGAGTCCACCGTCTCCCGCAACTACCTCGACTGGCTCCTCGCCGTGCCCTGGAAGAAAAAATCCAAGGAAACACGCAGCATCGACGTAGCCGAAAAAGTCCTCAACGAAGATCACTACGGCCTCGATAAAATCAAGGAGCGCATCCTCGAATTCCTCGCCGTCCGCCAGCTCGTCAAAAATCCCAAAGGCTCCATCCTTTGCTTCGTCGGACCTCCAGGCGTGGGCAAAACCTCGCTCGGCATGTCCATCGCCAAGGCTACCGGACGTAAGTTCGTCCGGCTCTCCCTCGGCGGCGTCCGCGACGAGGCCGAAATCCGCGGCCATCGCCGCACCTACATCGGCGCGCTCCCCGGTCAGATCATCCAGTCCATGAAGAAGGCCGGCACCCGCAATCCCGTCATGATGCTCGACGAGATCGACAAAATGGCCTCCGACTTCCGCGGCGACCCAGCCTCGGCTCTGCTCGAAGTCCTCGACCCCGAGCAGAACTCCACCTTCCAGGACCACTACCTCGACGTCGAATACGATCTCTCCCAGGTCCTCTTCGTCGCCACCGCCAACGTACTGCACACCATCCCCGCCCCGCTGCAGGACCGCATGGAAATCCTCCGCCTGCACGGCTACACCGAGATCGAAAAACTCGAAATCGCCAGGCAGTACCTCATCAAAAAGCAGTGCGAAGCCACCGGTCTCACCGACAAAAACATCGTCTTCACGGACGATGCCGTCACCGCCATCATTCGCAGCTACACCCGTGAGGCCGGCGTCCGCAATCTCGAACGCGAAATCGGCAACGTCTGCCGCAAAGTCGCCCGCAAGGTCGTCAAGGAAGGCGCAAAGCACAGCGAAACCATCAACGGCGAAAACATCGCAGACTTCCTCGGCGTAGCCCGCTTCCGCGACTCCGCCGTTCACGAGAAGGACGAAGTCGGCCTCGTCAACGGCCTCGCATGGACAGAGGTCGGCGGCTCCATCCTCCAGACTGAAGTCCAGGTCCTCGACGGCAAAGGCAAGCTCACCCTCACCGGTCAGCTCGGCGACGTCATGCAGGAATCAGCCCAGGCCGCGCTCTCCTACGTCCGCAGCCGCTCGCATCACCTCGGCCTGCCCCGCGACTTCTATCGCAACATCGACATCCACATCCACGTCCCCGAAGGCGCCATCCCCAAGGATGGCCCCTCCGCCGGCATCACTCTCGCCACCGCCCTCTCCAGCGCCTTGGCCAAGATCCCCGTCCGTCGTGACATCGCCATGACCGGCGAAGTCACCCTCCGCGGCAAAGTCCTCGCCATCGGCGGCTTAAAAGAGAAACTCCTTGCAGCTCACCGCGCTGGAATCTTTGAAGCCATCATGCCCGAAGAAAATCGCAAAGACCTCGCAGACATCCCCGAGAACCTCAAATCCGCCATGAAGCTCAACTTCGTCGACTCCATGGACGAGGTCCTCAAGCTCGCCCTCGCAGGCCCACTCCCCGAGGCCAAAGAAGACACCCCGGAAGTTCTTCCCCCCGTGTCGCCCGCCAACCCCGAGCGCCGACCACACCAATAACCCGGCTTTATCCCGGCCATCAAAGGCCCGCGCACCGCGCGGGCCTTTTCGTCCTCCTCACCCTCCAGCTCATGCCCGGCCAAAATCAGCATCCTAAATTCCAGATGAGCCAAAACCCTTCTCCTCCAATCGACCAGCAAACCCTCGCCCGGCTGGAGCAGCGCCTCGGCCATGTCCACGCCCGCCAGCGACTCGGCATCGAGCACGACCACGAAGCCGTCTTCGGCCACGGTCGGAGCTTCTTCCATCCAGAAAACTGGTACTCCTCCCACACCCTCTTCAAAGCCGCCCTTAAATTCACTGGCCTCTACGCCGTCGGCCAAAGAAACGCCCAGAAAATCCGCATCCTCACCAACCCCGTCCCTTTGCCCAATCTCCCCAGCGCCTTCCACAACTTCACCATCCTCCACATCACCGACCTCCACGCCGACCTCAACCCGGAACCCATGCACCGCCTCGCTCTCATCCTGCCCGGCCTCCAGTACGACATCTGCGTCCTCACCGGCGACTACCGCGGCCAGACCTTCGGCCCCTTCGATGCCGCTCTCGAAACCCTCCGCCGGCTCCGCGCCCACATCCGCACTCCCGTCTACGCCGTCCTCGGCAACCACGACTCCATCCGCATGCTCCCCGCCATCGAAGACATGAACATCCGCATGCTCATGAATGAGTCCATCCCCATCGCCCGCGACCAGCACCACATCCACCTCGCCGGCGTCGACGATGCTCACTACTACCGCGCAGACAACGTCCACCAGGCCGCCCACGCCATCCCGCCCGGCACCGTCTCCATCCTGCTCTCTCACACCCCGGAAATCTACCGCCAGGCCGCCCACGCCGGCTTCTCCCTCATGCTCAGCGGCCACACCCACGGCGGACAAATCTGCCTCCCCGGCTCCATCCCCATCACCCTCGACGCATCACTCCCACGCGCCCTCGGCGCAGGCCCCTGGACCTACGCCTCACTCACCGGATACACCTCCGTCGGCGTCGGCTGCTCCATCGCGCCCGTCCGCTTCCACTGCCCGCCAGAGATCACCCTCCACCAGCTCATCCGGCCAGCGGATTCTAGTAAGGCCGCTCCCGCAAATGCCACTTGAAAAATAGAACCCACAACCCCATCTCTCCCACCAGAAACACCACCACAACCACCGCCACATCCAGCCAGCCCAGCCCCAGCATGCCACACGCCGCCAGCGCCGGAAAAAGCGCCTCCGGAATCTGATCCAGCCCCGTCGCCCGCCCGCCCGAGTTCATCCCCAGCCGCCGCTTACAGAAGCTCGAAAACAAATCCCCACCCATCGACCATCCTGCAACCGCCGCGCCCACGCCCCAGCCCATCCCCATCGCAAGCGCCCCAGCCGTAGTCGCCGCCACCGAACCAGCCAGTCCCCGCCACGTCTTCGACGTGCCAAGCAAAGGCCGCCCATCCCACAGCGTCACCCCGCCATCTACCGGCCACGCCCACCGCGGCCCGGCCACCTGCTTCAGCAATATAGGCGCATAATTCGCCAGCGCTAGAAGTCCAAGCACTTCGCAGAGCCTTCCGGCGTGCAGACTCATCCCCAACCCTCGCCTTACAGCAACTCAGGCGCCATGCGCATCGCAGTGCATCACGCCCATAAATGCCACAAACGGTCCCACCGCCTCGCGGTACTGGTGCGCCATCACCCGCGCCATCTGGTGCAGATGATTCAAATCATGCGCAGCCCACGCCGACAGCAAATGCCCCAGCGTCACCGGACCCAGCACCGTATGCACGCCCCGCCGCTCCAGATCCTCGGCACTCAAATTCCAGCCGCGCAGCTCCTTCAAGTTTTCCGCGCGCCGTGCCGCAAACCCATCCAGCAGTTCCGCCAGTGACTTGCCCTCCATCATCCGCACATGCCCCCAGCGATCAAACGCATCGAACGGTCGGCTCTCACCCTCGGCCAATATCCGCCGCGCTCGCGGCATCCAGTCATCCACTTCGCAATGGATCAAATGCCCCACCACGTCAAACGCGCTCCACGTCTTCTCACCCTCGTTCCGCATCGCCAACCCATCGGGCAGCCCGCGCAGCAGCGCATCCAGCGCCGCGGGAGTCCGCTCCAGCAGCACCACCGTATCGTCCAGACTCACCATCACCCCTCCCTCAACCATGCAGAATCCCCTGTGCTACCTTCGTCAACCATCCCCGCATCTCTGCCAGTTCGGCAGCATTCAGCCCGGGAGCTCCCCGCCGCATCATCGTCATAAACCAGTCAACCTCCACCGGCAATACCGGATACCCGATATTCGTCCACCCGCCCTTGGCCTTCGCGTCCGGACGCATGGAATTCACAATCAGCTTGCCTTCCGGGTTCAGCACCACCAGGTAAGGCCACCCGGCATTCTCCCCGCCCACGCTGTCCTCAAACCGCACACCGCCCGGCGTATTTGCATGCAGCTTGTCGCCCGGCCGCTCCCCGGTATCCATCGTCGCAAACACAAACGCACGGTTCAAAATCCCACGCATCGCCCCGTCCTGCAGCATCCGGTCATACAGCCTGCAGTTCACGCACCATGAAGCCCCAAACTCCACCAGAATATTCTTGTGCTCCGTAAGCGCCTTCGCTTCCGCCCGGTGCAGGATCACCGCGGCAGAAGGCCCTCCCGGCGTGGCTGCCAGGGCTCTGTCCGGCATCGCCCCCACCATCATTCCCACCACAGCCGGCAACACAATTACGCCACGCAGCTTCGCAAGCAAACCCTTCATTTCAGATCCTCCAGCAAACTCCCGGATTCGGTGCATTCATTATGGCGCACCACCCGCTCACCATCCCTCCCGGAACGGATTCATGACCAATCCCATCAAAAAATATTTCCTCAACCAATCCCTCATCCTGTCTTAAACTCATCTCACCGGATTATCCGAAATTCAATCGATCCGCTGTTCCCCTCTCACTGGCTGCCCGCCAAATCGGCAATGCGGCACAAGTGCCTTGGAAGTTCACCCCGGCGAGCGCGCACCATCCTGCAAGACGCGCCGTTATGGGATACCACTCAAGTAAGGACCGCTCCATGTCGTTCTTCCACTGGTTGACCAGCCGCATCCTCCCGCTCTGCATCCTGGGCGGCGCTACAGTTTACCTCTTCGCCACCAATACCCATCTTCCAGACTCACAGAAATACCTCATCTTTGGCTTTCTGGCCATCATGCTCATCACCCTCTTCGCTGGGAACCTCGCCGTCCATCCCGCCTACGCCCCCGGCATGCTATGCCTCTTCGTCGGCATACTCACCTTCAACTCCTGGCAGCAAAGCGGTCCCCACTCGATTGGCACCATCGTCCTCGCTGTCCTTTTTGCGATTCTTCTACTCATCAACTTCTCCAGGCTCTCCCGCTCCCCCGAGGTCTGACCCCAAGAGGCCATTATCCTCAGCTTTCGTGCCGGAAATTGACACCGAAATTGCTACACTGGAATTAGAGCAAAAAATAAGGAACAGAAAACGCGGCTGGAACCCAGCCGCGTTTTCTATCTCCCATCGGGAGTTTTCCACAGGAAACCACCCCTTAAAGCCCTAACCTGAGCAATGGAATCAACAACATCCCCACAAAAGCAAGGAGATGGACCCATCGTTAAGGGGTTAACCTATCCCATAGAATCAACAACTTAGCCACAAATTAGTAGGGGGTCGTGAACGTTCTTTTTTTGAAACACCCGCTCGAACCAACACCCCGAGGGTCCCCATCCAAGCTCTGCTTGGGCGGGACAGGACAACCTCCGAAGTGGAATGGCGCGCAAAGCGTGCGGGTGCCCGTGCGGCAAGCACCGCACGGAGCGCGGGTGTGCCTGGACGGCTAGTCCTCCAGCATCATTGTCAGGCGATCCGGATCAAATCCGATCATCACTTCCCCGCCCACCACCAGCGTCGGCGTCGAACGGCTGTTCAAGGCCAGCAACTCGTCCAGCGCCACCGGGTCGGCCTGCACGTCCTTATACTCAAACGGCACGTTGCGGGACTGTAGAAAGGCCTTGGCCGCAAAACACGGCGGGCATCCGGGCTGGCTGTAAAGAATGACTCGTTTCATCGCTAACTTTGGATTCAAAACTCCGCTCCGGGATTCATCCCATTCGCTCACTGGACAGTCAAAGGCCTCCCAGCAGCCGCGAGCACCGGACCAGCCACCGAATCCGGGTTCTGGCCTGGAAATGCCTCATGCGGGTGCCTCGCAACCGCCGCCGTCATAAACTGCGTCCAGATCGGCAGAGCCGCCTGTGCGCCCGTCTCCTTGGCCAGTTCACCCCTCAGCTCCCGCCCGTTATCCCCGGTCAAATGGACATAGATTACATCGCCCACGCGCAGAAACCGGCCCGCATCCCGGAACACCGTCCACGCCCAGTCCTCGGGACGCAGCACCAACCTCTGAGAGCCCACCCGCGCCGTAACCCGCCGCGAGCCAATCCGCCGGTCCAGTTCCTCCCGCACCTGCTCCACAAACCAAGGTGCCACCGGGTTCTCCGGGAGTTGCAGCCGCAATCCCAACGGAGCCTCGCGCGCTGCCGCCGCGGCCGGCGCCGTGATCTTGCCGTCCCGCAGCAGCGCGTCAATTACCGGTTGCGCCGCTCCAGCGCCCGCCGAGGATGCAGCACCGGCGAGTACTCCACAGGCCCCTTCCGCAAAGCAGCCGGCGTAGCCCACAACCGACCGGCGCTCCAGGGAATAGGAGCCCACAGCAACACCGTGAATGTCATTGATTTCAGTGGAGGAAATAGGCTGGTAATGCTCCAGCGCCGAGATCTGAGGCAGATCTACCTTCTCAACAGGAAGAAGACCCACAAGAGAACCAACTGCGGCCGCGACCAAAAGAAGAATCAACAGGGCCAGCGAGCCGGCGACCATTCAGTCGCCGAATGGGATACCGGATAGGTCCAGTTTGAAGCGATTCCCTGTCCCTCCGAGGAGCCGGCTCACCGCGACCGAGCCGGCTCAACCGAGTATTCCCGTCAGTCTAGGCAGCTTTTGCGTTGAGGAGACTAAGCGCTTTATTGAGCTGATCGTCGCTTTGCGCGCTCTTCTGCTCATTACTGGGCAACTCTCCCACTTCCGCAAGGTAGTGATTAAGACTCTCGTTGACGATGTAATTCGGAGTGATCGAAGAATCTTCAATCTTAATACCCGACGGAGTCTCGTACTTCCCTACAGTCAGAATCATCGCCGCTCCATCCGGAAGGTGGAAGGTTTTTACCAATGCCCCTTCGCCAAAAGTAACGTCTCCGACCACATCACCACGTTTGCGATCAAGCACCGCACCAGCCACAATCTCCGCCGCGCCGGACGTCCCATGATTCACCAGAACAACCAGCGGCGCCGACGTCACAAAGTCCGCGGCCTTCGCGGTAAATACCTGAGTTGGAATTGTCTGCCCATGAAGAGAAGCCAATGTTCCCGAGGAAAGGAAAGCATTTGCCAGCCTGACACCCTCAGCCTCAGGCCCCTGCGCTACATCTCGCAGATCCAGCAGCACCTTTGTATTTCCGTTCTGCTTCATCGCCTTCAGCCGGGAAATAATCTGACTGACCCGCTCCGCAGTCAATGCATACGGCTTTATGTAGAGAATGCTCGAGTTCGAGTAAGTCTTCACCTCCATCGCAGGCGGAACTTCCACGACTCGGGTCAAGGTGATTTTGTAAGGAGCAACCCGCTGCGGACGAATCAACTGGAAGTGCACTTGCGTCCCCGCCTTGCCCTGGAGAAGCAGCCGAACCATCGCTACCGACATTTCATAGGTGGACTGTCCGTCAATGGAGAGAATCACATCTCCGTCCCGAATATCGTCCTTTGCCGCCGGACTTCCGGGAACGACAGATACTATCTGAGAATATCCACCGCGCTCCGAAACATTCAGCCCAACTTGAGCATTGCCTTCGTTCTCATGCGCAAGATATTCCTTGTACTCAGCAGGCGTAAGGTAGGCCGAATCAGAATCCAGCGAATCCAGCAATCCGTGCAACGCCCCAGTGGTCACCTCATGCAGGTTGGGGACCGTGACATAGTCTGCCTGAATCTTCTGCAGGACCTCTTCGTAAACTCCCATCTGCTTGTAAGCATTGTCCGCGCGGACGCCGCTTACACCCGCAGGACCAAATCCTCCGAGGAAAATGACCAGAACGATACCGGCAGCAAGGCCGAGGGCAATATTTTTGAAATTTCGCGACATAGTTTCTAAGAGCACGGCAAATGCTGCGCTATTGGAATCATACTCTCAGAAAACTGGAAGAGGGAATTGTGTTGAATTGCGATTTCTGGTGGCGGCGGGTGGAATCGAACCACCGACCTACGGGTTATGAGTCCGTCGCTCTAACCATCTGAGCTACGCCGCCGGCTTCAGCAGGACGCTGGAGTCGCTTCTTCATCATACGAAGGGTAAGCCATTGGGTCAACGTAGCACCAGCGCGCAACGCATGACGATGAGCCCTTCATGCAAACCAAACCTGTTTCAGTGTTGTAAGGCATATTCTGCGCGCGGCACTTTCTTCCCCGTCTGCGCTGGGGTTGGCAACTGGGAGCGGTCCCATCCACCCCCGAGAGCCTGCACCAGCCGCACTGCCGAGGCCATCTCGTTGACTTGGATCGATGCCAGCGTCTCTTCTTCCGTCAGGACAGTTGTCTGGGCCGTAATCACATTGATGTAAGGATCAATCCCACTCTGATAGCGCGCCTGCTCCAACATCAGGTAATGTTTCGCATCTTGCAGAGCCGCCCTCTGCTGCTGCACCTGCTGCGAGTAAAGCCGTGTTGCTGCCAGGTCATCTTCCACCTGCTGAAAAGCCGTCAGTACCGTCTGTCGATAATTGGCAAGATCGGAATTGTAGATAGCTTCATACTGATGTAGCTGTGCTCGATAAAGCCACCCGTTAAAAATGGTCTCTGAAATGGAGGGCCCGATCGACCAGAAGCGGCTCGGCCAGTCAAACCAGTGTTTAAACGTAGAACTCTCAAACCCTCCAGCAGCACTCAAAAGAACGTTGGGGAAAAATGCACCATAACCAATCCCGATCGTGGAATTTGCCTCCGCTAGAGTGCGCTCCGCCGCGGCAATATCCGGACGCCGCTCCAGAAGCTCAGAGGGAACACCCACCGGAATCGGAGGCGGAGCGAAAAAGCCCGGATCTGGAGCCAATGAAAAATCGGTTGGAACCTTCCCCACCAGTACTGCGATGGCATGCTCATATTGAGCACGCGCGATCCTGAGATTCGTCAGTTGAGCCTGAGCGCTCTCCAGTGTCGACTTGGCTTCCACCACAGAGATGTAATCGCCAACCCCGGCTTTGTACGACCCTTCATTGACTTCATACGCCTTTTGATCGGCAGCAACTGTTTTCTTCAGGATGTCGATCAGTGCATCCTGACCACGCAGTTGAAAATAGAACGCAGCCAGACTGGCTTGCTCGGTCAGCTTTTCATTTGCAAGATCAGCAGCGCTTACCTGCGCGCCATACTCTGCGGAACGAACTTCGTGCCGTATCTTTCCCCACAGATCAGGAGCCCAGGAAACATCGAACGGAAATGTCATCAGAGTACTTTGTTGACCGGAGCTCGTTGCGTTAGACGCGCCCGTTCCAGTGTTGTAGGTGTTGCGGAGATTTCCTGACGCCTTGGAGCGCTGCCATGAGGGACTGGTCGTAAGAGTAGGCGAGTAGCCCGCACGAGCCTCAGCGACCAGCGCACGCGCCGCAAGGAAATTCTCAAAATAAACCTTGATGTTCTGATTGTTGATATTCAATTGCTCTTCAAGTGCATTGAGTTGTGGATCATGGAAAGTCTCCCACCAGTTACCGTGAAGCATCGCGTGTCCTGGTTTGGCAACCTTCCATCCCGAAACGTCATGAAAGTTTACGGTCGATTCCTTGTAGTTTTTGGCGATCGGAGACGGGGCCGTTGGAGGATGATACTTGGGCCCAACCGTACAGCCGGAAGCAAAGCTGAGTAAACCGGCCAGCGCAAAAGCAAGCAGGCGTCGATCTATCTGGAATTCTCGTCTACCGATCATCGAATTTCTCCGCTAGAGTGCAATCTGCTCTCCGGGGTTGAACGTGTCGCGGTGCTTGCCGGTCAGTCGCAGGCGCAAGCGATCCAAAGTAAGATAAACCACGGGTGTGGTATACAGCGTGATCAATTGACTAAGCAGCAGCCCGCCGACGATTGTCATGCCCAATGGCCGTCGCAACTCGGAACCGATGCCAGTACCAAAAGCAAGAGGCAATGCACCGCCGATTGCCGCCATCGTAGTCATCATGATGGGACGAAAACGCATTAGACAAGCTTCAAATATGGATTCTCGCGGAGACTTTCCTTCGCGGCGTTCCACCATCAGAGCAAAGTCGATCATCATGATCGCGTTCTTCTTCACGATGCCGATCAAAAGAATAATTCCAATGATGGAAATGACGTCCAGACTTTTGTGAAACAACATGAGCGCCAGCATAGCGCCCACACTGGCTGATGGCAGCGTCGAGAGAATAGTGATCGGGTGCATCAGGCTTTCATAGAGAATTCCGAGCACGATGTAGACGGCGAATATGGCAGTGATAATCAACAGCGGCTCAGTCGATAGAGATTTCTGGAATGCCTCCAGGGTGCCCGAAAAGGAGCCGCGCACGGTTCCGGGCAGCCCTATTTTCTGCTCCATCTGTTCAATTTCGCGCGTAGCCTGGCTGAGCGAAACACCCGGCGCGAGATTGAACGAGTCCGTTACCGATGGAAACTGTCCGGTGTGATTAATCTGGAGCGGAGTGGTTCCCGTTCGAAAGGTTGCGAACTGGTTGAGCGGGGTCATGGCTGTCGCATTGCCACCACTACTCCCCGTCATGAGATAGATGCTGTTCAGCCCTGCCGGAGACTGCCAGTAATGAGGAGCCACTTCCAACACCACATAGTACTGATTGAGCGGCTTGTAGATCACCGATACTTCTGACTGGCCGAATGCTGAGTAAAGAGCGCGATCGAGAGATTGCGGAGTTTGCCCCAGCCGCGCGGCTACCGTCCGGTTGTACTCGATATCTTCCGCAAGGCCCCCATCCTGCTGATCGCTATTTACATCTTCCAGCCCAGGCAATTTCTGCATCTGCGCCTTCAGGATCGGCCCCCAATGGAGCAGATCAGCAACGTTGTCGGATTGAATTGTGTACTGATACTGAGCATTGCTGGATCGACCGCCGATCCTTATATCCTGGGCCGCCTGAAGAAAAGTGGAAGCACCCGGAAGCCGGTTGAGTTTAGGCCGAAGGCGATTGACAACACCCATGGCGCTGATTTTTCGGACGCTCAGTGGTTTGAGTGTCGCAAAAACAAAACCGCCGTTTGTGCTTCCGCGCCCGCCCGTATAAGCATTTACACTTTGCACCGCAGGATCCGACTTGATGACTTTGACGATCTGCAAAAGCGAGCGATTCATAAACGGGAACGAAGCATCCTGTGGGCCTTGTACCCCACCCACCAGAAAGCCCGTATCCTGCTCCGGGAAAAACCCTTTCGGAATTCTGGCAAAAAGCACGATATTCAACGCAATCATGACCCCAAGGACGAGCAGCATGAAGAGTGGGTTTTCCAATACCCATTCCAGCGACCTGCGATAACCCGAAAGAAGGGTATTGAACACTCTCTCGTTTGCCTGATAAAGCCGGCCATGATGTTCTTTACCATGAGGTTTAAGCAGGTGGGCGCACATCGTCGGCGTGGTGGTCAATGACACGATCATCGAAACCACGATCGCCGTGGCAAGCGTAACGGCGAACTCCCGGAACAGACGCCCAACTATCCCGCCCATCAATAGAATCGGGATGAATACCGCAACCAGCGAAACACTGATGGAAAAGATCGTAAATCCAATCTCTTCGGCACCCCTCATAGCCGCTGCGATTGGCTTCATGCCAGCCTCTAGATGGCGCGTGATATTTTCCATTACCACGATGGCATCATCCACAACAAAGCCGGTCGAGATGGTCAGCGCCATCAGCGACAAGTTATCGAGGCTATAGCCCAGCAGATACATCACTGCGAATGTTCCGATCAACGAAACTGGTACAGCAATGCTCGGAATCAACGTGGAGCGAGGGCTTCTGAGAAAGACAAAGACTACGAAGATTACGAAGAGGATAGAAATCGAGAGTGTTATCTCAACATCGCGCACGGAAGCGCGAATCGTGATGGTTCGATCATGCACAATGTGCAGGTCGATTCCAGCCGGCATGTCCGCTTCGAGGGCCGGCAACTGCTCCTTGATGCGATCTACAGTCGCGATTACATTTGCACCGGGCTGTCGAAAAACAATGACCGTAACCGATGGAACGCCATTTGTGTACCCTGCAGTCCGCACGTCCTGCGACCCATTGTAAACGTCAGCTACATCGCTCAGAGTGACTGCCTGGCCATCGTGGTAACCGATAATCAGCGGACGATACTGATCCGCTTGATCCATCTGGTCGTTGGTCTCAATGTCAGCGGTCATCGCATTGTTAGCGATCTGGCCTGTGGGCAGGTCGGCATTCTGCACGCTCAAGGCAGCCTGCACCTGTGGCATCGTGAGTCCATAGCTTTGCAGCTCGTTTGGATTCACTTCCACTCGGACAGCCGGACTCGCCGCACCGCCAATAAATACCTGTCCCACACCATCTATCTGAGAAAGCTTTTGCTGCAGAATCGTCGAGGACTTGTCGTAGATGTAAGTCGTATCGTATTTCTTCGACGTAAGAGAAATGATCAGGATCGGGCTATCCGCCGGATTCATTTTGAAGTAGTGCGGATTGGATGGCATGTTGGCGGGCAAATAGGTTCTAGCCGCATTGATTGCGGCTTGTACATCTCTTGCGGCGCCATTGATATCGCGGTTCAAATCAAACTGCAGCGTAATCGATGTGCTGCCCAACGAACTCGAAGAAGTCATCTCCGTCAGTCCCGCGATATGTCCAAACTGCCTCTCCAGTGGCGTTGCGACGGAGGACGCCATCACTTCGGCGCTGG
>JAKATU010000084.1 GCA_021818585.1 Acidobacteriota bacterium | reverse complement strand
CGGAGTGCGCGAAAGAATCGAGGCGGCAGGAGCCCAACTGCTTTACCTGCCGCCGTACTCGCCGGACTTGAACCCGATCGAAAAGGCCTGGGCCAAGCTCAAGCAACTGCTCCGCGCCGCCAAAGCGAGGACCAAAGAAGCCCTCGATCAGGCCATCACTCAGGTACTGCCGCTACTCACCGCCGAAGACGCCAAAGCTTGGTTCAGGCTCCCATTTCATGCTCTACAGAAATAGGAGAAATGCTCTAAACGGCGTGAAGTCACCGGCAAAGAAAATGCCCGGCTGGATTCGAAGAGAGCAGAACCCCGCCAGGCAGGAAGAACGGAAGTCGGGTTTTTCAGTTAATTCTTTGTGGGATGTAGCTCGGACATGCGCAACTGCACGTGCCACATGACGGCTTGGCCGGGCTTGAGGGTGACCATCCCGGTGTTCATGCCGTGCCACTCCTTGCCGAAGGGGTCGGCGAAGTTGAACTGCTCTTCGACGACGGCAAATTTTGCCGATGGGGGCGAGTAGACCTGGATGGTCCTGATCTGCGGAGAGAAGCCGACTTCGCTGATTTCGTAGTTGGATGCGGGGTCCATGAGGGAGACGGTGAGCTTGCCATTCTTCCACAGCAGATGCGACCAGTTGTCATCGAGGTAGCCGCCGGCGAGAGGCGTGCCCTTTGGATTGAGGAAGTTCCATCGCGTACCCTTGACGGGCTCGAGCTTGCCGGTCACAAAGTCGTCCTGATAGTTGTTGACCTCGGCGCGCATGGTGCCGGGGACGTACAGGAGGGTCTGAGCATGTTTGCCGCTGGGAATGCGAAGGTAAGGATGCCAGGCCATGGAGATGGGCTCGTCTTCCTTGCCGACGTTCTTAGCGGTGATTTGTGCGTCGATGGCGTCTGCGGTAAGAGCGATGCGGAAGTGGAGGTCGGTTTTGGAGAGCCACTGGCCGTGAAAGGCGTCGGGCATGTCGGCGGTGAGGACCTCTCCGTCAGAGGTTTTCTTGACCTGGACGTTGCTGGCGTTTTCCTTGAGGATGAGGCCGTGCATGGCGTGGAGATCTTCAGTGGGATGGGCGCTGTTGTGCCAGTTGGCGGGCAGGACGATCTTTTTGCCGTGCCAGTAGGTGGTAATGGTCTTTTTGTCGGCGGAGAGTTTGCCGAGAATGCGGTTGGGATAAGGGACGAGGAAGGCTCCGCCAAAGGCGAAGCTGTCGTCGCCGTAGGCATCGCTGGCGGTGCCGTAGTACTCGGTGTTGGCGACTGCCAGGGTGGGAGCGTGGAGGACGTGGAACTTGCCGAGGCCGGGGAAGTAGCCGGTGATCTGGAATGTGTTCATGCCGCGGCCGGGGAGGATGGTCATACCGAGGAACTGGGGCTGGTCACCCTTTTGCGCACGCTTAAGGTGCACGACGGGCATGCCGTTGATCTCAGTCGGCTCGGCTGTGGCTGTGTTGGTAGCTGCAGTGGTGGTGTTGCTGGAGATGGTGGCGGGTTTCTGGCACCCGGCCACGACGACGAGCATGGCGGGCGCGAGCCAGAGCAAGGAACGGAAGCGAGACATAGGAAACCTCACGGAGCGAATTCTCTTTCTGCATGCAAGGCACTGCCTGAGTTTTGACTGACCCATCTTATGCCGTTACGTCGTGATAGAGCCGGTTCCACTCATCACGAATGTCTGGGAAAGCCTTGAAGGTGACGGGTGCGGTTGCGGAATTGACCTTCCAGGTGCGCTGGCCGGCGCCTTGCTGTGCGGCCAGCAGTTGGACCCGTGTGAACTTGCTTTCGGGCGCGTTGATAGCGAAGAGCGTGAGCGGTCCACGCATGAGAGCCACAGTGTCGGGGTGTTGCGGGTCGACGGCCTCGAGGTGCATGGGCTGGTCGATGGTGTACTCGATGACGTCACCGGATTTCCACTCGCGGCGCAAGTGGAGGAACTGACCGGGCTGGACCGGAACCTGCCGGCGCCTGCCGTTGATGGCGACTTCGGTGTTCTTCCCTGCCCACTGCGGCACGCGCAGGGCGATGGTGAAGGTCTGCGGGTTTTCACCCCAGACGTGGAACGCGATCTCATTCGTGTAGGGATAACTGGTGCGCTGCTCAATGTGGAAGCGAGTTCCCTTTTGTCGGAAGCGGACGCGCGAGGGCACGAAGAGGTTCACGTAGACACCTTGCGGCGAGTAGAACCAGGAACTGATGCCGTAGTCGGCGGTAACCTGCGGGAAGGTGCCGGAGCAGCAGGGCCATTGCTCCTGATAGTAGGTTTTTTGCGCGTAGTGATTGTTGTAGTCGGAGTAGTAAAAGCTGAAGCCGCCCTGCTGGATGGGCTTTTCCCCCATGGTGGCGTTGAAGAAGACGCGCTCGAGGCTGTCTGCCCAGGTGCTTTGGCCGGTGATGCGGGTGAGATATCGGACGATTTTTGCGTGTCCGTAGGAGCCGCAGCCGGTTTCAAAGCTGGCGTGGGTGAAATCGAGACTCTTACCCAGGGTTCCGCTGCCGGGTTCGACGAAGGTTTCGTTGGGGCCCCATCCGCCAGTGGCGAAGCTTTGCTCGATGACGAAGTTCATGCCGTTCTGGGCGGCGCGGAGGTGCTTCTGGCTGCCGAGCACGAGGTAGGCCTGCGAGGCTGAGCTGAGGGCGTTGACGTGGCTATAGGCGTGCTGGTGGGGCAGGGCGTTCTGGTTGTCGGCGAGCGGATCAAAGTATTCCTTGTCCATGAGGAAGCGCTGGGCCAGCTCGAGGTAGCGCTTGTTGCCGGAGCGCTTGTAGGCGAGGAAGAAGTTTTCGGGAAGCGTGTAGCTTTCGTCCCAGGTGTAGGCGATGTTAGGGTGGGGTCGTGCGCGCATCTCCGGGCGTGTGAGAGCGTGCGGCGGAAGATAGGGCATGACGGCGTCGAGCGCGCGTTCCAGAGCCGGGAGCGCGGCGGGATCGTTGGCGAACTGGTGCGCGTCGATGAGGCCGCAGTTGATCTTGTCGAAGGTGTAGCAGGGGAGCGGATAGCCTTCGTAAAACTTTGAGGTGATGGTCTGGGCGAATCCGCGGACGAGGCGGTGAACCTTGGCCTGGGTGGGTTTGTTACCGGTGACGGCGTAGGCGCGCGCGAGGGCGGAGACGAATTGGCCGAAGGCGTGACCGGGAACGTATCCGGTCATATTGTTGGGCGGGTCGAATTCGTCGGACCAACTGTACCATCCGCCCATGGGTTCGCCGGGAGCGGGCAGACCGGCTTTCTGGCGGAAGGGCTGGAGCAGCGAGTCTTCGTCGAGTGCGAGGAAGAACTTGTGGTTGGCATCGAACTGCTCTTTCATTTTTCCGTCGAGGAATTCGACGGCGCTGTAGGGAAACTGGCTGAGCTGGGTGGGCGCCTGGTGCGCGTCTGCGGCTGCGTCGGCGAGGGCGTTGGGAGCGACGACACCGGCTGCCGCCGCGGCGGCTGTGCCCTTGAGAAAGGTTCTGCGGGTCAGGTCATCCATGGGACACGCCTCATTTCGGGAGAGATGTGGACCGCGCGGCGGGGTGGTACAGGCGCGCAGGAAACGCGGATTTTAAATCCGGTAAATGTTTACCAGCGAGCCGATGCCACTGTCAAACGCACGCCGGGAGAGGCGCGAAGTGGAATGAGACAGGCGGGGTGAAAAGCTGATGAGCGCGGTGGGTTACCATCAACTGCGACCATGCACGACACAGATTTCACGCACGAAGATTTTCGTTCTGGCGAGGCCGGCCACCGTATGCGCTGGAATATTGCGGTGCTGCTTGGGGTGGGCATCCTGATCAATTACTTCGACCGGGTGAACCTGTCGGTTGCGCATACGGGGCTGCGGGATTCGTTTGGGATCAACGACGTGGTTTACGGGTACCTGCTGAGCGCGTACAACCTCCCTTACGCGATTTGCCAGATTCCGATGGGTGCGCTGCTGGACCGGTTTGGGATCAGGCCGATCAGCCGGATTGGGACGTTCCTGTGGAGCGTGGCTTCCTTTGCGGCGGCGGCGGCGGTGAATGTGCCGATGTTCTACTCGGCGCGGTTGCTGCTGGGGGTGGGTGAAGCGCCGTTCTTCCCTGCGAATGCGAAGGCGATTGGGCGGTGGTTTCCGCCGGAGCGGCGCGGGCTGGCGACGAGCCTGTTTGATGGGGCGGCGAAGCTGTCGTCTGCGATCGGGATTCCGCTCATTGGCATTATCGTGCTGCGATTTGGATGGCGGAGTGGGTTTATTTTTACGGGCGCGCTGAGCCTGCTTTATTTTGCCGTGTTTTACGGGATGTATCGTGATCCGCGTGCCGAGGAAGCGCCACATTATGCCGCGGCGACGGCTGCCGCGGCGCTGGGTGTGCGCGCGGAGCGGCTGGGCTTTCTGGAATTGCTGCTGCAGCGTAAGGTGCTGGGACTGGTGATTGGGTTTGGGGCTTACAACTATGTGTTTTATCTTCTGCTGACGTGGCTGCCGAGCTACTTCCACCAGGCGCTGCATATTGATCTCTTCGATTCGCTGCTTTACACGGCGGTGCCGTGGCTGATTGCGACGATTGCGGATTTGCTGATCGGCGGGCTGCTGGTGGACGTGCTGATTGGCCGGGGGCTGAATTCGAGCCGGGTACGCATGGTTATGCTGGTGGCCGGGACGCTGTTTGGGCTGGGCATTTTCGGCGCTGCCTTTGCGCATACGCGCTTTGCCGCGGTGGCGTGGATCACGCTGTCGATCACGGGGCTTTCTGCCGCTGCGCCGGTGGGGTGGTCATTGCCTTCGCTGATTGTGCCGGAGTCGAATGTGGGCACAGTCGGCGGAATCGTGAATTTCTCGAACCAGGTATCGGGCGTGCTGGCGCCGATTATCACCGGCTACGTGGTGCACCTGACGCACTCGTTTGCGATTGCGTTTTATTTGGCCGCGGCTTACCTGCTGATTGGGATTGGCGCGTATTTGTTCCTGCTGCGGGAGATTCCCATGGTTCCGGCGCGGGTGAAGGCGGCTTAGAGCCTGTTTACGATCTTCTGAGTAGCAGGACGAGGAAGGCGAGGTGGACGAACTGCAAGCTGGTATTGAGCTTCCGTTCGCAGTTCTTCCACAGCCGGCGGCACTTTTCCAGCCACGCGAAAGAGCGTTCGACGACCCATCGTTTGGGGAGCACGACGAAGGTGTGCAGTT
>JAKATU010000060.1 GCA_021818585.1 Acidobacteriota bacterium | reverse complement strand
TTCCGATCTACGTGGTGCTCGACGGCGAAGGATTTTGACGGGGTATTCAAGCCAGGGACGAAGCATTTCCTGATGGACCGGTTTTACCGGCGGATGCGGCAGAAGACAGAGATATTGATGGGTCGGGATGGGGAGCCGGTGGGTGGGAAGTATTCGTTTGACGCGGAGAACCGGAAGCCTTACCGGGGAAAGCCGCGGGTTCCGGTGAGGCCGGTGTTTGCGCAGGATGAGATTACGCGCGAGGCGCTGGAGATGGTGGCGCGGGAATTTCCGGAGCACTTTGGCGCGCTGGAGGGGTTTGATTTGCCGGTGACGCAGAAGGATGCGGATGCGTTGTGGGAGTTTGTGCTGCGGGAATTGTTGCCGCACTTTGGCCCGTATGAGGATGCGATGGCGGAGGCGGAGCCGTATCTCTTCCATTCGAAGCT
Source organism: Acidobacteriota bacterium (assembly GCA_021818585.1). Classification (GTDB taxonomy): domain Bacteria; phylum Acidobacteriota; class Terriglobia; order Terriglobales; family Acidobacteriaceae; genus Acidobacterium. Next base: position 28,403 of record JAKATU010000060.1, on the reverse strand, counting down.
GTCGGCGGTGATCAACGTGGGGAGGTTGTTGCCGTGGCGGCTGGTGGAGGATGTGGCACGGGCGGCGGATGCGGGATGGGTTCCGCTGGCGAGCGCGGAGGGGTTTATTCGGCAGATATTGGGTTGGCGGGAGTTTATGCGGCATCTGCACCGGCGGACGGATGGGTATCGCAAGCTGCCAGGCGGGAACGTTGCGGCTGAGGGGGACGCGTATGCGGGGGAGGAGATTTCCGCACTGGATGCGACGCTGCCGCTGCCGGCGGCTTACTGGGGGAAGAAGAGCGGGCTGCACTGTCTGGATGTGGTGGTAGAGCAGGTGTGGCGGGAGGGGTGGTCGCATCACATCACCAGGCTGATGGTGCTGAGTAATCTGGCGACGCTGTGCGGGGTTTCTCCGCGGGAGCTGACGGACTGGTTCTGGATTGCGTATGTGGACGCCTACGACTGGGTAGTGGAGCCGAATGTGCTGGGCATGGGAACGTGGGCCGATGGGGGTGTGACGGCGACGAAGCCGTATGTGAGCGGGGCCGCTTATATCCACCGCATGAGCGACTACTGCGGGCAATGCGGGTTTGATCCTGAGAAGGCGACGGGGGAGGACTCGTGTCCATTTACGGCGCTGTACTGGAGCTTTCTGGAACGAAACGCTGATAAGCTGGCATCGAACCCACGGATGAGTCTTCCGCTGATAAGTATGCGGAAGAAGCCGGCGGAGGAGATGCGGCAGTTGCGAGAGCGCGCGGCACAGGCTACGGTGACCCTTTGCGGTGCAATAAACGTTGCGAACAAGGAGCGTTGAGATGGATGTGGTCATCGTGGGCGCGGGTATGGCGGGGTTGTACTGTGCGCGGCTGCTGGAGCACTCGGGGTTGACGGTGCAAGTGCTGGAGGCGTCGGACGCGCCCGGGGGCAGGATTCGCACGGATGTGGTGGACGGGTTCCGGCTGGATCGGGGCTTCCAGGTGCTGCTGACGGCATACCCTGAGGCGCGGCATGCGCTGAACTATGAAAGGCTGAATCTTTGCCCGATGAAGGCGGGCGCGCTGGTGTGGAAAGACGGGCGGCTGCATACGTTTGCCGATCCGTTCCGGGATCTGGGTGCGGCGCTGAAGCTGGCGTTTGACCCGGTGATTACGCTGAAGGACAAGCTGCAGGTGGCGCGGCTGCGCGGGCGGGTGATGAGCGGAAGCTGGGAGTCATTGTTCAGCGCGCCGGAGACATCGACGATGGATTTTCTGGATGAGTTCGGGTTTTCCGAGGCGGTGATCGAGGCATTTTTCCGGCCGTTTTTCAGCGGAGTTTTTCTGGAAAAAGAGCTGATGACGAGCAGCCGTTATTTTGAATTTCTATTTCGGATGTTTGCGACCGGCCCGGTGGCGGTTCCTGCGGAGGGAATGGGCGCGATTTCCGTGGATATGGCGGCGGCGTTGAAGCCGCGCACGCTGCAGATGCAGGCGAGGGTGCAGAGGGTTTCGCCGCAGCCGAATGGCGTGATGGTAGACGCGGCTGGAGCGGGTTCAGTGCTGGCGCGGGCAGTGGTGCTGGCCGCGGATTTGCCGCCGGCGGCGTTTGGATTGCCGGCGCTGCCTTATCGCGAGCCGCAGGTGTGGAACCAGTCGACGACGTTTTACTTTGCTGCGGAGCACGCTCCAGTGGATGAGCCGGTGCTGGTGCTGAACGGCGAGCCGGGCCGGGGTCCGGTGAATCATGTGGCGGTGATGAGCCGGGTTTCGCGGACTTACGCGCCGCCGGGTGCGGAGCTGATCTGTGCGAACGTGGTGGGCGATGCACCGGATGATCCGCTGGAGATGGAACGGCTGGAGCGACGGGTGCGAGAGCATTGCACGGTGTTGTTTGGCTCGCAGGTGGCGGACTGGAAGACGCTGGCAGGGTATCCGATTGCGAAGGCTCTGCCGCGGTTCACGCATACGGAGTGGAATCCGCTGCCGGAACGGGCGAGGGTATCACCGGGGATTTATTCGTGCGGGGATACGCAGATGTTTCCTGGAGTGCAGGGGGCGCTGGTTTCGGGACGGATGGCGGCGGAGTGCGTGTTGCGGGATATGGGTGCGTGCTGACGCTGGGTGCTTGCTGAGGCCGTGTGCGTGCTGCGATTGAGAACAGAGAAAGCCCGCTGACGGAGGGGTTCTTTCGCCAGCGGGCTGAAGAAGTGCTGCAACTTCGAGGTTAAGAAGCGTGCTGGAGCACTTCCTCGGCGGACTTTTCTTCATTTGGCTCTGCCGGTGCCGGTTTGGGCAGGTCTGGCAGGGCCACGGCGAGCACATCGTCGATGCGGCGGGCGTAGTGGATTTCCACGCCTTCGATCTGATCGGGTGTGAGGTCTTCTTCGACGTTGAGACGATTTTCCTCGGGAAGAATGACGTGCTTGACGCCGGCACGCTTGGCGGCGAGGAACTTCTCCTTGATGCCGCCTACTGGCAGGACGTTTCCGCTAAGGGTGATTTCGCCGGTCATGGCTGTGAGCGTTCGCACAGGGTGGTTGGTGAGCAGGGATGCGAGCGCGGTGGCCATGGTGACACCGGCTGAGGGACCGTCCTTGGGAATGGCTCCGGCAGGGACGTGAATGTGCAGGTCTATGTCCTTGATAAAGTCTTCTTCGAGGCCGAGGGCGGCGGCGTTCGAGCGGACCCAGGTAAGTGCGGCCTGCATGGATTCCTGCATGACCTGGCCGAGCTGGCCGGTCATGGTGAATCCACCTTTGCCCTTCATGCGGTTGGCTTCGATGAAGAGAATGTCGCCACCTGCGGGCGTCCACGCGAGGCCAACTGCGACGCCGGGACGACGAGTGCGTTCGGCGATTTCGGTATCGACGCGGACCTTGATGCCGCCCAGGAACTCATGGATGATTTCGTGGGTGATGACGAGCTTCTCGTGTTTGCCTTCGGCGATGCGGCGAGCCTGCTTGCGGCAGACGGTTCCGATGAGCTGCTCGAGTTTGCGGACGCCGGCCTCGCGCGTGTAGTGGCGCACGATGTAACCGATGGAGTCCTCTGGGAACTCGATGTCTTCGGGCTTGATGCCGTTTTCGGCAGTCTGCCGCGGTATGAGGTAGCGGAAGGCGATGTGGCGCTTTTCCTCCTCGGTATATCCCTGCAGATCGATGATCTCCATGCGGTCGAGCAGCGGCGCAGGGATGGAATCGAGCTGGTTGGCGGTGCAGATGAAGAGCACCTTGGAGAGATCAAAGGGCTGATCGAGATAGTTGTCTCGGAAGGTATGGTTCTGTTCCGGATCGAGGACCTCGAGGAGCGCGGATGCGGGATCGCCGCGGAAGTCGCGCCCGAGCTTGTCGATTTCATCGAGCATGAGCACGGGGTCGTTGGTTCCGGCGCGGCGGATGTTCTGGATGACCTGACCGGGGAGCGCGCCGATGTAAGTTCGGCGGTGTCCGCGTAGCTCGGCTTCGTCATGCATGCCGCCGAGGGAGATGCGCTGGAATTTGCGGTCAAGAGCGCGGGCGATGCTGCGCCCGAGCGAGGTTTTGCCTACGCCTGGAGGTCCGACGAAGCAGAGGATGGGACCTTTCATATCCGGCTTGAGGCGGCGGACGGAGAGATAGTCGAGGATGCGGTCCTTGACCTTCTTGAGGTCGTAGTGATCCTCGTCGAGGATATCTTTTGCGGCGGGGATGTCGACGGCGTGGCCGGAGGATTTTGACCACGGCAGTACGGCGAGCCACTCGATGTAGTTGCGGGTGAGGGAGTAGTCGGCGGCCATGGGCGACATGCGGGAGAGACGATTGAGCTCCTTGAGCGCCTCTTTTTTGGTTTCCTCGGGCATGCCGGCGGCTTCGATCTTCTCGCGGAGATCTTCAATGTCCTTCTGACCTTCGTCGGCTTCGCCCAGCTCCTTCTGGATGGCCTTGAGCTGCTCGCGGAGGTAGTAATCGCGCTGGGACTGCTGGACCTGATCCTGGACTTCGGACTGGATCTTGTTGCGCAACTGCTGGACTTCCAACTCCTTGACGAGGTGCTTGTTGACCCGGTTGAGGCGTGCTTCGGCGTCGGGAGTCTCGAGGAGCTCCTGTTTGTCGACGGTGGTGAGAAAGGGTAGCGACGAGGCGATAAAGTCGACGAGGCGGCCGGGATCATCGATGTTCATGGCGATGGTCTGGAGTTCGTCAGAGAGCGTGGGCGAGGCGGTGACGATCTGCTGGAACTGGGAGATGATGTTGCGCTGGAGCGCCTCCAGCTCAGCCTGTTTTTCGGGCTGGATGTCGGAGATGATCTCGACGTTGGCCATCATGAATGGCTCGAGCTGGGTGAACTCGCCGAGCTTGACGCGCTGGGTGCCTTCGGTAAAGACAAAGAGGCTCTGGTTGGGCATTTTGACGACCTTGTGGATGGTCGCGAGTGTGCCGTAGTGATGAAGATCAGACGGGCCGGGCGTGTCCAGATGGGCGTCACGCTGGGCGACGACGACGATGGTTTTTTCGTCGCCGAGGGACTGGATGAGCTGGATGGAGCTTTCGCGTCCAACGGTAAGGGGCAGGACGGCGTGGGGAAACAGGACGGTATCCCGAACGGGGAGAACGGGTACGACGCGGCCGGATTCGGAAGAGCTTTGAGTATCACGCTCGCTGGGATTGATCACACTGAGGAAGTCGCTGGACATGAGTCTACCTCTATCAACTTTTATTCATTAGATATATCAGGTTTACAGAAAGTTGCAGATCGCATGAGGACTTGAGGTGGAAAACTGCCACCGTCGAGTCCGGAAAAAATCGCTCCCATGTTGGTATACGCATGTGGGGCTCTAAAAGGTTGCTTTGAGATATTACTTCTTGTGATTAGATCGGCTGTCAGGGTAGTGACTTGACGGCCGGAGGCGAGATTTGGGGGTACTATTCCGCAGCGGGAAAACGGCCTAACTCTTTGACTGATGGGCAGATGGTGGCGAGGCCTACGAGTGCCTGATCGGCCACGGAGGGGTTGGAGAAGCCGTATTCGGCGTAAAAGACGTAATGCCAGGGCTGGCCGAGGACGGGTCGGGATTCGAGGCGGGTGAGGTTGGCGCCGAGGGTGGCGAAGATCTGGAGTGCGGAGACGAGCGCGCCGGGCTGGTTGGGGAGGGTGAAGGCGAGGCTGGCCTTGTTGATGCCTTGAGGCGCTGGGGCGTGGACGTGGGTGGTGTCATCTTTGCGTAGGACGACGAGGAAGCGGGTGTAGTTCTGGGGATTGTCTTCGAGGTTGCGGAGGAGGATCTGGCCGCCGTACTCGGAGGCGGCGCGGGCGGGCGCGATGGCGGCGATGGTGGGGTCCTGCTGAGCGATGAGCTGCTTGACGCTGCCTGCGGTGTCATAGGCGGCGGTGGGCTGGATGGAGGGGTGTTCCGCGAAGAAGCGGTTGCATTGGGCGAGTGCGATGGGGTGTGAGAGTACGCGACGGATCTGGCTGAGGCCGGCGCCGGGGTAGGCGATGAGATTGTGCTCGATGCGTAGGAGCATCTCCTGCTGGATGGTGACGGGGTGCTGGAGGAGCAGGTCGTAGTGCTCGAGGACGGAGCCGGCTAGGCTGTTTTCAATGGGGAGCACGGCTGCATCGGCCTGGCCGGAGAGGATGGCGTCAAAGGCGAGACGGGAGATGGGGCAAGGGAGCAGGGTTGCGTCCGGAAAGAGACGCATGGTGGCTTCGTGGCTGAAGGAACCGGGTTCGCCCTGGATGGCGATGATGGGCATGGTGTTCTTCCTGATGGGTATAAGGATACGGCAAGCCGGGCTGCTCTCCACCGGGTTAGAAGCGGTGGAGGAGCAGGTCAGCGGCGATGAAGAGGAAAAAGACGACGGAGATGACTCCGTTCATGGTGAAGAAAGCGGCGTTGAGACGCCGGAGATCGCGAGGGGAAACGATGAGGTGCTCGTAGAGGAGGAGTGCAGCTACAATACCGATTCCTACGTAGGCGAGCGGGCCGAGATGGAAGAGGCTTACGAGACAGACGAGGAGGCCGAGCATGGCGATGTGCATGGTACGGGCGAGGGCAAAGGCGGCGGGGATTCCATAGCTGGAGGGAACGCTGAAGAGGCCGTTGGCGCGATCGTGTTCGGCGTCCTGGCAGGAGTAGAGGAGGTCAAAACCTGCGACCCAGAAGAGAACGGCGAGGGTAAGGACGAGGATGCGGGGATTGAGAGAGCCCTGGACGGCGATGTAGGCGGCGGCGGGTGCGATGCCAAGCGAAAGGCCGAGGACTAGATGGGACCAGCGAGTGAAGCGCTTGGTGTAGGAGTACAGGAAGAGGATGACGAGCACAATCGGCGCGAGCATGAGGGTGAGGCGATTGAGCTGCGCCGCGCAGAAGAGAAAGAGGATGGCCATGACGGCGGTAAATCCGCCGGTGAAGCGGCGGGTGAGGAGTCCGGCGGGAATGGCGCGGACGGCGGTGCGGGGGTTCCGAGCGTCGAGGTCAGCATCTGCCCAGCGATTGAAAGCCATGGCTGCGGAGCGTGCGGCGACCATGCAGGCGATGATCCAGAGGAGTTGGGGAATGGTGGGGAGTCCATGAGCAGCGAGCATGGCGCCGACCAGCGCGAAGGGGAGCGCGAAGATGGAGTGCTCCCATTTGATCATTTCAAGCGTGGTGCCCACGCTGCGGAAGAAGCTCATAAATCTTAGTTTATCGAAGAAAAAGCGGCGGAGCGTGGGCTCCGCCGCGTGGTTTTTGCGGTTTCGATTCAGTGTTCCTGTCCGGAGACCTGGAGGTTGTTGGTGACTGAGAAGACGCCGGGAACGCTGTTGGCTTGTATGCCGGCTACGTTCTTGTCCGCCTGACTATCGACTGCACCGAAGAGGATTACATGGCCGTTTTCCACCTGGATGCGGATGGGCTTAACCGGGTTGAGAGCGTAGCGGTTGAGCTGCGGCGCGCCATAGATAGCGCGGTATTCCATGCGGCGGATACGGTCATCCTGCGGCGAGGGCGGATCGACGTTGATGTGGTTGATGACATCGCGAACCCCCTTGGTGTTGGCTGCGATATTGAAGGCTGTACTGGCGTCGACGGGTCCGTAAGCGTAGCCGCCGAGGACGACGACTCCGTTGCCGTGGACGGAGACGGAGATGGCGTTGAATGCGGTGGTGCCATAGCCGACGCGGGAGTTGTTGATGTCAGCACTAAGCTTTTGTTCGAGCCGGGCGTTGGAGACCTCAGGGGTATCGACCTGGATAGAGTTTTCTATGGCAGCGTCGTGATCGGTTTTTTTGACGCGCTTTTCGGCATCCACCTTGTCGGAGAAGTATTTGACCGATCCGCTGAGCGTAATGGTGCCGTTATGGGCGGAGACCTGAATGTCGTGAAAGCGCTTTGCGCGCAAGGTTTTCTGGGCCCTGGACTGCAATTGCGCATCGTTGGCCTGGGCGTGAAGCACGGGTGGCACAACGAGTAACAAGGCTGCCAAGCAAAGTGAAGAAGCGACGAGTTTAAGTTTCATTCTTAGTCCTCCCATTACCTCTACAGAAATAGATGCGAAATTGCGCAAAAATATGCGAGATTCGGCGGAGCGGAAATGTTGATTTGATGAGGGTAAACCTTGGGGAGGCTACTTGTAACGCTTGCGGATGGTGAAGATGAGGCTGAAGACGCCGGTTTCATCGCGGACGGCGAGGATGGAGAGATTGGGTGTGATATTGAGCTTGCCCTGGATGAGTTGCTGGGCCGAGGAATTGACGTTGGTGGCGTAGGTGAGGGTGAAGTTTTTGGCGATCTGCTGTTGCACGGTGAGGCGGGCGGTGGCGTTGCCGCTGGTGGTGACGTAGGCGGGATTGATCTTGACGCTGCCACCGCCGAAGAGCTTTTGAATACGGCTGCTGACTGTGGCGTTGATGGCCGAGCCGAGGAGCGCGTTTGCGGCGGGGCTGACGCCGGCCTGGGACTGCTGCTGGGAGTAGATTTGCTGCTCTTCCTGGGTGCGGCCGAGGGCGAGGAGCGAGAAAATGTCCTGCTCGGAGAGTGGCGGGCTTGAGCGGAATACGGGCTGGAGTTTGCTGGGTGTTCCGTGGAGGCCGATGGTGATGTCGTAGTTTTCGACGCGGGTGGTGGCGTCGAGGTCGATGGTGGGTTCGATGCGGATGGGGTTGTTGAAGTAGATGACGCCCCGCTGGAGCTGGTAGGTGGTTCCGGCGAGCGAGGCCTGTCCTTCCGTGATAGTGATTTGTCCGAGGATGGAGGGCTGCGCGGCGGTGCCGCGGATGTGGAGGTCGACGGTGCCGGCGAGCTTGGCGAAGGAGTTCTGGAAGTCCATGGAGGGAGATGAGGTGACATGGATGTCCAGACGGACTTTGTTGGCGAAGGATTTGGGGTTGGGCGGCAGGGATGGTCCGGACGAGGAGTTGACGATGGAGACGAGGTCCATGGTGGAGTTGACGGCGAAGTGGGTGACCTGGACGTTGCCACTGAGCAGGAGGCTTTGAATGCCGCCCTGGAGCTGCATTTTGGCGTTGACCATGGAGGTGACGCCGGCGGGATAGCGGACTCGCACGCCCTGTGCTACTGCGTTGATGTTGAGGTAGATACCGGCGGCGTAGGTGGCGCTGCCGGAGAGTTGAATGGGGCCGCCGCCGCTGTAGGCGGTGACGTTCTGGAGTTCGACGCGGCCCTCGTTGAAGTTGAGGGTTCCGTTGATGCGGCTGAGGCCGTTGATGTAGTCGTCGGAGGCGAGGTTGACGTTTTTGATGGTGGCCTGGCCATCGAGGCTGGGATGATCGACGGTTCCGCCGGCGTTGACGTTGAAGGTGACCATGCCGGAGGAAGTGATTTCGTCGGAGAAGGTTTGGGCGAGCTTCATGTTGATGCTGCCGCGGGTGTGCCACTGCATGGGGTGGGATTTGCCAGTGAGACCGATGGAGCCGTCGGCTTGCACGTCGATATTGGCGCCCTTGATGTGGAAGGGATCGAGGGTGAGCGTTCCGTTTTTGAGCGCGGCGTGGATGCTTGAGGTGCTTTGCACGTCCACGTTGGCGAGGGAAAGCGCGATGGGCTGGATATGAATGTCTCCGCTGAGCTCCTGGGGCGTGCTAAGCGGACCCTGAAGGGTGGCGGTGGCGTTGATGAGGCGGCGGCTGGCGATTCCTGAGATGTGGAAGGTTTTGGCGAGGGGATTGAGGTCGAGATTGGTGATGGTGAGATTGGCTTGTGCGGGGTCGTTGCCGGTGAGAGTGGCCTGACCGTGAAGCTGGACGAGGGACTGGTTGAGATGCGCGGCGGCGTCGACGGTGAAAGATTGATTCTGCAACTGGGCGGTGGCGTCGACGGAGCCGGTGGCGGCGTCTGCAAATTGTAACTGTGCGAGGTGCAAATTGGCGGAGATGTAGGGATTCTGCAGGGTTCCGCTGCCCTGGGACTGAAAGTCGAGGACGCCGCCGAGGGGATAGTCGGGTGTTTGAAGGCGATGAACCTGGGCGAGATGGAAGTCTGATCCGGTGAGGTCGAATTGGAATTGCTGAGTGTTGAGATTGAGCTGTGCGGTGCCTCGGATTTGTCCGCCGACCTGCTGGTAGAGGATGCTGGTGGCCTGAATGGATTGGTTGGCGAAGTTGAGGCCAGCCTGGAGGTCGCGGTAGGGTTCGCCGTAAACGTCGCCGCCTTTGACGGTGAGGCTGCCTGAACCAGACGGATTACCGAGGGTTCCGGCAAGTTGCAGTTGGAGGCCGAGGGTTCCGGTGGCCGGGATCTGCGTGCCGAGCAGCGGCATGAGCTGGGTGAGAGTGGCGTTGCTGAGTGTGGCCTGCCCAGTGATGGTGGATGCGTTGTTGATGGTGTAAGTGTTTTTTGCGATGCGGGTGGCAGTGATGTTCACGGATGCGTTGGCCGTGGCCTTGCCTGCGCGGAGGGTGACGGCGGAGAGGGTAAAGTGGCGGGGCGAGTAGTCGAGGTTGGCCTGTGCGGAGTCGACGTGGATGGAATGGGTGATGGACTGCGCTGGATGTGTGGAGGGTGTGTTGAAGGCGATGTCGAGATTGCTGGCGTCGAGATGGCCCTGCACATTGGGGGCGGTGAGCGCGCCGGTGATGGCTCCGTGGAATGCGGCGTTGCCGTGGAGGCTGAAGGGCAGCGGCTGCGACTGGGGCTGAACGTTGAGAGCGGCGAGGATCCTGTCGAATTCGGCGAGGTTGTGGGTAACGACGGAGCCGGTGATCTTTGAGCCGTGCATGGAGGGGTTGACGCCGATGGAGCCGGAGGCTCGTGCGTGCGTGCCGGGGGTGTGGAGGTCGAGGGTTTGCAACTGGGCTGAGCCGGCGACGAAGGAGTAAGAGCCGGAGATTTTGCCGGTCAGGGGGACATCGCCGGGAACGGGGGATTGGCCGGGTGCGAGTTTGAGATTGGTCGTGGCGCTGAGGGTTTGGAGGGTGTTGGTCCAGTGACCATCGACGGGGCCTGTGATTGTGGTGTTGAAGCCGAGGTCGCGGTATTGCGGCGTAGAGATGGCACGGAGCAGAGTGGGCAGCGGCAGGTCGACAAGCTGGAGGTGAACGTTGCCGGTGGTGGGCGGTTCGGGTTTGGGCGCAGGCGGTGGAGGGGTTTTCTTGTGCAGAAAGAACCAGCGGAGGGTGTGTTTTGGTTTGGGCGCTGGTTCTGCCGCCACTGTGCGGAGCCAGTGCAGGATATGGAGACTGCCGGATGCGGCGCCGCCGCCGGTGAACTGGGCGTGGAAGCCAGTGGCGGAGAATTCGTCCTGCGTGAGCGAGAGCTGCGTTTGTGCTGAGAGGCTGACGGTCTGGTTGGGCTGAGGGTGGTAAACGAAGTTATCGAGGCGTGCGGTGCCCTGCAGTGCGTAGTTAGCGGGTGTTCCGTTGGCCTGGGCCTGGAGGTGGAGGACGCCTGACTGGATGCCGGTGATGCCCGTTAGTGGATGGAGCACGCGGAGGTCGAGGGAGCCGTTGGCGTGACAGTGGAACCGGGGGTGGGCAAAGTTGTCAAGGCTGCCGGCGATGTTGAGGCGGGAGTCTCCGGTGAGTAGGGTGAGGTGGTCGAGATGGAGGCGATTGGGTGCGGCGTCGATCTGGATGAAGAGTCGCGAGGTGACGAGGTTGGCGTTTTCGCGCTGGAGCTGGATGTTACGAGCGGCGAAGTTGCCGAGGTAGTGCTTGCGAAGGCGGTCGTAGCTGAGGTTGGCGTGGAGCTTGTCTGCCTGCACGTTGAAGCGGTACTGGCGGGCGTTGAGGATAAAGAGGCCGTCGTTGATCTGGGCCTGGTCGATGGCGAGGTTGAAGATTTGCGTGGAGATAGATGCGGCGCTGGTGTTTGTGGCGGCTTTGGGCGTGGGCTGATTGGTGGAGCCGTCCGGGTAGATGATGATGTGGATGGTGGGGCGGGTGAGGCCGAGGTAGCTTAGGCCGATTTTGCCGGCGAAGAGGTCGATGATCTTGAGATGGACGGCGAGTTTGTCGGCGCGGAAGTAGGGGATTTGGCCGTGAGCTTCCTTGCCGTGGATGGTAAGGTTGTCGGCTTCGATGCCGAGTTGGGCGAGATTGACTTGCAGCGCGCCGATCTGGACGCGGCCGCCGGTGGATTGCTCGAGCTGGGTGATGACGATGTTGCGGACGCGATTCTGGAAGCCGGAGGTGGTGGAGTACCAGAAGGCTACCGCCAGGATGAAGAGCAGCAGCAGCGATGCGACGCTGATGGCGGCGGCGGAGATACGCAGGAAGTGGTGAGTGAAGCTAGGCCCTGTGGGTTGAGGCGCAGCAGGGGCACTGTGCCCGGACGCGGCATTGTTTTCGCCGGGAGGCTCGGGGATTTGCCGCGTGTTGTTCTGCTCGTCGCTCATTGGTCGCCGCCCGGCCGTGCCGGCGTACTCTTGCCGTAGGCAGGTACGAGGATCTGGACGCTGCCTTCAGCACGGAGGGTTTGCAGCCACTGGCTGATCATGGAGTTGACGTGCTGCTCAAGAAGAAGTTGCTCGATGCGGGGAGCGATTTGCTTGAGGGGTGGGACGGGGATCTGGTTTTCCTGCAGGGCGGGAACCAGTGTGTCGTTGTAATAAGTGGAAATTTCTTTGGAGGTGATGTGGATGCCCGCGCGGAAGCGGAGGTTGATAAATTTCTCGATGGCGAGGCGCTGGCTCCAGCGTTGGAGTGCTTCCTGCTGGGTAATGTTGTGGTTTTTAAGGAATTTTTCCCAGCCTTTTTGACTGGAGCAGGAGTAAGGCGCGCAGCCGTGGAGGGTGGCTCTGAGTTCCATGAGGCCTTTTTCGGCTTCGGCCTGGGAGACAGTGGTGGGCTGGTCCTGCAGTTTCATTTGCTCGAGGACGAGGGTGCGCCGGATGAGACGCCGGGCTGCGTTCTCCTGAGTGTCCTTACCGCGGGGAACGGCGAGCGGGCTGAGAACGGCGAGACGCTGTTCCTGATCGACGTCGCTCTGGAGCAGGACTTCGCTATTGACAATGGCGATGACGCGGTCGAGGATGACGGGCTTACCGGAGTTGGTCTGGGCTTGGGGTACGGCAGGTTTGAGGGCAGTGGATTGTGCGGGCGCGGCGAGGGCGGCGGGTGCGAGGAGTGCTGCGAGGCCGAGGATGGCGAGGGTCTTCACTAGAATGCCTGCCCGATGCTGAAGAAGAAGTTGAAGTGAGGAGCCTGCTGGACGTTGGGGCAGACGTAATTGGGGGCGGTTGTGCCCGTTGGTCCGGCGCAGGCGGTGTTGGTGATGATGACCGGGTATATGGGCGGATTGAGTGTGTAACTGAAATCGAGACGAATGGGGCCGATGGGTGTTCTGTAGCGCAGACCGAGGCCGAGGGCGTGGGTAAGGTAGTTGAAGCTGCAGGTTCCGGTGGGGTTGGTGCTTGAGCTGCGCGATTGTGCTTCCTGGTCCTGCGGGTTTAGGTCGCGGCAGGTGGAGCTGTGCGGCTGGGTGACGCGCAGGATGCTGGGCCAGATGTCGGATGAGTTGTTGAAGACGTTGCCCATGTCATGAAAGAGGACGAAGCCGAGCGAGTTGCCAATGTAGGGCAGCGTAGGGTGCGGCAGGCGGAATTCTGTCTGATTGACGAAGAGGGCCGCGCCGCCGATGGGGAAGCCGGTGAGGGAGTCGCGCGGGCCGGCCTGATTGAGTCCGTAGGCGCGGAGGGACTGCGCGCCGCCTGCGAAGAATCGCTCGGGCAGGGGGATTTGTTCGTGTTGACCATTGCCGAATGCGCGCTCGTAGCCGAAGGTGGTGTTGCGAGCGATGGTGAGACCGTTTCCGAAGGTGTAGTAGCTGGAGTTGGTCCATTCGAGGCGGTTGAAGTTGGCCTGCGATGCGAATTTATTGTCTGCGAGGAACTCCTGAATGCTGTTGAACCAGCCGTGCTTGGCGTTGAGTGGCTGGGGGCGGCGGGTGTCGTGAATCCATGTAACTTCAGGACCGCCAACCCGGACAGGCTGAGAGAGCAGGGGAATGAGATTGGGAGCGACCTGCACAGTGGCGGCGTCGACTTTTACGCGGCGGAAGGTGAACTGGTAGATGAACGTGTCGGCGAGGCTCGGATGCTGGGTGATGCGAACGTTGCCTTCCAGACGGGAGGCGGTGTAGGTGGTGACGTCCTGCGCGTTGCTGTAGCCTCCGCTGACGGAAAAAGAAAGTCCGGGCCGCTGGAGCAGATGGGGGTGGTCGTAGGTGAGTTCGGCAAGCTGCTCGAGGGTGCCGTACTTGGTCTGGAGTGAGATGGACTGGTCTGTACCGAATAGGTTGGAGCGGGATACGTCGAATTCGATGAGCGGGGATACGCCGAATTTTCCGCTGGTGCTGCAGCTTCCCTGAAAGTTGTTGGGATTGAGCCCGAGTTCAATGAGAGTGGCGGGGCTGACACAGTTGGTGGAGGGGGTTCCGGTTTGAGCCTGGAGGCCGAATCCGTAGGTGACGTTCCAGCGGCGGGCTTCGTGGAGCTGGATGAGGATGTTCTTCTGAGGTTCCTGCCCGTTTGGATTTTCGATGGCGGTGTTGACCTCATTGAAGAGGGTGAGGTTGTAGAGTTGGCGCTGGGTGTCGCGGAGGGCGGTCTGGTTGAGCGGCTGGCCGGGATGGACGAGGATGTGCGGCTGGACGGTGGAGCGCTTGGTGTAATGGAGGCCAGAGATGAGGACCTTGCGAATGAAGGTCTGGTCGCCCTCGGTGATTTTGAAGTTGACGTTGATGAGGTTGGAGTTTTTGGGGCCGTTGGTCTGGACGGGATCAACCTGGGCGTGATCAAAGCCGTGGGAAAGATACCAGGAGAGCAACGAATCGCGGTCGTTTTCGACTTCATTTGGGTTGTAGGGCTGGCCGGAACTTTCGATAACGCGGGGGTTGAGCGTGGATAACGGGACGATTTTGTTTCCGGTGATGCTGATTTTGCCGAATTTGTGCTGGGCGCCTTCGCTAACGGCGTAATTGACGGTGAGGTAGCCGACTTTTTTGTGGTGACGGATGCCGTAGGTCTGATGGACCTGCGGGGTGACGGAGACGTCAGTGAAGCCGTTCATCTGGTAGAGGGCTTCGATGGCGTCGCTGTCGTTTTCTGTGAGGTCTTCGCTGTAGAGTCCGTGGCGGACGAAGAAGCTTTTGGGTTGAACGGAGACGCGGGAGAGCAGCGTGGAGTTGGAGAAGTAGTGATTGCCGGAGACGGTAATTCTGGTGACGGTGCTGCGGATTCCGAGTGCGACTTTGTAGGTGATGACGGTGTGAGCGACAGTGGTGGAGCGGGTGTGAGAGACCTTGACGTTGAAGTAGCCGCGGCGCTGGTAGTAGTCCTTGATGAGCTTGTTGCCCTCATTGAGGAGATCCTGGTCCACGTCGCCTTCTTCGTAAACGGGAACGAGCTTGCGGATTTTTCCCTGACTTAGGTTGACGCCATCGACCTTGATTGTGACGGTGGCTTTTTTGTCGGCCACGAAGTTGTAGTTGAGGCGATTGGTGGCTTGCTGAAACTTGCTCGCCTTGAGTTGCACGGTGGCTTCAAGGTAGTGGTTTTTCTGATAGTGCTTGCGGAGGCTGGTAAGAGCACGCTCGATGGTGTTGTGGGTGACTTTTTTGCCTTCGGGGAGTTTGGCGCGCTTGCGGAAGGTGTGAGCAGACATGCCACTGTTGCCTTCGACGGAGACGCTTCCGATGCGGGCGCTGGGTCCGGGTTCGACGAAGAAGTGGATGTTTTTAAGGCGGTTTTCCTGATCATTGGTGACGGAGTGAAAGACTTTGCCGAGATAGAAGCCGTTCTGCTGGAGGGCGGTGACTAAATCGCCGGAAGCGTCGGAGAGTTTGGAGCCGGTGTAGAGGGTTCCGGGCGACAGGCCGGGAGCGTAGGCGATGCGTGAGCTGAGCTGATAGTTTTTGATTCCGGAGACGGTGACGAGACCGATGAAGTAGGACGGGGTTCCGTTGAAGATGAGCTGGACCTGGTTGTCGTGGCGGATGCCTTCGACGCGAATGGTGCGGTAGAGGCCGGTGGAGAAGAGACGGCGGAGGCTTTGGCGGACGGAGTCCGGATTGAGGGGTGTGCCGGGCTGTTGCGGCAGCAAGGAGGGAAGCGGCGCGAGAGTTTTGGCGCTGACGCCCTCGAACTGGATAGAAGTGACGGTGAGGCCGCGCCAGGCTAGCAGGGCGGGCGTTGATCCAGGGGGCACGGGCTGGACCTGCTGCGCGGGAGGAAGTCCGTCGCTGGGACTGGTGGAGGGGAAAGCAGGTTTGGATTTGGAGGGAGCTTTCGCAGCGTGAGGTGCTTTGCTGGCTTTGGACTGCGCTGGTGCATGAGGCGAGACGGTCAGGAGCGCGAGCAGGACGAGACTGATCCTCCAACGGTTCCGCGCATCGACTTTCCCCGTAAAAACCAAACGAGCCCTCAGGCGATATGGGATTGCGTTCCGGCGGCTAAGTGTTGCAAATGCTGAATATGAGCAGCCGGGAAAACGCGCGAAACCTCCGCCTCTCCCTATACTAAAGAGTGATGCAAAGTTCGTCTTCCAAGCTGTTAGAGCGTTATTCGCGGCAGGTTTTGTTTGCGGGGATTGGCCCGGAGGGACAGGAACGGATTGGCCGTTCGCATGTGGCGCTGGTGGGTGTGGGCGCCACCGGGGCCGCGGCCGCCGGACTGCTGGCGCGAGCCGGGGTGGGCCGGGTGACGCTGATTGATCGGGATTTTGTGGAGGAAAGCAACCTGCAGCGTCAGGTGCTGTTTGACGAGGCGGATGCGCGGGAGTCGTTGCCGAAGGCTGAGGCGGCGCGGCGGAAGATTGCGCTGTTCAACAGTGAGATTGAGGTGGCAGCGCATGTGGCGGATTTAATTCCGAAGAATGTACACGAACTGCTGCGCGGAGTCGACCTGGTGCTGGATGCGACGGACAATTTTGAGACGCGGTATCTGTTGAATGATTACTCGGTGGAGCAAGGCAAGCCGTGGATTTACGCAGCGGCGGTGGGCGCCTATGCGGTGACGATGAATATTCTTCCGGGGGAGACGGCTTGTCTGGCGTGTATTTTTCCGGAGGCTCCGGGTGGAACGGTGGAGACGTGCGATACGGCCGGGATTTTGAATACGGCGGTGAATGTGGCGGCTTCGATGGAAGTGGCCGAGGCGCTGAAGTTTTTGACCGGGCAAAAAGAAAAGATGCGGCGGTCGCTGCTGTCAGTGGATCAGTGGTCGAGTGAGTGGAATGAGGTGAAGACGGCGTGGCCTCGCGCGGATTGTCGAGTGTGCGGAGCGCGGGATTTTGCGCATTTGCGCGGGGAAGGCCGGGCGCACATTACTCTGTGCGGGCGGAACTCGGTGCAGATTCACGAGCATGGGCGGCCGGTGGACCTTGCGGAGCTGGCGGCGCGGCTGCGTCCGCATGGGGATGTCCGGCACAACGATATGCTGTTGCGGTTTCAGCGTGGGGAGCATACGCTGACGGTGTTTAAAGATGGACGGGCGATTGTGCAGGGGACTACGGATGTGGGGTTGGCTCGGAGTTTGTATGCGCGGTTTGTGGGGGCTTGAGGCAATCCGCTAGACTTCGCTGCATGGAGCGAAGGGCTGACTTGAATCGACGACCTTTGGCGGTTTGGGTGGTGGCTTGTCTTTATTTGCTGGTGGGATGCTCGGCGCTTGTTTATCACGCGCATGATTTGGGGAAGCCGGATGGGGGCTGGGTGATCCTGACGGAGAGCCTGGCGATTGTGACTGGTGTGTTTTTACTGCTGCGGCAGAACTGGGCGCGCTGGCTGGCGGTGGGGTGGATGGGGTTCCATGTGGTGATCAGCTTTGGGGATGTGGGGAAGCTGATTGCGCATGGTTGTTTTCTTGTTTTGATGGCGTGGCTGCTGTTTCGGCGGGATTCGGCGCGGTATTTTCGGAGTAGCAAGGTGGCGGGATAGCGGTGATTGCAGAAAGGTGAAAGCCCCGGATTGCTCCGGGGCTTTTGTTTGTGTGGGTAAGATTTAGAACTGGTTCCAGAGGAACTGGTTGTAGACCTCGTGGTGGAACTGGACTTCCTGGGACTTGACGAAGGTTCCAAGGAGACGGGGGCAGCGATCTGCCGAGGCCTGCTTGAGGTCGGCATAGCGCGCCTTGACGTCTTCGCCGAGGAGCTTGGTGGTCCAGGCGGAGTTGCGGAAGTTTTCGAGCGCGGTGTAGATGTTGTCGGGCAGGTAGCGTTCGGCCTGCCGGAGGTTGGCGATCTTCGCGGTTTCGCCGTGCAGGCCGGACTTGAAGATGGAGTAGAGAACGAGATAGGGGTTGGCGTCCGGCGCGACGGAGCGGACTTCAACGCGCGAAGACTTTTCGTTGCCGATGGGGATACGAACCATGGAGCCGCGATCGACTGCGGAAGCCTTGATCTGATTGGGTGCTTCGAAGTGAGGATCGAGGCGGCGATAGGAGTTGACGCTGGAGTTGAGCAGCAGGCAGATGTCGTTGCCGTGCGTGAGGACGCGGTCAACGAACTCCCATGCGAAGCCGGCGAGTTTTTCCTCGCCCTTGGGATCCCAGAAGAGGTTCTTGCCGCCCTTGCTGATGGAGAGATTGGTGTGCATGCCGCTGCCGTTGACGCCGACGACGGGCTTGGGAAGGAACGAAGCACTGAGGCCCATGCGTGTGGCTACCTGACGGCAGACGAGCTTGTAGATCTGGATCTGATCGGCGGCGGCGAGAACTTCACCGTAGCCGTAGTTGATCTCAAACTGGGAAGGCGCAACTTCGGGGTGGTCCTTTTCGTTCTCGAAGCCCATGGCGCGTAGGACTTCCGCGGTGGTGTCGATGAAGGTGCGGAGCGGATCGCCGGGCAGGGAGTGGTAATAGCCGCCGGTGTTGACGTAATCGAAACGATGCGTGTCTGGGAAGTTGCGTTCCGCGTCGACGCCCTGGAAGAGGAAGCCTTCTATTTCATTGGCTGCGTTGAGGGTGTAGCCATCCTTTTCGAAGATCTCGGTGGCGAAGGCCTTGAGTACGCCGCGGAGATCGCCGGAGTAGGGGGTGCCGTTTTTGTCGATGACTTCACCGAAGACGAGCACTTTGCCGGGGCCAAAAATGTCTGCCGGGGCGAGATAGAAGGCGCTCCAGTCGATTCCGAGGCGGAGATCGCTTTCGCGCTGAGCGGTGAATCCGCGAATGGAGGAGCCGTCGAAGGTGAGGTTGTCGTAGCTCTTGACGAGGAACTTCTTGTCGTAGTCGAGCATGTGGAGGCGACCTTCGAGGTCGCTGAAGAGTACGGTGACAGCCTTGATGCCCTTGTGGTCGGTGAGGAACTTGAGCCGCTCTTCCTGGAGTTTGTCCGGAGCAACGCGGTTGCGGCGTTCGTGCTTCGCCTTGAGGTTGAGTTCTTCCAGCTCTTCATAGGGCAGGGCCAGGAAATTACGGAGTTCTGTGGACATGCGTCTCCTCGAAATCGAAGTGGATGTAGGCCTCCCTCCCAGCCAGCGGCCGGGCTAGTGTTGCAACAGATTGACGGTGGAGACTTACTGCGACCAGAGTATCGCGAAAGACGGGCGGCTGGTGGAGGAATTTGGGTTTGGGCCGGGAAATGGCCAGGCGGGGTTGGGTGCGCACCAGTTGCTGTGCGGAGTACAAGGGCAAAATGTGGGGTAAGAGACTGCCCGGGAGAGCTATGCTCTGATTGTGGCGACGCACCGTATGGAGTCGATTGTGCTGAAGAGCTGGCCGTTGCATGAGGCGGATCTGGTGGTGTCTCTCTTAACGCGCGAGTTGGGGAAGGTGAAGGGGATTGCGAAGTCGGGGCTGAAGTCGCGGAGGAGATTTGGTGGCGCACTGGAGCCGATGACGCATGTTCTCGCGAGCTACGCGGAGAAGCCAAGGCAGGAGCTGGTTCGGCTGGATGCGTGCGAGATTGTGGCTTCTCCGTTGCAGGATGCGATGGATTATGGGCGGGCGGCGGCGCTGGCGTTTTATACGGAGGTGCTGGAAGAGGCTTTGCCGGATCGTGATCCGCAGGACGCGGTGTTTCGGCTGACACTGGCGGTGCTGGGGCAGACGCGCAAGGGGCATATATGGATGCCTGTGACTTATTTTGGATTGTGGATTCCGCGGCTGCTGGGGTGGCTACCGGAGCTGAGCCGGTGCATGGTTTGTGAGGAGCCGCTGCTGGGGCAGGCGGGGTATTTTCATCCGGAGATGGACGGGCTGGTATGCGAGCGACACAGGCCGATGGGGGCGCGGATGCTCGGCGCCGAGAGCCTGGTGCTGGCGCAGAAGATGCTGCGGCAGCCAGTGGCGAAGTTTGCGGCGGGCGAGGGTGAAGCAGCGTGGCCTGCGGGACGGGGTGCCGATTTGCGGCGCTTCACGACCCAGGCGCTGGAGCGACACCTGGAGCGGCGACTGCGAACGGTGGAGGCGCTGCGGCGGCTGGCGAAGGCTTGAACGTGCAGCATAGAGCATGTTGGTGAGGGGTGTGTTGCTGCGGAGTCGCTTAGAATCTGTAGAATCGAAGCAATATCCAAGTTGATGGAGTAACGATAGCCACGTGGCCTCAGCGTTGAAGAATCAGACTCAGAATCAGCCTTTGACCTTTCAGGAAGTTTTGTTTCGCCTGCAGAGCTATTGGGCGGAGCGCGGATGCGTGTTGCAGCAACCTTATGACATTGAGGTAGGCGCGGGCACGATGTCTCCAGACACGTTTTTGCGCGTGCTGGGACCGGAGCCGATCAACATTGCGTATGCGCAGCCCTCGCGGCGGCCTGCGGACGGGCGGTATGGGGAGAATCCCAACCGGCTCTACAAGCATTTGCAACTGCAGGTGATTTTGAAGCCGCCGCCGTCGGATATTCAGGATTTGTATCTGCAGTCGCTGGAAGCGATTGGGATTGATCTTGCCGAGCACGACATCAAGTTTGAAGAAGACAACTGGGAGTGGCCGGTCGGCGGCGCCTGGGGTGTGGGCTGGCAGGTGATGCTGGATGGGCTGGAGATTACGCAGTTTACGTACTTCCAGCAGTGCGGTGGGATGGACCTGGATCCGATTTCCGGCGAGATTACCTACGGGCTGGAGCGGCTGACGGCCTTTTTGCAGGATGTGGATTCGATTTACGAGATTGTGTGGGCGCGCGATCCGCGAACGGGCCGGGAAGTGACGTATGGGGAGATCAGGCTGCAGGAGGAGTTGCAGCTTTCTGTGTACAACTTTGAGGCGGCGGACGTGAGCAAGCTGTGGGAGCACCTGCGGATGTATGAGGCGGAGTGCCAGGCGCTACTGGGGAGTTTCCACGAAGCTTTCGCAAAGAAGGCAGAGAAAGAAGCCGAGCGCCACGAGAAAAAGCACGAACAGGTGGTGCATGCGGATGGGGCTGTTCCGGCGGCCGAGGATTTGCAACAGCAACTGCGACGTTTTCCGGTGCTGGGCGCTTATGAGCTTTGTTTGAAGTGCTCGCATCTGTTCAACCTGCTGGATGCACGGGGCGCGATTTCTGTTACGGAGCGCGTTGCGGTGATGGCGAGGATTCGCGCGATGGTGGTGGGCGTGGCGAAGACTTACCGGCAGCAGAGCTTGGGATTGACGGCGTAACTTTTGAGGCGCCATGCGGCGCGGCAATGCGATAAAAGCGCGGACGGCGCGAAAGAGACGAGATGGCTGACT
This sequence comes from Acidobacteriota bacterium, assembly GCA_021818585.1. Lineage (GTDB taxonomy): Bacteria > Acidobacteriota > Terriglobia > Terriglobales > Acidobacteriaceae > Acidobacterium. The sequence goes on along the minus strand of JAKATU010000060.1, from coordinate 7,374 downwards.
TTCTATTTGAGATCGGACTGGAAGAGATTCCCGCGCGGATGATTGCGGCGGCCGAGGATGAGCTGGCGCGGCGGGTGTTTGAGCTGCTGACGCGGGAGCAATTGCTGGAGCCGGGGCAGGAGGCGCAGAGCTATTCGACGCCGCGGCGGCTGGCTGTGCTGGTGGGCGGCGTGCGCGAGGCTCAGGCCGATATGGAAGAGCATTTGACGGGGCCGGCGTGGGGCATTGCGTTTAAGAATGGGCAGCCGGGGCCGGCGGCGCAGGCGTTTGCGAAAAAAGCAGGCGTGGCGGTTACAGATCTTAAAAAAGTGCAGACGCCGAAGGGCGAGTACGTGGGCGCGAGCACGGTGCGCAAGGGGCGCACTGCGGGGGAGATTCTGCTGGAGGCGCTGCCGAAGGAGATTGCGGGGATCTACTGGCCGAAGAATATGTACTGGCGCGCGGGCAAGCCGGAGCGGTTTGTGCGGCCGGTGCAGTGGATGGTGGCACTGCTGGGCGATACGGTGATTCCGGTGGAGTTTGCCGGAGTGACGGCGGGACGTGCGACGTTTGGACACAGGATTCTGCATGGGAATGAGCCGGTAGAGATTGCGGAGCCGGCGGATTACTTGAAGGCGCTGGAAGCAGCGAAGGTGATGGCCGATGTGGAAGCCCGACGGCAGCGGATTCGGAAGGCGCTGGACAAGGCTACGCGAAAAGTTGAAGGCGCGCTGTGGCGCGAGGATGAGCCGCTGGTGGATACGGTGACGCATTTGACGGAGTGGCCCGCGGTGCTGCTGGGCGGCTTTGAGCACGAGTATCTGGAGTTGCCGGAAGAGGTGCTGGTGACGGTGATGCGCGATCACCAGAAGTATTTTGCGGTGGAAGACGCGAAGGGCAGGCTGGCGCCGTATTTTTTAACGGTGCTGAATACGGAGCCGGGCGATGATGCGGCGGAGATTATCCGGCATGGGAATGAGCGTGTGTTGCGGGCTCGTTTTAATGACGCGCGGTTTTTCTGGCGGGTGGACCAGAAGATTACGCTGGCAGAGCGCGTGGATATGCTGCAGGCTGTGACTTTCCATAAGGAGCTGGGGAGTTACTGGGATAAGACGCAGGCGAATCGCGAAGTTGCGAAGCGGCTTGCTGGCCTTGTGAAGCAGCAGGGTACTGCCGTGGATGAGGCGGCATTGCTGCGCGCGGTGGAACTGGCGAAGACGGACCTGACCACTGAGCTTGTAAAGGAATTTACGGAATTGCAGGGGCAAGTGGGCGGGCTGTATGCGCGCGCGCAGGGTAAAGGTGAGGCTGTGGCGCAGGCGATTTACTGGCAATATTCGCCCGCGTCGATGGAGGATGCGATTCCTCCGACGGTGGAAGGGCAACTGCTGGGTTTGGCGGATCGGATTGCGACGATTACGCAGATGTTTGGGATTGGACTTGAGCCTACCGGGTCGAAGGACCCTTACGCGCTGCGGAGAGCGGCGAATGCGGTGGTGAAGATTCTGGCGGAAGGCCATGTGAAGCTGACGCTGGGTGATGTACTGGGAGGGAGTGCGGATGAGAAGGTGCAGGCATTCCTGAAGGAGCGGGTGGCCTATTATTTGCGGGATGTGAAGGGCTTCCAGTATGACGTGGTGAATGCGGTGCTGGCAGCGGAGATTTACAACCTTGATGGCACGCTGTGCTCGCGTGGGCATGATGATGTGTGCGATGCCATTGAGCGGTCAGAGGCCGTAAGCGCAATGCGAGGCTCCGAGGATTTTGAGGCAATCGCGACACAGTTTAAGCGGATGAAGAACATTGTTCGACAGGCGGATGACAAGGGATTATTCAAGTTTGCTCCGGGATCCGGAGCGGATCCAAATCTCTTACAAGAACCTGCCGAACAGAATTTGTACAGAAGGGCGACGGAGATTGGCTCAGAGTTTCAGGTATTAAGGATGACCCGCGAATATCAGAGGGCTCTCGAGCACATGGCGAGTCTTCGTCCAGATGTGGATAGGTTTTTCGAGGAGATCATGGTGATGGTTGATGAGAAAGTCGTTAGAGATAACCGTCTCACCATGCTTGCTCAAATGCTGCACGCATTCTTCTACATTGCGGATTTTTCGGAGATTGTTGCGGGCTGATTGTATGGGAGGGTGTGATGGCGCTGGAGTTTACGACCTCGTACCTGGAAGACGCGCTTGCGGTGTTTCGCCAGTATAAGAAGCTGGCGGAGCGGGCTATGGAGCAGGTGACGGACGAGCAGTTGTCTTTGGCTGCGAATGAGGAGTCGAATTCGATTGCCGTGATTGTGAAGCATATGGCCGGGAATATGCGGTCGCGGTGGACGGATTTTTTGACTACGGATGGCGAGAAGGTAAATCGTAACCGTGACAGTGAGTTTATCGATCCACCAGCGACGCGGGCCGAGTTGATGCGAGTTTGGGACGAGGGATGGGCTTGTCTGTTTGGTGCGCTGGAGCCGTTGTGCGACGAGGATTTGACGCGGAAGGTGTTGATCCGTGGCGAGGCGCACTCGGTGATGCAGGCGATGAATCGGCAGTTGGCGCACTATCCGTATCATGTTGGGCAGATAGTGCTGCTGGCGAAGCAGTTTGCGGATGAGAAGTGGACGGCGTTGACGGTGCCGCGGAACAAGTCGGCGGAGTTTAACCGCAAGGTGCAGGCAGGCGAGGCGAGCCAGCGTTAGGCGTGGAGGTTGTGAGTGTCTCAGGAGTTGTGGAGCAGCGTTGAGGAGTACATGGATGGGCTGCTGATTCCGGCGGATCCGGTGCTGGAGGCTGCGCGGAAGGCGAGTGAAGATGCGGGTTTGCCGATGATTGCGGTGACGGCGAGCCAGGGCCGGCTGCTGCATTTGCTGGCGAAGATACTGGGTGCGCGGCGGATTCTGGAGATTGGAACGCTGGGCGGTTACAGCGCGATATGGATGACGCGGGCGCTGCCTGCCGACGGGCGGCTGGTGACGCTGGAGTTTGAGCCGAAGCATTTTGCCGTGGCGCGGGAGAACATTGCGCGGGCTGACTTAAGTGATCGTGTGGACCAGCGGCTGGGCGCGGCGCTGGACACGCTGCCGTTGCTGGAAGCGGAGGGCGCGGGTCCGTTTGATTTTGTGTTCATCGATGCGGACAAGGAAAACTGCGCACCTTACTTTGGGTGGGCGGTTCGGTTGTCGCGGCCGGGGTCGGTGATTGTGGTGGACAACGTGATTCGCGAGGGTGAGGTTGTCAACGCGGGGAGCACGGATGCGATGGTGCAGGGGATTCGGCGCTTCAATGAAGCGGTGGCGACGGAGCCGAGGGTGACGGCGACGACGGTGCAGACGGTGGGCAGCAAGGGGTATGACGGATTCACGTTGATCCGGGTGAATGATTAGGGGACGATGACGGCTGCGCCGTTGATTTCATCGTGTTCGATGGCGGCGAGGGCTTCATTGGCCTGATCCAGCGCGAAGATGCGGGTGCGCGGGGAGATTCCAATTTCCATGGCGAGGGCGATGAAGTCTTTTGCGTCCTCGCGGGTCATGTTGGCGACGCTGCGGAGTTGGCGCTCGCCCCAGAGAAGCGAATCGTAGTCGAACTCGGGAATGTGGTCCAGGTGGATCGCGTTGATGGCGACGATGCCGCCTTTGCGCAGCGCGCTGAGCGCGGCGATGACGACGCTGCCGACGGGCGCGAAGGTAACGGCGGAGTCGAGCGGGACCGGTGGTTTCTCCGTAGCGTCGCCGACCCAGGCGGCGCCGAGTTCGCGGGCGAGTTGCTGGTGTTGCTCGCCGCGGGTGGCGACGTAGACTTCGCAACCCCAGTGGTGGAGGACTTCGATGGCGAGATGGGCTGAGGCTCCAAAACCGTAGAGGCCGACACGGTCGCCGGGTTGCACGTTAGCGACGCGCAGGCTGCGGAAGCCAATGATGCCGGCGCAGAGCAGCGGGGCGAGGGTGGTGGCGGAGCGGCCTTCTGAAAGCGGGGTGCAGAAGGAGGCGCGTGCAATGGTGTATTCAGCATAGCCGCCGTTGACGGAGTAACCGGTGAAGATGGGGTTGTCGCAGAGGTTTTCGAGTCCCCTGCGGCAGAGCGGGCAGTCGCCGTCGACGCCGCCCATCCATGAGACGCCGACGCGGGATTTGGGCTTAGGGTGGTTGACGCCTTTGCCGGTGCGCTCGATGCGGCCGACGATCTGGTGGCCGGGAATGATGGCGTCGTGTTGCGGCTTGAGATCTCCGGCGGTTATATGGAGGTCGGTTCGGCAGACGCCGCAGGCTTCGACTTTGAGGAGGACTTGGTCGGGGCCTGGTTCGGGGATTGGTACGTCTTCGAGAGTGAGTGGTTGCTTGGAAATGGGGCCGGGTTGGTGGAGGACGGCTGCTCGCATGGGAGATTAGGATGATGGATTGTCGTTAAGTGTCGCCAATGGTCTGATGGAGCGGGACGGAGAATATCCCCTGTGACGTTGTAAACTTTGAGTGTGGCCCTGTAGCTCAGGTGGATAGAGCGACGGTTTCCTAAACCGCAGGTCGCAAGTTCGAATCTTGCCAGGGTCACCAGTAACTTAAACAAAATAAATGATTTATAAGAGGATGGCGGCAGCCTCTTTTCTCTTGTATAGTGCCAGTACCGGTTTTAGTACCGGTAGACCGAAACAGTGAGGCACACGAGATGAAAGGTGTGTACGAGCGCATTCCAGGTTCCGGCATCTGGTGGATTCGGTACGCGGACGAGAATGGCAAGGAGCGCAGAGAGAAAGTAGGCAGCAAGCGGAACGCCGAAGCGCTCTATCGGAAGCGCAAGACGACCGTGCTCGCCGGGCGCAAACTTCCCGAGAATTTGCGAAAGGCCAAGGTGGCTTTCGAGAAGGTTGCGAAGGCTGCCATCTCTGACTGCGAACGCACCGGCCGCCGGGACGTTCGGACCTTCACATCGCGGATGAACGTGCTGATCGAAGCATTTGGAGAGCGCGCCGCCGATTCGATTACGCCGCAGGATGTGGGGGCATGGCTTGCCACACAGGCCAAGAACAGAGAGTGGAGCGCAGCGACACAGAACCGCTTCAAGACGGTGATGAGCAAGGCATACTCGCTGGCGATGCAGAATGACCCGCATATGCTGGTCAATCCCGCGCGCCTTACGGCGAAGGCTCCTGAGCACAATACCCGCATTCGATTTGTCACCGATGCTGAACAGAAGCGGATCATCAAGGCCATTACGGAACTCTATCCGGCCCATCTGCCGGCGTTTCTGATTGCCGTGCACACGGGCATGCGACAAGGGGAGCAATTCACGCTCAGATGGGAGAACGTGGATTTGAAACGAAAGATCATTACGCTTCCGCGCACCAAGAGCGGGAAGACGCGCCATATTCCCATGAATACCGTTGTTCATGGATTGCTTGTGCAGTTGGCGAAGAAGAAAGAACCTGATGGATTCGTGTTTCGCTCCGAGCGGTACAAGGGCAAGGCGATCCGCGATCCGAAACGCTGGTGGCAGGCTGTATTGAAAGAAGCCAAGGTGAAAGACTTACGCTGGCACGATCTGCGCCACACATTTGCCAGCCGGTTGGTCATGGCGGGCGTAGATATGCGCACTGTGCAGGAATTGATGGGGCATTCGGATGCGAACATGACTGCTCGATATGCGCATCTTTCGCCGGAGCACAATACGGCAGCTATCGAAAGACTCGTTTCGGAGAAATAAGGAGGATTGGATCTCTGCAATGTTCATCGGTTTGGATGTAAGCGTCCGCTTCTCGCCGTGTAGACGTAAGCGGGGTTGTGGTTGACGATTTCCTTGTGAGCGAAGCGATAGAAGTTGGGAGCGGGTTCGGTCGCGCGAAGCGTATTCATCGCACGGCGGAGGAGAAGCGGCGGATTGTAGAGCTGACGCTGGTGCCGGGTGCGTCGATTGCCCGCGTGGCGGGCGAGAACGGCGTCAACGCCAACCAGGTTTTCCAGTGGCGCTATGAGCACCGCAGGGGGATAGGCTGGGCTGCTGGCCGAACACGCACAGAGCTTCTGCCGGTAACACTGGCCAGCGAGCCGGACAGCAGGGTGACGCCGGAAGCTGCGCCGTCTGCGGACTGCTCTGGTGCGATCCACGTTGAACTGCCAGGCCGTGGATTGGTCACCGTGGAGAACGGCGTCGATCCTGCACTTGTGCAAGCTGTTCTGAGGAGCCCGTTGCGGTGATCGAGCTGAAGACAGGCACACGGATTTGGATTGCTGCCGGGTTCACGGATCTGCGTCGCGGCTTTCGAGGACTGAGTTCGCTGGTCGAGACGGTGCTGGAACAACAGCCATATTCCGGCCATGTTTTTGTCTTCCGCGGCAAGCGCGGTGATCTAATCAAGTTGCTTTGGTTCGATGGAGATGGTCTTTGTCTTTTTCAGAAGCGACTGGAGCGCGGGCGCTTCGTATGGCCGCAGGCGGAGAGCGGAACCGTGTCGCTGACGCGTGCGCAGCTGTCGATGCTTCTGGAAGGCATCGACTGGCGTCAGCCGCGAAGAACATGGGAACCACCGATGGCAGGATAAGTCACGCATTTTTGATCTATAACTTCTCTCTATCGGTGGCATACTCGCTGCGATGGCTTCTCCCCACCCGGCGACTGTGGATCTGAGTTTTCTGGACCGCGCGGCTCTCGAAGCACTGATCGCCACGCAGCAGGAGAAGCTGCTCAACCGTGACAAGGAGATCGAACACCTGAAGCTGGTCATCGCCAAGCTGCGGCGGATGCTGTTCGGCACGAAGAGCGAGAAGATCGGCCGCGAGATCGATCAACTGGAGTTGAAGCTCGAAGAGCTGGAGACGCAGCAAGCCGAGCGGGTCGCGGCTTCTATGCAGGCAAGCGATTCCACGAAGGCCAGACCGGTTCGGCGGCCACTGCCGGAGCATCTGCCGCGCGAAGTGCATACGCATCTGCCTGGCGAAGATGCATGTCCGGATTGCGACGGCCAGTTGCGTAAGCTGGGCGAGGATGTCTCGGAGATTCTGGAGCGCGTACCGGCTACCTATAAGGTGATTCGCCATGTGCGAGTGAAGATGGCCTGCAGCCGGTGCGACGTGATTGTTCAGGCGCCGGGGCCGTCACGGCCCATCGAGCGGGGATTGCCTGGACCGAACCTGCTGGCGCATGTGCTGGTCTCGAAGTACGCGGACCATCTCCCCTTGTATCGCCAGTCGGAGATCTTCTCCCGCGAGGGCATCGAACTGGAGCGTTCCACGCTGGCCGACTGGGCAGGGGCTGCCAGCCATCTGCTGGCTCCGCTGGTGTTAGCGGCGTCTGAATAATCCTCAAAAGTGGCGTTTGAAAATTCCCCGGTGGAGGCCGAGCGGCGGCATTCTGATCCGTGAGGATGAAGGATGCTGCGACTGGAGGATTTCATGGAGATACAGAA
>JAKATU010000041.1 GCA_021818585.1 Acidobacteriota bacterium | reverse complement strand
GATAACACTTCTCGATAACGCTTGAGCAGGTCCTTCCCCGAGAGGTGTTCCACGGCTTGCTTCTCGGAATCCTTCGTCATTGCCTGGGCTGCCCGCTGTTCGTCCAGATCACATGAATCATAAAATCGCCGAGACACAAGCTGCCGACGCCGGTCAATGGCACGGTGATAGGCCATCTGGATGATCCATGACTCCCCCGATGACTTGCTCGGATCAAAGATGGATGCCTTGCGGAAGAGAAACAGGAAAAGCTCCTGCACGAGATCATCTGCCTCGCCTTCGTCGCGCAGGATTCTCACTGCCACGCTGCGCACCACGACCGCATGCCGCCGGAACAGAATAGCCAAAGCATTGCGGTTGCTTTCTTTTACCGCAGCTAGGAGCATCTCGTCGGATGCATCATCTCTGACGGCAGCACTACACCTTAACCGCTCATCGGTCTCTGAAGGAGAACGAGCGTCGCTTTCCCGCACAACTGCTTTTGGAAGAACAATCGGACAGGAACCCATTATTTCCGCCAGCGCGGCTCCCACAGCGGCACGGAGCCTTAGAAAGAGATGATATGTGAACTATGCTTCACATTATGCCTTGACTTTAACTCCATTCTTGGGGAATGGCAACACCTGACATCTGTGCTGTAGTAGGTCAAAAAATCCGAGAGCTGCGAATGCAGCGAGGATGGACTCAGCAACTGCTGGCAGACCATGCGGACCTGACTCGCGAGCACATCAATAAATTGGAAACCGGACAGGTAGAACCGGGATTGAGGGCTTTGGAGAGAATTGCTAGTGCGCTAAACTCCACTCTCTGCGAGTTGGTAAGACGGACGGACTAAGGCATTTCTGGCATCCTTGCAATTCCTACAGTTGCGGCTCCCCGAAAAACGCCAAAACAGGGCAGCGCTGCTGGCACTCCAACAAACGAATCAGAGCACTGTCGGGTCAATTGCTTCGCGGCTGTCAATCCACATTCACGGGGGAACGTAGGCGAACCCCGCGAGAGTGCGGCGACCCCATGCTTCGCATCGCGGGCGCGGCGCTGTCCGATTTTGAATCGACGGCGATATCATTGTGCTAACGGATATCAACGAGCAAATCCCATGCCCTTATCGGCGTACATCAATGGAGAGCGTCAGATTGCTTCGCTTCTTAGTCCATTGGAATGGGAGACCCTGCGCGCCAAAAGGCCATCAATTGAATTAGGTTGCTGCAGAAGCCAGGGTTTTATGCGGGTAAGCAAGCTGGGGACTCAGCACTTCGTACATGCACGGCGCTCTGATTTCTGCATGTCGGCACCTGAGAGTGCCCAGCACCTCTTGCTTAAGAGCGTCGTACTACGGGCGGTCCGAGAAGCAGGCTGGAATGGCGATGTCGAGGTCTGCGGCCCTAGTGGCAGTTGGCGGGCAGATGTGATGGCTCACAAAGGAAGTCTCCAAGTAGCATTCGAGATCCAGCTATCGACGATCCCGTTTGCCGAGCTAGCTGCACGGCAACTGAAGTACGCAAATAGCGACGTTCGAGGCTGCTGGTTCTACGGCCGTGGCGCGCTCAAACCTCCGCCGCCTGCAAAAACCGACATTCCGCTATTCCCCCTTGATTTCAGTGAGAAGAACCCTTTCGCGGCTCTCAATCGAGGCTTGCCACCCGATCAGGTCAGGATCGGAAGCCGTCTGATGCCTTTGCATCAAGCGGTTTCTGCCCTTCTCAACCGTCAGTTTCGCCGGTGTGCTAAACAACGGGTCGCAACCGCCAAAGGGATAACGATCTTCCAATTTCATGAATGCTGGGCCTGCCACAGAAATTTCAATATTTTCTGCCCGACAGAGTGCTCCGTAACATGTGGAGACCGGCCCCCAACGGGCGAGTTAGAGAACTGGGTCGCGAGCCCGTTGAAGAAAACTGGAGCGCCATGGATCGTCCGTAAGGTGCAACAATATGTCGCAACACATCCGGAGCTGGATTTGGCGGTCAGCTATCCAGGCTGGCACTGGGCGGAGAGTTCGCGACGCAAGCATTTCACCTTTTGCTGTTTTCACTGTGGAGCGCTGATCGCAGGGGAGATTTTCGAGCAATTGCTTGAAGACAACGAGTGTATGCAGAACCCTGAATATTCTCTGGGGCATGTCGCAACAATCCCGCTGAAAACCACGGAAGAATTTATTGACGCCCCACACTGGTGCTACTCAGAAGCGCATCGCTTCTGCCAATAGCCTACGCAGCGTTCTATTGCAGGCATGCTTGCTGGAGCCCACATAGTCAAAAGCGGGAGCTTTTTCGGAGAGGGGAAACTGAGAATTTGTAATAAGTTGTGCGCGTAAATTCCCTGTCGCCGTGAACATCTTGAATGCGAGGCACCGTTCTGGACGGTCGGTTCGTGAGTTTACAGGCTATGCCCTACGCCAAAGCCATGTTCGATGGCAGGTGCGATCTCCTGCTTCGGCGGATTGATGGCCTGCTCCGGCTTCATCGCTGGCGTGTGGGCGCTCTCATGGGACACGTCATGCCCTAACGCTTCCGGCAGTTTCTCGCGGTCGTTGGTATAAAGCTGGGCATCCTCCGCGCCGCGCGAGACGGCAACGTAAGCCATACGGCTGTTGAGCAGGTCTTTCGCGGCCAAGTCGGTATCGACGTGAATCAATACCCGCTCTGCGGTCTGTCCCTGGCTGGAATGGCTCGTCACCGCATAGCCGTGATCGAGATGCGGATGCTCGCGCGGATCGAGCTGCACCTCTCGGCCTCCGTCCATCTTCAAGCGCACCTGTCCGTCCTCGATGGCTACGACCGTGCCTAGTTCGCGGTTGGCAACCTTCAAGTCATTGGCCGGTGCCGTGAACTGGATGCGGTCGCCCACGGCGAAACTACGCGATTCTTCCCGATACACTGAAACCCCCTGCTGCCTGCGAGGATCGTAGGTCACTTCTGAGCCGTTGGCCCGCACCACCGTCAACAGGTTTTTCTCCGCATCCACGCTCTTGACTCGGGCATATTCGCCGCGCTCCATGCCGGTTTGCTTCGACGCGCGGGCGTAGCGCACGATATCGTTGAACTCGTATCGCGCTGCCCATGTCCGCTCCGGCCCGGTAAGGTCCTGGCGTGGGACAAGCGCCGCAATGGGATGCTCTTCTTTACTGACCAAGCCGCTCTCCTGCATCTCGGCACGAATCGCCAAATTGATCTCGACGCGGGAGCGATTGTCGGGCGAGACAACCAGCGTACCCTCCGGCGACTTCGCATATTCCTTCGCAATCGCGGCGATGCGATTCTCACGCTCTGCAATCTCATGCACTCGGCCCTGCCGCTCCAAGCCCTCTACGGCCTCGCGCACCTCGCCACGCGCAAACTGTTCGACTACCTGCTTCAGTTCCGGGCTTTTCTGGCGGACGATCTCTTCGAGTTTCACCGTCTTCATGCCCGCGTCCTGAAGCTGCGCGAAGGGACGCCCGGCCTCGACTGCCTCATGCTGTCTTCGGTCACCCACCAGCAACACGCGGTCGTTCGGATGAAGGCGATGTACAAACTCGTGCATCTGTTTGGTGGATGCAAGCGAGGACTCATCGAGCACATACAGGCGGCGCTCGCCGGTGTCCAGTTTCTGCCCACGCGCAAGATGCTTTTGCAATGTGGATGTTTCCATGCCTGCGTCCGCCAGCTTTTGCGCTGCGCGGGACGTGGGCGCGAAGCCTTCGACTTTGTACCCCTGCGCTTCTGCGCCTTCGCGGATGACGGCGAGTGTCGTTGTCTTTCCAGCCCCGGCAACGCCATCCAATCCCACCATCTTTTCGCGGGAGAGAAGCACCTGGTCTACGGCCTGAAGCTGCGAGGCATTCAGCTCCGGATGGCGGTCTTCGGTCGTAATCCGAATCTGCGGAGAAACCATCATCGGATCGCTCATCCCGCGCTGATTGCCTTCCTGCATCCGCGTGACGATCTCACGTTCCATGCGCAGCATTGCGGCGGTGGTGTACCGCTGGCCTGCTCCAACCGTGCAAAACTCTCCCCGCGCGGCCCGCTGCGCAAACTCTTGCCGGATGTGGGCATACGTTGTCTCCCCCATGCCGCGATTGAGCGCCGCTTCCAAAAGTTCACGCCTATCCAGCACGGCGGAACGCTCAAAGAGATGATCGCGGGCATAGGTGACGCCCTGCTGCGCGATGCGGTCGGGTTCGTATGAGTGGCGCTGTTCATGCGCCCGCGCTCCGGCCACAACCCGGTCGGCCTGGTGTCCATACTGCGCGGCCAGCTCGCGGTGCCGCGCTAATACCTCTTCCGGCGATACCAGTTCTTTGCTGTCCCTAGTCCGGTGTGCCGCCACCTGCGCGGCCCCGGCCCCGTCGATCCCCATCTCGCGCAGATGGTCTTTGATCTGCTCCCGGCGCGGGCTGCTGGCCTCCAGATAATCTTTCGTATAGCCCTTGATCTCCGGCTGTCCGTGCTTGCCGCGCTCCAACTCATAACCCAACCCCTGCAACCGCATCGCCAGCTCAGAACGATAAACGCTGGTGGCATAGCGTTGCGATGCAAATAGCTCCTGCGGCTGCAAGGCTCGGGTTTGGCCGTTGTCGCGCTCGGTGACGTTGAATATCACAGCATGGGTATGGAGCTGCGGCGCGGCATAGCCGTCCACTGGACGCGCGGTGTCATGCTCAAAGGTAGCCGCAACAAATTTGCCGGTTGTCTCCGGCGCATGGATGTTGCCGATGCGGGCCTGCGTGTACTTCTCCAACTCGCTAAGCGCCACGCGCACACTCTCCCGATGCGCCTCTCTTACGCGCTCATCCCCGCCGACAAGGGCAGTGAGTGAGACTGACTTTGGCGCGGAGAACGTAGCATCCCAACCGGCACGATGCTCTACGCTCGTCACTTCTTTTCCGAACTTGCCCTGATACGTTTTGGAGGCTTGATGGCGAACAAGCTGCACTTCCGTGTGCGGATGCTGGCCTTCGGTCAAACGCGCGAAGTACTCATTGCCAACCGGACCCGACAAACCCCACTGCTCGGCCAGCTTGCCTTGCCACTCGCTATGTCCTTGCTGGTCGCGGCTCCAATAGTTCTGCCGCTCCGACGCAAACTCCCGCTCATGGTACGTGCGTACCTGCGAAGCTGACAGCGGCTTGGAGATCGTCAGCATAAGAAAATTCTATTCCAGAATGTGTCGACTAATGCACGTGAGCCTTATAGATTAAGAGGAAATATAACATTGACAACGAGGTGCTTATGGGAATCAGCGTCTTTTGGGATAACTCAAATATTTGGCTAGTGGGCCGTGGTGTTTGCAAAGCGAAAGAACCGGGCGATGAGGACGCCTTTCGCATTCACTTCTCCAAGCTGCTCGATTTTGTACTGGACGGGCGAACCCTTGATTACGCTTTCGTGGGTGGATCAGTACCGCCCGATAGTGACCCACTCTGGAACAGGTTCAAATCCCTCGGCATCACAGTAGAAACCCAAGAGAGAGGCGTAGCCTCTGGAGGTGAAGTTGCTGTGGATGAAATGATCCAGCTCGCGATGGCAAATCGTGTTTTAGATGAAGTCACGCCCAGCACGATGGTTCTTCTTACTGGCGATGGAAGCGGCTATCAGAATGGCAAAGGATTCACCAAACAACTTGAACGTGCTCACAAACGGGGCTGGAAAGTTGAGGTTATCAGTTGGGATTCAGGGTGCAATCGCCACCTCAAGCAATTTGCGCAGCAAAATGGCTCCTATCGTCCCCTTGAAGATGTGTACGAGAAAGTAACCTTCATTAACAACAAGCGTTGGGCTAAGTAAACCTTCCATGACCTCATTCGATTCCGGTCGTTTCATCCCAGATGAAGCCTTCTTTCTCCACTGCAGGTGCCGATTCCACCGGCAATACAGACTCCATGGTTTTTCTCGTCTCTGGCGCGTTTTCGGGATCGGGAATCTCCACGGTATATGCTTTGTGCGACAGCAATCGTTCTCTCTCCCGCTCCAGAAATGCAGGATGCTTATTATGTTTCTTCGCCAACCGGAATCTTGCTGGAGTGACATGATTCTCCAACTTTATGAAGGCTGAAAGGGGGGCAAGCCCGGAGATTTCCGAGGCCATGACAAGCGGCTTCGTTGCAATCTCCATCGCATAGGATTTCCTACTTCCCAGCAGCCCCATGCTGCGCGATTCCTTCAACCGCTCCACTTCAATTTCCCCGATGGTGTCGGAAATCCACTTCGCAGCGCGCGGCTCGGTAGTCTTGAAAAACAGCTTGGTCGCGGGCTGCGAAAGCATGGCCTCGGCCTCCTGCCCATAGCGTTTTTCAATTTGGCTCCGCCCCTGAAAGCCCAACACAACGGGATTTCCGTACTTGCGATTTTCCGTGACGGCGGCGTGGAGCTGCGGCAGCTTATTGAGGCTCGCCAACTCATCCAACACAAACCATACCGGTTTTGCCGTGTAGTCTTGGCAGTACCCCATCATGCGAAGAATGAACAAATCCAGCCACACCGAATGCAGCGGCAAAATCTTCGCGCGATAGGCAGGAGTGGAAGTCAGAAACACCCATCGCTTCCGGCTCGTGTACCACTCTGCTGTCGCAAAGGTCGGCCTCGTATGCTCCCACTCCGGCAATAGTTCCAAGCTGTCGGCCACCATGTTTAGGCTGGCAAGAACACCCGCCCGCTGCGCGGGCGCTCCCGCATCGAGCAACGCGGCCAGTGGCGTTCCCTTCACCTTCGCCTCAATCCATGACGGGTCGGCCATCATCCGCAGAATGTCTCTGGGCTGCGGATGCCGCTTCAACAAATGGGCCAGTATCCGGCGCGGCCCATCGGTGAAAAACTCCTTCTCGTACTCCTTTTCCGGCAGAAACGCGGCGGCGATAGTTGTCGCTGTCTCATCGCGGTCGATCTCCTCGCCCAGACTCCAATACGGGCAGCGCTGGTCCAGCGGATTGAGAATCAAATCCCCACGCGCGGGCGAGTAGAACTCGCTCACAAAGTCCATCGCCGGATCGTAGACAATCGCGCTTTCCCCACGCTTCCGCACCTGACGAAGAAGCTGCCGGATGGCGTTCGATTTGCCTGAACCGGTGTCGCCCATCATCAGAATGTGGCTCGCTTCAAAACGCTTCGGAATCCGGTAGCTTGGGCCGAACGGCAACCACCGCAAAAGTGAATTCTCGAAGCGTAGGCGGAAGCGAATGCCGCCCGTCTTTGCTCTACGCCACCCAAAAGCCGAGGCCAACTCCGGGCCTTTGATACGTCGGCCATGCCGCTGCTCATGCTTCCAACGGGTGCGCAGTTTATGACCAAAGAAGAGCCACAGGGCATACAAAAACAACACTGCCGCCGTCAGGTAGAGAATGGGGCGAAGAAAGATCAGCCATGCACTGTCGTTGTCATAAATCGTGGCCGCCAGATACGCTCGCAACGCCTTCGCGCGAACCTTCTCGGGCGGTGTAATAATGACACCGCGCCAGCCTCCGGCAAGGGCTTTTGGACTCAGTGCGAGCCCCTGAGTGGCACTCGCCCCTTTCACCGCATCTTCGGGTAAGAGTGGCCGTGGCGTTCTGCCCGGAGCCGTCTTCTCGGCGTAGCGCACGGTAGTCAGGGCACCGGGATAGCTGCTCAGTATGGAACTGGCAGCATAGGTTCCAAGGTAGAAGTTCTGGACTGGATTCATCGTCCAGCCGAGCCACAGCGTAGCCGGTACGATCACCACAAATGGCCCCAGAACGAAGAGCAAAATCAGCCACAAGAGCCACCTGCCCCGGCTCGGAAAGCGCATGGGACGGCTCACGGTTTGCCCTCGCCCGGTCCCTCCTGGGACAGAAATTCTGCGAGCAGTTTGCGGGCGTCGGCCAGCTTCCGCAGGTTGGCCTGGTCACGGATTTTAACCACGGAATCGGGCAGCAGATGCTTGCCTTCAGCGTTAGCCTGGGCCGTCGCGTGGAAGAGATTCAGGAGCATGTATCGGAGTGCCGAAACCTCGGCCAGCAGCAACTCTGTTGGGTCTGCCGGACGTTCTCGCGCCGCTTTCAAGGCCAACTCGCGCAGCCATTCGGCCACGGTCTTTCCCGCGCCCTCGGCGGCGGTTTCCACCTCCGCCAGCTCTTCCGGCGTGACCCTGGTCGCGATAGTTTTGGCGCGGAGAAGCGAACGCCCGTCACCTTTCGGTGAGTCTGGAGACGACAAAGGATTCGGGATGCGGGGAGTGTTCATGGGGGAGCCCGCCTCGCAACCAGCTTGCACCTCGCGGTTTTTCCCGTCAAGCTCCGATGCATGAAAACCCTTGATTATCAGTGCGTTTACGCGCCGCGCTCTTTGGAGCGCTCTGCGCGTTTACGTGCGTAAACGCTGGAACCCCCGTCGGATGGATGGTTTATCAAACCATTGATTCAAAGTACGTTAACGCTGGCTAACCGGACAGGCGCCACGTTTACAAACCGGAACCCAATTTGGGGGTGACGTGTCGCACCCTCCTGCCGCTGCGTCAGCAGCGCCGTTCTCGAAATGCTGGCTCTGATACAGAATCTCGGCCTTGATAGTCGACTTGTCCAGCGACAGCTCAGAGGTATAGATCGCGATACAGCCGGTCATCGTCGCCGGTGTCGGCATCAGCATCCGCAGGCAGGATAGAAGCTAGCCGGTCCTCCACATCCAACTTGAATGCGGCGGCGATCTTCGCTACATGAATGCCGAACATCCCCCGCAGCTCCCCGAGTGCGCTTCCAAATGTCCAGCTATGGAAACCCCAGCCTCTGGCGTGCTGGATGCCTTCGCTTCCGTCGATCCCCACTCGCTCTAGGAACTTCCGGCAAGCCGCCCTCATCGCCCGCAGACTCGCGGCCAGTTCGGACCTGCTGTCCAACTTGCCCAACTCATCGCTGAGACGGTGCCGGATTTCGATAACCGAGCGGACGCAGTGCAAAGGCACTTCCATCTGACTTGGCTCATAGAGCACCCGCCGGTCCTCAAGGAAGGCAATCACCCGACGAGCCGACGCAATCTCCAACTCAGCAGGCTGCCATGATGCCCCTCCAAACGGCGTTGAGATACCCGTCAGACGGTTGGCTATTTCTGCGAACTTCATCGCCGTTCCTTTCGAAGCAACAGTCATATTTCAACGCATACCGGGCATAGAGGGCGGACAGAACGAACACAGCCAATCGCAAACGCAACGCATTATCCGATGTCTAAAGGAGATTCCTATATGCTCCCGCTTCAAATAAGCGTCTTACCTCTCCTTGAAATCGCGCCTCATGTGCTTCATCGGGATCTCCGCCATCTTCAACTAGGTTTATGTGGATCATTTCGTGAAGAAGAGCTATGCGACTGAACTTTTCCGAAGAAGTGGTTGCCTTCTCAAGGTAGATCGTTTTTGCCGAGCGCAAAAAACAAGCGGGACCACCAGCATCGTCTATGGATGCAATATGAAAATCAGGATTGCGTTGCGGCCAATGCGCCTCCTGGTACGCATTAGCCCAAGCGCACAGCTCTTGAATGGAAATGTCGTCCCTGCGAATATTACCGTTCGCGTCCATACTGAAGCTAACCATGATTGGGGATTATATTGGTGTGGCGTCATAAATGGCAGCCACGGCGGCTACCTCCGCCACACGAGCGCGTAACCTCCCCGCAACCCAGCGATTGCGCCCGCTCACAGTGCTATAGTGTCTACGATCATTGCGTTAGCTTAGGGAGAGCGAGATGGGCAGCTTCATTCTTTTCCTAGTCATCGTGGGGGCGATCCTGCTGCTCACATTTCTCAAGTCTAAGGCCGCCTCACGGCGCGCCCCAAACGCTGCCTTACAAAGGGCGCTCAAACGAGCACATGCCGTGTGGGACAACGCAGACATGGAGAAGCGCACGTTGCTTCTGAAAAGCGCCACTGAAATTCAGGGTGAAAAGGTACTTTTGGCTTCTGTTCATGTTCAGTGGGCTCAGCTCCCAGAACACGTTCGGACGAAATTGGCGGCGATTGTATTGGTCTATGAGGAGACCCCCGAGATTCTAAGAAACACTGCCACGTCAACGGCGCATTCATCAGGTGGCAGAGCGCAGACAGACGAATTCGACAACTCCGACTATGGTCCTGCTGATATGCCACCTTCGCCGGATGCGCAGTCAATCCGGGATCAAATGACCACAACGGACAAATCAACATTCGACGAATTTCTTGCTCGCTTTCAATGGGAGCAACAAAAGAAGCATGGTGATCGCGGCATGGCCTTGCACCCGGAGGCACGTGCGTGCGTTTGGGGCCTATCCTTTTTTAAGATCGCCGACGTGCACCGCGCTGCGCAAGATTCACAAGGCGCGCTCTATTACACGCTCGCGGCGTGGGAAACTTCCCGCTACCCGATATATGCAAACAACGCCGCGCTCTTGTGCATCGCTGCCGGAGATAATTCCCGAGCTAAAGAGCTTCTCCTCGCATTTGTCGATCAATACAAAGCAAGCCTAAGAAATAGCGTGTTCAAGATGGTGATGGGTGACGGAATACCGCCCCAGGTGCTTGAAAATGTCGCCGTCTCAGCACGGAAAAGAATTTCAGCCATTGACGAAGGAAGAAATCCGATGGCAGTCTAACGCGGGATTTCTACGCATCGCAGCCCGAGAATTTAAGCATAAAAGGATCGTTGGCATGGGAATCAAAGATTTTCTCGCGCGGGCTTCTGGACCCTCTGGATTCGGACGCACCTTCGGACGTTCTACCGTCGAGAACGGTTCAGAACTTGGCAGGACACTCTACCTCGGTCACGGGATTGACAAATCAGCAGCAAGGAGCGGCAGTCGATTATTCGATGACGCAGCCCAAATGCGCGCTGCTGGGTTTGAGTTGTACTGCCCCGATCCAGCGACAAAACCTCCTGCGGAGGATTTGTCTGTACTGTCCATTCATTGCCGCGCAATTGGAATGGCTTTCGCGACGCATCTCGCGCTTTCCTGCGCAAGATTCTTCAAGAGCGGAGAAAACAAAAGTGCCTTCAACAGAGCAGCCGGACAAGGCACGCGCGATAGATTAATCGAATTGAATAGAGGGGTCACGGTAGAGATATTTAAGCAATATACATATATGAAACTTCCCGAGCTGGAGCTGCTCAATCAGGAGGCTCCAGGTCAAGACGACCTATTGGGCTTCTATCTGAGCGAGTTGGCAAAAACTTTGCCAACATATTCAGTCGGATTTCAGCGAACCGGAGCGCTGGGCTTCGCCGCTCCTTCCGTAAGTCTTATGAACCAAACCGTAACAGGCTTCGAGAGCGCTTTGTCTAAATTTAGGTGGTAGAAGGACGGACCTCAATGCCAAGCCCACGCAGCCAGGCAGGACGTTAGCAGCCCTGCAAAAAGTCACCGCTTCCAGCCGTAAAGTTGAATATTAGTGTAGCTCCAGCTCTCATCTGCGGCGAGATCGCGGGGCGATGAAGCGCATGCGAGGACAGTAGCACCCGTATCAATGAGCCCACCTCCGTAATTCTTGAGAATTACCTGTTGGTTATCTGTACCTTGCTTCTCGGAAGCGGATTGACGGTCTCATCTACTGTCATTGCCGGTAGACGATGCGACACCTTCCACCCCGCCTCTAACCCCGGATGTGAGAAAAGACAAATTGTCTTCAGATTTGTCGGCGTTCGCCCGTTCAGACGACAGTGTAATAATCGCGGATGCTGATCTGTTCAGCTTGGGAGGCTCCTTCAATGTTCCATTTGATTGGGGTGAACCACAACGCGCAACGTCGCGCACCCGGAGCGGCGCTTGATGATGATCAAGTGGAACTTCAACGTTCCCTTGAGCTGGCGGTTAAAGGCCATCATCCGAGCCTGATCGCTGTTGAAGAAAGTGAGGATACGCTCTTTAACAAGAAAAGCGGTGAGGCAGATGAGTCGATCCCCCGCAAGGTTGCCCTAACGCACGGCATCAAATCCCTGCTCTGTGAACCGACAGACGATGAAAAGCGTCGGTTCGGCTACAAAGGCAAATCTCAAATTCTTCGTGAGCTTTCCATGGCTGACCTGTTGAATCATACCCCTCCGGGCCTGCAAGGAGCAGCAGTTCATGCTGTCGAGATGGCCGTAATGTTTCCGATACGCGAGGAGTGCTGGATCAATAAGTTGAAAGATTATTTTCACTCGGAAGTGGTTCTTGTTCTGGGTGAAGATCACATCGAAAGCTTCGGTCACCGTTTACGCGCACAAGGCATCGAAAGCAAAGTGATTTGCTACGGAATTGGAGTATCAAGTGCGAAGAGAACGGAATTCGAGGCCGCTAGAAAGTTCCCAATCGAGAAACCCAAACTGTTCTCTGCGATGATTCAGCACATAGGGAGCGGAAATTAGAACCGGAGATAGGCACCCTGGAATTCTCAAATCGAAATCGAAGCAAGCGGATACCCACCTGGCGCGGCTCAGTCACCTTTTTGTTAAGTCCATTGATCGCGCAGCATTGCGCTGTGATATCTCCAGAATTCGCCGAAGCTCCGAGATGGTGTAGGGCGGAATTCGTCGATGAAGCATTGCATGGCAATTAGGGCAGACCGGGCGCAAATCCTGTATCGGGTCAACTTCCCCTTGGTCAGTGGTTGTGGAAAGAGGCGTTAGGTGGTGAACATGCACGAATCCTCTGCCGAGAATCCCATAGACCACTTCGAAATCGATTTCACATACTGTACAACGAGTGCCGTATGCTGCAATGCAGGCGGCACGAGCCCTCGGATTTCGCTCGACCTGCGTGCTGATACTTTGGCGTCGCGCTCCCTCCAGATGGGGCACGACTCCTTGTGCATGGCGATTACCCTGTTGCGCCGCTGTCTCATTATTGGGGTTCTTCGCGGATGCGCCAAGCGACACCTGTGATGGGTGGGCAAATGCAGCAAGCGGCATAACCAATTCAACATCTACTTTGCATAACGCATTCGCGACAATTGGTCGCCTCTTTTTCTCTATCGCATCTGGGTTCTTCCTGTGAATCGCTCTAATTTGTCCATACTCGGCCATCTCCAGCAGACTTTCCACTCTGTCAGGGCCGCAATGAATGTAGATTTTCAAGCCGTCAGCATTGTGATAAGCCGACGCCGAAACCATTCCGTCAACTAGGAATTCGCAGCAATGCTTGCGCTTTATCCGAATAGCGCCCTTATCTAACCTCTTCAGTACAGAAAGGGCGCTGTCGCAAAGCTTGCAACTTGATTCTGACCCGCGGTCATGATTGGTAGATAGCCCGCCGTGTTGCTCGCCGGAAATGTGGTCAAATTTCAAGCGGTAAGCACTTGCCGACTCGACTTGGCCTGCGTCAAGCAGGTTTCGAATGGAAATATCAATTTGCTGACGAAATTCAGTATGCTTCTGGAACCGATAGGCCTGCTTCAAAAATCCAGGAAAATCGTGGAGGTCGAAAACCTTCTGCAGGAGGTCAGAAACGGTGAAAGGGCAAAGATTTCTCAAGCCCTCATTCTTAAAGAGTAAACTGAGGAGTTCGTTCACACGGCCCCTCTGCAACATCCTCTGCATCGAATCTTTGAAGACTTTGGAAAGAGCATTAGGGTCAACGTCGGAGCGCTTGCATAAGCGTATCGCGCGATCAAGTTGTCCCTGAACGCAAAGGCGCTTGACCTCCAACACAACGTTCGCAGATTTGGCGTCTTCCTGCATCAGGTCGTCTCAGAAGCCTCCGATAACACTGTACCGTACACCAACGGCGGATCGTTGTGCGCCGTTGACCGATAGTGCCAAGGGAATCAAGGAGGTATTGACACATGAATCGTGCATTAGTTCATGAGGCAGGGCACGCAATCATTGCAATGCACCTGGGTTTTCGTGTCGAGCGAATTGAGGTTGCCAATCGCTTTCCAAGGCTGATCCTTTCCAATTTTGATGACAGGGAGCGAACATCGGGAGAGCGCTATTTGGTGCTGGCAGGTGGAATCGCAAGCGAGCATCTTTTTTGCGGGAACTATGATCAAGATGCCATGGGAGCCGACCAGAGAGAAATTCAGGCGCGAGGCGGTGGCCCCATCACAGACTACATTTCCGACGCCCTGCAAATTCTATGCACCAATAAGGCTCGGCTTGATTTGCTCGTCAAAGAACTGTCATTGAATTCAATTGCCGCTCGCGCGGAAGCACAGTTATCATCCGATCCGGATTCCTATGAGATCATGAACGCAACCCAACTTGCAGAGATTTGGTCTGGCAGCACCTGAATTATTGGTACATACCATAGCCCCCCAACGCAGGCTATTTGCGCCTAGGACTCCTCAATCAATTGATCAAGCTGACGGAATCGACTCCAACCCGCAAAACACAGGAATTTCGAATCCGAAAGGCGGGCGGTTACGATTCCCAAAACATCAGGCGGTTATGCGATTAACCGGGTGCATCACTACCATGCGCCAACAAACGTTGCGTCTGTATTACAGGCACTACCATTGACCGTAGTCGTGACAGATGACTTTCCCGTTTCTTTTACTCCGCTTACCAAAACGCTTTTGCCTGCCACGAGGCGGCATTTTGCAAGCGTTTCTAACGATATTTTCCATTCGGACCCGTCAGTTAAATCCATCATAACGGCTGCATTCGCTATAGGGGTTAGTTTGTCAACGGCGGCATTCCGAATGACTAGGTCATTACCCTGGTCAAATGAAAAGTGTCTCCGCGAAACTTGACCATATGATGTGTATAAGTTGCCCAACAAGAAGCCAGCGTCGGCTTCGCTTCTCTCTCCGCTTCGTATTTCTTGCCACAAAAATGAAAGCTTCTTGATGCTGTATAGCCTGAACGTGCGGATATCACCATCATTGCTACTTAGCCAAGATGACCTAAACACAACGTCGCCCGAATAAATTGAATTCTCAAGAGTCTTCCCAATGGGAGTCGGCAAAACACCTTCCACCAATCCATTTAAAGAATCGACAATATTCGGGAAGTCGACCACTATGTATAGTTTTTGCGGCGTGGCGAGCATAATTGAACAGACCGGCCTGTCAGCAGGGGATATTAAATATTTCGAGACGCCATGCAATAAACTTTCACAAGCGTCTTTCCCAAGTGCTTCAGCGTTCCCTTTTGAGCCTACGATCTCACTTTCTGCATGGAGCGAGTTCCACCATCCCAGATACCAGTTGTCGGAAGCGGGACCGTCGTCTATGAATGGTGCAAACGACAAAAACTCCTTATTCAAAGGAATCTCATAGTACCAGTGGTTGATGGATGAATATGCGTCTGAAACGCGCAGGATGCATGATACAGAAGTTGAGCAAGCACCTTTCAAAGGGTTTTGGATGGCCAATACTTGAAGGGTCTGAAAGAGAGCGATTGACCATCCTCGACGCATGTTCCCTTCAAGAACTCTCTGTGGGGAAAAAATGCTGATGTCATATCGTCCAGGTCCCGCTTGCTTCCCAGAGCAAAGTGTTGGAATCTGAGGGATCGTATGCATCATCTTTGAAGTGATGTATGAGCAAACGGCATCTGGGCTCTCAGGTGAGGCGTTTATCTTTACTTGTCCCTGCATGTTCGCCGATGCCGAAAGAAGAAGCGCAACGACTCCGATCAGCAGCCTAGTCGCAGGCTTAATGAAAATCCCAACACTCATTCGCGGACCGCTCATCCTGACCACCGATCTCCTCTTCACTGGAAAAATGTTTATCTTTGCACTTAATCCTGCAAACAGGTATCCAACACGTCCAGAACAACTTGGCTCGCCCAATCGTAACTGACAAACTTTAAACGTAAGCTTGTCACGAAGGTAAAACAATATCCAGCGCATTATCCAATCCGCGCTCTTGTAGTGGATTCCATTACAGTGTAATATTCGAGCATGGCTTCTGCTACCGAAAGAAAATCGAAGGTCTACACAATCAGCCTGCCGCCCGAACTCGCGCAGAGGGCTGAAGCGCTCGCACAGCGGGACAGCCGCACCATGAGCGAACTGTTCCGCGAGGCTTTCCGCGCGTACTCTGCACAGCGGGCGCGAGCGACCCTGGATGAAGTAGGCGAATATGCCGCGACACGTAACCCCAAGGGCTACACCGAGGCCGATGTGCCACGGCTCATCAAAGAAGTGCGGGCCGAGAAGCCGCGCCGTCGCAAGGCACGGTCTAACGGGTGATCGTCGTCATCGACACAAATGTCTGGATTTCCGCTCTTCAGTTTGCAAAACGTCGCGGCACGCCGACCCTGGCGCTAGAAAGAGCAATGAGCGAGGACGTGATTGCCACCTGCGATGAGATTGACACAGAGATCGTGCGCGTCCTGACGGAAAAGTTTTCCTGGGAACAACACTGGGCAGCATCGGCGCTGCAAGCGATCCTGGCACGCGGCATCCGCGTGAAAATTAGAGGCACGGTAAAGGTCTGCCGTGATCCGAACGACAATATGTTTCTGGAGTGCGCCGCCCTTGCAAAAGCGGATTTGCTGGTTGCGGGCGATAAGGATTTACTGACCCTCGGCGCGTACAAGGGAACGCGCATCGTCACACCCTCGGAGTACCTGGGAACAGCATAGGCAGTGCAGTCCAGCTCAGAGATGAGCAAGACCGCAAGTCGCCGGAGCAATATCCATTGCTCCGGCTGCGGGGATGCCGCTGTCAGCGGCATCCCCGGCGTTTTCGGTTGTCTCGTTCTCTTCCTCAAGCGAGCTACCAAGAATTAGGTCCACCGCTCTCTGCGCGTTGGCGGCGGCATGAACAATGAGGCGATTATCCTCTTCCAGCCTTTCAATCCAGTTCTGGATGTATGCAGTGGTGTTGCGGTCGGTGTGCTCGTTGGCGATACCAGCGATAGCGCAAAGGAAGGCTGCGCCCATCTCGGCAACCAATTCCTCTTTGCTGTAAAGCTCGTCCCCGAAACGGTCGCCAAAGGTACGATTCAGACGGCTCTCATGTCCGGTGCTATGAATCAACTCGTGGAATAAAGTGCTGTAGTAGTGCGGCGCATCCACAAAGCGGGAACGCGCAGGCATGTGTACGGAATCGGTAGACGGTCGATAATAAGCGCGGTACTCGGTGGGGCTGTTGCGATGAAGCGCGGGACGGCTCTCCCATCCGGCAACGATGCTTTCGCAGATTTCGTCTTCGTCGATCTCCGGTGCGATGCCGGGCTGCGAGATTTCAGGAAGTATGAGGCCGTCGCACTGCTCCACGTTGAAAACCGTGTAGTGGCAGAGAACGAACGGCACGCGCTCATCTTCGCCCGTTGCTCCCTCGTCCTTCTTTGCGTATTCGGGAAGCTGTTTATAGAAGACAATCTGAGTTCCGTGCTCGCCTTTGCGGACGTTGCCTTTCAATGCCTGCGCCTGCTTGAACGTAAGCCAGAATGGGGAATTGTATTCGCTCGACCAAAGCAACAGAACATTGATGCCACGGTAGGGCTTGCCGGTGTAGAAGTTGCGTGGGAATGGACCGCCTGCAAAGTGCGGCGTCTTCCACGGTTTTTCCCAAGGAATGACGCCAGCTTTGAGACTGGTAATGATGCGTTCGGTAACGGTCTGGTAGATGCTGGGCCTGCTGGCTGTATTGCGATGATTGCGGTGTGCCATGACGTTTCGCTCTCCTGTAGTGCCCGCATGGGCGAGATTCTGAAGGAGGGCTTTTCGCCTTTGGCTCTCAACCAAATTTCTTTTATTGAGTGCCCCCGCTTCATGTCTTTGCGGCGGGCAGGGGCGAGGCGGGTTCAGTCAATGCCGCGCGTTTTTCTGCGCGTTCATCGAAGCGCCAGCAAAGAGCATTGACGGGTTCCGACCGGCTCTGCCATAAAGCCGCATGAAGCGGGGGCACTGGATGAAAGAAGAAATTTAGGTCTACTTCCGTACGGCTTTCAGGGGCGGGCGTTGCGGGGCAGGAACAGGCCCCGCTTGGATGGGAAGCGGAAAACGCCCAGCATCATGGGCGGTTGCAGCGCGGGAAGGGCGGAGCATCCTTCCCACCCAATGTCGCACTTAGGAAATGGACCGCAACAACGGCTTGTGATTGAGGATGTTCCTAGGCCGACTCATTCGGAAAGAGCGGATAAAAGCGGGTCGCAATAGCAGCAGCGGTGATCTCCGTTATTGCGTCATGGACAAACTTCTCCTTGGCGACAAGATGAATGCACTGCAACCCGGATTCGTTATAAGTCTCAAGTCTTGCCAAGAGATGATCTCCTAGATCTATATACACAGGGCAGGTAGCGTCCAGCCACGTCTGTCGAGGCTTAACCCACCGATATTGATGCTGTCCGATGTATGCGTCATTCAGCTCCGTCTCGATTTCCCGCGTGCTGTGCAAGCGCACCAATGAACCCTCTACATGACCTGGATTCTCCGACGGTCGCCAAAATAGACCAATTTCGCTCGCACTCCGCCGACGTGATGCCTTGCACCACACGATGTCTTCTGCGATTTTCGATGCTGGGTCTGGTAGCGAATGGAGGATATAGAAGTTATTGCGAAATGCTCTACCGTCAATCACCCATACAAGGTTTCGATAAAAGGATTCCCGAGAAAGCCGCTCCGCATCGCTCATTTGGGAATGCTGGAATTCAATCACAATGCCTGTGGGCGTTACGACATCGGCTCGATGAATTTCTCCGTTGGACGCTGTGTAGACGATTTCGCGGCATTCTTCGGAGAATCGGTTCTTCCATTCTCGGTGCCATGCAGTTTCGTTTTCCCACCAAGGATCACAATCTTTGAGGTTTGTATGTGCCCAGTGATGGACAACGCGGGAACCGCATTTAGCAATAGTCGCTGACTTGCATATTGGGCACTCTCCCCGTCCGCCAGGAAATGCTTCACGTCGTTCCGAATTCACCAATGCGTATTGCAAACCGGGGCCTCACGTCCGTCTCCGCGTTGCGGAGATCAACGGCTTTCCGATTGAATCCGCGAGCTTATTAACCCAGAAGCCGATTTTATATGCTGTGAATCTCATCTGAGTGGAATTGTCTGTTAAAGCAAGCTGCACCGCACTTAGAACAGCCGCCAGCGGCGGCTCGTGCGCGAGGATTTGCCGCTAAGAACGCCCCGGCGGGGCGCGGCAAATCAGAACGAATATCCGAAGTAGTTAACCTTGAATATCGAGAGGCCTCCGCCAGCGGCTCCGGCCAAAGACCGATTCAGGAGCATTACGAGGTCAGCCTGTCCTGCGGTGCTGACCTCTCTTGGATTTATCGTGCGTCTCCGCCGCCTTCGACGCCTTAGCCCTGGTAACGTCCACTTCGGAGTGTGGCAACTCCCATCCCGCCATGCCCTGCAATACGCGGTCGGCGTGCTTGATGGTGTTCACATGCCCATAGTGTTCCTCGATCATGTGGACGGAGGTTCCCATCTGCTCGGCAAGGAAATACACATCCACGCCTTCCTGCAAGCGCAGCGTGGCGTAGGTGTGCCGGAAGCAATAAGTTGAGCGCGGCACGCCCTGCGTGCCCTCGCGCAACTTCGCTTCGTTCAGAAGATCAGCAATCAACGCACTGTAAAGAGTCGTAGTGGGCTTGCCCACTACGTTGGTAAACACTCTATCTTCCGGTTCCGTGGCCTTGGAGATCACGCGGATGCGTTCCAGATAATCTCCCACGCTCTTGGGAGCCACCAGCTTACGCGACTTTCCCTTGCCCTGCACAAACAGCACGACAATCTCACGTCCCTCACGGTCCTTCGCCGACATGATGTCTCTCCAGCGAAGATTCCTCATCTCCGCTGGTCTCATCCCCGTATTACACGCAATCAGGATCATGTTGTACGTAACAGTCCGATACCAGACGCTCGACGGTTTATCCGCCACCGCAATCCACTTCCGTCCGACTGTATGCAGCTTGCGGTACTCCTCCAGCGTGAACTCATCGCGCCGCATCGTCTTCAGCTTGGGCCGCTCATCGAAACGCTGACTTGCCGGAACATAACGCTTCTTGATGGCGTAATTCATCACCGCGCCAAAGATGGACATCTCAAACCGGATGGTGGAATCACTGATAAAAGGAACTGTTCTCTCTTCGGATGGTTTGACCTCGATTGGTTTCAACACCCGAATACCCAGAGTCTTCTGAACTTTGGTGCGGCGCTCAGCTTCCTTCGCAGCAAAGGCCTTTGCCATCTCGTCCGTGATTTCCCGAACGCCATTGCGCCGGTTGCGTCCAGCACCATTCACCCGCCGCCATGCGGGATAGCCACCCCAAAGCTCATCGCCAATAAGGTGAACCTGAGTGGAACCGACATAGCGGTCTAATGCACCTTCAATGACCGCGCGCATTTTCTTGGGCCGTGCGGCGCTGATTTCTCCCCGCTTCGCCCGCGCCTCCTGCGTCAGCAGATACTCTCGGCCCACCTCGCGGAAGGGATGATTGAACACAGGAACGTCATGCTTCAAGCGGAAGCGGATATCCGCGTCCTGGTCGAAGGCGCGGTCCCGCGCCACATCAATGTCGGTCGTTTTGAGCGAAACCGTCTTGTAGCGGTCTGCCTTCGGCATCTTCATGCGGCAATACCACATGCGATGATCCACGTCGCCGCGCCGGAAGAGGATCAGGCCCGGCTTGAGTTCCGTTTTGTCGGTGACGAATGCCATATTCGCCTCCATCATTTGGACGCGTTCTGTGCAGATTCCGTGCAGATATTTTTTGCAAACCCTTGATTCTGTATATCTGTGCAGGACTCGTATAGACATTATATAAATACTATGCCTATTATTTACAGTAATTTATAACGTAATTGTCATCCCGACCGGAGTTTGGCGCGCACTTCGCGCCAAACGGAGCAGAGGGACCTGCAGTTGTTTTCAAAGCGCCAAACGCGAAGCTTCAACCATCAGCCAACACCTACTCCACCCCATTCAGCCGCTCCAACACCCGCCCCAGCTGCGAATCATTGTCATACCCACCACGAACCGCCCGCTTCCAGGCCCGAGCCGCAATCGCCTCCCGCAAATCCGGCCGCCCCAGATAAAACCGGGCCTTGTCCGCGCACTCCTCCACACTCGAGAAAAACACCGCCTCCTTGTCTTCCTCAAACAAAGCCTCATGCCCCGGCGTCCGCACCGCCATCAAAAATCCCCCGCACGCCGCAATCTCCACCGCCTTGTGCGCTATATCGTCCTCATTGTCCTCGGTCACAAAGCTCAGGTTGATCTTCGACCTCCAGATCCCTTCCCGGTAAGCATCATCCGCAAGATACCCGCCCAGCCGCAACTGTTGCCGTTCCTCCGGGCTCAGAACTCGGCTCCACCGGTCCCCATTCACGCACACCGGCAGCCCAAACTCCCGCGCCAGCCGCGCCAGAAACTCCGGCCTCTTCTCATGCGGATGCCCGATATAAGAAATCCCGCGATCCCGCTCAGCCTCGCTCAACGGCTTCTCCGGCGGAAAGTGCATGCGCTTGTCGTAGCTGAACATCGTCTCGATCCAAGGCAATCCCCAAGCTTCATACCGCCGCACATCCGCCTTCCGAAAAAGACAATGCAAATCCGCCCCCCGGAACGCCCGCAGAAACTGCCCCCAGCAACCATCCTTCCGCGGTCCAAACGGCGCGTCCTGCAAATAAAACACTGACTTCGCCCCCGCCTTTCGTATCGCGTCCATCGTTGCCGGTGTCACCATCGTCGGCTTGTCCAGCCACACCACCTCCGGCGCAAACGACCGCACACCCTCCACTATCGCCCGATTGATCCCAGCCACCATCGGCCCATACGGCCACTGGAACTGCAGCCGCGATCCCACCCGCGAACGCCACGCATAATCCTGCACGTCCACGCTCCGCACTTCCTGCCCCAGCAGCCGAAGCGATTGCAGGCGATAATACGAAGTCCCGCCGGCAGAGACCGTCCCCACGTACAAAATGCGCCGATTGCGGAGCATCTTCTCCTCCATTAGACGCCGAATCCCCGAACCGCAACCTGCAGCGCCCGCCGCAGTCCTTCCACGTCCTGCTCAAAGCTGCATTCCGCAATGCGTTCCCTGCTTTTCTGTCCCATGCGCGCCCCCAGCCCGGGATTGTCCACAAAACGCTGCAGCGCCGCACTCAGTGCCTCCACATTACCAGCCGGAAAAACAAACCCGTTCTCCCCGTCGCAAACCAAATCCGGAGCGCAACCCACCTGGTCGGTCACCACCACTGCACGACCCGCGCTCATCACCTCATTCACAATCAAACCCCACGGCTCATGGATCGAAGGCAGTACAAATACGTCGCACAAATCAAAAAATCTCGGCAGCTCACTCTGGTTCTGGAAGCCCAGCATCCGCACATGCGGGCTACCCGACTCTCCAATTCGCCTCTCCAATGCGCCTCGCTCTTCACCATCTCCCACAATCAGCAGGTAAGCCGTCGGCTCGTCCCCAGCCCCACGCCGTAATTGCAAAAATGCCTCCACCAGATCCATGCACCGCTTCCGCGTCTGCAGCTTCGATGCAAAAAGCATCACCGGACGCCTCGGTTCCAACCCTAGTGAACGCCGTAACTCCTCACGCCCGCCTGCGGCCTCTGCCGCGCGCTGGCGAAAATACTCGTTGTCCACCGAATACGGCATCCGGAACATCGGCGTCTTCCCATCCAGATACGTTCTCCAGTAAGCCTCGTTCTTGCTCCCAATCGGCATCACGCAGTTCACCAGTGGGCTCAGCATGCGAAAAAACACCTTTTTCGCCGCCAGCTTCGCGCCACCCCGCGGGCGATCATCCAGGCTCGACTCCGCCCGCAACAGCACCGGAAGCCCCAGCAGCTTAGCCGCCAGAATCGCGTGCATCGAATCCAACGTGTGGTACCCGTGCACCCACACCGCATCAAACTTTCCCTTCCGCAAGCACGACAAAATCCCGTGGCTGATCGGCCGCGTCACACCCACGCCCCCGCTCTTGCGAATCCCCGGAAGAAACTCGTGCCGGTAACCCTCCAGCAAGGGAATATCCCATTTCACCTGCACGCCGCCAAACCCCTCATCCGAATACCCACGGACAGACAAGTCGCTGGAAAAAAATACCGTCAGGTCGATATCGTCTTCCTGCGCAATCCGCCGCAACAGCGGCGTCTGGTACTGAATCGGATGACTGACAAAATAAGCGAGCCTGACGCGCATGTCCTTAGGTATACCATCCGCCCTCAAACCGGCCGCACGCCACAATCACGCCGGCCCGCGCCCAACTCATGCACCATCTTTTGGCTTTCGCTCAGCTCCGGCTTCTGCGCCAGAACAACTTTCACGCTTCATACACCTCAACAAACGCAATCTTCAGTTCCTCGCGGCCAATCCGTTGAATCTCCTCACTGGCGCA
Organism: Acidobacteriota bacterium; assembly: GCA_021818585.1. Classification (GTDB taxonomy): domain Bacteria; phylum Acidobacteriota; class Terriglobia; order Terriglobales; family Acidobacteriaceae; genus Acidobacterium. The sequence continues at coordinate 88,987 of JAKATU010000041.1, read as the reverse complement.
ATCAGGGCAAGGCGTGCTGTACATCTCTGCTTCAAACTCAAACCCGCACTTCGAGCACCGATTCCGACGCGGGCAACCATGCAGATCAATCTCCACGTCTTCCAGGCCGTCCTCGCGCGAATCCTCATGAGCGCAAACTCCAGCGCCTGCAAATCCACTCCAGGCAAAACACCCACGCGCACCCCAATCCGCCTCAGGCACAAGCCGCCCAGCGACCCGGCTTCCACCCGCCCCGCGTCCGGAATCGACTGCCCAATCCCAACCACCCGCGACCGTCCTGGCCGACAGAAACACGCTGAACCGAGACATCCACGGCGCACCGTAGCCGCCGCGGTGCAGCTGCAGTGGCTGCATTTCAGCCCGTAAAGATGGTAGTGTATTCGTTTACCAAGATACAGTGGGAATGCTCGGGTAAAGCCGTTAAAAAGATATCCAGACAGCCGGCAAACGGCGGCTTGTCTTCAAAAAGCATGCAACTTCATCACACTGCGCCCCGTCTATCCATCGGCGATGTTCAGCCTGCAGCAGTGACAATCTTTGCCTCTGCTGCATCGACTCCCCCAAATATAACTGGCCATCTTGGCGTCCGATCAATTACATACTCAGGTAGAACCTCAACGCCGGTCACGCAGCTTCTTTGCAAACGGTTTCTGCTTCCGCGCAACAAAGCGTTCTATCCAGCAAACAGGTTGCACCAGCGAGGACTGCCGGCATGAATATCAAGGAAGTAGCGCGCGTCGCAAAAGTCTCTACTGCGACCGTTTCCCGGACCATCAATGGCTCTGACAAAGTAAGCGATGAAACTGCCCTTCGCGTCCGCCGCGCCATCGAGAAGCTCCGCTACTACCCGGATACAAACGCCCGCGCGCTCGGCTCCGGCCGCTCCAGCCTCTACGGACTCATCATCTCCGACATTACAAACCCGTTCTTCCCCGAACTGGTCAAAAGCTTTGAAGATGTCGCCATGCGCCACGGCAAGGAAGTCCTGGTCGCCAACACCAGCTATGATCCCGTCCGCGCCGAGCACTGCGCCCGCCGCATGCTCCAGAGAAAAGTCGACGGCGTCGCCATCATGACCTCCGAAATGCACTCCCGGGTCCTCGAAGACTTCCACCAGCAGCGCATCCCACTCATCTTCCTCGACACGGCCCGCTCTGCAAAAGAAATCTCCCGCCTCGTCATCGACTATCAATCCGGCATCGAGGCCGCCGTCGAACACCTCCACTCCATCGGCCATACCTCCATCGCCTACATCGCCGGACCCTCCAAATATCACTCCGCCAAGCTTCGCGAAAAAGCTTTCGTCAAGGGAATGCAGAGGCGCGGCCTCGCCGTCCCCGCCCACTTCATCCAGAAGGGCGACCACACCATCAGCGGCGGCTACCAGGCCATGGTCCAGATGCTCGTCACCAACCCGCTCCCCAAAGCCGTCATGACCTCCAACGACCTCACCGCCATTGGAGCCATGCGCGCCATTCACGAAAAAGGTCTCCGCATCCCTAAGGACATCTCACTCGTTGGCTTTGACGACATCACCGTCAGTTCCTACACGCAGCCAACCCTCACCACCGTCCGCATCCCTCGCAACGAAATCGCGGAAACCGCCTTCTACACTCTCGTCGACATGCAGGACAAGCACGGCATCAAGGTCTGCCCCATCCACACCGAACTCGTCATCCGCGACTCCACCGCCCCTCCTGCCTGATCCATCCTCCACTTCACCATTGCTCCCTGACGTCCCGCCTCAAGTCGCAGCAGTCATCCAAGCCCCGTATACGCCCCCGCGATTCCCTCCCATGTAACCGCTTCCACTCCCTCGTTTGACCCTCCCCGAAATGCAAACGTAGACTTAACCCCATCTGGATGCCCCATGCAGCGACGCGACTTCCTTAAATACGCCGGAACGCTCGGCCTCACGTCGGCCCTGCGGCTCCGCCAGGCCATCGCATGGGCCGTGCCACACCCAGGCTCCGGCTTTCCATCCGGCTCAGCAGCATCCGCCGCCAAACCGCTCACCGCGCCCATCCCCGGCAAGTTCGTCGACGTCACCAAAGCCAGCGGCGTCGACTTCATCGGCAAAGCCTCCCACACTGCGAAAAAGTACCTCGTCGAAACCATGGGCTCCGGCGTCGCTCTCTTTGACTACGACAACGACGGACGCCTCGACATCTTCTTCGCCAACGGCGCGCCGCTCTCTGACCCCACTCCCCCCGGCGCCATCCCGCAAAAATCCGGCCCCGAATACTGGAACCGCCTCTACCACCAGAAACCCGACGGAACCTTCGAAGACGTCACAGAAAAAGCCGGCCTCCAGGGCATCGGCTACGACTTTGGCGTCGCCGTCGGCGACTACGACAACGACGGCTTTCAGGATCTCTACGTCACCGGCTACGGCGGCAATCGCCTCTATCACAACAACGGAGACGGAACCTTCACCGACGTCACCGAGCAATCCGGCACCGGCGGCGGCGGCTGGTCCACCAGCGCCGTCTGGGTCGACCTCGACAACGACGGCCTGCTCGACCTCGTCGTCCTTCGCTACATGAAGTGGGACTTCACCGACATCTGGTGCGGCGAGCATCGCCCCGGCTATCGCGCCTATTGCACCCCCAATCTCTTCCCGCCCATCGCCCCGCTCGTCTATCACAACGAGGGCAACGGAAAATTCACCGAGGTCTCCGCGCATATCGGCCTCGACAAACCCGGTAAAGGCCTCGACATCTCCATCGCGGACTACGACCGCGACGGACACATCGACCTCTTCGTCGCCAACGACTCCATGGTCGAGTTCCTCTATCACAACAAGGGCAATGGAACCTTCGAGGAAGACGGCCTGCTCGCACAGGTCGCCGTCGACGGCATGGGACTCACCTACGCCGGCATGGGCACCGACTTTCAGGACTACAACAACGACGGCTGGCCGGACATCATCGTCACCGACCTCGCAAACCAGAAATACGCTCTCTACGAAAACAACAAGGACGGCTCCTTCAACTACGCCACTTACATGTCCGGCCTCGGCGAAGAAACCCTCCTTCACTCCGGCTGGGGCGTTCGCTTTCTCGACTATGACAACGATGGCTGGAAAGACATCATCATCGCCCAGAGCCACGATATCGACAACATCCGCCTCCAAGACCCCCAGCTCCACTATCGCGAGCCCATGATGCTCCTTCAGAACATGCGTAACGGCAAGTTTGACCTCGTTTCACCCGAATCCGGCGCCGTCTTCCACCAGCGCTGGGTCGCACGCGGTCTCGCGCGCGGAGACATCGACAACGATGGCCGCCTCGACGTCGTTGTCTCTTCCAACGATGGCCCCGCCTACGTCGTCCGCAACGTCACGGAAAACAACAACCACTGGCTCACACTCCTGCTCGTCGGCCACAAAAGCAATCGCGACGCCATCGGCTCGGTCGTCAAGCTCACCACCGCGCAGGGCTCCCAGTGGTGGACCGTCACCACCGCAGGCTCCTACTGCTCCGCCAGCGACAAGCGCGCCCACTTCGGCCTCGGCCCGGAAACCATCGCAACAACCATCGAAATCCAGTGGCCCAGCGGCATCCAGCACACCCTCCACAACATCAAGGCTGACCAGTTCCTCCGCGTCGACGAACCCGTCGACAAACCCCGCTGGTAAATACTCTCTTCAGCACGCGGGAAATCTCTTCATCCTGCGCACCCATATCCTCAGGCAGCCGGACCTTGCCCCGCATCCTGCCTGGGTTCCGCCGCGAAGACTGCAACTCCGAATGCACTGAAACCACCACCGGCATGCACGCCCGCGAAATCGTCACCGGCTCGCCAGCACCTGCTCAATAATCCGCGAAAGATGCGGCTTCGCCCCGTGCACATTGATCCACCATGAGACGTATTCATACAACTTCATCTACCAGGAAATCCGTCAGCCTTCACTACTCCGTTGCCACCGTAAATAAACCCTCTGGATCATCCGCAAAGTGGTACAACTTCGCCACTTCCACCTCCAGCCCCTTGAACAATCCGCTCTGGTAAATCGCAACCCCCAGCGCCATCCCCAGCGCCGGACCCACCCAGTACACCCACCACCCCTGCCATGCTCCGGCCATCACCATCGGCCCCAGGCTCCGCGCCGGATTCGTACTCGTCCCCGACACCGGTGCCTCCAGAAACACCATCACCGCATACATCGGAGGAAAAATCGCCGGCGTAAACCCGCGCAGACGCTTGTGCCCCACAAACACCAGCAGCCCCACAATCAAAATCGCCGTCGTCACCACCTCACCGACTACCGCCAACCCGTCACCGTAAGACGCGCCTGGCGTCGTCGACCCAAACTGCACGGACCGCCCCATCGCGCCCCATGCCAGCAGCGGCAGCGCGCCCACCACCCCGCCCAGACACTGCGCCACCACGTTGGCCAGCGCATGCCGCCCCCGCATCTTGCCCATCATCCAGAACGCCCCGCTCACCACCGGATTAATATGTGCACCGCTCACCTTACCCAACCACGACAACGCAATCCCCGCACCCGTGCACCCGAACAAAAATCCCGTCAGCAGCCGCCTATCCCCCGCAGATGGAAGCCACGCCGCCACCGGGCTGCCCTTCCCAAAATCCAGGATCACAATGGACAGCCCAACCGCAATCAGCAGCGCCGTCCCCACAAATTCTGCAAACACCGGCTTCCACATCTCTTTCATCCCAATCGCCCTCGCCAATCCCTCACCCCCTCATTCATTCCCGCGAAATATCGCTGCACTACCATGAGTGCGTGAAATTTCGTCCATTCTCCCACATCGCCCGCGCCTTCCTGCTCGCCGCCTTCGCCGCGGCCACGGCCCACGCCGCCACATTCGCCGCTCCCGTCACCCTCCCCAACGGACGCCTCATCACCCCCATCGGCACCACCGAATACCTCGGTCCATTCCCCTTCACCATGACCATGAGCCCCAGCGGACGCCAGATCGTCGCACCCTCCATCGGCTGGCCCTACGCGCTCAACATCATCAGCAATCCCTCCTCAGCCCACCCCACCATCCAGCGCATCCCCAAAGGCGACAAAAGCGTCCCATCCGTCCGCGTGCACACCGGCGTCGCCTACTCTCCTGACGGTTCTCTTCTATACGATGCAACCGGCAACTCCGGCGCCGTGGATATCTACCGCACCGCTGTCTGGCAGCGCATCGCCACCATCTCCCTCAACGGCAGCGACTATCACCAAAGCTTCGCCGCATCGCTCGCCCTGTCGCCTCACGGTCGCGAGCTCTACGTCATCGACCAGGCCAACTGGCGCGTCGTCACCATCAGCACCGCCACCCGCCGCATCCTTGCCTCCACGCCCACCGGCCGCGAACCCATCAGCATCGCACTCTCGCCCACCGGCAAATTTCTATATGTAACTAATTCCGGTCTATTCAATTACAAGCTCGTCAGCGGACTCAGCAAAGCCGATCCCATCGGCGCCGGCCTAAAATTCCCGCCCACCGGCTACCCATCCAAACAGGCCCGTCTCGGCGCCACTGTAGACGGCCACGTCATCCCGCCCCTCGGCAATGAAAACAGCGTCAAAGGCAGCTCTCTCTTCACCTACTCGCTCGCTAACCCCCGCCATCCCGTCATCATCGCGCGTCTGCGTCTCGGCGCGCGCATTCAAGAGAAACCCGGCGGAGTCGTCGGCGGAGCATCCCCCACCGGCATCGCCTCCAGCGCCCACCACGTCTTCGTCTCCCTCGCTCACGACGACGCCGTAGCAGAAATCTCCGCTAACGGCCGCCGCCTCCAGCGCCAGATTTCCCTCACACCCTTTCGCGGCCCGTCCTTTGAGGACAGTGACCACCGACCCCTCCGCGGCATCGACCCTTACGGCATGGCGCTCCACAACCATCGCCTCTACGTCGCCGAATCCGGCATAGACGCCGTCGCCGTCATCAATCTCACCTCCGGCCGCGTCCTCGGCCACATCCCCACCAACTGGTATCCCGTCGCCGTCAGCTTCTCCCCCAACGGCAAAACCCTCTACGTACTAACCAACAAGGGCAAAGGCTCCGGACCCAACTACATCCACGGCCATCACTACTACATCGGCCAGCTCGAGCACGGCTCGCTCACCTCCATTCCCCTCACAGCCATCCGCCACCACCTCGCGCAACTCACCCGCCGGGTCATCGCCAACAACACCGCCGCGCTGCGCCACGCCACACCCTGGCCCAATCCCCCCATCCGCCACGTCTTCCTCATCATTCGCGAAAACCGCACCTTCGACGAAATCTTCGGCGACCTTCCCGGAGTAGACGGCGACCCCCAACTCGCCCGCTACGGCATGCACGGCTGGGTGCCGCAAAATCCCTCCCTCCACAATCTCCGCGTCACCCCCAACGCCCACGCCCTCGCCACGCGCTTCGCCACCAGCGACCACTTCTCCGTCGACAGCGAAGTCTCCGCCGACGGTCACCGCTGGGCCGTCGGCATGCCGCCCACCCCCTGGTTCAACATCGCCTGGAGCACCGCCTACAGCAGCCGCCGCACCGGAGACTTCACCAGCACCGCGCCAGGCCGCCGCGCCATCTGGGGCGGCGCAGACTCGCCCATGCCCGAGGACGAGCCCGAATACGGCTCCATGTGGGAGCACATCGCCGATGCGCATCTCTCTATCCTCAACTACGGTGAAGGCCTCGAGCTCGAAGGCTCCGACGAAGCCAAAGGCACAGCCCCGCAAGGCCAGCGACTCTTCCTCAACTCGCCTCTGCCGGAACCCGTCTTCACCTCCACCGATCGCAATTACCCCACTTTCAATCTCGGTATCCCAGACCAGTACCGCTTCGCCGAATTCCAACGCAACTTCACCCAACGACTCGCCGCGGGCCCCGCGCCCGCGCTCACCGTCATCCGCCTGCCCAATGACCACACCGCCGACCCACGCCCCGCCGACGGCTATCCCTACCGCGCCTCCTACGTCGCTGACAACGACCTCGCCCTCGGCAAAATCGTCCAGCTCATCTCCCACTCCCGCATCTGGAAATCCACCGCCATCTTCGTCATCGAAGACGATGCGCAAAGCGGCGTCGATCACGTCGATGCCCACCGCAGCGTCCTGCTCGTCATCAGCCCCTGGGCCCGTCCCGGCTTTATCTCCCACGACCAAACCAGCATGGGCAGCGTCCTTCAGGACATCTACCGCTCGCTCCACCTCGGGCCAGACACCCTCATGGACCGCCTCGAAGCCGGCTTCGGAGACATCTTCACCACCACGCCGGACTTCAAACCCTACACCGCCATCCCTGCCGACCCGCGTATCTTCATCCCCTCAAAAGCAAAAATCGCCCAACCCAAAACCGCCGCCGAGGCCCGTCAAATGCTCGATGCCGATGACCCCGCGCTCATCGCCCCGGAAGTCGACAGCTCCGGCAAAACTCGTCCCCACAAACAACGACCCAGATCGCACTAAAATCTCTCGCAACATTGCAGCGCTGTTACCACAGCGCTGCATTCCAATGAATGTTGCAACGCTCGTCCACTTTTAACCAAACGCAGCATCTTGCTTCACACCTTTTTTATGCCCCGTTGCTAGCGTCTCCAGCGGAGGCATAAGACGTGACATTTCGTCATCAAAAACACATCGTTCTCTGGATGGCGCTCCTCTTCCTGTTCCCATCCCTGCTTTTTGCTCAATCAACCCAGGGCACCATCCTCGGTACGGTCAAAGATCCCTCGGGAGCCGTCATCCCGAATGCAAAAGTAACTGTCACGAATACAGATACCGGCGTCATCAACACCGGCAACACCAGCGCCACCGGTAGTTACCAGTTCTTTAACCTTCTGCAAGGGCACTACCGCATCAACGTCAGCGCCGCGGGTTTCCGGAACGTTACCCTCGACGACCTCACCCTCGCCGCCCGCCAGCAGCTCCGTGCAGACGCAACCCTCCCGCTCGGAAATGTAAGCCAGAGAGTCACAGTGAACGCTGGCTCTGCCGGAGCCATCTCCACCGAGTCGCCCACCATTGAAGCCACCTACAACGCGGTTGACGTAGCCAACCTCCCGGCCAACTACCGCGCCAGCCAGAACGGCACCAGCCCGCTCGACCTCATCCAGACCCTCCCCGGCGTCCAGGCAGACACAGGCCGCGCCGACGGCACCGGCGTCCAGTTCTCCGTGCAGGGCGGCCTGCCCTCGCAGTCTGACGTCACCATCGACGGCATCACCGTGCAGAACGTCACCGGCAACAGCCCCCTGCAGGATGCATTCCCCTCCGGCGAAGCCATCTCCGAACTGCGCGTCGAAGGCGTCCTCGACAACGCCGAATTCGGACAGCCCGGGCAGATCACTGTCATCACCAAGAGCGGCACAAACAAGCTCCACGGCTCTGCCTTCTGGTACTTCCAGAACTCCGCCTTCAACGCCATCCCCTACGGCGACATCAAAAAGCCCCACATCGTCGGCAATGACTTCGGCGGCTCCGGCGGCGGCCCCGTCGTCATCCCGCGCCTCTACAACGGCCACAACCGCAGCTTCTTCTTCGCGGACTACGAAGGCTTCCGTCTGCCCAAGTCAACCGGCGCGCAGTACAGCGTGCCCACCGCGCAAATGAAGCAAGGCAACTTCTCGCAGGTAGCCGGCGTGCAGCCGCTCACCAATCCCTACAACGGCGGCACATACTCCAACTACACCGTGCCCATCAATCCAGTCTCGCAAAAGTTCCTGCAGTTCTTCCCCGACCCCAACACCGGCAACACCACCTCCTACACTCCGGGGCAAATCAACTACATCGTCAACCAGAACACCGCCTATAAATCCAATCAGTTTGACGTTCGCGGGGACCAGTACTTCGGCCAGCGCGCGCTCGTCTTCGCTCGCTACTCCTGGAAGAACATCAGCCAGAATCAGCCGCAGCCGCTACTCGTGCCCGAAGGCCAGGCCATCGGGCAAAATCGCGACCTCATCGTCGCCGGCAACTACACTTTCAATCCGCATCTGTTGAACGAGTTCCGCTTCGGCTACAACTTCTTCACCAGCGGAGACACCAACTCCTTCAACGGTCCCGACTTCGCCAAATCCACCGGCCTGCAGGGTCTTCAGAACCTCTTCTTCAACGGAGTTCCTGAGCTTGACTTCAAATACCTCAGCTCACTCAACGCAGACCGCATCGCATCCACCAGCAAGTCCAAGGTGCTCGAATACTCTGACACCATCACCTGGACCCACAACAACCACGTCGTCAAAGCCGGCATGGACATCCGTCACATCCAGGCCATCACCCCGCTCGGTTTCTTCGGCGCAGACAATTACGGCACCTTCTTCTTCAACACCGGACAAAACTTCACCGGCCAGGAATTCGGCGACTTCCTCATCGGCGTCCCGCAGGGCACGGCTTATGACAATGTCCAGGCCGACAACAACGGCATCTCCATCCACTACGCCTTCTTCGCGCAGGATCAGTGGCGCGCAACCCAGCGCCTGACCCTCAGCTACGGCGTCCGCTACGAGTTCGAACCCGGCTACCACGATCCCTCCGGCAACATCGGCAACTTCAACCCGCTCGTCCCAAAGTCAGGCGAAGTCCTCTACCCAGACGGTGCGGAAAGCACCCTCGCAGCCGGATATCTCGCCAGCTTCAACGCCTGCCCCGTCGGCCAGACCTCCGGCTCGCCAAGCGCCAACGGCGCGCCCTGCACCCCGGTCCTCAGCAACTCCCAGGCCGGTTTCCCCAGCTACCTCAAGACGGTGCCGCACCTGCGCTTCATGCCGCGATTCGGCTTCGCTTTCCGGCCCTTCAATAACGACCGCACGGCCATCCGCGGCGGCTTCGGCATGTACGACATCACCACCCTCGGCTCCATCTACTACTCCCTCACAGGAACCGTACAGGCAGCCACCAACATCTACGCCAATAGTGAAACACTAAACGGTCCGGCCTACTCATGGCCGCAGATCTACGCCGGCCAGGGAACCAGCTCCGCAGCCGGGGCATTCGGCACCGCCTACTTCGGCACCGCAAACGCCGTCCACTGGAAAGACCCCTACTCCGAGCAGTACACTCTCTCTGTCGACCACGAGTTCGGCTCCGGCTTCGGCGCGCGCATCTCCTACATCGGCATGGAAACTCACGACCTCGTTTGGGCGCCCAACCTCAACGATCTGCCCAGCTACTCCAACACCACATCGGCTTACTTCCAGCCTCTCAGCGCGCGGCCCTTCCCAAACTGGGGCGTCATCAACACCCGCGCCGTCGGCGCAAACGCCAGCTACAACGCGCTGCAACTTGACGTAAGCCACCACACCGGAAACGGTCTCACCTTTGACTCCAATTACACCTGGGCAAAGAACCTCGCCGACAACCAGGGTCCCAACAATACCGGCTTCGCTGGAGAAACCGGCGGTGCCCGCGCCGAGTGGGGCCACGACCGCACCATCGACTTCGGCAACGTTTACGGCACCCGCCGCAATCACTGGGACACCACCCTCGTCTACAGTCTGCCCTTCGGCCACGGCAAGCGCTTCGGCGCGCGCATGAACCGCGCCGAAGACCTCATTGCCGGTGGCTGGCAGGTCAGCAGCATCTTTCTCTGGGAGAGCGGCCCATACCTCAGCCCTTACTTTCCCGGCGGCAACCTCGATCCCTCTGGAACCGGCTCCGGCCTCAACAACAACTACCAGGGCGGCTCTTATCCGGGTCGCGCACAGCACCCTGACCGGGTCGCCAACGGTCGCGCCCGCAACGCCAACCGCTTCGACTGGATCAACAAGGCTGCCTACGTCTGCCCCGGTCAGGAAAGCAACTGGCAGTGGGGTCAACCCTGTAACGTCGGCGGCACCACCAAGGACTCCAGCGGAAACGTAGTCGGCATCGCCCCCATCGGTCGATTCGGCAACGCTCAGGTCGGTTCACTCGAAGGTCCCGGCACCGTCAACTGGTCAGCCGGTCTCTTCAAAACCTTCCTCATCTACGGCAACCTCCGCCTGCGCGCCGAGGGAACCTTCACCAACGTCCTCAACCACCTCAACCTCGGAGATCCAAACCTCAACATCTCCAGCCCCGAATACGGACAAATCACCCAGGCACGCGGCTCCGGCTTCGGCAGCGCCCGCAGCGGCCAGGTCTCGCTCCGGCTCGAGTTCTGATATCCAGAGTCTGCAGTCTGCAAAATGAAATTTGTTGTCATCCCGGCCGAAGCAGATCGCGCAAGCGATCTGCGCGGCGGAGAGACCTGCGGTTGTCTTTTGTCGAAATGCCAAAAATCTGAGACTAAGGACACTGGTTTCCCTCTTGTCTTCTTACCCACCGGCTTCGCAAATCCTCCGCAAAGCCGGCTTCTTTTTCCCTTTTTCGTAAATTCTTCTCCAATAGCATCTTCTTGCGTATCTTCCCAACCCAACTTCCGATAAAATCCGTGGCAAATGCAGGAACCAGATTCCATCTCCTATACCCTCATCGACAATCGGCTGCGGAAGACCGGCTCCATCGCCAATTTCCCTTTTATATGCGGCCGTCTACCCGGTAGCGACTTGGTCCTCAGTCACCCCTATGTCTCCCGGCGCCACGCTCAAATCACCTTTGAAGACGGCAATTACATGCTCGTCGACCTCGGCAGCCGCCACGGCACCTACCTTAACGGAAAACTCATCAAGGACCGCGCCCCGCTCACCGAAGGAGACACGCTCGCCTTCGGCACCCTCTCCGGTCCCGTTCTCCACTTCGGTATCAGCGCCGTCTCCTCCACCTCCACCATTCGAGACATCATCCAGCAGATGCCCGAAATCAGCGCCGGCAACACTTCCATCGAAAAACTGCGCTGGTTCTTCGACGCCGCACGCAAGCTCACCGGCCAAGGCGGCATGGAGCAGATTCTCGCCGCGCTGCTCGAAACCACACTCGAACTCACTCAGGTCGAGCGCGGCTACGTCTTCCTCTGCGCACCCTCCGGCGAACTCCAGCTCGCCATGGGCCGCAGCCGTGAAGGCACTCCCCTCACCGACGACGCCACTGTATCTCACGGCGCCATCCGCGAGGCCCTCAAAACCGCAAAGGAATTCATCGTTACCGACACTCTCAGCTCTGAGCAGCGCACTGACAGCGTCGTCGCCCACAACATTCGCAGCGTCATCTGCATCCCCCTGCGCCGCGTTCGTGGCTCCAACGGCGAACGCGAAACCAGCATGCTCGGCCTCCTCTATCTCGACAGCCGCCTCCGCACCGGCGCGCTCTCTGAGGTCGACAACAATCTCCTCCGCGCCATCGCAACCGACGCGGCCGCCCTCATCGACAACGCCCAGCTCGCCATTGCCGAGGAAAACGAACGCCGCTACCGCGAAGAGCTCAACGTCGCAGCCAAAATCCAAAGCAACATCATGACTGCCAAGCTCCCCACCGTGCCATTCGCCAGCATCGCCGCGCGCTCCGTCTCCTGCCGCGAAATCGGCGGAGACTTCTTCCTCGCCATCGCGGACAATGAAGTCCTCACCGCCGCCGTCGCTGACGTCTCCGGCAAAGGAATCTCCGCTGCCATCCTCGCCTGCACCATGCAGGGCATGATGTACGCACAGCTTCTCTCGCGCCAGCCACTTGACGCCATGGCCGCCGCCGTCAACCGCTACATCTGCGAAAAAGACATCGGCAAATACGCCACCATGGTCGTCGCCCGCCTGTACTCAGACGGCCGTTGCGAATACATCAACTGCGGTCACATTCCACCCTTCGTCTGCTCCCACTCCGGCAGCATCCGCCTCAATGAATCCAATCTCCCCGTCGGCATGGTCGAAAAGGCGCAATTCACCGTCGGAGAAGCGCAGCTCGAACCCGGCTCCCGCCTCTTAATCGTCACCGACGGAGTTACAGAAGCCCGCGACGCCCAGGGCAACTTCTTCGGAGAAGAGCGCGTCGAACAGTCGGCCACCCGCTGCGACAGCCTAGACGATCTCTTCCACCAGGTCCAGGCCTTCTGCGAATCCAACGAAAACGACGACGACTGCACCGTCCTCGAACTCCACTACTCCTGACCCATTTCCGATTCTGGTGGTGGCCCACCCGAAACTCCGTGGTGGCCCACTCAAGCATCGCTTGAGTGGGGAAACAAAAATCCCCATCCCTCCAACGAGTAACTGACCCTACCCACCAGCCCGCAAAAGCCCCATACAAAACCCCAACCCCCGCCGCGCCAGAAACTCCTCAAGCCCACGAGCCCCCACATGCACCGCCAGCAACTCCCGGAAATACTCAGGCCGCTCCGCAAATACCTCCAGCGCCCGCTGCTCCAGCCCCGGAAACCGGTCCATCAGCAGCAACAGCAATGACATTCTGTGCGGCAGCCGCCCAATCCTTTGATGCGCCTTCGCGTAAGCCTCCAAATGTCCCTCCGCCATCGCATCGGCCAGCACCTCGGCCTGCAGGAAGCAACTCGCCATTCCTTCGCCCGTCACCGCATCCACTGAGCCGGAAGCATCCCCCACCAGCGCCACGCCGCCCCGCTCCACCTCGCGCAAAACCCGCGTTGCAGACACCGCACCCCGCTGCGCAGAAGCCAGCGGAACACCCTCCACCCGCTCCGCAATCGCCGGAAAATCCTCCAGCCACTCCTCCGCCTCGCGATGCGCCGCGCGCCCCACAAACGCCACACACACGCAATCCTCCGCAACCGGAGTCACATAAGCCTGTCCCCGCTCCGCCCAGTGCACCTCCACCAGCTCGCTCCACGGAGCCATCCGGTAATGCCGCCGCATCCCATACCGCAGCTTCTCCATCCGGCACGCGCCCATCCCCGCCCACGCCCGCACCGTCGAAGACTGCCCATCCGCACCCACCAGCCAGCGATAATGCAACTCCTCGCCATCCACCATCGCGCGCCCCGGACCCATCGGCTGGCATCGCGTATTCCACAGCAGCGTTACGCCGCAAGCCTCAGCGCGCTCCCGCAATCGCTCATGCAAACGAAGCCGCCGCACACCCAGCCCATGCGCACCCAGAAATCGCGCCTCTGCCTGCCGCTGCTCATCCACAAATCGAATCCCATAAAACGGCATCCCATCCGCCGCCGTCATCCGCACGCCCAGCCGCTCCAGCGCGGCCAGCGCGCCCGGCATCAGCCCTTCCCCGCACGCCTTGTCAATCGCGGGAGCCAATGCATCCACCACCGTAACTTCCAGGCCGCGCCCGCGCAGCGCTATCCCCGCGGAAAGCCCCGCCGGACCACCACCAAGCACCAGCACCTCGGTCGAAAGTCGCATCTTCGACTCAAGTCTAACCCCACCGCACTCGCCCTGACCTCCACGCCGCAATCCCAGCTTTCACCGCATCACTTCCCAGCCGGCAGCTTCACCGCGTTCTTGCCCGCCATCGTCTCCGTCTTCACCACGCCTCCAGGCGCCGCCGCCACATCATGCACAATAATCGAAACCCGTCGGTTGGAAGGATCAAACGGCTTTTGCGGCAGCCGCAAATGATTATCCCCATACCCGCGCACCTCCTCGACCTGTCCCTTCCGCAGACCATCGGCCTGCATCACCACCCGCGCCGCATTCGCCCGGTCGACGGAAAGATTCCAGTTCGTATAACCCGTCTTGCCCACATACGGCTTCGCGTCCGTATAGCCCTCAATCGAAATCCGGTTCGGCGCCTGCCCCGGTTGCCCGGCCGGCAAATGCAGCATCTGCCCGCCGCTCGCGCTCAACTGCGCACTCCCGTTCTGGAAGAACGTCCCGTTCCTCTTCTCAATCAGCTCAATCCGCAAACCCTCCGGAGTCACCGTCACCTGCACCTGGTTCTTCAGCGCCTTCAGCTCCGTCTGCTTCTGCATCGCTTGCTGAATCTTGTCCTTCAAATCGTGAATATCATGCTTCTTCAGCTCAAAATTGTTCGCCGACCCGTTCCTATCCGTACCCGTCTCCGACGAACTGCTCAGCGGATTCCGAAAATACCCCGCCACCGCCTTCTTCACCTGCGGCGTCGTGTTCATCCGCCACAGCACAATGAACAGCGACATCAGCGCCGTCACAAAATCCGCATAGGCAACCTTCCACGCACCGCCATGGTGACCGCCATGCGCCGCGGCCTTCTTCCGGATCACGATCACCGGCTTATGCTTGCTCATGCCTGCAAAAAAGCCACTCAACCATAGCAGTGGCCGTGGTGGCCCACTCAAGCGGAAGCTTGAGTGGGGAAGAGAAAAAAGCCACTCAACCATAGCAGTGGCCGGGTGCGCCCACTCAAGCGAAAGCTTGAGTGGGGAAGAGAAAAAAGCCACTCAACCATAGCAGTGGCCGTGGTGGCCCGCTCAAGCGAAAGCTTGAGTGGGAAAGAGAAAAAAGCCACTCAACCATAGCAGTAGCCGGGTGCGCCCACTCAAGCGAAAGCTTGAGTGGGAAAAAAAGCCACTCAACCATAGCAGTGGCCGGGTGCGCCCACTCAAGCGAAAGCTTGAGTGGGGAAGAGAAAAAAGCCCAATCAGCTATAGCAGTGGCCGGGTGCCCCATTCATCCGTGTCTTCCGCGCATGAGTGGGGTCGAAACACTCCATCCCTTGAACTTTGTCATCCCGAAATTGGCTCGTCCAAAAGCGAGCCAACGAAGCGGAGGAACCTGCCGTTTCGCTCCCGCAATTCCTTGAAAAAACTCTCTCCTCGCCAAACTAGCTAAACACAACCAGCGCGCCGGACGCCCTCCTCATATGCACCATATAGAGCCCGTTCTTGCTCGGCACGCGTTCTTCCACCAGCGGCAGCCAGCGTCCGTCCACGCCAACCACGCTGCCGCCAAACGTCACATCCGTCGTGTCGGCCAGCCACGGAGCTTCCAGTCGCATCAGCGTCGCGCCCAGTCCGGCGCTGCCGCTGATCTTCACCACCACGTCCTTGTCCGCATTCTTGTTGAAGAGAGCCACCCGCAAATACCCATCCTCGCCGCGCAGCGCATATGCCGTCAGCAGCGGAGCATCCTCCGTCCCGCTCAGCTTCGCGCTCACCAGCCGTCCCGGCCCCGCCTCCGCAAACAGCAGCAAGCCGTAATACTCCGGCCTCGCCAGAAAACCAGCCTCCGGCGTACCCGCAATCGGCGTATACCATCCGTAACCGCCGCCATGGAAGTTAATCCCGATATTCCCCGCCTCGGCAAGTTGATACATGTAGTCGCCCGCCCAAAGCGCCGCCGCGAAGGTATCGCTCACACCCGGCTTGCCGCCCTGGTAGCACGAGTTCGTCTCCGTCATCCGGTAGTGCAGCCCCGTCTCCCGCTGCGCCTCCTGGAAGGTCGCAATCTCACTCTCCAGATGCTTGTTCGGGCCCAGCAACCGCGCAATCGTCATCGCCGGATTCGTAGGCGGACCCTCCGCATAGTAATGCGACGAAAGAAACCGCACATCATCCTTGAACTTCCGCGCAAACGGCATCAGCCAAGTCACATTACCGGCCGTATCCGGACCCGCAAACGGAGCATCCGGCACACGCGCCTTCACCGCCTTGTAAAACCGCTCCCAGTCCGCAAGATAATCATCCACGTCCCACGTCCTTGGCCGCAGTCCGTTACGGTTGAACAAATCCGGCTCGTTCCCCATCTGGAAAGCCGCCAGCTTATCCCTGCCAATCGTTTCCATCACAAACGCCGCTTCGTCCGCCGCATTCTCCGGCGTTCCTTGGCCAAGGTTCAATCCATAAATCAGAGTCCATCCCGTCCGGTCCAGAAAATCCTTCAGGTTCCGAACCGCCTCAGGCGTAATCGTCACGTTCGGAGGAGCATGATGCCCCTTGTCCGGCCCCGCCGCCATCATCATGTCCTTCTTGGATGGCTTTGCGTTCCGGTTCCAGAACGTGTACTCGCTGGTATTCCCGCCAATGCGCAGCACGCCATGCCGGCCCAGCGTATCCATCAGCCCCGCAAGCTGCGTATTCGTGCCCGTAAAAAAGTCAGGATTCCCAAGCTGCGACTGCTCGTAGCTCAAGCCCGTGTAATTAGGCAGAATCGTATGCCCGTACTTGGACGTATCAATCGCCAGATCCACCGGCACAGCCGAATCGGGCATCATCTGGGCAAGGCCGCTCCGGGTCAGCAGCAGGGAACCGGAAGCCAACAGCGAGGACTGCAGGAACACGCGTCTTTTCATGGCTGCCATTCGAGCACAAACGCTTGACCGAAGGCAACAGCATCCGCCTGCTCAACTCCCGCTACCCGATACCCGCACTCCAGGCTGTCGCAAACTCGCAAATTCTACCCGGATTCCTCACCCGCACCGCCTAGAAGATCCGCGCGCTCCGCGGTATCCCCGTCGAACCAAACCCGGCCAGCGTAAAGCTGAAAAGCTCCTCCGTATCGTTGCGGATATTCGCCAGCGAAAAGTGCCGCACCTCCACCGTAAAACCACAGCAGTTCCAGTTGTACATCGCCTGCACCGCGCTGTACTGCACATCCCCGTGCTGCAGATCGATCCCCGTCGCCGCGCCCGCGTTGAACCCTCGTCGCGACGCCCGCCCATAAATCGCGCTCAGGTTCATCTGGTTGTAAGGCGTCGGCCTGTTCGTCGGATTCGCCGCCGTGGACACCGTCCCGGGCGGCACGCCAATTACCGTATCCAGATACGCATCCCCAGCCTTCAGCCTGTAGTTGCCCCTATGCAAATCCGCATACACATTGCTCGACGTAATGTGTCCGGCCTTCGTGTCGTAATCCAGATCCCACTCCACCGACGCGCCCGAATCCGTATTCACCCGCAACCGCGAAATCACCGGCGAATAATCCCTCGGGCTGGTCAAAAAATCCACGCCCGTAAAGTCCAGCGTCGCCAGCAGCGGATTCGGCGTGCCATCTGTCACCGCCCCGCCAAACGTCGAATTAAAGTAATACTTCTGCGCCACCCGCAGGCTCATCCAGTCCAGCGTGCCGCCGCCGCATTCCTGCCTCGGGCCCAGCGCCGCCGCGCCCTTGCACGGGTGCGGCTTCCGGTTCCGCAGATAAAGCCGCTGCGTCAGTCCATACTCCATCTCGTTCGTGTCGCTCGCAATGTCGGTATCGTCGAACCGCAGAATCTTCCGGAAGTTATTGATCCCCGTCACATACCGGTACTGGATCGACGGCGCAATCGTATGCCGCAAATCCCCGCCAAACACCCGCCTCACCCACGGCGAATCAAAGTCCCGTCCCACCACCGGAGGACGAAGCGTAAAGCCCGTCTCCATATCCATCCGATTGATCGACTCGCCCCGCAGCACAGGAAAATGATTCAGCCCCGTCGCACGCTGGCTCTTCCCATACCAGGTGTCCCGAACCGCCAGCTCCGGCCGAAAATTCCACCCGCCTCCATGCAGCGGAACATTCATCCACGGCCGCAAATCCACACGCGGAATCTCCGACCCCGTGCGAAACGCCGTCCCAAACGGGTTGTAGTCATACCGCGAAAGCGCACCCGCCGAAACCGCATAGCCCCACTCAATCGGAGTCCCATGCAAACGATGATCCACCGCCGTCAAATCCACCTGCGGCAGATGCAGAATCCTCACTTCGTTCCCCGTCGGATTCACATTCTGAATGTTCTGGTAACGATTGAAGTGGATCGCCTCCGCAAAGCCATCCCGCTCATGCTCAACATAAAGCTGCGACTTCACCTCCGAGTTGATCGCGGCCGCATAGTTCTGCTCAAACGTCAGCCGGTAACGGTACGAGCTCAGATACTCTGCATCAATCACTGCCCGCGTGTGCCTTGAGAAGTCATAACGCCCATCCGCAATAAAATCCACGCCGCCCAGGTTGTTCGTGCCCGTATGTCGATCCAGCAGGCTCCTCACGCGGATCTGCCCGTAGTTATCTCCCGCGCCTCGATAACGAAATGTCGCAAACGGAGCCCAGCCCCGCTTCGCGTAATACAGTGCCCCCGCCACCAGGTCCGCGCTCCGCCCCAGCGTGATGTAAACCGAATCGCCCACCACAGCGCCATACGTCGAGTTGTTCCCCGCCACCGGCAGCAGAACCCCGCTCGTCCGCAAATTCCGAATCTCGTGCCTCACATAAGGAACCCACAAAATCGGCACGCCAAACAGCCGGAAGTTCGCATTCGCCGCGGACGCCTTGCCGTTGTTCAACTCAATGTGCCGCGCATAGAATCGCCAGTCCGGCTTCGGCAACCGGCACGCCGTCATCGTGCCGTCTATCACCCGGTAGTGACCCTTGCCAAGCTGCTGCACCTCTTTGCCCGTCACCACGTAAGGATTCTGCGACGTATACACCGCCTTGTGCCCGCTCACCTTGCGCACGCCCAGCGTGCCCGTCACATCAAAAAACTCTGCCGTATTGTTCTTAACGTTCAGGCGTCCATGGTCTGCCAGGATGTGCTCATCATCCGGACCGCCATCCACCATCAGGTGGCCCTGCGCCACCACCTCGCCCGTCGCGCTGTTATAGGTCGCCTTGTCCGCGTGAACAATGTAGTCCCGGTAAAAAAGAACGATGTGCCCCGTCAGCACATACTCATTCCCGTGCGGAACCCGCAACACCTGCAGCCGCTGGTACTGCATCCGCACCGGCGTACCCGGCAGCGGCTGCGGAACCACCTGCGCCACGGGCAGGCGTATCTCCGGCGAGGGAGCCTCTGGCAGCGTCGCCGTTGCCTCTTGCGCGGGGGGTAGCTGGGTGGTTACCACCTGCGCGAGAAGCTGCGGATGACACACGGTAAGCAGCGTGATAAACCAAAAACAGCGGAGTTTCATCGCGGGAACAAAGTTCAGCATAGCAAAGCAAGTGCGCTCTTTCCGAACCGCGGAAACACCGCCGCTCTGGTGATTGAAGTGTCGACCCTGCTCTCGCGCGTGAAGCCTCCACGCGAATGCAGATGTACATCTCTGGTGACTTCCCCGCCTCTCCATTTAGTTCGATCATTGGCTTAGCACGTTCTGGCCGCGCACTACTTTCAGTGCAGGACCAGAACGGGAGGTATGAGGGAACCTTGAGCACATCGCAGAGTCTGCCTGCCTGGAAAGAAGAAGTCGCCGCCAAGCTCACCGAGCACCGCTCGCGCCGTAAACTGTCGCCGGAACTCCAGGGCCGTCTCGCCGAACTGGAACCATCTTTCACACCCGCGCCACGTCCGCCCGCGGCCAGCCGCATCGCCGCCCGCGTCGCAGAACGCTACTCCAAGGCGCCCAGTTATCGCGAAATGCTCGAGCAGGAAGCCGCGCAGGCTCCCGCCCGCCTCGTCACTCGCTCAACCGAAGCCCCCCGGCAGCGCGCCGCTCAGCCCGAGCCCGAACCCAGCCTCTTTGAAGCATCCGCCGCGGAAGTGGCAGAATCCATCGCCGAGCCGGCCGCAGCCAAACCCCGAGCCCGCGTCACCCGCTGGGCAGAATTTGAGCCCTCCCCCGTTCCTGAATTCTTCTCCGGCTCTATCGCGGCTCCGCAGGAAGCCGAAATCGCTCCCACCATCACCACGCAGCCAGATCCCTCCCCCATCCCACCCACTCCGGCAGCCGACGCAATCGCTCCAATGCTCTTTGCCGAACCGGAACCCATAGCAGAACCCGAAGCCCAGCCGGAACCCGAAGAAGACCCAACGCTCTCCCTGCTCGCGGAGCTGGCAAGCCAGCCCGTCGAACCCACGCAACCGCTCCCGGCCCGCATCATCGAGTTTCCCCGCGAACTCGTCGCGTCCCGCAAGGCGCGTCCCCGCCAGGAACAAAGCCCCGAGTACACTGCAGAAGAGCAGCAGTCCCAGCTCCGCATCTTTGAGGCAGAACCAGTCGCCACCACCGTAGCCGAGCCGGAACCCCAAATCGAAGCAGCCCCATCCGTCGAAACCGCACCGGCCATCGAAAGCCACATCGCTCCGCCGCCCTCCACGCCTCAGCGGAACCCCATCCGCCTCGATGAAGAGCCCGTCGCCGCGCCCGCGTCCTTCTTCGACGCCATTGAGGTCACTCCGCAGGCAACCTCGATGCTCCTCGATCCTCCCATCTACACCGCCAACCTTGAGGATCGCCTCATGGCCGGAATAGTGGACGTCTGCCTCGTCGGCGCTGGCTTCCTCATGTTCGTCACCGCCTTCGTCGCCTGCACGACCCACATTCCCACCGGCAAAATTGCCCTCATCGGCGCAGCCGGCGCGCTGCTCACCCTCTTCGTTGTCTACCAGTACCTCTTCCTCAACTTCGCGGAAGCCACACCCGGCATGCGCTACGCAAAAATCGCCCTCTGCACCTTCGACGATGAAAACCCCACACGCCAGGCCACCCGCTCCCGCATCGGATTCCTCCTGCTTTCGGCCCTCCCCCTCGGTCTCGGCTTCCTCTGGTCGCTCTTTGACGAAGACCGCCTCGGCTGGCACGACCGCATCACGCGAACCTACCAGCGCAGCTATCGCGAAGAGTAAGCTCCTGCACACCCATCAGGCCCGTCTCGGACGGGCCTTTTTCTATTGAGGCCCCGGATATCGCAAGCCTCGACAATCCCGGTCCACCGCCAGCGTGTTTCCGCCCGATGCACGATCCATCAGCCACAGGTAAGTGTCCAGAGAATGCCAGCAGATCAGCGTCCACTCCAGCGACAGGAACGGTGGATTCAGTTCCAGACCCATACCTACATGTCGGTAAAGAAGCATCGGCAGCTTCGGGACAATATCGGGGCGATTATGGATTCGGTACGTCTGCGGCATCACCGCATCATACGTATACCTGAACAGCGAGTTACCCACCCGCGGACTCGCAAACGTATACACGGCGCGATCTTTCACGCCGCTTTTCTGCCCGAAAGCCATACCCACGGCAAGACCAAGCAGTGTCGCCAGCGCCGCCCCAAGACTGTGCCCCGCCACCACAATACTCGCCACTCCACCCGCCTGCACCTGCGCCTCCATTGCCTGAATCGGCGTCTGTGCATCATCCGCGCGACCCACACGCAGCGACTCGTAAATCGTCTTAAATCCATCCTCCGTCAGCCCGCCACCCGCATCGATCGGGTCCGGAACAAGCAGGAAGGCAGCATCATGTATCCATTCAAAAATCCCTTCCGTTCCACGAATCGCCGCCACCAGCTCTCCGGCATCCGAGCGCGCCAAAAAACCATAGGTCACAGTGTCCCCCAGGTGCGGATCAACATCCGTAGCCAGGTCGCTCCCGTAAATCGCATCAATAAACTGGTAGCCGGCTTTCCCGATATTTCCAATTGCCCCGGCATCATAGGAGCCGTGCGGATCTACACTGTAAGCGATATTCACAAGCTGCGCATACCCGATCGCGGCACTCCAGTCCACGATTGCCATCCTTCACCTCCAATGCTCATTCACTCCGCGCCCGCGAGTATGAACCCACTCCCGCCTCAAGTAAAGCCCGCCACCCCTCGCAACCACCCCGCTTCCACTCATCTTTAGTTCCCAACCTCCACACCGGCTGGTAAACTTCACCGTTCCGGCATTTATCCAAGCGCACCACGGAGACACGCAGCCTTGAGCACATCCAACTTCCAGCCCTACGTCAGCCCCAGCGACTCCCGCAAGGAATTCACCGTCCGCGCCATCCTCCTCGGCAGCTTCTTCGGCCTCGTCTTCGGCGCCGTCACCGTCTACGTTGGCTTGGAGGCAGGACTCACCGTCGCCGCCTCCATTCCCATCGCCGTTTTATCCATCAGCGTCCTCCGCGCTCTGGGCCGCGCATCCATCCTTGAAAACAACATCGTCCAAACCACCGGAAACGCCGGGCAATCCATCGCCGCGGGCGTCATCTTCACACTCCCCGCGCTCATCTTCCTCGGCTTCAGCCTCGAGTACTCCCGCATCTTCATCCTCGCCCTGCTCGGCGGCTGGCTGGGCGTCTTTTTCATGATTCCCCTCCGCCGCCAGCTCATCGTCGAAGAACACGGCAACCTCGCTTACCCTGAAGGCGCCGCCTGCGCCGACGTTCTCCTCGCCGGCGAGCACGGCGGCTCCTTCGCAAGCCGTGTCTTCATCGCCCTCGGCCTCGGCTCCCTTTACACTCTCTTTCAAAACTCCAACCTTCTCGCCGCATGGCCCTCCACCCCCAATTACGAACCCAATCTCGGCGCACAGCACATCATGAAAGGCGCCGCCATCCGCGCCGACGTCACTCCGGAATACCTCGGCGTCGGCTACATCATCGGCGCCCGCGTCGCCGGAACCATCTTCGCCGGCGGCGTCTTCTCCTGGCTCGTGCTCATGCCCGCCATCTACTTCTTCGGCTCCCACTTCCCCGGCGCGCTCTACCCCGGCACCAGGCCCATCGCGCAAATGTCCCCCGGCGACCTCTGGGCCGCATACATCCGCCCCATGGGCGCCGGAGCCGTCGCCGCCGCGGGCCTCATCACCCTCCTCAAAACCGCGCCCACCATCGTCACCGCTCTCAAATCCGGCTTCGCCGACCTGCGCAAATCCGCATCCCAAAAATCTGCCGCATCGGCCCCCACATCAGACACGCCCCGCACCCAGCGCGACTTTCCCATGAGCGCGGTCATCCTCGGCAGCATCGTCATCGTCGTTCTCATCTTTTTCTTCCTCACCTTCAAGCCCGTTCCCGGCGCGCAAACCGGCATCATCGCCAACATCTCCGCATCGCTGCTCATCGTCATCTTCGGATTCCTCTTCGTCACCGTCTCCTCCCGCATCGTCGGCCTCATCGGAAGCTCCGCCAACCCCATCAGCGGCATGACCATCGCCACCCTCATGGCCTGCTCCGCCATCTTCCTCGTCAAAGGCTGGACAGCTCCAGCCTTCGGTGCACTCGCCATCACCATCGGCGGCGTCGTATGCATCGCCTCCGCCAATGCCGGAGACACCTCCCAGGACCTCAAGACCGGCTTCCTCATCGGCGCCACACCCTGGAAGCAACAGCTCGCCCTCTTGATCGGCGTCTGCGTCTCTACCGTCGCCATCGGACTGGTCCTCAACGGCATGAACCGCGCCTTCGAAGAGTTCCAGCCCATGAACATGACCTGGAACATCTCCGCACCCCACCAGGGCGTCCACATCCAGGGCCACTTTACCCGAACCGAAATCCAGATCACGCGCTCTAACCACACCACCTACATGCAGCCGTCCACACAGTACCTCGTCCTCAACGCGCTCGGCTCTCACACCCTCCCCGACGGCAAATACCTCTACAACCCCGAGGACGGCAAAATCGAGGTCCAGTGGATCGAAGGCATCGGCAGCGCCCAGGCTTCCGCGCCACAGGCTCGTCTCATGGCCACCGTCATCAACGGCATCCTCACCCGCCAGCTTCCCTGGGGACTCGTCCTCATCGGCGTCTTCCTCGTCCTGGCCGTCGAGCTCCTCAATATCTCCTCGCTCTCCTTCGCCGTCGGAGCCTATCTGCCCATCGCCACTACCCTTACCATCTTCGTGGGCGGAGTCATTCGGCTCATCATCGACCGCGCAGCCGAAAAATCCGGCGAAAACGACGACCTCAAATCCGAAATCAGCCCCGGCTCTCTCTACGCCAGCGGACTCATCGCCGCTGGCGGCATCATGGGTCTCGTAGGCGTCGCCCTCAAGCTCTATGAAAGCGTGACCCACAAAGAAAATATCATCACCATGCCCCACACCTTCCTCTACAACGATTGGGTCTCGGTCGGCATGTTCTGCCTGCTCGTCTTCTCCCTCTACTACTTCGCGCGCAAGCCCCTCAAAAAGACCACCCCCGCCGACGACGCCAAAAAATAAAACAGGCCGCCCATCCCGGCGGCCCTCCGTTCTCTATCTGCAAACAAAAAAGCGTGAGCCGCAAAGGCTCACGCTTTTCAACACATCCATTCTCCCCGAACACCGGAAAATCCGCTTACTCGGCGGCAGCTTCCTCAGCAGGAGCTGCGGCAACTTCCTCGCCTTCGCCCTTCACCGTTACCTTCACGTGCGCCGTCACTTCGCGGTGCAGCTTCACAGGTACGTGGAACTCGCCCGTCTGCTTCAGCGGCTCGTCCAGGTGAATCTTCCGGCGATCGATCTGGAAGCCTTTCTCCTCAAGCTGCTTCGCAATGTCCGACGACGTCACCGAACCAAACAGGTGCTCGTGGTCGCCCACCTTGCGCTCGAAGACCAGCGAAACCGAATCCAGTTGAGTCACCAGTTGCGCCGCCTCTTCCTTTTCCTTCGCCGACTTGCGAACCGCCGACGCCTTCATCTGCTCAATCACTGCCTTGTTGGCCGCCGTCGCCTCAATCGCGAGCTTCTTCGGCAGCAGGTAGTTCCGCCCGTACCCATCGGCAACCTTCACCGTGTCGCCGCGATGGCCGAGCTTTTCGACATCTTCCTTCAGAATGACTTCCATCTCTATTCTCCAGTCTTCACGCGCCGCAGCGGCACTTGGCCGCACTTCTCCCGGCGCTCCTTCGCTCGATTCTTAGTAGCGCGCCGCAAAAGGCAGCAACGCGATATTCCGCGCCTGCTTGATCGCGCGCGTCAGTCGACGCTGATGCGTCGTGCACACGCCCGTCAAACGGCGGGGCACAATCTTGCCGCGCTCGGCCACAAACTGCTGCAACAGCCGCACATCGCGGTATGAAATCGCGTCAATCCTCTCCGTGCAGAACTTGCAAACCTTCTTTCGGCGGAAAAACTTCCGCCCACCGCCGCCTGGTCGCGATCCGCCCGAGGGCCGCCCACCACCATGTCCTGAACCGTATGCGCCGCTCTCCTGCGTGCGTTGCGTCGTCTCTTCGCTCATTGCTCGTATCCTTCTCCGCTGCTCCATCGCAGCAGGTCAATATTCTCGATCCAGGCGGTCGCTTGCAGGCCGCCATTCCATCCTGACCACGCCCTGAATTTCAGGCTAGGCCTTGGCCTCTTCCGTCTCGGGCTCGGCGGCTTCCACCTCTTCCGCCTCATCGGTCGCCTTGGCACTCTCTGCCGCGGGCCGATCGCTGTTCCTCTGGCGCGTCGCGCGAATCGCCTTGAGCTTCTCAATCCGCTTGGTCTCTTCATCCATGCGAACCGTGATGAACTTGATCACAGGCTCCGTCACGCGCAGGCGGCGCTCCAGCTCCGCCACCAGCGGGCCATCGGCGTCAATCGTCATCAGCACGTACTGGCCTTCGCTGAACTTCCGCACCAGGTACGCCAGCTTCCGGCGGCCCATCTTCTCCGTCGTCCGCACCGCGCCGCCGCCGCTGGTAACCGTATGCTCAAATCCCGCGATCAGCTTATCCAACTCCTCGTCCGCAATATCCGGACGAACGATGTACATCACTTCGTAAAAACGTCCCATCTGTTTCTCTTTTCCTCGGAAAGCCGGCAGCCTTTCACCGTCTGCCTCCCGTAAATTTCAGCTACTCCGCCAGGCCGTTCGGCTCCCTGCGGTTGAACTCGTTCATGGCGGCGCCAACTCCCCGCGCCACCACCATCTCCACTGCCTTCACCGTCCGTTCCAGCGCATCGCCCAACACACTCATATCGGCCTTGCGCAACGGCGTCAGCAGGTAATCCTTGCCCCTGCGGAAAGCATCTTCACCCCCCGCGGGTCCTACTCCTATCCGGATGCGCGCCCAGTCGCTCGTTCCCAGCGACCCTGTTAGCGATCGCGCTCCGTTATGCCCCGCCGGGCTGCCGCGTTCCTTCACACGGACTGTCCCCAGCGGTAAATCCAGTTCGTCGTACAGCACCAGCAGGTCTTTCAGAGGATCGGCGTGAAACTCCTTCACCAGCGCCGCCACTGCCAGCCCGCTCAGGTTCATGTACGTCTCCGGCTTCGCAAGAATCACTTCCCGCCCCGCAATCTGCGCCCTGCCGGTCAGCGAGCGGCAACGCCGATTACTCACCGTCGCACCATACTCGTCTGCCAGCGCATCAATCGCGAGAAAACCGGCATTATGCGGCGTGAACTGGTACTCGATCCCGGGATTCCCAAGCCCGACCACCAGCAGCACGCCCCCCACTTACTTCTTGGCCTCGCCCGTTGCCTCGGCCTTGCCCTTCTTCGCCACTTCCGGCTCCGTCGCGCTGGCCGTGGCCAGCGCATCCTCGGCCGATACCGCTACCTCTTCCTTTATGGAAACAACGTGAGCCACCGTGTTGGAAGCATCGGTAATAAACTTCAGCTTGCCGCCATGCGGCAAATCTTCCACACGCAGCACCTGGCCAAACACCAGCGCCGTCACGTCCACGTCAATATGCGACGGAATATCGCTAGGCAGGCACTCGATTTCTACCTCGCGCAGCACCTGGTCCAGAATGCCGCCCTGCACCTTCACGCCTGCGGGCGTGCCAATCAGCTTAACCGGCACTTCCACGCGAATCGCCTTATCCAGAGCAATCCGCTTCAGATCAATGTGGATCAGGTTGCCCTTGATCGGCTCATACTGCCAGTCCACGATCATGGCCTTGTTTTTCGCATCTCCGCCCGCAATCTGCAGGTCGAAAATCGTGTTATGACCCGCTTCCGAGTGCAGAATCCGGGTAATCTGCTTCGGATCAAGCTCAATGGCCTGCGGCGGCTCCGCCGCTCCATAAACCACTGCCGGAATCCGTCCCTTCGCGCGCACGCGACGGGCTGCATTCTTGTTGAACTTGCCCTCACGGGGCGTTGCCTGTACTACTTCCTGACTAATCATCTCTTTATCCTTTCGGGCACGGCAGAAAAGCTTCTAGCTTTTAGCTCGTTCTTCCTTTCCGCTCCCTTTGGTTAAGCCAAACCCCTTCCGGCCCGGCAAATTCACTTCCTCAAATTGCATCAGCTAAGAGTTAATAGCTGTCCTTAATTGAACAACGAGCTCACGCTCGACTCCATGTGAATGTTCTCAATCGTCGCGGCCAGCAAGCCCGCAATCGATCGAACGTTAATCCGTTCTACCTTCTGCGCCTCTTCCGTCAGCGGAATCGAGTCCGTGACCACCAGTTCCTCCAGCCGCGAGTTCGCGATTCGCTCAATCGCCGGACCGGAAAGCACCGCGTGCGAAGCGCATGCGTATACCTTCGTCGCGCCCTCGTTCAGCAGCGCGTCGACCGTCTTCACCAGCGTCCCTGCCGTGTCCACAATATCGTCCACAATCAGGCAGGTCCGTCCTTTCACGTCACCAATCACGTTCATCACTTCGGTCACGTTGATATCCGTGCGCCGCTTGTCCACAATCGCCAGCGGAGCGCCGACCTTCTGCGCGAAAAACCGCGCCCGTTCCACGCCGCCCGCGTCCGGCGACACAATCGTCAAATTCTCCAGCCCCAGTTCCCGGAAGTAGCTCACCATCACCGGGCTCGCGAACATATGATCCACCGGGATGTTGAAGAATCCCTGGATCTGCGCCGCGTGCAGGTCCATGAACAGCGCCCTGTTCGCTCCTGCCGTCGTAATCAAATCCGCAACCAGCTTCGACGAAATCGCCACGCGAGGCCGGTCCTTACGATCCTGCCGCGCATAACCGTAATACGGAACCACCACCGTAATCCGCCCTGCCGATGCGCGCTTCAGCGCGTCAATCATAATCAGCAGTTCCACCAGGTGCTGGTCCACCGGATTGCACGTCGGCTGCACTACAAACACATCCGCGCCGCGCACATTCTCCAGCAGTTGAAAGTAAATCTCCCCATCGGCAAAGCGCTGCATCTTCGTCTCGCCCAGCGAAACCCCAAGATGCTCGCAGACCTTCTCAGCCAGAGCCTTATTCGCTGAACCCGCAAAAATCTTGAACTGACGGCCCTCGCTCAAATGCCGTCCCCGCCGCCGTTCCGCCGACGTCATGCTCTTCTTGCCTTTGCCTGACTCTTCAGGCTCGCTTGCCACTGCCACGGTTTCCGTCTTATCTGCATTCACAAGATTCTCCCAAGCTGGTTTGCGTTGGTGTCCTGATGTTTCCGGCAACTTGCCGCCGGGGCTCCGGCACGGCGGGCGCAGCGTTACTGCTCTTCCCACTCATGCCGCACTGCTGTCGTACTGCAAACTCTGGCTGGGCGACTAGGATTCGAACCTAGACAAAGTGCTCCAAAGGCACTTGACCTACCATTAGTCGATCGCCCATCTAAAAACTCTGAATACTACAAAAACCGGCACAGCTTAAAACTTTGTCATTCCGACCGAAGGCGCGAAGCGCCGCAGCGGAGGAACCTGCATTTTCCTTACAACTTAACGACCCCTAGGGTGCCCCATTCATCACAGCATCATCGAGATGAGTGGGGTTCGAAAACTCTACAGCCAACTGACAACTACCCAATCATCTCAGCCCAGTACTGCCTGCGCGTCAGCGTAACCGTCTGCAGCGCGCGAATTCCATCTCCAGTCAGCCGCTCCACCGCTGCCCGCGCCGCCGCCTCATCCCGGTACAGCCCAAACAGGGCAGACCCCGAACCCGACAGCGCCGCATAAAGTGCCGCCTGCTCCGGAACCGGAGAATCCATGAGGATGCGCTTGATCTCACCGAGGGGGGGATGCTGACGAAACACGACCTCTTCAAAGTCGTTTTCAATCCCGGTTCGGACAAGCGCGAGAACTGGATTCTCGGCATGGTCTTCGCCATCAGGCAAGACACCGGAGGAGTACGGCTCACACATGGCCGAGGCCAGAGCGCGACTCAACTCACTTAGTTTATCGGAGGCCTGTAAACGGGTCAATTCACGGTGCAAACCCAGCCCCAGAGCCAGTCCCGGAGCCGGTCCCGCCGGCAGCGTATACAAGGCATCCCAGTCCCGGAAAGCCTGCGGCGTCGATACCCCAACCTCCGGCAGCGCCAGCACACAATGCGTCGGCGGCAAATCCGGCAGCGGATAAACCTCCTCGCCGCGCCCCACACCCAGCACCGACCCGCCAATCAAAAACAGAGGCACATCCGAACCCACCTCCGAGGCCACCAATAACTTCTCCGGCCCCGTCAACTGCGCAGTACCCAGTTCCGGCTGCCGCTTCAACTCCCGCTCCAGCGCAATCAGAGCCGCCGCCGCATTCGCCGAACCAGCACCCAGACCACCCTGCACCGGCAGCCGCTTCTCAATGTGGATCGCAACGTCCAGCGCAACATCCATCCTGGGACCCAGCACAGCCAGCGCCTTCTCAACCATCTTCCAAGCCGTATTCCGCGCATCCACCGGAACTCCGGCATGGTTGCACGTCATCGCAATCGAGCCCTTGCGCGCGCTCGCCGCCGCGGCCGAAACCGTCACCAGATCATAAGCGCCCACCGTCTGGTAAAGCGTAGTCAGCGCATGGAAACCATCCGCCCGGCCAGGCCCAATCGCCAGCCCCAGATTGATCTTGCAGTAAGAACGTAAAGTAGTCGCCATGCAAAAGTGATTCTAATTCCACCCGGAGCAACATGGGTGCCCCATGTCCACGAAGGGGACGCGGGAATCGGCGCAAAGCGCCGACCCCAAAGGCGTCCGATTTCAAAGTGGCTCCCCCATCCAGGCTCCGCTTCGGTGGAATCAGAAAAGCGCCTCACATTACACGATCTCCTCCACAGTACCCGCACAGATTCCAAAAGCCCTCAACCATCACCCACCCCTAGTAAACTCATCCCATCCATGGAACCCTCCGCCCAGCCTCCAGCGGCATCCCCCGCGCCCACCTCACTCTGGCGACGAGCCCTCCGCTATCTCAGTCCCTCGCACACCCATTCCGCCTTTGCGGCCACCCTCCTGCTCATGGCCGCCGCGGCCGCCTCACGCGTCATCGGCCTCGTCCGCATCAAGTACGTCGCATGGCTCCTCGGCGCGGGAGCCGCCGCCGACGCCTACAACTCCGCCTTCATGCTCCCGGACAAGCTCCAGTACTTCCTCATCGGCGGAGCCTCCTCCATCGTCTTCGTCACCATGCTCAGCCGCTACCGCGAGCAGGGCCGCTGGGAAGAAGGCGAGCGAGCCATGTCGGTCATCCTCTCCACCATGGCCCTCGTCTTGGGGCTCGCCATCATCGGCGCCGAATTCATCGCCCCGCTCTACGTCCACACCCTCCTGCCCGGTTTCGACGCAGACCCCGCCAAGGCCGCACTCTGCGTCCGCCTCACCCGCATCCTGCTCCCCGCGCAGCTATTCTTCCTCGCCGGAGGCGTCTTTTCCGCCGTCCTCCTCGCCCGCAAGCAGTTCGCCCTCCAGGCCATCACGCCCCTCATCTACAACACAGGAATCATCCTCGGCGGCGTCGTCCTCGCCCATGAGCTCGGAGCCTCCTCACTCGCCATCGGCGCCGTCGCCGGAGCCTTCCTCGGGCCATTCCTCCTCAACGCCATCTGGGCCCATCGGGCCGGCATGCGCTTCCGCTTCCGCCTCGACTTCAAAGACCCCGGACTCCGCGAGTGGGTCGGCATGTCCGTCCCTCTCATGCTCGGCGTCTCCCTCGTCACCGCCGACAACTGGATCATCAACTACTTCGCCTCAAACAACGGCGGAGCCATCACCCTCCTCCTCTACGCCAAGCAGTTCTTCAACGCACCCGTAGGACTCGGCCAGGCCGCCGGAGCAGCTTCCCTCCCATTCCTCGCCTCGCTCTTCAACTCTCGCAACAACGACGGATTCTCCCGCACCGTCAACACCGCCGTCTCCCGCATCCTCGCCTTCTCGCTGCTGCTCTCCGCCTTCATGCTCGCCATGGGTTTCCCCCTGCTCGACGCCATCATGCGCGGCGGCGCCTTCCACCGTGCCGAGTCCCACGTCATGGCCCTTTACTTCAGCATTTTTTCCGTATCGCTCTGCCTCTGGGCCGCCCAGGCCATCTACGCCCGCGCCTTTTACGCAGCCGGAAACACCGTCCTCCCCATGATCGCCGGCACCCTCGTCACCGCCGTCTCCATCCCCGTCTATTGGTGGCTCTATCACACCTATGGACCCATCGGCCTGCCCATCGCCTCCGACATCGGCATCCTCTTCCAGACCCTCACCCTCGCCATCCTCCTCCACCAAAAAGGAATGGTCTCCCTCGCAGGCCTCGAATACGCCGAACTCGCCCGCTCCCTCACCGCCGGAGCCATCGCCTTCGCCACCCTCATAGGACTGCGCTACCTCATCCCCAGCCGCAATCTCCTCACCGAGCTAGCCCTGCTGGTCCTCGCCACCCTCCTCTGGATCACCGTCTCCACCGCCGTCCTCAAAGCCACCGGCTCCCAACTCCCCAACGAACTCCTCCGCCGCTTCCGCAAATCCGCCGCCTGATCCAGACACCATCCGGAATCAGGAAACACCGCGTGGGCGGATTCAAGGTCCAGGTGCAGCTTTTTTGAAAGAACTCGGTTACCACGCTTCCATGCCGAACTCCCTCGTCCGGCGCCGGCAAACCGACAACCTGCACTTCCTGACGTTCCGTTGTTACCGCAAGAGAAAGGAACTTTCCCCACAACAAAGTTGCCGGTAATTCACTCCCAAATTGCTAAACTGGAAATAGGAATTGAAAAAGCAGCCGGACAAACGGCTGCTTTTTTCATGCCCAGACAAAAAACCAGTCCCCATACCCCGTGATTGAGCCTGACAGACGCACAAGACTATCCGCTTCACAACCCATTTCCTGTCAATCACTTCCAGAGCATCAACCAAAAAACAATACCCGGCCTTTCCCATCTTGGAGCCGCCGGAAGGGCGTTAGTACCCTAACCTATCCAATGGAATCAACGGCTTCCCCACAAAAACAAGGCGGGCAACGCATTGTTAAGGGGTTAACCTATCCCATAGAATCAACAACTTCCCCACAAATAAGTAGGGGGTCGTGAACGCTCTTTTTTTTGAAACATCGGTACTGACCGGGAACATGCCTGACAGATTGAACCAAGCAGGTCACCGCCACCAGCAACTGAAACCGAAAACTGGGGACGGACGCCTCACCCAAGGTGGAATGGTGCGCAAAGCGCGACTGCCTGGACGGCTGGTACGCCCGGGCGGCAAGCACTTCAGTAGTCGCCGGTAACAACATTGATCAGCGCCTCACCCCGCTGCATCCGCCGAACCTGCTCTCCGGCCAGTTCCATCGCCCTCGGCATGAAACCCGGGCTGCTACCGGCCACATGAGGAGTAATGAGCGCGTTCGGCGCAGACCACAGCGCATGTCCATCCGGCAGCGGCTCCGGATCGGTCACATCCAGCGCCGCCCGAACCCGGCCCGCGTGCAGGGCCGCCAGCAGCGCATCGGTATCCACCACCGGCCCCCGCGCCGCATTCACCAGCAGTGCGCCATGCTTCATCATGCCAAGCTCTTCCGCGCCGATCATCCCCCGCGTCTCACCCGTCAGCGGAACGATCAGCACCACCACATCCGCCAGCGGCAGCAACTCCGGCAGCGCGTCCAGCGTTCGCACGCCCTCCCGCGCCGTCCGCGCTATCCGGTCCACCGTCACCCCAAACGGCTGCATCATCCGCTCGATCATGCTGCCAATGGAACCGTAACCCACAATCAAAACCCGCTTCCCATGCAGGTCTTCCACCATCACCGGCGGGTAAAACTCCCGCTCCGCGCCATGAATCCGGTTGTAAAGCCCGCTCGCCTCAAACCGCCGTTTCCACTCCCCGGCCCGCTGCACTCCGCCGTAAAAAGGCAGATACTTGACCATCGCCAGCGTCGTCGCCACCACCCACTCCGCGGTGGAGATGTCATGCACCCCGCGGGCATCGCAAACCGTCACTTCACCCGGCGTCAGCCGCATCAGCCAGTCCACCCCGGCCAGGGTAGACTGCGCCACCCGCACCCCGCGCAGGTTCCGCCACATCGCCTCCGCCGCCTTCTGGTAAGGAGGCACCACCCAGAAGTCCACGTCCACCGGCCCAGTCATCTCTTCCGTAAGCACCTCAACCCGCACATCCATCGGCAGGCTCGCATGCAGCGCACGATCGATGGTCTCTGGCACCCCAACCTTCAGCATCACTTTGACTCCTTTCCCTACCATGCTAACCGCCCCTCCACCCGCAAACAGAAAAAGCCCGCGACAGTCTCGCTGCCGCGGGCTCACTCACACAAGCTTCCATCCCTGGCTTTACCGCAGGAAACCGCGCAGTGCTTCCAGTCCGTCTTCAATCGCGGATTCAGGCACCGCGTACCCGAATCGAACATGGCCCTCGCCCTGCGCACCAAACACGATGCCGGGAATCGTCGCTACATGCGCCTTCTCCAGCAACAGGCCCGCAGCCTTCCGGCTGTCCTTGCTGATCTTGCTCACGTTGGCAAAGGCATAGAACGCACCCTCCGGCGGAGCGCACGTCAGGCCCAGCTCATTCAGTCCCGTTACCAGCAGATCGCGACGCTTGCGATACTCCTCCCGTCGCCTATCCAGTTCCGCCTGCGGTGTCCGCATCGCCTCCACCGCAGCCCACTGGGTCGGCGTCGAAACGCCGTTCGTCGAGTACAGCACCAGCTTCCGCAGCGCCGTCATAAACGGCTCTTTGGCCACCGCATAGCCCACACGCCAGCCCGTCATGCCGTAACTCTTCGAGAGCGTATAGGTTGTAATCGTCCGCTGCGCCATCCCCGGCAGCAACGCAATCGAGACATGCTCGCCCTCATAAACCAGATCTTCATACGCCTCATCGGCAATCACAATCAGGTCGCGCTCCATGGCAAACCGCGCCACCTGCTCGGCCTCCGCCCGCGAAAACACCACGCCGGACGGATTCTGCGGCGTGTTGTAGTAGATCGCCCGCGTATTCGGCGTCGCCAGCTTCTCCAGCATCGCGTAGATGCCGCTCTGCCGCGCGCTCGACGTCGGAACCAGCAGCGCCCGCGCCTCTGCCGCCGTGATCATGTCGCGAATCGGCGTCCAGTAAGGCGAAAAAAGCAGCACATCATCGCCTGGATCCAATACTGCCTGGAACGCCGCATAAAGCGCATGCGCTCCACCCGAAGTCACGATCACGTCCTCAACCGCAACATCCAGCCCGTTCTTCTTCCGCAGCTTGTCAGTGATCAGTTCCCGCAACGGCGCTATGCCCGAAGACGGCGCATACCGGGTCAGGTTATCCGTCAGGGCGCGCATCATCCCCTGCTTGATCCGTTCCGGCGTGTCAAAGAAAGGCTCACCCCCATGGAACGCATGCACCGGCTTTCCTGTCGCACGCAGCTCCAGCACCTTGTTGCGGATCTGTACGATGTCGGAA
Source organism: Acidobacteriota bacterium (assembly GCA_021818585.1). GTDB lineage: Bacteria > Acidobacteriota > Terriglobia > Terriglobales > Acidobacteriaceae > Acidobacterium. The sequence goes on along the minus strand of JAKATU010000041.1, from coordinate 54,051 downwards.
AATCCAACCTCATCCAGGCGCTTCGCCGTCCGCATTGCACCCTTGCCAGTCATCGGCTATCTATCCCCTTTTCCGGATCTTGACCGCTTGATAACTCCACGCTCAGCAGAAACATACTCTGGAAACGCTCAAGCGACCTTACATCTTACCCCATGCGCGGCGTTCAAAATGTACATCGCTTCATGGCTCCGGAAAACCAAAGCCTCAACCATCTCAGGACCAAGCCGGGAATACGCCGATCAGACTCAGCAGGCCATGCTCCGCAATCACGCCGGAAGATGGCCCGAATACACCGCCATGCCCGCCACCGCATCCACGCCGATGGCATGAAGACGATCAATCTCGTCCTGCTCGCGTATCCCGCCGGCAACAATCAGTTTTCGCGAAGTAGCGGCTCGCAGCGACTCAGCCATGTCGAACGGAAACCCGATCATCGTTCCCTCGGTATCCACATGCGTGTAAAGAAAAGCGCCGCAATAGGGCTCCAGCGACCGCAAAGCCTGCAGCGGAGAAACCGTGGTCTGCTCCTGCCAGCCACGAATCGCCACCTTGCCGCCTTTTGTATCAATGCTTGCGACAAATGCCTCCGATCCTATTGCATCGGCAATCCCAGAAGCTGCGTCCACATCCACAGGACTCGCTGCATCCGCTCGAAACAGAACCGATCCGAAAATGACCCGCTTCGCACCCATCTCCAGCAATGCCCGGGCCTGCTCCGGCGTACGAACACCACCGCCAATCTGGCACGGCAGACGCCGCGTGATCCTCTCAATCAACAACCGGTTATCGCCCTTCCGCATCGCGGCATCCAGATCGATCAACTGCACCAGGGGATAGTCCGAAAACCGCTCAATCCAATACTCGAAATCATCGAATGCCAGTCTGAGCTTTTCGCCTTGCACCAACTGGACAATCCGGCCCCCCATCAGGTCAATCGACGGAATCAGCATGGCAGCCTCACAGGAATGGATTCGTCGGCCAGAACGGCCTTCAGCGCCTTCACATCGGCAATGCCGAAGTGGAAGATACTCGCGGCCAGAGCCGCATCTGCCTTACCTCGCTGGAACACGTCGACAAAGTGCTCCGCGCTCCCCGCGCCACCGGAAGCAATCACAGGAATCTGCACGGCCTCGCTCACCTCCGCCGTCAATTCACAATCAAAGCCCGCACGTGTACCGTCCGCATCCATGGAGGTCAGCAGAATTTCGCCGGCGCCGCGCTGTTCCGCTTCCCGCGCCCACGCCACGGCATCGCGCCCCGTCGGCTTGCGTCCGCCGCTCACAAATACCTCCGTGCCGCCATGTTCCTTGCGCCGAGCATCAATCGCAACCACCACAGCCTGCGCTCCAAACTTGATTCCAATCTCGTCAATCAGCTCCGGACGAGCCAGCGCCGCCGAATTGACACTGATCTTGTCAGCTCCGGCATCAAAAACTGCCGCGGCATCATCCAGCGTTCGAATCCCACCGCCCACGGTAAATGGAATAAACAACCTCTCCGCCGCTTTCTGCACCGTAGCCAGCAAAATTCCGCGTCCTTCGTGCGTGGCAGTAATGTCCAGCAATACAATCTCGTCTGCTCCGGAATCGGCGTGGCGCACAGCCAGTTCCGCTGGATCACCCGCGTCAATCAAATCGACAAACTGCACTCCCTTTACGACCCGGCCATCCTTGACGTCAAGACAGGCAATGATTCGCTTCGTCAGCATGCAAGCCTCACAAAATTCTCCAGCACCTGCCGGCCCGCGGCTGCTGACTTCTCCGGATGGAACTGCACACCCATCACATTGTCCCGCTCCACTGCCGCTGTGAATGGCTGACCATACTCTGCAATCGCTACGCTGCTCTCAACAACCGGGGCGCAATAAGAGTGGGTGAAATAGACAAACGCATGCTGCGAAACCCCTGCAAATAATCGCGATCCCTCACGTATCTTGATCGAATTCCAGCCTACGTGCGGAACCTTCAACTCAGTCGTCCGGAATCGTTCACACATTCCGCCAAAGGAGCCAAAACCCTCCGCCTCCGCCGCTTCAGTACTTCCAGCAAACAACCACTGAAGTCCCACACAGATACCAAGAAACGGTACGCCGACCTGCACCCTCTCACGGATCGCCTGCTCAAGTCCATGCTCCCGCAGAAACTGCGTAGCAGCAAAATGCCCAACCCCGGGAAGAATAACCTTGTCAGCTTTCAATACCACCTCTGGTTCATCGCTGAGCACAGCATCGGCGCCCACTGCGCGCAGCGCTTTCATCACAGAAGTCAGGTTGCCGGCCTTGTAATCGACGACCGCAATCACAGCAGACCTTTCGTGCTTGGCAGCATCTCTTTCAACTGTTCATCCCGGGAACAGGCAAATCGCAATGCCCGGGCAAACGCCTTGAACAAAGCCTCCACCTTGTGGTGGTTCGACCGTCCATACACCGTCTTCAAATGCACATTCGCCTTGGCCCCGCGGGCAAAGCCTTCAAAGAAGTCTTCAACAAGTTCAGACTGCAGGTCACCAACAAGCCGTGCCTTCACCTTCGTCTTTACAACCGAAGCGGTGCGCCCACTTAAATCCACAGCCGCCAGGCCCAGGGTTTCATCCATCGTCATCAAAAAATAGCCTGCACGCAGAATCCCGCGTTTGTCTCCAAGAGCCTTCTCAAAGGCCTCACCAAGCGCAATACCTACGTCTTCCACCGTATGGTGCTGATCCACATCGAGATCACCCTTGCAGCTCAAATCCAGGTCAAATGCACCGTGCCGCGTAAATAACTCCAGCATGTGGTCAAAAAAACGGATGCCGGTTGAAACGTTGTACTGGCCGGTCCCCTCAATCACGAGTTGGAGGCTGATTGCTGTCTCGGCGGTCTTGCGCTCCAGCTTCGCAGTGCGCTTACCATCCAACCCCTTCGCAACTTTCTTTTCTGCGGATTTCTTCATCGTTTCCCCTTCCAGCCAATCTCTGCGAGAGTCTCTTCCAATGCCCGAACAGCATCCAATGTTTGTTCGTGTGTGCCAATCGTGATCCGCACACAGCCTTCGCAACCAGGATCACTGGAGCGATCGCGCACAAGCACGTTGCGTTCCCGCATCTCTTCCACAAACCGGCGATGTTGAACGCCGATCCGCGTCAAAACAAAGTTTGCACGCGACGGCCAACGAGTGATCCCGTGCCGGTCAAGCGCCTCCTCAAATAGGAGACGGGCCGCATTGACCTCCGCCACGTACCAGTCCAGATAAGCAGTGTCTTCTAACGCTGGCGGAAGGCACGCCAGTCCCAGAGAGTTAACGCTATAAGGAGAAATGACGCGCCGCAGCCATTGCATTTGTTCTACTGAGGCAGCAAGCATCCCCAGTCGCAGACCTGCAAGTCCGAAGGCCTTGGAGAAAGTACGCGCCACAATCAGATTGGGCGCTTTCCCCACAAGATCCATCACCGTCTCGCCAAAGAAATGGAAATAGGCTTCGTCGATGAGAACCGCGGCATGAGGAGCAGCTTCCAATACCTGAAGAATCTGTTCGCGAATGACCGTTTGCCCAGTCGGACTGTTGGGATTGGCAATAGCAATCAAGCGCGTCTGCGGCGTAATGGCTCCTATCAACGCATCCAGCGGAAACCCGAAGTTCTCTCCGGCCTGTACACGATCCACTCGCGCCTCTGCGCTCGAACCATAGACCTCATACATCGAGTAAGTCGGCACCGGAAGCAGCAATGCATCACCGGGATTTAAATAGGTCTGACAGAGCACGTGGATCGCTTCATCCACCCCATTCGTCAGCAGCACTTCCTCCGGGCGAAGCCCGTGCTGCTTCGCCACCAGAGCTTCCACCGGAGCACGTTCCGGATATTTTGTGAGTTCAGCGGTTGAAATTGCCGCCAGCACCTCACGCACCTTGGACGAGCAAGCCAACGTGTTCTCGTTGAAGTCGAGCCGAAGTCCGCTGCGATCCCCCAGAGGTGGATGGTACTCCTTCATGCGCAGCACTCCTGCGCGAGGCTGCAGCTTATCCACGTCTGCCTCCGGCCTTCTTGACTCTCACACGGACTGCGTCCGCATGTGCCAGCAAACCTTCCGCTTCAGCAAGCAACATCGCTGCTGGCCCAAGCTTCTTTACCCCTTCGCTTTTGTATTCCTGCACCGTCACCAGCTTCACGTAATCCATCACGCTCAAGCCTCCACGCAATCTGCCAACTGCGTTCGTAGGCAAAGTATGATTCGGCCCGGAGACATAGTCGCCAAGCGGCTGTGAAGACCATGGCCCCACAAACACTGAGCCGGCGTTACGCACCCAGGCAAGATCATCCACGCTATCCACAGTCAGGTGTTCGGGCGCCAGTTGATTTGTAATTTCACGAGCCTGCTCTACCGATTTCGCAACAATCACAGCTCCATTCGCAGCCAGCGCTTCACGGGCAGTGGCGCTAGACTTTACTCTTTCCTTCACGCTCGCAGCTACCAAACGGGCCAGCTCACGCTGACTCGTCACGAGCATAGCCATCGCATCAGGATCATGTTCCGCCTGCGCGGCAATATCCGCGGCAATCCCTTCTGGATCGCCCTGTTCACTGGCGACAACAATTTCTGTTGGCCCTGCAAGCATGTCAATGCCGCAGTCAAAGCTCACCAGCTTCTTGGCAGCCGTCACATACGCATTCCCTGGTCCGACAATCTTATCCACCTTGGCGATGCTTTCGGTTCCATAAGCCAGCGCTGCAATCGCCTGGGCGCCGCCGATCCGATAGAAAGCGGCTACGCCGCATAAATAGGCAGCCGCAAGCGTCTCCCTGGCTGGCTTGGGAGACACTGCAATGATCCGGCGCACTCCAGCCACCTGGGCTGGAATCACAGTCATCAGCATCGTGGAAGGCAAAGGATAGCGACCGCTGGGAACATAACATCCCACCGAGTCCAGCGGAATCACCTTCTGCCCCACCATAACTCCGGGCACTATCCGCATGCTGAAGTCCCGCGGGCGCTGCTTCTCGGCAAAGCGGCGAATGTTGTTGGCCGCAAGCTTCATTGCCGCCTGCAACGCGGGCGTCATCTCCTGCCAGGCCGCCTCCATTTCCTCGAAAGGAACCTCAAGCGGCACAGTCACGGGCAACCCGTCCAGCTTAGAGCGATGGCGCAAAAGGGTGGCATCGCCACCCTTCTGCACGCTCGCAACAATACGCTGAGCGACGGGCATCACTCGCTCATAACTGGCGTTGCTGCGGTTCTGCAGCCGCGCCAGCAGCGCTTCAGCCTCCGTCGAGTTGCGCCCCTTCAAGCTTAGTACGCGCATATTTACAGCACCACCTTGTTCAGTGGATATTCAACAATACCCGTCGCTCCAGCCGCCTTTAGTTTCGGAACCACATCGCGAACAACGCTCTCTTCCAGAATGGTGTTCACAGCAACCCAATCCGAATTGCTGAGATCGGAAATCGTCGGCGAGTTCAGCGCCGGCAGTACTGAGAGAACCTGCGGCAAGCTCTGCTTAGCCACATTCAGCATCAGCCCAACCTGGCCTTGCGCGGCAATTGCTCCACGCAGCATCAACGCGAGCGTATCGAGCTTGCTGCGCTTCCACTCATCGGCGCATGCATTGCGGTTCGCAATCAAATGTGTCTCGCTCTCCATCACGGTGTCGATAATGCGCAGACGATTGGCGCGCAGCGAACTGCCGGTTTCGGTCACTTCGACAATCGCGTCTGCCAGCGTAGGAGGCTTTACTTCCGTCGCGCCCCAACTGAACTCCACATGCACGGGAACGTTCTTCGCTGCGAAGTAACGCTTCGTCACTTCCACCAGTTCGGTGGCAATAATCTGCCCACCAAGATCCTCTGCCTTTTGATACGGCGAGTCTTCCGGAACGGCCAGCACCCAGCGAACCTTGCTACGGCTCTGCTTTGCATAAACCAGGCTGGTAACGCTCTCCACCTCAAGCCCGCTTTCCACAACCCAGTCAATCCCGGTAAGGCCGGCATCCAAAACTCCGTGATTCACGTAGCGCGCCATCTCCTGCGCCCGGATGAGCATGCATTCGATCTCGGGGTCATCGATACTAGGGAAATACGAACGGCCGTTTGCGTAAATATGCCATCCTGCACGTTCGAAAAGCGCGATCGTCGCATCCTGCAAACTACCCTTGGGAATCCCCAGACGGAGTTTGTTCGCCATTAGCGCACCTCCTGCGCGCTGGTCAGCTCGATGGGTCGGGTAAAGCAGCTCACAGTACCTTCGTGGCAAACCAGGCCATCTCCCTCAACATCGACGCGGAAGAGCAGTGTGTCGTTATCGCAATCTGTCGCCGCTTCAATCACCCGAAGACGATTTCCGCTGCTCTCGCCCTTCATCCACAGCTTTTGGCGCGTGCGGCTCCAGAACGTTACATACCCCGTCTCAAGGGTCTTCTGGTAGCTAACCTCATTGAGAAAGCCAACCATCAATACCTGCCCGGTCTTGGCATCTTGCACGATGCCCGGCACCAGGCCCTCCATCTTTCCAAAATCAATCGTTGCGTCCGTCATTTCGAAATTCCTCTTTTGCGTTTTTATGGGTTTGACGCAAAAAGCCCGCAGGCTTTCGCGCCGGCGGGCTTCTAAAAATCTACGATCTGGCTCTTTAGCTACTTCAATCCAGACAGATTCGCCGGCACACTCGTCGCGTGATGGTGATAGTGGCGATGATGATGGCAAATCTGCATTCTGTTATGAAGATATCCACGCGGCTTCAAGCTGTCAACTGCCGCTAAACCTCAAGCCGCCTCTATAATCACAACCCCAATGACCGCTTCCATTGCCCCGCTGTTTTCACCATCACACTCTCCGGCTGTGATTCAATACTGTGTGTGAGCCATTCATTTCAGTTAGGTCAAGTAACCGTCGGCGGCGGAGAGTTGTTTCTCATTGCCGGCCCCTGCGTCATCGAATCCGAGGCACACGCCCGCAAAATGGCGGACGCCATCCAGCAAATCACGTCTGATCTCGGCATCCCTTACATTTTCAAGGCTTCTTACGATAAGGCAAACCGAACTTCGGTTACCAGCTTTCGCGGGCCGGGCCTGAAAGACGGTACAGCGATTCTTGGTCGCATCGCACGGGAAAACGGGCTTCCGGTACTTACAGATGTCCACGAACCCAGCCATTGCGCCGTCGTGGCTGAACATGTTGATGTATTGCAAATCCCGGCATTTCTATGTCGCCAGACAGATCTCCTGCTGGCCGCCGCCAACACGGGCCGCGCTGTCAATGTGAAAAAGGGTCAGTTTGTCGCCCCGTGGGACATGAAGCACGCCGTCAGTAAGCTGCAATCCACCGGTAATCAGCGGCATTTCCTGACCGAACGCGGAGCCAGCTTTGGCTATAACAACCTCGTTGTAGACATGCGCTCGCTGCCCATTCTGCGGAAGATGGCACCCGTAGTCTTCGACGGCACCCACTCGGTGCAAACGCCCTCGGCGGCCAACGGTGTCTCCGGTGGCCAGCCAGAATTCATCCCAGTGCTGGCACGCGCGGCTGTGGCAGCTGGAGTTGACGGCCTGTTTCTGGAGGTCCACGATAACCCCGCCGAAGCCAGGTCCGATGGCGCAAACGCTCTTCACCTGAGCCTGCTCAAACCCCTGCTCCAGAACCTGCTGGCCATACATCGTGCTGCACACTCATCCCTCTAAACTCAAAACCTTGAAGCCACCACCTTTGCCGGGGCGCTCCAACCGTGTATCGTGAGAGTTTCTAGGCTATTTCGAGAGGTTCAGAAGATTCGCGTGAAAATTCGTCGTTCTTTTTTTGCCACCTTGGCTGCCGTCGCACTTGCGTTCTCTGCGGCCTCGCTGCATGCACAGATTGTCGCCACTGCTCCAGTCACGGTCGCTCCTGCGTACAACACACACTATGACGTCTTTGGCGGGTTCATGTACTCGCACTTCAACCCGGCCCGTGGCAGTCAGATCCATGCCATCAACATGTACGGCTTCAACGGCACCTTCACCGACTGGGTCAAACCCAACTTCGGCCTGGAACTGACGACCCGTCACGTTTACGGAACCATCATTCCCCCAATCAATGGGTACGGCATAACGAACTACAAAGCATCCCAGCACTTCTACATGCTGGGTGTCGCGGCGCGCTTTCTGCGGACGCCAAAATACGACTTCGGCATGCATCTCGATGCGGGTGCGGCGTATGGAATCTTTAACAAGGGCTATCCGGCAAATGTGCAGCCTATCGATCTGGGCATTTACAACACCCAGCCCGCTGTTGCCATGGCAATCGGAGCATTCTCTGACTACAACCTCAAGCCGCACTGGGCTCTGCGTGTTTATACCGACTGGCAGCCCACTTTCTACGGCAAGACTCATCAGGATGAATTCGCTGGCTCGCTCGGTATCGTCTACAAATTCGGCACTCGCAAAATCAAGTAAGACCGCGCCTAAAAAAATGGCCGCCTGGATTCCAGACGGCCTCTTCTATTTGCGGATGAAATGCAAACTATTGCTTCGTGGGACGAATATGCAACTCCCGCAGCTGTATATCGCTAACCGGCGTCGGGGCATCGACCATGAGATCGATAGCCTTCGCTGTCTTTGGAAATGCGATCACCTCGCGCAAACTGCTCGCCCCTGCCAGAATCATTACCAGCCTATCCAACCCAAGCGCAATACCGCCGTGCGGAGGCGTTCCGTACTGCAAGGCTTCCAGGAAGAACCCGAACCGCTCTTTCGCCTCCTCGTCCGACATGCCCAGAGCGCGGAAAATCTGCTGCTGCACATCCTGCCGGTGAATACGAATCGAGCCAGAACCCAGCTCTGTGCCGTTCAGCACAATATCGTAGGCCAGCGCGCGAACGGCTTCCGGATCCGATTCCATGCGTCCAGCCTTCAGGTCGTCTTCGTGGGGTGAAGTGAACGGGTGATGGGCAAAAGTCCAGGTCTTCGTCTCTTCATCCCACTCGAAAAAGGGAAAATCCGTAACCCAGAGGAATCTGTAATCGTCTGCGGCGCCTTTTTTCTCGAATGCCTTGTGCTCATCCTGGAAACGCTTGGCGAGTTCCAGGCGAAGCTGACCCGCTTTCTTATACAGCCACAGATGGTCCATCGCTGGAGCCATGGTTCCAAGCCGCGGCGAAAGAACAATTAGTCGGTTTTCCGGCTCCACGCGGTCCAATCCGCAATTCTTCGCTGCTGCAGCATCGATGCGCTGGGCAAGCGCCGCATAGTCCGCGCTCTTTTCAAGGCGGCGCACATCGAGGAAGGCCAGATCAGGCCCCACCGTCCTATCGATCTCCTGCACAAAGGCCTTGCGCTGAGTGTTGCTCATTTCCACTTGGCCTGGAATCACAATCGCAATGACAGGAAGTCCCGCTTCAATCTTCAGGGACACCAGTTCCTCTGCCGTAAAAGCCTCGCGAACGTCGGTCAACGGAGGCAGGCGCAGGTCCGGCTTGTCGATGCCGTACTGGCGAATCGCCTCGTCGTAGGTCATGCGCGGAAATGGCGCTTCAATATTCTCCCCGCTGACATCAAAAGCAGCCTTCAGAAAGCCTTCCACGGTGCGGAAGATGTCTTCCTGCTGAGGGAAGGTCATCTCCAGATCAATCTGGGTAAACTCAGGCTGCCGGTCCGCTCGCAGGTCCTCGTCCCGAAAGCAACGAGCAATCTGAAAATAGCGATCCATCCCGGAGATCATCAGGATCTGCTTGAAAAGCTGCGGCGATTGCGGAAGAGCATAGAACTCGCCCGGGTGAACACGGCTCGGCACCAGATAATCGCGCGCGCCCTCCGGAGTCGAACGCGTCATAAATGGCGTCTCAACCTCAAAAAATCCCTCGTTTGAGAGATATTCGCGCACCGCCAGCGCCACTTTGTGCCGCACCTCAAAGTTGTGCTGCATCTCCGGGCGACGCAGGTCGAGGTAACGATATTTGAGACGTAGCTCCTCGTTGCCAATCGCCTCTTCTGCCGGTGAAAACGGCGGTACCTTGGAGTCGTTCAAAATCAGCAGCTCGTTCGCGACAATCTCGATCCCGCCGGTTGCCATTTTGGGATTTACCGTTTCCGCGCTACGCTCACGCACCGTACCCGTCGCGCAAATCACGTACTCTGGCCGCGCCTGCTCGGCCTTCGCGTGGCCATCAGGGCTCAAATCCTTGTCCAGCACTACCTGGGTAATGCCATAGCGGTCGCGCAGGTCAAGAAAAATCAGGTTTCCGTGATCCCGCCGGCGGTTCACCCAACCCATAATCGTTATGGCTTGCCCAGCGTTTGCGGGGCGCAGTTCTCCGCAGTTATGCGTGCGTTGTTTCGTGCCTAAAAAATCCAGCAATGCAATTCTTCCTTCTGTAAACAAGAATGGCCTGAGTCTTACAAACGCCCTTGAGGCGGGGCGTCACCCTTGGCCCTGAGGTGGTGCACCAACTCTTCACGAGCCACCTTCACCTGCTCCCCGGTGGCAAAATCCTTCACGGTCAGAATACCGGACTTCTGCTCGTCTTCCCCAAAGAGCACGATCTTCCGAGCCAGCTTATTCCCCATCTCAAAAGACTTTTTCAGCCGGAACCCGCCGTCGCCCAGCTCAATTCGCAAACCCGCCTGACGTAGGTATCGCGCCAGTTCCAACGCCGCTGCATTCATGGCTTCGCCGAGCGGTGCAACATAGGCGTCTGCCGACCCCTCTGCCACCGCCTCAGCCTGAGCTTGCAGCGTCAGAATCAGTCGATCCTCGCCAATAGCAAAGCCGATGCCCGGTGCCTTCGACCCGCCAATAGCCTCGCTCAAGCCGTCATAGCGACCGCCACCCACCAGCGCATTTTGCGCGCCAAGCTCGCCATGACTGAACTCAAACGTCGTCCGAGTGTAGTAATCCAGACCTCGCACCAGCCGCGGATTGACTTCATATGACACTGCGCACGCATCCAGCGCTGCGCATACCGCGGCAAAGCGAGCCTTCGAATCATCGTCCAGATATTCGGCAATCTTCGGCAGCGTTTCAATGATTGGCTGGTCTTCCGGCACTTTGCAATCCAGCACACGCAGCGGATTCGTCTCCGCCCGGCGCTGGCAATCGACGCACATGCCCGGCGCATTTTCCTTCAGAGCCTCCCGCAACGCCTCGATATACCGCGGCCGATCACTCGCGGAACCAACCGAGTTCAGCGTTAGTTTCCAATCCCGGATACCCAGCTCGTTCAGAAAACTCGCCAGCATCTCCAGCACTTCGGCGTCCCGCAGGGGAGACTCTGAGCCCGAACTTGGTGGACCGATCACCTCGGCCCCGATCTGCCAGAACTGCCGATAGCGCCCCTTCTGCGGACGCTCCCGCCTAAACTGCGGCCCAATGTAAAACAGCTTCTGCAGCAGCCCTTTATCACCCAGCTTGTGTTCGATATAGGCCCGGACCACCCCAGCCGTATTCTCTGGCCGCAGCGTCAACGACTGAGCCTTCTCCGATTGCGCTCGCGCACGATCTTCCCACGTATACATCTCCTTGGAGACAATATCCGTCTCCTCGCCGACCCCGCGGGCAAACAGAGAAGTGTCCTCAAAAATCGGTGTCCGGATCTCTCCAAAGTGATACCGCGCAAAAACGCGCCGCGCCGTCTCTTCCACGCGATTCCATAGCTCAGTTTCCGGGGGCAGCAAATCACGCGTACCCCGCACCGCTTTCAATGTACTCATAGGCTTAAGCTTCAGATTATCAGGGCCTGCTGCGCCACCTTCGCGCCAAGGTTCCCCAAGTCGGAAAAACCGCCGCAATACCGCTAAAATAGTTGTTGAATGCCGTTTATCGAACAGTATGACGTCGTGGTCGTAGGAGCTGGCCATGCCGGCTGCGAAGCTGCCACCACCGCAGCGCGCATGGGGCTACGTACAGCACTATTTACGCTGAACCTGGATCTGATCGCCCAGATGTCCTGCAATCCTGCCATTGGCGGCATTGCCAAGGGGCACTTGGTTCGCGAGGTGGACGCTCTCGGCGGCATCATGGGCGAGGTTGCGGATGCCGTCGGCATCCAGTTCCGGCTCCTGAATACCTCTCGCGGCCCTGCCGTCTGGTCGCCTCGCGCCCAGTGTGACAAGCAGCAATATCGTGTCAAAATGCGCGAGGTCCTGGAGTCCCAGCCCAACCTCTACATCAAGCAGGCTGAAGTCGTTGATGTCGTCATGGAAGGCTCACGGATAACCGGCATCCGGCTGCGCGACAATCGTGCGATTCTCGCAGGCGCCACCGTCATCACCACCGGAACCTTCCTGAACGGCCTCATCCACTGCGGCGAAGAACGCATCCCTGCCGGCCGCTCCGGTGAGCCAGCCTCAGTCCTGCTTGGCGAATCCCTCAAGCGCCTCGGCCTGCGCGGTTGCCGCCTCAAGACCGGTACTCCGCCCCGCCTGGACGGCCGCACCATTGACTGGGCACAGTTCCAGGAGCAGCCCGGCGACGCCGATCCCACGCCCTTCAGCTTCCGAACTAAAAATCTTCCCATGCGGCAGATTTCCTGCCACATCGCTTTCACCACCCCGGAAACACTGCGCCTCATTCGCGAGAATGTGCACCGCTCGCCAATGTATTCCGGCCAAATTGAGGCCATCGGCCCGCGCTATTGCCCCTCGATTGAAGACAAGGTCGTCAAGTTCCCCGACAAAGACCGGCACCAGTTCTTCCTCGAACCGGAAGGCCTCAATACCCACGAGGTTTACGTCAACGGCATGTCCACGTCCCTTCCCATGGATGTGCAGTTTGCCATTGTGCGCTCTATCCCGGGCCTCGAAAACGCCGAGATGCTGCGCCCAGGCTACGCAATCGAATATGACTCGATCGACCCTACCGAACTGGACCGGTCGCTGCGTGTCAAGGCATTGGAAGGGCTCTATCTCGCCGGACAAATCAACGGCACCAGTGGTTATGAGGAAGCTGCCTGCCAGGGCATCATGGCCGGAATTAACGCGGCCCTCAGCGTCAAGGGCGATGCACCTTTTACGCTGAATCGTACGGAAGCGTATACCGGAATCCTCATCGATGACCTCATCTCCAAGGGCACTAACGAGCCCTACCGCATGTTCACATCGCGTGCGGAATTCCGCCTTCACCTGCGCATCGACAATGCGGATCGCCGCCTCACCCCCTACGGACGGCGCCTCGGCCTCATTGACGATCAGGCCTGGGCAGACTACGAGTTGAAACAGGCCCGTGCCGTCGCGCTGGAAAAGATATTGGTCACCACGCGCATAAAAGAGGGCAGCAACGCGGAATCTGCACTCGCATCCGCCGGTATCGCCGGCATCGGCTCCATCATCGGACAGAGCTATGCCCAGATTCTCAAGCGGCCAGAGGTCAACATCGAATCCATCTGGCCTCTGATCAGCCAGGAGATCACCCAGAGTCCCGACTCGTCCCTGTTCACGCCATGGCTGCATGCGACTCACCACACCCCGGAAGAGTCTGCGCTCACGACGCTAGCCGCCCATGTTCGCAACGAACTCAAAACCGTCGAAACGGAAATCAAGTACGCGGGATATCTCGACCAGCAGCGCAAATCGATAGAAAAGCTCAAAAAGGCCGAATCCCGTACAATCCCTGACTGGTTTGATTACCAGTCAGTAAGCGGCCTCTCCCGTGAAATGCAGGAGAAACTCCTCCGCGTGCGCCCGCAAACCATCGGCCAGGCCAGCCGTATCCCCGGCGTCACTCCAGCGGCCCTCTCGCTCATCAATGTCTACATCGAGATCCAGGGTCGGCGGTTTGCCTCCCGTTAAGCAATTGGCTCTGCAAATGGAATAAATCGTGTTATTCTAGAGAAGCTTAGAACTTGCCATCTGATGCAGGTGCCGTTCCGGTCCAGATCTGAATCGGAATCCTCTCCGGGCTCTTACGCCCCGTTTGTCTTCGCAACATTCCCGATTGAGCAAACAGATCACGTGAACACTTCACGGCTGCCAATCCAAAAGAGAGCAGACCGCTTTTTCATGCAATTTTCTGAACTGAAACTTACCTCCTCCTTGCAACAGCAACTTACCCGTAACCAATTCATTACTCCAACGCCCGTTCAGGCTGCGGCCATTCCTCCAGCCATGGAAGGCAAGGATGTGCTTGCCACTGCCGAAACCGGTACCGGAAAAACCCTCGCATTTCTACTTCCCGCCATGGAGCGCCTTCTGGCATCCGCAGGCAAGCATCCGGCCGTGCTCATTCTCACGCCGACTCGCGAACTCGCCCTCCAGGTGGAAAAGCAGTACGCGCAGCTTGCCGGAAAGTCGCTGCCACGTGCAGCATCTTTGATCGGCGGTGCAAGCGAGAATAATCAGATTCGCGATCTTCAGGCCGGCGCGCGGCTTATCGTCGCAACGCCGGGACGCCTGGAAGACTTTCTGGAGCGTCGTCTCCTCGATCTTCGCCGTATTGATGTGCTCGTGCTCGATGAAGCAGACCGCATGCTGGACATGGGCTTCATCCCAGCCGTTCGCCGAATTGTCGCCAAGCTTCCAAAGCAGCGCCAGACGCTTTGCTTCTCGGCCACCATCGATCCCGCTGTGGCCCACCTTCTCGACGAAATCCTCCGTAATCCAGTCCGGCTCTCCTTCGGCTCCACGCAGCAGGCGTCCAGCAACGTACGCCTGCTCGCTTACGAAGTCGATCCCGACCAGAAAGCCGCTCTCATCCATCGGGTTGTTTCGGAGGAGCAGGGCCAGTCACTCATCTTCGTCGGCACCAAGCGCCGCACGGAGCATGTAGCCAAGCGCCTCAGCAAGGCCGGGGTTCCGGTAGCTATGATTCATGGCGACCGCTCCCAGTCGCAGCGCAATCGCGCCCTGGAAGACTTCCAACGCGGTAAAGCTCGCGTCCTGGTAGCCACTGACGTTGCGTCCCGCGGAATTCACGTCGACAACATCGCGCAGGTCATCAACTACGACCTGCCCAAGATGACCGAAGACTTCATTCACCGCGCTGGCCGCACCGGCCGTGCCGGGAACACAGGGATCGCAGCCACTTTCTACACGCCCATCGAGCGACGCGATTTCCTGCGCTTCGAGCGAGCGCTCAATCGTAAAATTGAGCGAGTTCTGATCGAAGGCGCAAGCGATCTTGATCGTGAAGAGCGAGGTCACATGGTCACCTCAGCGCCCACCCTGAAAATTGCCAACGTAGCCCCGGCAAAGCAACAGGGAAAGAAAAAGAATACGTCTTCGGCACCACCTCAGCAGCGTATATACCTTGAAGGCGAACGGTTGCAGCGGTACGCCAATTAGTAGTGGGAGTTTGAACCACATTATCAAGCCGAACTCGGTAATCCGAGTTCGGCTTTTCTATGTTTGAAAACTGTCTGCGACCCAGTAATATTGTGATTCAAAGAGGAAATCTCAGGCCGCCTTTACGCAAACAGGTTGGCAGATGGAAGCGTCCGGAAAACAAAAGCGACAAATAAAATCTGCCTTGACGTACCACAACATTCACGGACCTACCTCTGCATCGCGCCGCGAATCTTGAAACCTTTGATCCGCGCTTAAATATGATTCGGAAGTTACAATCAATTGGAATGGTGGTCGAGTATCCCAAGTCGGGCCTATAGCTCAATCGGTTAGAGCAGCGGACTCATAATCCGTTGGTTCCAGGTTCAAGTCCTGGTGGGCCCACCATTTCTTCCCGATCTAAGCGCTGTTCCAGTGCACATCCAACAGATCCAGCTCCCTTTCAACTTCTCGAAGGGTAATGTCCCGAATCCTGCCTGCGGCTCGAAGCCGCATCAACTCTTCTCGCTCCGCCTGGCGAAGGCTATAGGCGATCTGCTGCATATTCTGTTGCCGCTCTCGCTTGGCCTGCTCCTTCTCCTCTTTTTGCTCTGGTTCCAGCATGCGAAGCCGATCCCGGTAAAAACGCTCCATCAGCTCGTATGCAGTCCGATTCGCCTCGATATCCTTGTCGTGATCTCGAATTTGCTGCAGCCGCTCAAGCCCAGCGCGCACAACGGCGGACCGCGCGGCCAAAGCCACTTGCCGCACATCCTCCGGCTCGGCAACTTTCAATCTGCGAATCAGTGCTGGCAAAGAAAGGCCCTGCCCAAGCAGCGTCACAAGAATCACAGAATAGGAGAAGAAAATAATCGCCTGTCGCTCGGGGAACGGCGCACCATTAGCGATATCACTCGGCAGAGAAAGCGCCGCTGCCAGCGTGAGTACACCACGCATCCCGCTCCAGCTTACAACCGTCAGCACCCGGTTAGGAATGTACTCTCCTTCCCGATGAAATAACCGATTTCGAAGCGCCTGTACCGCTCTTGCGCCAGCAAAAACCCACATGAACCGTAGGGCAATCAGAAGAGCGCAAACCATGGCGGCATGGAGAAGCTTCTGCGTCCAGTTGGAATCCCCCATTCCGTGAAGGATGGACGGCAACTGCAAACCGATCAGGATAAATACAAGTCCATTCAGGCTGAATTCGATAGTGTCCCAGACTGCCTTCGACTCCAGGCGGGTTTGCGAGGAGAATGTCTTCGACTGCACATGCCCAAAGTAAAGACCGCAGGCTACCGTTGCCAGTACGCCAGATCCATGCAGGCCTTCACCGAGCAGGTAGGCAAAATACGGAGTCACGATGCTCACAAGTAGCTGCAAAGCGACTGATCGCAACCTCCGCTCAAAATGGGCAATCGGCACTGCAACGACCAGGCCGGAAAAAATACCGGCCACAATAAGCCAGATGAACTGGCCAATCCCCGCAAATATAGTCGGAATCGCACCGGAAACCACGAGTACTGAGGTGAACTGCAAAGCCAGTAATCCCATCGCATCGTTCGTGAGGCTTTCGCCCTCGATCACTTGGAGGATACGATGCGGAAGCCCGACGCGACGGGCAACAGCTCCCACCGCGATCGTGTCAGTCGTGGATAAGACAGCTCCCAGAACCGCGCCAACCCGCCAGTTGAAGCCCGGCACAATAAAGTGCATCGCCGCGGCAACCGCAATCACAGTAAACGCCACCAGGCCGAGGCCCAGCATCAGAATGTGCGCTGCATTTTCTCGTAACTCTGCCCAGCCAATATTGATGGTGCTTGCAAACAGCAGAGGAGGCAGGACAATCAGAAAAATGAAGGATGGATCGATCGATACCTTCGGAATCCAGGGGAAAAAGCTCAGAGTGAGCCCTCCCAGCAGCAAAACAATGGGATACGGCACACGCAGTCGCTGAGCCGCTGCAGCCAGCAGGGCGATCATCGCAACAAGCAGTAGCAGAGTGACTTCTGCCTCGTGAATACCAGAACCGAACATACTTAATGGAGACTCAGATGCAAAAAAACGCGATTCCCGCTTCCACGCATTCATGCAGTAAACTGATGAGTTTGGGAGCCGAAAGCAGCTAAGACGCAGGCCGCGCATCGGGCTCGCCAGCATCCCATTTATAATCGAGTTTCTCACGGCTTTCAGCCAGCACCGCGGAAAGGAATACGAATGCCGACCGACGTAGTCATGCCCCAGATGGGCGAATCGATTTTTGAAGGCACCATTACTAAATGGCTTAAGAAGCAGGGCGAATCCATTCAGCGGGACGAACCGCTCTTTGAGATCTCCACTGACAAGGTCGATGCCGAAATCCCCTCGCCTGTTTCCGGCACGGTTGCCGAAATCAAGGTCGCAGAGGGAACCACAGTCCAGATCAATACTGTTGTTGCAACCATCAATGAGGAAGGATCCGCTGCCGTACCCGCGGCGCCAACGGCTTCAGTGCCAACACCGGCGGCAGCCGAAAACAAGTCGGCTACTTCAGGACCTGCAGATGCGTCAGATGAAAAGCACGAGGTAGTCATGCCCCAGATGGGCGAATCCATCTTCGAGGGCACGATCACCAAATGGCTCAAGCAGGTGGGCGACAAAGTCGAGCGCGACGAGCCTATTTTCGAAATCTCCACAGACAAGGTGGACGCCGAGATCCCTTCGCCGGTTTCCGGCAGGCTGACTGAGATTAAGATTCCCGCCGGCAGCACTGTTCAGATCAACACGGTCGTGGCTGTCATCGGTGGAGCTGCCGGAGCGAAAGCACCGGCAACCGCGCCATCAGCAGCGCCCTCCGCAAACGTACCCTTACCCGCAGCACCGGCTCCAACCCAGGAAGCGGAAGAAGTCTATGAAGGAGCTGAGGGAGTGCGATCGTCGCCTCTGGTCCGAAAAATGGCCCGCGAGCATAACGTAGACCTGCGTAAGGTTTCCGGAAGCGGCGCCGGTGGCCGAATCACCAAGGATGACCTGCAAACCCATCTGGCAGGCAAGCCCGCTCCAACTCCGGCAGCACCGGTACCGGCATCAGATCCTTCGCCGCGCCCTGCGGCATCTGCCCCAGCTGCTCCGGCGCCTCAGCCCGGCGAATTGGTCCCGATGTCGAAGATGCGCTCGATCATCGCCCAGCGCATGATCGACTCCAAACACACCAGCGCGCACGTGCATACAGTCTTCAAGATCGACTTCACGCGCATCGTCAAACTCCGCGAAAAAGAGAAAAACAAGTACGAGCAGCATAACGGCGTCAAGCTCACCTACATGCCGTTCATCACGCGCGCCGTCATCGCAACTCTTCGCAAAATGCCCATCATCAACGCGCAAATGGAAGGCAATGCAATTCGCTATCCTGCCAACATTAATGTCGGTATTGCTGTTGCTTTGGATTGGGGCCTCATTGTCCCGGTCATCAAGCAGGCAGAAGAAAAGAGCTTCCTCGGCGTCGCACGCAGTATCGCGGATCTCGCGGAACGTGCTCGCTCCAAGAAGCTGAAACCGGATGAAGTTGGCTCAGGAACCTTCACCATCACCAATCCCGGAATCTTCGGCGAGCAATTTGGCACCCCCATCATCAACCAGCCGGAAAGCGCCATCCTGGGTGTTGGCGGTCTCTTCAAGGAGCCCGCTGTCGTCACCGACAAGGATGGTGCCGACTCGATTGCGATCCGTCACATGATTCACCTGACACTTGGCTTCGATCACCGCATCATCGACGGCGCTGACGCAGGCAAGTTCATGGCAGAGATGAAAAAGTACCTCGAAAACTGGAACGAGGACATCGGATAGCCAGGCAAAAAACAGTCCAGGCAAAGGGTCGGCGCTCGATAAACGCTGGCCCTTTACTTTGGCTTATTCACGCAGCTAACTGTTCTGCATGAGCCTTTGTTCCGCTTCCCGCACACGAGCCACCGAGTCATCACTGGTTGCGCCAACTGCGGACAGATGCCCCATCTTTCGCCCCTTGCGAGCCGTATGCTTCTCGTAAAGATGCAGACGAACCCCCGGTACCGCCAGTGCAAGATCAAAGCGAGGCACACGCTGTCCACCATCCACATCCAGCCACAAGTCACCCAGCAGATTCACAATCGCTGCAGGCTGAACAACAGAAACATCTCCCAGCGGCAAGTCGCATACGGCACGAATACCCTGTTCAAACTGGCTAGTAACACACGCCCGTTCGCTGGCGTGGTAGCTGTTGTGAGGCCGGGGAGCCAATTCGTTCACAAGCAGATTGCCATCCGTCGACACGAACATCTCGATCGCCAGCAGCCCCTCCAGCGTGAACTGGCTGGCAATCCCGCAAGCCAGCTCCTGTGCCCGCTTTTCCAAATCCGGCGGAATGCCTGCAGGAATTACGCTCCACACAAGAATCTGATTCACATGGTGGTTCCGAGCCGTTGGAAAGCTCAAAGTTTCCCCACTTGGCCTCCGCGCTACCATCACCGAGACTTCGCAGTCAAGGTTCACAGCCTTTTCCACAATCACCGGACGGCTGCCTAGCTCGCGCCATGCCTCGGCTCCCTGCTCGTCAACAGATGCCTCCGTTGGAGTAAAGCCCACCTTCGCCTGTCCGCGCCCATCGTAGCCACCCTTTGCGGCCTTGATAAAGCACTTTCCACCTAGTTCGCGAATCGCGGTGATCAGCTCTTGCTCTGAGGTGGCAGAGCGATAGTCGCCTACGGGAAATCCATGATCTCGCAGCCAGTTCTTCTGCAGAATTCGATCCTGGATGATCCCTAGCATAGCCGCACCAGGTCGCACCGGTGCATACTTTACTGCAGCCTCCAGGCAGGCCAGCGAAAGCTGCTCGATTTCCAGCGTTACCACATCGCAGCCACGGGCCAGGTCCCCCGCCGCACGCTCATCACTCCATTGCCCTTCAAAGCAGGCATCTACAACAAACCGGGCTGGGCAGGATGGATCAGGATCCATCACCTGCACCCGATACCCGAACGAGCGGGCAGCCATCGCCATCATCCGGCCCAACTGCCCGCCACCAAGAATTCCAATCGTCGAACCAGGCAGAATCGGGCTCATGCGAGCGGCTCCCGTGGCTGCGAAACCGGTAATTCCATCGCCAGGACTTCATCGCGCCGCGCCTCACGCCACTGTTTCAATCGAACGCGCAGATCCGGGTCCGTGGTTGCCAGCATTTCGGCCGCGAACAAAGCAGCATTGGCCGCGCCGGGCTTACCGATAGCCAGCGTACCCACAGGAACCCCCTTCGGCATCTGCACAATCGATAGCAACGAATCCATGCCTTGCAGGGCCGTGGCTGGCACTGGCACACCCAGCACGGGTACCAGCGTCTTGGCCGCAAGCATGCCGGGAAGGTGCGCAGCTCCGCCCGCCCCCGCAATGATGGCGCGCAAACCGCGTACCTCAGCGTGCTCCGCATACTCATACAACAGATCGGGCGTGCGATGCGCCGAAACAATGCGCGCCTCGTGTGCTATTCCCAATTCGGTGAGAACCTCGACCGCCGGAGCGAGCACTTCATAATCGCTCCGGGACCCCATGACGATACCGATCAGCGGACTGTCTGCCATAACTGCCGATTATATTCGGTTGTCACCGCCGGTATCGCAGAAACTCAATCAGCATCTCAATCGCGGTGACCACTCCTCCCGCAGCTAAAAGAAAACCCTTCGCCCGCTGCAAGGCCTGTTCATGTGCCGTAATTCGGCGTTCGATTGCTGCAATTCGCCCCGTTTCGCCATCCCCGTACAAGGCAGCCATCTGGTGCTTCAGAACGGAAAGATCCGCCAGCACCTGTGCTTCAAACTCAGTCATACATGGACCCATTCTTACAAAGGCAGATTGACGAAAACCGCTGCGGAGAATCGGGAGTAGTTCGGCGGCGTAGAGCCGTCATACATGCGGATGTAGTATTGCTCCATGACCGCTTCGCGCGGAATCGTGAAGTTCGCTACCGGGCTTCTCAACACCAGGTCAGAATTCGTTCCTGGGCCAAATGACCAGTCTCGTCGTCTAACCTCAAATCCACCTCCTGTCGGAGGCGTTACATTCGCACTGACGTTAATCTGCGAGCTCGTGACACTCGTCACGGTCAATGCATCCAGGCTGGCAAGTGGTGAGGCCGTTTGCGGTTGCAGAGGCAGCCAGATGTCGGCGGGAACAGATGCACTGGTCTTGATGGCAAGCGCCTCCGCCCAGTCGTTGGCAAACTGAATCGTATACCGAGTAAGCCCAGGCTGCGAACACATCAAATCGATCTGCACGGTTCGCACTACAACACTGGCAGTCATCCCCGCCGATGCTGAGTTAATAGCCAGAATATCTCCCGGCCATACATCGCCGGTTTGCTCCATATTCCAACCGGTGTACTTGCCCTTCCACGCTGCAGACCGGCTTGTCGCAACCGCCAGCAAAGCATTCGCGGCATTTTCACAATCAGCAGAATTCCTTGCAATTGGTTGATGAGCTGTTCCAATCCAGGCCGCGGTTCCAGGAAGACCCGCTGCGCCTTCACTGGCAATGCTGCTCGAACTCGCCACCCTTGCCACCGCCCGGTGCTTGGTCCGATAAGACACTGCGATCACCTCACCAGATTGAGGCACACAGGTTGGATAAAAGCGCAGCTTACCGTTGCGCTCTATCCTGCAGTTTGCTCCCTGGGCCGTTCTTCCAATTCGTCGAATCACACTGCCGCCCCCGGGCGGCGTACTTACAACCCATGCGGGTCCAGTCTGCTTTACATCTATGCTTGCGATGCTGCACTGAATATCAGCGTTATTCAGAGGGGCATACACTGCAGTGGAAGGCGTCTGCGACAAACTCCCCTCGTACAGAACGGTCGGTGCCCCGGCGACCCCAGCCGTAGTATCCTGCACTTCAATCATCACTGTTACTCCCGCGGTTAGGTATTCTCCGCCCGTTCCAGTCGGTCCTTGGTCACTCAGGTAGTAGTAGCTCTGATTCACTCGCTGTAACTCATTTGAGTACAAGCGCAACCGCAGCGTATATACATGTCCGGCCGCCGGAGCAAACGACGTACCGGAAACAGTCCCCATGATGAGGGGAGCAATAGAAGTGGTTCCGGATGTCTCGGCGATCTGGAATCCCGCAACACACAGTGAACTTTCAACCGATCCATCGTACAGGCCGTTCAATACTCCGAGAGTCGTAGCACCGATTTGTACGCCATTGGCTTCCAGGATAAGTGAGCCACCAAGCTCCATACGGCCTTGCGCAGCTACCCATGTGGATCCATCTGCCCCATTCCCTCCTACGCAGGTAAGGCCACTCGATGTGAGCGAGATATAACCGTTATCCATCGAATTCCATAGGGTCTGGTTAAGCGACGACTCCTGAAACAGATCAACCAGAAGCTGCTCCTTGGAAGGAGGAGGCGTATACGGCACTTCGGTCAGGTCAAAAACCGTGGTAACCCCATCACCCTCAAAATATTCTGTAACAAATGCAGAGGGTTCCTCCTCGCCGCATACCGTCACATCATTGGCAAGCATCTTCACAAGCGAGGCCTGAAGATTTGCGACCGAGAGCGTACCATCCGATTCATCCAGCGTATGAGTGATGCTTCCCACCGGAGCCACATAAACGACTCCATCCAGAACTTTATAGGCAGAGGCACTGCCGCTTGCCAGTTGTGCAGCATTGCCCGACCATGCAGCGCCGGGATTCATGACGAACTCACCCACCGTCGATATCGACTGTGGAATGTTCGTAGTGATCCCGCTTACACCCAGTCCATTGCTCAAAGTAGAGATCGTGTTGCCTGCGCTTTGCCCATAACTAAAGAACTGCTTCGCCAGGGCCGCCCTATTCAATAGAATTTCATCACTCACCGCGGTCACTTCGGCCACATAGACCTGCCCTGATACGGCCTCGCCGGCTAGCACCATTTCAGGCTCAACGGCCAGATAGCCTGTAAATAGCAAATTGCCGCTATCATCGGCACAAGTCACCCGGGCATTGCGCGCAGGGATCGGCAACGAGATTGCCGCCGGCACCAAGGAAACATAGAGGAGGGAAGGTGCATTCAGAGTCCGCTCAATTCGAAAAATTGAGTCTTCCACAATACAGCCCGTGTAATCGACTGCCCCATTCCCATCGAAGTTGTTGATCGTAAGTTTCACGCTGACTCCCTACACAAGTGCGGAGGCGGTTGGGATGTAAGTACGAAAACAAACAACTCGCTCTGAATCGTTCGCGTCGGTTATCGGCAATGCACGGAAGGTGGCGCTGAGTGAAATCCGCTCACTATCTGTCTTTTTCGCCGACCCAGACTTATGAGAAGCCTTTGTCGGGTTAACCGTCGCAGGACTCTTCTGGCTGGTCGTCGCTTTCTTCGGCCCAATTCCCGCAGTCGTGCTCAAAAACTTGTTTACCGGGCTGGTAGAGGTAATCACCGCCGTAGGCTCCACCGGTGTCGTTAGTGGAATCGCTAACTCTTCCGCGCCGGCGATTGCCTGCAACCGCGGGTAGTAGAAAAACACTCGATCCCCCTGATCACCAGGTGCTATGAAAAGCGCAGACCACTCCTGGAAAAAACTCCCGCCTTCACGATCAACAAACCCAAGAATCGGCTGCACACGCATCACGCTGGTTGGAGCTCCAGCAATCAATGGCTGGGAAAGCGTCAGCCCTGTTGAACTGACGGATTGAACACGCGCTACATTGAATGACACTCTGCGAATGTAATCGCTGTCGCTGTTTACGTCCGCAGCACTGCTGACATACGCGGCAGACACACCACTGCCGACAAATCCCGACTGCCCGGTATAGTCGATATCGACTGCCACCAATGATCCCGCAGCGAAGGTAGCGGCATCGCTGGAAGCCATAGCAAGAAAGGTAGCATTGGAAGCTGTCGATGCAAGATTGACCGGTGCAACGCCTTTACTCCCTGAGCCATTGCCGCTTCCACTGGCGGGCGCAGCCGCCGCGATCACATTCATATGTTGAGAGCCCGTCGCAAGCGCCATCGTAAGCTTCGTCCAGGAGGTAAACTTCAAGGACACAGTAGCGTCCAGGGACTCGCGAACCTGGTATTGAACATTCGCTGGGCTTCCGGCTGCGAGCGCTCCATATTTGCTCTCGGACTTCCGCACAAAGCCCTCAATCCATCCCAGATCAATCCAGGGCGCAGGTGGGCTATCAAACGAGAATCCGGAACTGAGTGAGGGATCAAAAACCGTAGGTTGTCCAAGTGTACGATTCACTGGCGCGAAGTACGCCCGTATACGCTGCGTTGTCGGCGTAAGCGCTGGCATCACTGATGGTGTGCTCATTTCTCTCCTGCCTCCTGCCAACTCCACACGGTGACCGTTACCACTCTACTGATCTGATCTCGCAATGTCGTCAGCGGACCAAACTCGGGTTGATCCCAGAAAATCATCGTCTGCATAGCGGTAGCCGGAGTGGTTGAGTAATTCAGTTTTTGAGTCGAGGCGGGCGTAAGTATCTGCAGCAATTCCGCATCCATCTCTTCCAAAAGCCTTCCGCGATCTAGCCCGCTCAATGCCTGCGTTCCAGCCGTCGAGTACTGGATTTCACAGATCAGTTGCACTAATGGCAGAGCCAAATGCGATTCAATTTCGACCCCGGTCCAGCGCAATACAAATGCATCCAACGGAATCAAGGGAACTGGGGACTCAGCATCCTCTACCATGATGCCGGGGCGAGTCACCGATCTTAGGTTTATAGTGCGCTCCGGATTCGCTATCGCAAGCCGATCGCGCAATGCTATATAGAAAGTATCTTTTGCATTCTGCATAAAACTCCTCAGCCCAGGGCGCCAGTCTGCGGGCTCTGTAAGGGCCAGCGGCTTGCGGCTTCACGCAACATTAACCGATACAAATACACTTCCCCCTCATCCTCGAGCCAGGATACTGCTTCGATCATGAAGAGCTCACCACCAATCACCACCCCTGACGCCATCGCAAAAAGGGCAGATGCAGAGGTAAGCTGCAGTTGTGCTACCTGCGCAGCAACTGCATCGGCCGAGATTCGTAACTCATGCCGTTGCTCTTGATTTTCGAGCATGAAGCTGCGCATTTTTTGAAAGATCGCGGGTGCTAATGGCAGCAGTTGCAGGTTCGGCGTATCGAGTCCAATTTGTCCGCCGTCATTTTGATCTCCAACCGCAGGCGGAACCTGCAAATACGCGATCGTGCCACCGCAGGCCCTCAGCAATGACGCCGCAATCCTACGTGCGCGTCCCGAAGGTATTGAGATACTAAGATCAGCGCACATAATCAGCCCATCCTCGTCGAGACCCAAGGCTGCAACAGCGTTTGGACTGTAGCGTCGATCAACGTGTTCTCAAAATACTGCACAGCCATGTGATCAATAGTTGCCGACTTCACATTGAGGCCTGGCGTAGCCTGGGCATTCTTCACGATCTGCGCGCATGCTACCAGTACGGCATCCGGAATGGTCGCCAGCCCTGCCGTATAAGTAACCATCACCTCGTTGTAAGGAAGCCCAAGTATATTGAGTGGGAAAATAAGTTCCCCGGTATCCGCAACAAAGTCCACCGTCGTTGGATCGATATTGCTCCATGCGCCAGGCAAGGAAAATGCAAACAGCACTTCATCTTGCAATGGAAAGATCAACTGCCCACGCCGTGGCTTTCCATATCGAGCCTGGACGTTAATCAACGGCAAAGTCGCGGGCGCCACCGGCAGTAATGGAAGATGGCTCAGGCGAACCGTCTGCGAACCCTCCACCACCCGCAAGCGCTCCATGTATTGCGTCGGGTTCAAACTCTGACGCCGACAATAACAGTCAATCAGAGATGACGCAAGCGTGATCCAATCATCCGTCACATCTGCTGATAGCCCATAACTCACATACTGAGCTGGCTGTAAATATCCCATCGAACGCTCCTCTACAAAATATGACCGGAACATGTGGGCCAGGTTCGACCCGCATGCTCCGGCAGTAAGTGAATGCTGACATTCAATTGCGACCGTCATATCGCACTTTCATTGCGAAAGCCGGCTCTCAGTTCTAGCGATCGACCAGCACCTGGTAGTGAGCGTAGTTCGCACCCTTCACTACCGGAGCGCCAAACTTCACCACCACGTACTGCGAAGCGAGTGATCCAGGCAAGCCAAGCTGAAAGACACGCGGGTTCGGATCGCTGAGCCAGTGGTACTCAATCAGGTCTTCAGTCACCACGTATGCCGGAAGCACCGCAGTGCCAGAGCCCGGGGTACCGGTATAGCTAAGCGACCAGTCAGGAATCAGCGGTAGATCGCCAGCCTGCGTGGAAAGCATCTTCACAGTGAATCCCGCGGTAATCTCCCGCGTGTTCAGAACAACATTGAACTCGGTCTTCATTTCTCGGTCGATCAAATCAAGCAGAACAGGGTTTGCATAGATCGCCGTAGGGCGAACCGCAAAGTTTGAGTTTGAAACCATTTGCGCAATTGTCGACTTCAGGCCATCCACAATGCTGGCAGTCGTACCAATGGTGGTTGTGTTGCCGCCGCCCGCAATCTGTGCTGCAACACCCATGTATTGGGCTGTCGTAGGCGTTGCCAGTGAAGTGTCGTTGCCATTCCAGAGCGCCAGATCGTGCGAGTACATAACGCCCTCGATCGTATCCACCAGGTCTTTGGCCTGCAGGTAAGCAAATTGCTTCTGCTGCGTGCCAAGCTCTACATCAAAGAGGTTGTAGTTCAACTGGGCCACAATCGCTTTCAACGGAACACTGCGCTCCACGCGCGTTGGACTCACAACAGGAGCAACAATGTTGCGGGGATCCACAAATCCGGCCGTACCCGGGTTAGGGATCGCGGTCTCCTCAAAGTAGCGTGAAGGATGCCCGGTCGCGGGAACCTGCTTGATGCGCTGTCCAAAGAGGCTCCGTCGCCGCACAATGTCCGTGATCTCGGTCTGGTAAAACGGAACCTCGATCGCGCCGGGCCCGATGTAATCAGCTGCGGAATGAATATCGTAGAAAGTTGCCTTCATCTTTTTCTTTCTGCCCTTAGGGCGGGTAATAGAAAGAGGCCGACAATTTGCGGCCTCTTCACAATCAAAACTCATACACTTACTCGGCCAATCAGATTGATGCTATTTCCGATTTGGCCAAATTCGCTGCAACGGAATATTCGCCTACCGCAGCACGCCGGCGCGCAACAACTGTGCTTTCACAGCGATTCTCTGCTCAAGGCTTAGCCCAATAAGAGCGGCATCCACGGCACCCGCTTCGACAGAGTCGAGCGTCGTGATTCCCTGCTTTGCAAGTAGCTGTGTCGTAGCTGCAGGCAGAGTTTTCCGAGCTGCGGACGCTCTCTCTGCAAACTGGGTTCCCTGAGCGCGTAGCTCGGCAATCTGGCGCTCCGCATCTTCCAACTTGCGCTCCAGTTCCAGCTCGCGTTCACTTCCCGCCGTCGCGATAATCTTCTGCGCTTCTCCGGCCTGCGCCATCAATTCAGCCGTACGCTCCATCGTGGCGGCGGCCACACTCATGCGTTCGATGCCTTCCTGCATGGCATTCAGTACGTCATGGATTTCCATCTGGTTTCCTTTCCTGGTTGCTGTACAAAAGTTCTGCGCGGCAGCTCGCTGCCGCGCGTACGAAGTTGCGGACGTTGACCATCCCGTCGCATCGAGGCAGCCGCAGCCAGGCTGCGACAACGCTTCGGCGAAAGTTCAAAACGGGTATTGCGATAAGCAGCCTTATCCCGTAGCAGAATAGCTGCACCCGTAAAGGTTGCTCGCGTCAACGTCCAGATCTGGGCATTCATATCTTCCACACGCGCGTTGGCGAGTTCGTACGACATTCCCATCTCGCCTGGCATTGTTTGCCTCAGTTGCCGTATCACTTCCGGAAAATCCTTCGCAAAGAGATAGCCGTTAACCTTCAACTGTCTCCCTACCAGATCGGCTTCCGTGATGACACCGCATTTACGCCTTGCATCATGCCCATCCCATGAAGGCGTAAAATCCACCCCCATGCCCAGCAGCGAGGGCAACGCAGCCAGGGCGGCCGATCGAGTCAAAACCACTCGATGTCCACGCGCTCCGGACGGAGGCTTTGAACTCGGCTCATCAACGACTGTCAAAACGCCCTCGAATGCTACCCGGTTCGGGTGCTCTGGAACCTCCGGCAGTTCTACTGCCATGGCTCTTAATTTCATGCGCGCTCCGTTATCTTTTCCAATTGCATTGCTTCCTATCCCTGCTTACTCAACAACTGACTGTTGCATGACCTCCTTCAACTTGGCGTCCATCCGATCCTGCGACTGTGCTGCATCTCCATCCGCGCTCCCCTCTTCCGGTAGCGGAGCCAGTCCTCTCATGGCACGGACTTCGTTCACCGTAAGCACTCCTGCCGCAAGCAACGCGGTCTGCACTTCCACCCGCTCCATCTCATCGGTTGCGTCCAACTGGTTAAACACGAATTCGAACTCTGACCAGCCCAGTCGCTTCGCAAATAGATCCCTCGTAATATGCTCAGCAATCAACCTCGCCATGGGCACAATTGCGCTGTGAAAGGCCTCATCCATCAACTCTGAAGCCGTGCTGCGATTCACATCCTGCTCAAGTCCGAGCAAAAGCGGAGGAAGTGAAAATGCGTTGGCAATCATGCGGATGAGAAACTGCTGCCAGTTCATCCGCATGTCGGCGTCCGTCCCGGCCGCAAACCGCAGCACCTCCGGCTTCTCAGGGGAACTTAATAGAGGAACCCGTCCAGTACCCTCCACCTCGTCCTGCCACCACCGGATCAGCCGCTCCTGCTGCGACGGAGTGGCATCATTCATCCACAACGCGTATTGCACTACAGTGTTGCTTGCCAGTTTTCCTGCAAAGCTATGGGCCGCAAGAAAGCTGTTCACGGTTTCAAACGCCACCTCTAATGGCCCCAAACCAAAAGGCGTATAGCTCCTCGGGTTTGTCCGGAAATACATCAATTCGTCATCCCGTAACTGAATCAAAGCGTTCGTTCCAGGAAGGCCAGTCTGCTGCGCGTACCTCACGCTGTCAGAATTCCCGTTCCATTTCGGGTCGATTTGAATAGTCGCCCCGTCAACCGGCCATAATTCGAACGGCTGCTCCATGTCCCCGGTGGTCTCCATCTCTATTGCTCCAAAGCCACCCACCAGGGCATCTTCGATCACCTGCTCAATCAGCGTTCGAAACGAATCCGAAGGATTCGGATGCTCGAGCGAATGCCTTAGCGCTCTCAAGCGCCGCTTTGCGTAACTCACGTCCCCGATGCGGTAGTCACGCTTTAGCCGAACCTGCCAGTCAAGACTGGCTACCCGGTCCTTGACGATATTGATTGCCCGACGGACCACCGGGGTCTCCGCAAATCGCCGCAAATTGGCCGGTGTGGGCTTTGGCATAGCACGCGAAGGGATCTGATACGGCGCGAGGATGGACGGCAACGCCTTGGTCTTCCGTTCAGCAATTCCGTTCTCTCCCATCTTTCTCGCGCCCGCCAGCAATTCCCGCGCCTGTTGCAATGTGTCTCGTAATCTCACCGCTGCCATTCCCTCCCTTGTTTGCAAAAGCAAAAAGCCCGCTGAATAGCGGGCCTTGGTTGATAATCTTTAGTTTTCCTTCGTCGTACCTGAATCGTACTACTGTAGCCTGAACTTATAAATGCAATTCGCGACGCGCCGTCTCCGCAACACGTCCCAGGTCTGAAGTAGTCAGCACCCGGATATCAGCCGCCTCCATTGCTTCCACTCCGAATTTGTACTGCGAAATATCTTCCTCTTCCGTGCTCTTCAACTCGCGCACCGGCTCCACGATTGCAGTCAATTCCAACTTCGCGCCTTCTACTCGTCTCACCCCTGCACTTAGGCTGGGCATGCTGAAAGCAAGCACCTTCGCTAGATCAATATCGCCATCCAATGAAACGGCATGAAACATTTTGATCACCCCATTCGGGCGATAACCGCAGTCCAGGAGAAGTGAGTCACCAGCCCGCGTGTACTGCGACGCTGCAATGCGCTTGCTCATCATGTTCCAGACACCGGCCCGCTCAAACTCTCGACGCATGGCTCGGCCCACCCTTTGTCTTCCACTTACACGGCTGGCGGGCTCCTTTTTTCGCGACTCCACGTACATTTTCATCAGCCGGTCAATCTCGACCGGGATAGATTCCGCCAGACACCCCTTAGAGTCAGTAATCTGCAAACCGTTGGAAAGAGTATCTTCCAATGTGTTAAGTACATTGGGCGTGTCTTCTCGATGCTGAGTCAAGCGCCGTTCGATTTCCTGTTCCAGAGCCTCCAGCATATCAATGTCTGCGTCAGGATCAGCACAGCGAACACGCGTCCAGTCGCGAGTAAATCTTACCTGCGCCGCGTTACCACCGGCATCTCGCAAGAGGACTCCAATGTTTACAAACTCCTCTCGAAGCGGATCAGGAACATACCTCACAAGGAAAAACTCACAGGGCCGGCGCTGCATTACACACCCCTCCCTTGACCATCATCGTCTGTAATTTCTCCCCCCATCATCCTGCTCACCCCGGCCATCGCAACACCCTTCCAGTTCGGAAAGGGCTCACGGGAAGATTCCCGAAATGCGCTAATCCACTCCGGAACTCTCTCGCGCCTGGCATAGACTCGTTCCACCAACTGCTCCAGAGCCTCCGCATCAGCCCGATACCACTCAGGAGGAATACGCTCTGCGATCTGCCATATTCGATCAATCGCGATCTCCCGCACTCGCGTCATCCAAGGTTCAAAGTTCTCCCAGCCTCTTATCCCCTCATACACTAGGTTCCTGGCGAACACGCCTCTGAGTGGCGCATCGTGAAACTCCCACTCTCCCGCGCCAAAACAAAAACCGTGATCGATAAATGTAGCCGTGTATTTGCGCTCCCGCTGCTTGCGATGAAACACTGCTTGACGTCCGTTCGAATTACAAGTCCACTTATCAAACACCAGCATCCCGGCAAAATCCTTCAGGTTCCGAACATCGGCTAATTGCTGTTCCGGCAGATAATCCACGCTGTTGCCGGGCATCAAACCACCAATAAACTGTGAACCAAAATGTAGGCCAGGTGCACAGGATTCCACTTGTTCTCCAACAACGATGCTTAACTCCTTTGAATGATCAATCAGCCACGGAGTCACTTCCACTACTTCGCAAGGTGGCGAAGGCAATCCAATAATCCGAGCCAGATGCGTTGCAAGCCACTCGTTTACCAAAACACGCAAATCCTGGGGATTATTTTGGAACTTAACAACATAAGGAACGCCGTCGTCGGCGTACATCAAGTGCCCCTGCGCGCCGCCCCGCATCCTCTTGATATGTTGTATCGCCAGAACCGCCACATTACCTCCGCAATTCAACATCCTACCCTGTACCGCACACACTGCAACGACTAAGCATCCAAAATGACATGCCTTCGAGCAGAATCGAGGCTCATCCGCACCTTGCCTTATCGCCCCGCTCTTACTGCGAGGGCGATCGCCATGGCAAAAACGCAATCATCATGCTCCCCCGTTTGCGCCTCGATTCGACCATTTTCCTTCCGTATGAAAGTCCGGCATTCCATGAGCAACCGCCTGCTGGAGAAAAGCGCGGGCGTCTCCACCAAAACAGACGCCAGGGAAGCCAGCATCTGGGGTCGTGAAATCGACGTCGTAAGCCATCCGTCCTGTCCTCCCTGCTGAAATAAATGACTGTAGCGACAAACACTGCGAAGAAATGCAATCACCGCGACTCCATGATTATTTCGCTCCACCGCGACCAGGGCATTCCCATATTCTCTTGCCAGCTTCACCGCTTCCTGCGCTGTTTCTAGAACTGTCAGATGAGCTTGCAATTCGGCGCACTGCAAACCCGTCTCAGCATCGATCACCTGCACCACCGAGTAATCGCCCTGGGTGCCTCCTCCTGCGGGGTCAACAGCAACAATGTATCGCCTCCTACTCTGCGGCGGAAACCACACATGCAATCGCCCGCCAAGACTGGTGAGAACCGGATCTTTGACCTCGACAAGCCTTCGATCGATCACCGCGGTATCGAAATAACAGCTGCCACTCGCGAGAAAGCACTCATGGGCCGTCTCGGCAAACTCCTGCTTCGCGAGTTCACGATAGCGCTTCTGTACCAGTCGCCGATATCCAATCTGCTCCAGTGTGAGCCCATGCTGTCCCCTCAAACACCGCTCTTCATTCGTCAGCGAGGATTCCTCAGGTGACTCCGACACATATGCAGACTCCCACCACCACGGGAAGAAGTGCTGCACCACACCTGTGCTCTCCGCATCCTGCCATTCCCGCCAGAAGCAGCCAGATGCACCCATCGGCGTTGACTCCAGCACCAGTTCCCCATCCGGAATCAAAGCTGCCCGCAACCCCTGCAATGTCTCCGATGCGTCTCCCGGCCAACGGGCAACTTCGGAACAATGAAGATTGCTGATCGTAAGCCCCCGTCCCGCATTACGGTCGCCAGCCGTCTCAACCCGATATTCGCTGTCGGTTCCCACGAATGTCAGCTGTCCCACATTCGCGCGAACTTGCCCCAGGGACTCTCTAACATCCACTGGAAGCAATCGATAAAAGCGATGAACCATTTTGAATAAACTTTCCGCGGCTTCCTGGGTGTGGGCTACCTGAACTGTCAGGGTGCCAGGAATAAATGCTGTTTTCAAAAAGAATCGCGCAGCAATCCAGGTGCTCACTCCCAGTTGCCGCGCCTTCAGAATGATGTTCTGTTGACCTCTGCGCCGTTCATACTCTCTCTGCACACGATTTGGTACAAGAGCTACGTTCCTGCCACCGCGGCTCCTGATCTGCAGCGCGGACCGTGCCAGAAAATACGCTAATATTCCATCAATGCCGGACAAGCGCGAATCAAGCTCGTGCCCCATCATCATAAGATCATGGGGGCTCACCCTGCTGATGATGAGCGGCTTGCCCCCTTCGCAACCAAGCCGCTCATACTGTTCAGAATCAATACGCGTACCAGTTATCATCGGGCCCGCAGACCAGGTTTCTTGCTTCAGGAGAGGTGATGGTTAACGTCTGCGCAGTAGACCCTTGGTAGTCGATTGTCTGTGACGATACGGTTTGAAGGGTAACTGCGTTGGAACTCGTGTCCGACTTAATGATCGTAAGTTCAAGCCCAGTCGGTTGCATCCGATCAGCCATTGCGGTGTAGCAACTCGGCAAAGTAATGGTTTGTGGTCCGCTCGCCGCATTGGCAATCACGTTCTTATTCGCGGTTGTCAGTGTCAGGCTAGACGCTGTGTTGATGACAGTACTCAGAGCCAATCCGCCATTGGTCCTTACAGTGCCCTGGTAGGTAACGTTAAAAAACGGGTTAACGCCAGAGAAATGAGCCTGATAAGCGTCGCCCTCGTAGCCGCTGTACATCTGCGCCGAATAGGCATCCTCGTTCGCAGAGGAGGAGAGTGGTGTCGCCCAAACCCTCGGAACAGCGCCGCTTGGATCGTTAATGTTCGCCCCGCCGCTGGAAAATCCAGTCGTCACAGCGGGCTCCAGAGCCTGATAGTAATTCCCGCAACCCGTCAGATGATGAATGCTCGAGAACGAAGGCGGGTTACCTGAGGCTCCCCCATACGTAATCCAATTGGCTGTGGCGCTCATACCGAGGCAACTGATGTCTGAAATAAGCAGATTATTTGTAACACCATCTGCGACATAAGCCAGGTTCGCAGAAGGAAAACTCGTAAAGTCAGGCCATTGAATATGCCCACCATCGATGGATACACCGTTTGCTCCAATATAAAACCCTGCAACGGCAGGACTATCAATATAGGTGTCGTTCCATACTGAACCGCCACCACCAGTGTCATAAATCACATAGCTTGTCGCGTAGGAAGCGTTAGATGCCGTCGAGCTGGTAGCATTATTTACGCATGGCGCGGTAGTGCACGTATATGGATATCCAAAACCATGGATCATATTTCCCGTATTGCCGGTTCCCTCGTTATAAATCGAAGCAGTCAGCGCATTTCGAACCAGGACGTCATCCATGTAGCTATCAACCGCAGTCTTTAGCAGATGAACACCATAGGCCGGCCTATTCGCCGGAGTAAACTTTGCACTGCTATAGCTCACCGTAATATTCCGCATGAGAAAGTTCGACTGATGACCGCTGGTCGTCGACTCCTCTCCAAGCAAAATCGCTTCCTCACTCGTATCGTTGACGGTCACCGTATCCATCATCAAACCGCGGAACCACTCCATCTGAAACCCGTATGTCGCATTCTGGTTCGCAAGCACGTTCAGATTTTCAAAGGTGCACCCCAGTGCCTGAACTGTGTTGCCGGCAAAGAAGATTGGGCCATTTAGGTTTGCAGGCACATTCAACGTAGTTGATGCATTCGTTGTATCCGCTGTAGTAGCTGCACCCGCTGAACCAATAAGACTGACACACGCCCCATTCGATGGCTCTGAAAGGGTCGCCGTTATATTGAACTCACCAGGGCCCAGTCGAATCGTCTGGTTCTGCCCGGAGCTGTTTGCAATTGCCACCGCCGCATTCCAGGCATTGTTCAGTGATGTATAGGTGCTCCCATCCACTGTAATTTCACCATTTATTTCAGCCGCTGACAGATTGCCGGATACACTCTCGTTCCCGGAAATGCTAAAATTCGCACTGCCGCTCGCACCAGGTGCCAGATTGAATAGATTTACCCAGGAAGAGCCGTTCCACGTGTCGTACTCAAATCCACTCGCAGTACCCGATGCCGACGGACCACCCCTGAAACACCACCGGCTCGTCGCATGCCCCCCAGTAGAGGGAGAGGTATCCCAGTAGCAATATGAGTTTTCAAACTGCAGGCCAATCGTACTGCCGGCCGGAGAACCTGTTAAGGGATCTCCCCCCGGCCAGGTATTGATATGGCTGACTGTTTCTCCGCCATCTGAAGTGTTGAATGTCAGACCATTATCAAGATCCGTATAGGAAGCGTACGGATACGATC
The DNA here is from genome assembly GCA_021818585.1 of Acidobacteriota bacterium. Taxonomy (GTDB): domain Bacteria; phylum Acidobacteriota; class Terriglobia; order Terriglobales; family Acidobacteriaceae; genus Acidobacterium. The sequence goes on along the minus strand of JAKATU010000041.1, from coordinate 18,897 downwards.
CATCAGCACTTTGTACATTCACATAGCCATCGGCCAGAAGCTGACCAGTAGTCGCTTCGTTCCCGTATCCCGTGTGCAAGGCGGTTCCACCCCAGGAGGACATGACTACTCCCCCGCTACCCACTGTCTTGACAAAGCCTGCTCCCTCTGGCTCTGCGGATGCATCGTTGCCCGAGCCCCAGCGTTCATTGGCCAGCAATTCCACGTTGGCGCCGGCCAGTCCAGCCTGCGTCGCTGCCTGGCCAGTTGAAAAAGTGCTAATTTGATTCGGAATTGAACCGATCAGGTAACTGCCGCAAATGTTCTCGTTCTGGTCATTGCAACCAGTCGACCAGTTACCTGAAGGGGGATTAATTGCATTGACATGGTTATCCGCAAACAGAAGAGGACCATATCCACTATTGGCCTGCGGATACTCCGCCACCTCGGACCCGGCGGGCCAGGTAGTTCCATCTGGAGCGGTCGAACCATTGTCGTTTCGAGCTATGACAAACATTTGATTGTTTCGGCTCATGACTACAGTTGCCAACTCATATTGGTCACGTAGTACACCTTGCACATAAGCAGAGGGGCTTGTATTGCCGTAAGAGTAGTCTTGAGGAACTATTTTTACGACCTGGCCGGCATTAAACAGAAGAATATCCTGGGGATCATTAATATAGGTCTGGAACCATGAATTGTCGGCCACGCTAACCTGTGATAGCGGCCCCATGCTTCCATTCAGATTACCTGTCAGTGAAGTAACCGGCGGATCCCCTCCATACTCCAAGGTAGAGTTAACCGTCGGCTGTCCATTAAGGGGAAAGCCTTCACAGTAGAAGTGCGATATGCTGCTGCCAAATGTATTGACATGGAAACAGCCTGCGTAAAAGAGTGGCTTGATGGACCCATCATCAATCGCGCCTGCGGCACTTGCAAAGGTCACAGCGGCATTATGGTCCGGCATAATCGTCGGCTTCCAGACCGGCATGGAAGTGACAGCCGAATCTGTCTCCGCCGCTGATGTCACCTGACTCAGCGTCACTGTATCCCCCTGAACAGCGACAACCCAGGTATTACTGGGTATCCCCTCGCCTGAAATCGATGCCCAGGGAGAGAATCCTGTGTTTGATGACAACGTAATCACATCAGAGTCGGCAGAAAAGGTAGCAGTGGTGCTGCTCGCAGTGATCGTCGCAACTCCTTGAGCGGTCGACTTTCCTTGGACCTCAAAGCACTCATTGGTCGCAGAACAAGAACCAGAAGGATCTGACGTCACATTATTGGTAACGCTTGTAGCGACGTATAGTCCGTCCAGGTCTACTCCAGTGGTGCCTGCGACCGTGAAGTGCTGACCGGCCACAATAGGAGAGGTTGAAATAAGGGGAGAATTACCGCGAATATAAAACGTTGCTGTGGTGCCGTCCCCCGAGGCGTATGTTAAATTGCCGCCATTCCACTGTGTGCTTGGGTATTCGCCATCTACACAATTGCCGGTTCCAAAACAGTAGTTACCGTAACTTCCGTCCGGTTCTTGAACGGTGTCCTCAGAGGCTCCGGGCAGCGCAATATTGAGTTTCTTCATGTGTTGCTCATTGCCATTCCAGATGAGTGGCCACCGCACCGTATCGATTTCGATATCGCTTGCGTAAGTCCGCTCTGTTCCAGCCTGCGTACTGATTCCACGCCCTCCCCCACCAGACACATCTATATCCTTTAGAGAAAAGCCGGCGGAACTAAGAATTGACAGTTCTGTCGCCGAATAGAGGTGGCCACTCGGTGTATTGATAGCAAGTTTAGAAATCGATCCACGGCAGTCCCATGCGTCCGGATGTTGAGTAGCAGGGTAGACCGTAATTCCGTTGTCTTGATTGATTATCGGATTCAAGATAGTCGATGCCATGCCATCGCCTTCCAGCGAAATGTCACAAGGCACGCGCAAGGTTCCATCTAGCTCATAGACTCCTTGTGGAATGTACACCTCTGCGACAGACTGGGAGGTTTCTGCATGTGAGTATGCGTAATCCACTGCATTCTCTATCGCCGCGAGGGAGGGACTTGTTCCGGTTGGATCAGCAGGACCCGCTGTGCCGGCCAAAGTCAAAGTTGCAGCCACACCTGAAGTTCCTCCCCCTGAGATTGTGGGAACCTCTGAGGAGATGTAGCCCCCTCCCGGAAACGTGATGCCTATCTCAACCTGCCCGTTGACACACTTTGCGATGGCTGTCGCTTGACTGCCGTCTTGCGAATATTGAGGTGGAGGAATGCTGACAGTCGGCGCAGAAGTGCAGGCTCCATTAGTAACTGTGATACCGCCAACCGGTTGACCTAAGCTGAAATCAGAGTCTCTAACGTCGATCTTTGGACCCTTCTGAATGATGTTGGCAACCTGAAGCGCGCCTTGAATTGTCCCGCCTGTCAGCGGCAAATCGCCTGCTGCCAGAGTATCCGCATAGCGCTTAGTAGCAGCCTGGAGGTCAGATGTGGGATCTCCGGCAAGGGTCAGAGGTCCAGTCATGGTTCCACCGGTTGTAGGCAGGTAGGTAGTACTTAGCGCTGCGATGGAACTATCTACATAGCTTTTACTGACTGATTGGACTGCGACAGTCGCCGGTTCAATCTGCACGCGTACAGATCCAATAGCTACAGTGGCAGCTGCTGGAACTACCCAGTATTCCTGATTCACTGTTCCATCACTAAGATGGTAGACAACTGTATAGTAAGTTCCGGATGGAAACGCATTTTGGTTGGGTGCCAGATTCACACTAGCGAATCCATCCGTACCTATCGTAATGCTGGTGCTGCCAGCCGCTACCGCCTGATTACCTACAGTGGTAAAGGCAGGCCAACTGATCAGCATCGTTCCGGATGCAGGCTGTCCATTCGCCTCATAGACTGTACCTTGAACTGTCGTAGTAGCAACCTGAGCAAAGCATGGAAATGACGCCGCGATAAACACAAAAGCAACTAGCCACATAGTCAGGCGACCAGTTCCTCGCCGACCGAAAGTCACCAACATTCTCCGTAACATGAAACCCCTCTTCGTCATATCAACCTCGGCTAGACCCTGTATAATTAAGTGTTGCTCCGACTCAGCTTTGACTTTCAGCATATTCTCAAAAAGGCCTTGTTCCGATTGCATCCACTCTCAGATATAAACACGTGATCTGATTTGACTGGCAACATCTTCAAAGACTGCCTGCTTCACAAACTCAGCCCAATATCTAAATCAGACGACATTACCGCCTTCCCTATCGTCAATCATCTTGAATCATGCCTGGCGTCATAAATGCACAAGGAATCATTTGCTTGATGCATGTTCGTTTCCGAGCTGGCATCCAGACAAAATGAAAAACGGGGAACATTACGATGTCCCCCGAATGAAAAGTGATCTATAAGTTCAGAATATCAATTTCACCCCGAATTACCGGCACATTTCTTATGTTTTTTTAGATTCATTGTTTTCATGCACTTGAAAGCCCAACGATTCTTCCCCTAGAGGATCGACAAGTCAAGAATCTCTGCATCGATCAACAGACTGGTGAGGCAATCCAGCGCTAATGCATACTTGCGCCCTACTCCGCGCTCACTTTGGCCTGTGAGCTTCGCCGTCTCCTCATAGGTATACTCCTGCAGCGCGATGCGGGCGATCAGATCTTGAGACTCGACATCTAGGCGCTTCAGACACTTTTCCACATCGAATATAAAGATGATGCAGTCCTCAAAGGTGCGCATACGATAGCTGGACGCGCGTCCGCGGAAGATAGCATTACCAAGCAGGGACGGCGTTCGCCCCATTTCCATCGACGCTTTCATGTAACGTCGAAGTAGATTCTCCGTTCTCCTTCGGTAAAATGCAGTTCCACCCAGAACTGTATAACTAGGTCGGCTATTAGAGTATGTACCTTGTAACTGCCATCTGTGGCTTGCCTGAATCAAAGATATAGTCGCTGCCGCGCTCACGCTTGACCTCCCTTACTAACAGACGCACAAGCTCCTCGAGACCGTCTGCCCCGAGTTCTCGCAGTTGGCCGGGGAAAATCCTTCATACGATGCGCGCAACCCGAACAATACACGCCACCACTATCCTGCCCGCGGAGCCAAAGGCAGCCACATCCTTCGCACACTTTCAGTAAAACTCGTAGGTATACCATGGTTTAGTTCTCCAAGACAATGCCGAGTCATAAATTCTCGATCTTGCCCGTTCCTACATCGGGAAAGAGTCCGCCTGTGGCTTGCCCGACTTTGATCTCGGTGCAATCAGCGGATCACTTTCCGAAAAGTCAATTGGGGGGGGAGCGCAGACCCGACAGACCGATCATCTCGATCTCCAGGGAAAGAACTCGCAGGAGCGAGCTATAACCGCAGTCCTGAAACATACGGACTTAGCTCTTTTTGCGACTCAGAAAGTGTGCTGAATCTATCGGTCGGGACCTCAAGGGTCAACGCGACTGAGGTTATCTTCAATGATCGAGAGCATCGGCGAGACTAATATTACTGATGAAAGAACAATGCCTTGCGAGCCGTCATTTTCTTGGTGCTAATGAAGCAGCGACTCTGCGTGGCTTATTGAAACTCATTCACAATGACCTTCTCGCAGCTCCATGAGCGACTGCGCCTTGAAATGTGGCGGCGCATCCAGTGCGGAGTGGTGACAGGAAAACTTCTGGCGGCGCAAACCGGACTTCGCCCCTCACATATCTCAAACTTCCTTCACAGAAAGAGAAAATTGAGTCTGACGGCGCTGGACAGGCTATTGGACGCTCAACAAATCGACATTCAGGAGCTGGCTGGGCCAATGATGGATGATGGCGAGTGGCCTGATGGAACCATTGCTGAAACCGTACGTATACCACTTATTGCGCAATCTACAGTAATTGCGCTCCCCATCATCCCAGCTCGATCAATACAAGCGTACATAACCATTCCTGGAGCGGACTTTGATCACCTCCCGCCGCATCACTCTTCGCTGCGCCGATCATGGGAGAGGTTCATTGCCATGCGCATTACGGCAGAGCAGGCAATTGCGATGGAGCCTCTGCTGCGTGAGCTTGACATTCTAATCATCGATCGTCATCACAACACTCTTTTAGAAATTGCGCTGCATCGTCCCAATCTCTATCTTGTGCGGCTAGGTAGCAGAATTATGTTCCGATACGTTACTTCAGATTCAAATCGCTTAATTCTTCGCCCCTACCGACTCGATGCTCCTGTTGAAACTCTGGAGGTCTCCTCCATTGACTCATTGAACGATTTCTTAATCGGTCGCGTCTGCCTTCACCTCAGTACAATCTGAGCACCACAATCAGCTTCAGATTTGCTAGTATCGGCCCCAGAGGAGTTTCATTTATGGATCAGGCGTTTCCCATCGCCAGCATTGCCCGACGCAACGAAGATATTGCACTCGACTTGCTCAAATTTGTCGTGACGACTACTGGAGCTGCGCGCTCCGCGACTGCAGCAACTGGATTTGTGGCCTCCAGCACACCCAAGTCTGATGATCAGATCGAACATTTGCTCGACCTTTATTCACGCTGCCTCAAGGTGATTGAGGGTAAAGGAGAAACCCGCTGAACGTCGCTGTCCTCGGAATGGGAGCGTTCGGGCGGAACCATCTACGCGTCTATCGCGAACTTGCGCTCTCTCATCAAAATTCGCCAGATCCGATTCGCATCACCGCAATCGTCGAGCCTAACCCTGACCAGATATCTTCGCTAAGCTGGCCGGCAGATGCTCCGTACCCCTTGCCGCCAGTTTTTGAGTCAGTAGACGCGCTCTTGTCTGCAAGAGCGCACGGTGACGTTTACGTCGACGCTACGTCGGTGTGCGTGCCCACTACGAACCATGCAGACGCTGCTTCCGCCCTCTTGGAATCCGGAATCGATGTCCTGGTGGAAAAGCCCATCGCCTTCACGGTGTCTGAAGCAGAGCGAATAGTGGCCTTGGCGAATCGCCATGGCAGAATTCTCCAGGTCGGCCATCTTGAGCGCTTCAATCCAGCCGTCATGGCGGCGGAAGAAATGCGGAGTCATCCCATGTTTTTTGAGGCTCACCGGCTCAGCATCTTCACACCGCGAGCCCTAGACGTGGATGTGGTCCTGGATTTGATGATCCATGATCTCGATGTTGTGGTTCACCTGGCCCAATCACCCGTTCGCAAAGTCCATGCGGTTGGACTCCCTATTGTTTCGTCAAAAGTCGATATCGCCAACGTTCGTATTGAATTTGAATCTGGCTGCGTCGCAAATTTTACAGCTAGCAGAGTCAGCACAGAACGGGTGCGAAAGCTCCGATTTTTCCAGCCCCACCAATATGTCTCCCTCGACTACGCCAGAAAAGATCTGCTGGTCATTGACGTTTCGCCGGACACGCTGCATTCTCAGGCGCTCTTTGAAGAATTGAGCCGCGGACCATCCTCCAGTCTCCCCCTGCCTCCGGGGCTTCTTATGCACAAGCCAGTTGTAAAAGATGAAGAACCTCTACGTCTCGAAATCGAATCTTTTCTTGAGTCAGTTCGTACCCGCGCTACGCCCAAAGTCTCAGGAGAAGATGGCAGTCGCGCGCTGGCACTCGCCATTCAGATTCACGAAGCAATATCCGAGCATGCCCATCGCGCTGGCCTGCAACGCTTCACGGTCTGAGGATTCCACTGCGCTCAGCAAGCACGTCACTCACACTTTTCTCCCCGCTCGGCCGCCACAGCGGCTCCCACTACAGTCCGCAGCCGGTCTTCCGGCAGTACCTCCACCGTATAGCTCTGAAGCGGACTCATCTTCACCATCTCATACAGGTACTGTCGCAGGGCATTCAGGTCCAAACGGCTAATGTCACGCCCCGTGTAACAAAAGCGGCCCGGCCCCTCCAGGTGGATCTGCGAGGCCGTTGCAGCAGCTAGTGCTCGATGCCACAGGTCGACAAAATCTGCGCAACGGCGATCCCCTTTTTGGGCAGCCTCAAATACTTCGTCCGGCTCCATATCAAGAAACCGCAATCGCATCGCGCGATTACCCATAATGCCTTCCAGGTGCCCTTTGCCGCCACATCCGCAATAACGCTCTTTCGGATCGAGCGATACGACCATATGCCCGCCTTCCCAGGCACCCTCTGTATAAGGATAGCGGCCAAATCCAATCCCGTTGCCAATCGTCCACACGCGCACCAGCTTGTTGTACTCCTTGCGAGAAGCCGCGACGCCGGCCGCAGCAGCATCTGCGTCGTTGCACAGGCTTACGGGGAAATCAAATCCACGCTCTCGTAGCTCCGCGCTCACGTCGTTACAAACATGCGTTCCCTTTAACTGAGGCAAATTCGGTGAGTCTTCCAGAACACCCTTGATCACAATTCCAGGCATCGCCACACCAACCGCGGTAATCTCTGTTTCACGGGGGACAAGTTCCACCACCGCATCGCAAATGAGATTGCAAAGTTCCCCTTTTGGGATTTCAATCAGACCGTTTTCATCAAACTCTTTCGGCAGATGAATCGGTTCCCCTATCAGTTCGTGATTCTCCACCAATCCAGCTGTCACTTGGTCTGTCAGTACTACTCCAATGGATTTCGCCATGCCCTGTTCCTCTTCTCGACAAATCTACCCGCTGTGTGCCTGGTGCGTCTGCTAAGCATCAAACCGTGCAAGCCTGTTCAGGCCATTAAACGCAGCAGCCTTGTAGCATTCAGCCAACGTAGGATAGTTAAATACGGTGTCCACAAAGTAGTCCAGTGTGCCGTTCAAAGCCATCACCGCCTGTCCAATGTGGACCAGCTCAGACGCTCCTTCGCCGATGATGTGCACGCCCAGAATCTGCCTGCTGTCACGGTGAAAAATCAGCTTAAGCCTACCTGTTGTATCACCGCGAATCTGCCCGCGAGCAATCTCCCGGTAATACGCCACTCCCACCTCGTACGGCACATCCTCTTCCGTAAGCTGCTCCTCTGTCTTCCCAATAAACGAGATCTCCGGAATCGTGTATATCCCGTAAGGGTAAAAGCTCGGGTTAGACTGCAGAGTTTCATTACCATACGCGCGCTCCACAGCAATCCTGCCTTGTTCCATCGAAACAGAAGCTAGGCTGGGGAAGCCGATCACATCGCCGGCGGCATAGATGTGCGGCACTTTGGTACGGAAATCCTTATCGACTGGAATTCGCCCGCGGCCGTCCGCATCAATACCGGCGGCTGCCAGATTCAATTCATCCACATTGCCCTGACGACCCACGGCATAAAGCAACGCATCGCCTGAAATCCTCTTCTTGCTCTCCAGATTTGCCACTACCGTTCCGTCAGGCAACTCCTCCACGCTCTCCACCTCCTCATGCAGACGCATGGTCACACGGCTGTCACGAAGGTGATAGCTAAGCGCTTCAACAATCTCCTGATCGGCAAACTCCAGCAACCTGGGACGCTTTTCAACCAGCGTGACTCTCACGCCAAGTGCCGCGAACATGCACGTATATTCCACTCCGATAACGCCGCCGCCCACCACAATCATCGTTCGGGGTAACTGGTTCAGTTCAAGAATTTGGTCGCTGTTGATGATCGTCTTCCCGTTAATAGGAACCTTCGGCGTGCTGGAAGGCTTCGTTCCAACCGCAATCAGAATGTAGTCAGCCTCATAAACCGACTCTCCCTGCGGTCCCGATACCTTCACCCGATTAGGCCCTTCAAAGCTTGCCACACCATGAACCACATCGATCAGGTTGCGTGACAACTGCGCTTCGGTCACATCAATCTCTGTCTTGATCACATGCTGAACGCGAAAGGCAAGATCAGACATCGTGATCTTTTCCTTCACTCGGTAATTCATTCCGTAAATCGAGCGGTAGTTATAACCGGAAAGATGCAACACGGCCTCCCGCATGGTTTTGCTGGGAATCGTACCCGTGTTAATGCATACGCCGCCCACCACGCTCCGCATCTCTACCAAGGCAACGCGCTTACCCTTTTTTACCGCGGACACCGCCGCTCTCTGCCCGGAAGGCCCCGAACCGATGACCAGTAGATCGTATTTCGCCATAGGATTCCTTGCGTTCAGCGCCCATCTTATCGCCGAAACAGCCAGATAACAGCTAAAGCTACAAAGATTATTTTTTATTTCCTTTCCGGGAGGGCCGCCCCAAAACGAAACGCACACTCCCGCAAATGGCAGCTTTATAGTCAGAATGAGATGAAAGGCAAAGTTCAGCAAACCCTTCAGCTCTGGAATTCTGATTTTTTGCTAATTTGCTCTTAGATGCTGCTTTACGCCATCACCCAGCGGTCTCTTTTCCCAGGAGATGAAAATGCGCGCCAGGATGCGTTGATTCAACTCGCGCGCACGCTCGCTCGAACCGGCATTTCTTATCTCCAGATCCGTGAAAAGGATCTCCCACCAGCTCAACTCAAGTCGCTTGCCACTGCAGTTGTGGAGGCCGCGCACCCTGAGAGTACCGGAATGAAAGTCTTGCTCAATGGACCTGCTGCAATTGCTTTTGAAGCAGGATGCCAAGGCATACACCTTGCTGGTGATGTACCTGCAGAGGCGGCGCAAAAAGCTCGTAGCCTCTTTGCAAAGGCAGGGCGTCACTGCACCATCAGCGCGGCATGTCACAGCATCGAAGAGATTCGAAGCCGTGTGCCCCTTGCCGATCTCCTCCTCTTTGCGCCTGTTTTCGAAAAGGTAACAACCAGAAACGTAGTCTCCGGCGTGGGGCTCTCTGCACTCTCTCGATCAGTCGCCGTAGCACAAGAACGCCCCGTATTCGCTTTGGGCGGAGTAACGGCCACAAATGCACCTGAGTGCAAGGCAGCAGGCGCCCAGGGGATCGCAGCCATCCGGCTTTTTCTGACGCCAGAATGGATACCGCTCCTCGATGAGTGAACACTATCCATCCCCACGCCAACCGTGGCACTCTCTGACCTCAGTTCATGAGTCAGCCCGAAAGCCTCTAGAAAAGCCGATGCCGTTTCTTCGTTTTGACATTACTTGCCTTGGGAGCCGGAATATTCGTCTGCTGAGCATTCACACATCGCCAGCCGGCAGGGGTTTTCTCAAAAACATGAGTAAAAACACCCTGCTCTTTACGCGGCATCCCATCTACTGACACCTTGATCGAATAGGTTCCGTTGATCACAGCCGTATCCCCGAATTCACGAACGCTCGTCACACGCTGCAGCATGCTGTACGGTTGATCTCCGCCTTTGGCGAAAAGAAATGCAATGTACTCATCACGAGTCTCCACATCGCCGGACGCCGTGATATCTACAAAAGAAGGATCAAGCAACAAGTCCATGGTGTACTGGTCGGGGTTCACGACAGCATTGCTCCACTTATCCTCAATGGCCTGAAAGATCTTGATGCCATGGGGCTGATGCAAAGAACTGGATTGAGACTGAGCATAGCCGGACACAGAGAGCGTTCCAGCGGTGATGACCATGCCCAGCGGCACGGCCAGTAATGTTTTCCAAAGCTTCATGTTTTAGTTTCCCTGCTTATCTATTTCCAGCGTGTCAGGACCGAATCTTCACCAGTTCAGAACTCTGCCCCGGTGAAATCGAACTGGTCTGCGGAGCACGCCAGTGATCAATGTATGAAATCTGATGGACGCAACTGATCGTGCAGTGCGGAGCGCAAGTCTTCTCTGTCTTAAACTCGCGCCGAACATCTTCCGCCGTGTACTCGGCCAGAGGCACTCCCGGGAAACCCCGCTGTTGCGAGCAGTAGTGCACCAGACCGTTTTCGCAAATGTAGAGATATCGTGACCCTGCGCGACACCGCCAATCATTCGGCTGGCCGTTCGCAATCGCTTCCTGAAACTGATTGAAGCGCGAATAGTTCTTCTTTTTCCATCGACGCATCTCGGTCCACACCTTGCGCTCGGCATCACCCAGCGGTTTCAGTTGGCCGTCCCCGTCATGAATAATCCCGATCGTCGAGGTAAACCCAAGCTCAATCGCCCGGCGTCCGATGGTAAGAGCATCCTGCGGATTCTTGATACCGCCGCCGACAACAGAATTAATATTGACGTGAAATTCCGCATACTCGGCAAGGTTCTGCAGTTTCTTATCCAGAACCTTCAGGCTCTTATTGGAAACGTCATCCGGCTGCACGTTATCAATTGAAATCTGCAGGTGATCCAGTCCAGCCCGATTCAGGCGAACAATCCGGTCAGGAACCAGGTAGTATCCATTCGTGATCATCCCGGCAATCCGCCCGTGGTATCGAATCCGGGCGATAATCTCATCCAGATCCGGATGCAGCGTCGGCTCACCACCCGAAAGCGTGATAATGCTCGTGCCCAGCCGGGCAAGATGATCAATCCGGCGCAGCATCTCCTCGATTGGCACCGGCTTCGATACATCGTCATATTCATTGCAGTAGGTGCAGGAGAGGTTACAGCGCCGCATCGGCACAATCTGCGCCATCACGGGATGTCGGGTGGAAGCCAGCGAGTGGGCCACCGCAGCAAGCTCTCTGACCTTACGCTCCGCTGCCTTGGCTCGGCGCACAACCGCACTTGGTTTCATTACTTCGGGCATCTTCTATTTATTGAATCACAACCGAGCACCTCAAGCAGATGCCGCAAAAGCTGGAAAGTTTCACCTCCCAACCCCGTTTCCCTGGAAAGTGAGCATAATTCTCCGAGAGTCGCGGCGCGAAAGCCGAAATCAACGGCTTCGCCCACCAGGTGTGTACTGGATCAGCTTTAATTTGTGATTTCGAATCACCCTCAGGTTCACAACTTTTCCCTGGTTCTGTGAAACCACCATCAGCCAACCGCGCAAAGTGATAGACGGCATTCCGTCGGCCGCCGTAATGACGTCTCCAGCCCGCAGCCCGGACGCAGCGCCCACGCTCTTCGGTTCCACGTTTCGCACCAGCAGGCCCGCTCCCCCTGGAACACCAAAATAGCTTGCCAACTGTCTCCCCAGTGGCTCCACGTCAAGCCCGTCGCAGCCGAGCATCGCAAACTCGCGCAGTTTTACATTCGGACCCAGGTGACTGCCATAAAGAAGTCCCGTCAAGTTGCTTTCAGAGTCTTCAACCGGAAACCCATCCGCAAATATCACCCCTTCGGGCCAGGCCGCAGCCTCAACCTCCCTGCGGCTTGCAAGCCTGACCGCTACGTTCATGGTTCTGCCATCCCGGATCAGTCGCAGATGGATCAACCGCCCCGGAGGCAGGCTCTGCAGTGCATCCCTGAGTTCAGCGTCGTTGCGCACCAGCTTCCCGTCCAGCCCCACAATCACGTCATGTGGTCGAAGCCCTGCATGCCCAGCGGGAGCATCACGATCCACCCCCATAATCTCGGCTCCGCCAGTCTGTCCCCCAGTCTGCTGACCTGCGACGCGAAGGTAAACACCAAGGTATCCAGGGGTAAAATGCCCTGCAGCCGTGGCGGACGAAGTTCGGGCCTGAACAGCCCGCCCGGGGATGGCCGTCATGAGCACGACGCTCACCATCGCACCCATTACCAGCTTGCTCAGTATTTTCATCGCTGATTTCATCGGCTCTTCGTACTGAAAGACGATCCGACAGGCTGAAACGTTATCCGGCTGTCAACGGCCTTCCATCACTGTACAGGTGGCTCCTGCTGAAGAACCTGCTCGGATACATCCCGAATATGCGGATTTTCATCCTGTTCTGCAACCGTATGTAGTACCTGCCGAACACTGGAATCAGCCTCAATGGGCGCCACCAGTTCAATCGCCTGCACCCGCACAATTGGGTCGGCATCATGCAGCATGGCATCCAGCACGGCGTTCCGCACATGCACGTCAGTTGCAATGTATGGCTGCAGTCCTGCCAGCGCATCCAGTCGAACCCCCGGGTTGCTGTCATATCGCAACGCTTCCATAAGGGCCCGTCGGTCGGGGCCCTCCTTGCAACCACCCATCGCGCACTCACGCGCAATCAGGTCCACAGCCGTGTCGCGTACCATCGAGTTTTGCGGAGCAACCACACCCAGAAGCAGCAGGCGTCGCATGTAGGGATCACGAACGGATCCCGAAATCGATTCCGGTACCAGGCGATTAAAGCGAATCTCCACCCGATTCGAATTGGGTGCGCTGAGGATCTGACTGACGTTGGCAATCTGCGCAGCCGCCGTATCGATCATCAGCGAATCATTCGGCTCGTTGGATGGCAGGTTTCCACTGGTGTTCTCGATATTCCCATTTGAAATGGCTACCTGCGCCGGCCGGATCGGCAATGCCTTCAGAATCATTTTCGACTGCTGCTGGTGCAGCTTGTGCGCACCTAATTTGAATCCGCCGTAACCTCCCACCGCGAGCCCGAATACAAGCAATGCCGAGGCCAGAACTGGAGCCCCACTCAGCCGGACCACACCCAGCCGGAAACGACGCCCCATCCTTTGCACCCAGCCGCCCTGAGGCACCGCGTCCAGCGTCTCCTCAAGGCGCATGCGCGCCCGCGCCAATAGATTCGCGGAAGGCTCCTCTTGCGGGTACAGAGTCATCGCTTTCCGCAAGCCTTCCACCGCATCGTATTCTGCACGGCACAACTCGCAGGTCATCAGATGCTGTGCCAGGAGATGCCGCTCTTCATCCGGCAATTCGCCATAAACTGCCAGCGCAATGCTTTCCTGTGCCTGCTCACAAGTCATACGGAGTTTCCAAAGTGCAGATTTTTGAGCCCGGCTCAGCGAACGGTAGCCAGGTTCGCGCGTAACTTCTTCGTCGCCCGAAACAGCGTGTTCTTCGCCGTTTCCTCTGTCGTATTCAGCATTTCGCCTATCGTTCTCAGACGCAGCCCTTGAAAATGTTTCAATTCAAAGACCATACGCTCCCGCGGGGTCAGCTTGTCGAGCGCTGACATGATGTGCCGCCCCAACTGCTTCCGCTCCAGTTCACGGTCAGGATTAGCCCCGGCCCGGTCGTCGGAGACGTTCACCAGCAAATCCATCTCCCCGCCCGCCGCGTCAATGAGCACAGCCTGTTCTTCGCGGCGCGATTTTCTCCTGCGCATCAGGTCGAGGCAGAGGTTCGTCACAATCCGATAAATCCAGGTGTAGAAAGAGCATTCAAACCGAAAATTGCCCAGAGACTTATACGCCTTCAAAAACGCTTCTTGGTGAACATCCTGGGCATCCTGCTCGGAACCCGTCAGATGGAGTGCCAACCGCAACACAGCCTGATCATGTTGGCGTACCAGCGCGTCAAAGGCTGCGCGCGAACCGGCTTGAGCCTCTCGAATCAGCTCCGTTTCAGAGGTGATCTCTCCAGTCCGCACTATCTTGCGTGGCGGATGGCTTGCAACCGCTTCTCGCGAAACAAGGCTCAACGCGTCTGACATCGGCTGTACATCTCCTTGGACAATGGACGCGCGAGATGCCGAAATGTGAGCCGGACCCGTTAGAGCCGGGAACCTGCGCTCAGGGCTGTGGGATTGATCTTTCATGGCGCAAACTCTCTATGCTCTTAAAGTGTACGCTTTGTTCTTGACGAATATGTCATCTGCCTTCCTGTCTTACTGCGGCTGCGCAAGAGGTACAAATTCCTGCAAGCCTTTTCACCGTAGACTCCGCTAAACTCGTTTCATGTCCTCCACATCGGCACCGGCCTCCGTATCGCCTTCATGGATCACGGCTTATTGCGACGGTGGCTCGCGCGGAAACCCCGGTCCCGCCGGATACGGCGTGCGAATCGAGGACTCCAACGGAAACAAAATCGAAGAGCTTTACGAGTTTCTCGGGGTCAAAACAAATAATTTCGCCGAATACTCTGCCCTGCTCTCCGCCCTTGAGTTTGCCCTGGCGATGGGCTACACCCATCTCCGGGTCATCGCAGACTCGGAACTCATGGTCAAGCAGATGACCGGCAAGTACCGCGTGAACAGCCCCGAGCTGCGTCCGCTCTACGAAGAAGCGAAACGGCGCGCCGCGCACCTCGAGAGCTTTCGCATCGAACACGTCCTGCGCAACAAGAACAGACATGCCGACCGTCTTGCCAATCTCGCCATGGACAAGGGAACCCATCGCATCGTCAGCGACCTCGCGCCGGGTCGCCCCGCTTCTCCATCTGAGTAGCCCCGACGACCTGCGATCCCTGTAACCGGCTCACTCTTCACAAACAAAGCCCAACCACCCGCAGTTCAGCCAGCCGGGTCAGTTCTGGGATTCGTAAAAAATGGCGTAGTGCATTTCGTCGAAGGCGAATTGCCTGACGGAACCTTCGTCACCATCAAGCCTACCCGTAAATAAAGTCCCCAGCAGAAACGAGGCAAAATCGCCCCGTCCGCGCATCTCTCTGGCCTCTGGCCGTCTTCTATTTCGCCAGCCGTGCCTTGACGATCTCGCTCACCAGTCGTCCATCGGCGCGCAGACCCTTCTGTTGAAGCTGCGCCTGCACCGCCTTCATCGCCATGCCCATATCCTTCGGGCCAAGATCATCTCCACTCACCGCCAGATCCGCAATGGTCTGCTCCACCAGGTCCCGGATCTCGTCTTCGCCGGCAGCCTTAGGCATATACTCTTCGATGATCGTGATCTCGGCAGCTTCTTTTTCGGCGAGATCGGCGCGATTGCCCTTCGTAAACTGATCAATCGATTCCCGCCGCTGCTTGATCATGGTCGTAAGCACCTGCAGCGCCTCGGTGTCGGTCAACGGAGATCTCTTTTCGATCTCCTTGTTCTTGATGGCGGCTTTCACCATGCGCAGCACACCGGTGCGAGCCGCATTATGCGCTTTCATCGCCGCAACGGTATCCTGATCAATTTTTTTCGAAAGGCTCAATCTTGCGTCTCCGAAATAAGACTAACTTTTAAGTATAGAGCCCCTGCGGCAAATTTACAGGTGCGTGAAAATATCATCAGAGAGGATACTCCCACATGATTCGGAAGACCCGACTCTTTACACCCGGCCCGACTCCGCTGCTTCCGGCAGCCCAGTTCGCCATGGCCGCAGCTGACATTCACCACCGCACTCCCGAATTCCGTGCGCTCTATCAGCGCGTCCTCGCGCAACTCAAGGAATTCGTCGGAACCCAGAACGACGTCCTGCTCATGGCCTGCTCCGGCACCGGCGCCATGGAAGCCTCCGTTTCGAACCTCACGTCGCCTGGCGACCGCGTACTCGTGCTCTCCGCCGGTAAGTTCGGCGAGCGTTGGGTAGCACTGGCCAAAGCCTTTGGCTGCAACGCCGATGTCGTCACCAAACCCTATGGCTCCACCTTCACGCTCGACGAAGTCCGCGCCGCTCTCAAGCCGGACACCAGAGCTGTCTACATGCAGGCCACGGAAACCTCGACAGGTGCTCGTCACGACGTCGAAGGGATTGCCAAGCTCCTGCGCTCTTCCGGCAGCGAAGCCCTGCTCGTGGTCGACGCCATTACCGGTCTCGGCACCACCCACTTCGATGTGGACGGCTGGGGAGTAGACATCCTCATCGGCGGCTCTCAGAAAGCAGTCATGATTCCTCCGGGCCTCGCTTACCTCTCCGTCAGCGAGCGCGCGTGGGCTGCCATGGAAACATCCAGGAACCCTCGCTACTACTTCGACCTCCGCCGCGAGCGCAAGAGCGCCAAGGCTGGCGAGTCGGCTTACACACCCTCCGTTGCGCTCGTAGCCGGTCTCGGAGCCGCGTTTGACTTCATCGCCTCTCAGGCGGGTGGCGACCTCGCCGCTGGCCGCGTCGCGCTGATCAACAATGCGGAAACCATCTCCGCCATGACACGCGCCGCCGCGCAGGCACTGGGCCTCAAGCTCTTCGCGCCTGACTCGCCTGCCGCTGCCGTCACCGCCATCGTCGCACCCGAAGGCCTTGATTCCAGCGCTGTCGTCAAGGAGCTCAAGGGCCGCTTCGCATCCGTGATTGCCAACGGCCAGGGCGACATGAAGGGTAAGCTCTTCCGCGTCGCGCACCTCGGCTACTTTGACTTCATGGACACCATCGCACTCATCGGCGCGCTCGAACAGATTGCGCCCACAGCCCTCAAGACCCCCAACTTCCAATTCGGAACGGCGCTGGCAGCCGCACAGCAGGTCTATGCTGATCGCGTCGCCGAAGCCAGGAAAGCAGCCACTCCCGAAGCGGTACACGCTTAGCGGCCTTCAGCCGGGTACGCGGCTCGTCTGCGCACCCGGCAAATTATCCTTCGGCTCCATGGATCACAACAGCCCGGCAGAGCCGAAGAATCAAGTTTTTCGCTGTCCCACTCAGGACCCGCACCGCTTATTCCATCACCCAGCTAGTCCTCGTCGCCCAGGAGATTTTTAGGAAATGAAGATCGTTCTCGCCGAGAAAGTATCCCCTGCCACCGTTGCTGTTTTTGCATCTGAGCAGGGTTGGAAGATCGTCCCCCACGACCAGATCAAGGATCTGCCTGCCGAACTCGCCGATGCGGACGGTCTCGTCGTCCGTTCCGCCGTTCAGGTGGACGACGCCCTCATGGCAGCCGCCCCCAATCTTCGCGTCATTGGCCGCGCCGGCGTCGGCGTGGACAATATCGACGCGGATGCAGCCACCCGCCGCGGCATCGTCGTCATGAACACGCCGGGCGCCAACGCCGTGGCCGTCGCCGAGCTCACGCTCAGCCTCATGATTTCCCTCGCCCGCAAGCTGCCCCAGGCAAACACCTCCATGCATGCCGGCAAGTGGGAAAAGAAGTCGCTCCAGGGCGTCGAACTGCGCGGCAAGAAGCTGGGCGTGCTCGGCCTTGGCCGCATCGGCCTTGAGGTCGCCCGCCGCGCCCGCAGCTTCGGCATGGAGCTCATCGGCCACGATCCCTTCGTCTCGGCCTCCGTCGCGCGTGAGAACGCGATTCGCCTGGTCTCCACCGAGGAGCTCTTCCGCGAGGCCGACTACCTCACGCTCCACGTAGGCCTTACGCCGCAGACGCAGGGCATCATCAACGAAGCGAACATCGCCAACATGAAGAAAGGCGTGCGCATCATCAACTGCGCCCGTGGCGAGCTCATCAACGAGCCCGCGCTGGCCGCCGCGCTGCAATCCGGCCACGTGGCCGGGGCCGCGCTCGACGTCTTCACCAAGGAACCGCCCAAGGAATCGCCCTTCTTCGGTATGGACAACGTCATCCTCACGCCGCATATCGCCGGCTCCACGGCGGAAGCGCAGGAGGCTGTCGGCATCCAGATCGCCATGCAGGTGCGCGAGTACCTCAAGCTGGGCGTGGTGCAGAATGCGGTCAACCTGGCGTCCATGACGCACGAGGAGTACATCGAGATGGCTCCCTGGCTGGCGCTGGGTGAGAAGCTGGGCAAGTTTGTTGCGCAGTTCCCCTCCGGCAGCATCGAGAGCATCGAGATTGGCTACCACGGCCGCATTGCCGAGGGTAAGACCGATTTGATCCGCAACAGCGCCATCGCGGGCATCCTGGGCCAGTCCGAGCAGGTAAACCGCATCAATGCCGCCTCGGTGGCGGAGGAGCGCGGCATCCGGCTCCACGAGCGCAAGCAGGAGGCCGCAACCGGCGGCGCTGGAACCGTCCTCAAGCTGGTCCTCCACACCGACAAGGGCGCGGTTTCGGCCACGGGTACGGTGCTGCACGGGTCTTCCGCGCGGTTGATCAATCTGGACGGCATCGATATCGAGGCGCCGCTCGAGGGTCAGTTGCTGAGCCTCAAGAACCTGGACGTCCCTGGCGTCATCGGGCGCGTGGGCACCATCCTTGGCGAGCACCAGATCAACGTGGGCAACTTTGCGCTGGGCCGCTCCAGCCGCGATCATACCGGGACCGCGCTGGCCGTGATCCAGGCCGATGGGCCGGTCACCGATGCGGTGCTGCAGGCGCTGCGCGGGGTCGAGGCCATCACCGAGGTCAAGCTGGTCACGCTCTAAGAGCCTGTTTACGATCTTTATGCATCGCGGGGTGGAGGCATCAAGGCAGCTATATGCAGCCATGCGTCTGGGGCCATAGCTCTGGAGCATGACACGGAGGAAGCAGTATCCCAGCGATATAAGCGC